>NZ_JBQTCI010000002.1:0-775432 GCF_052380015.1 Rheinheimera sp. NSM | reverse complement strand
GCCAGGCTCCCAATTAAGCAAAGCCCGACTCGCAAGAGCCGGGCTTTTTGCTTTGAAGCGCCTCGCGGCGCACTACTGCTGCACAGCAGCTACAGCGCTGCGCGTGTAGCATTGCGAAACACCTCCTGTGTTTCGTCCTGCGGACCGTTGCGTTGCAACGTCCAAAGGTGTTCCTGACACCTTTGTGGCTATGCGAGAGTAGCCTGTTTGCTTTTTATCTGCTTACCTTTATCGACCTAAAAAGCTGTCCCAATCTTTCCAAACCGGCTGTAAGCCTTGTTGTATCAAGGCCTTGGCGACCTGTTTTGGTGAGCGGTTATCGTCTATGCTAAATTGCTCAAGGTTTTCCGGTTCGACACTGTAACCACCGGGTTGGGTTTTGGAGCCGGCGCTGACACTGGTGATAGCCAGGGGGACCACGTGCTGGCGGAACACGGCAGACTCACGGGTAGAAAGGCTGATTTCCAGCTCAGGCGCAAACAGGCGAAAGGCGCAAATCAGCTGGATCAGTTCTTTATCGCTGATTGGATTTACATCAGTACTACCGCCGCTGCAGGGCCGGATCCTGGGTACTGACAGACTAAAACGGCATTGCCAGTACTGTTTTTGCAAATATTGCAGATGCTGTGCCAGCAAGATGGCATCGGTACGCCAATCGCTAAGGCCAAGTAAAATGCCCAGACCGATTTTATCTATACCGGCCAGGCCAACTCTGTCCGGTGCATCCAGTCGCCAGTGGATATCGCTTTTCTTGCCCTTTAGATGATATTGCTGATACGCCGCCGCATTATAGGTTTCCTGATACAGTATTACTGCATCTACGCCAAGTTTTTTCAGCCTGGCATATTCTGCGGTGTTTAGTGGCTGCACTTCTAACTGCACACTGCTGAAGTAACGCCGGATCAATGGCAGCACATCGCAAAAATAGTCGATACCAACCTTGCGCTCATGCTCACCGGTTACCAGCAGCACCTGATCTATCCCCATGGCTTTAATGGCGCGGCATTCCTGCTCTGTTTCAGTAAGGTTTAAGGTGCGCCTTTTTACTTTTTGGCTTAACGAAAAGCCGCAGTAGGTGCATTCGTTGGCGCAAAGGTTGGATAGATACAAAGGCGCATAAAACTGTACGCTGTGGCCAAACCTTTGTCGGGTCAGCTGTTGTGCTTTGGCCGCCAGCACCGGTAACAAAGGTAAAGCGGCCGGAGATAGTAGCGCCTGTAAGTCACTCAGTGCTAAGCGGGGTTTATGCAGTGCTGTTTGCACCTGAGCTGTTGAAAAGTTGCGGCTTTGCAGCTGCAGTGCTTGCCAGTCTTGTTGCTGCCAATGCGCGCTGAAACTCATAACGCCGCCAGAAAATCAGTTAGCGGGCTTGAGGCTGTAGCATGCGGCTGTGCTGCTGCTAAACCGGCGTTGTAGGCGATGCGGCCGGCGCTTACTGCTTGCGCAAAGGCACCGGCCATAGCAACCGGATCCTGACTTGCAGCAATGGCAGTGTTTACCAGTACAGCAGCGGCGCCAAGTTCCATAGCTGCAGCTGCATGCGATGGCGCACCAAGGCCGGCGTCGATAATAACCGGCACTGTGGCCTGTTCGATAATAATCTCCAACATAGCGCGCGTTTGTAAGCCCTGATTTGAACCTATAGCTGCACCCAGCGGCATCACTGCGGCACAGCCGGCTTGCTCCAGCCGTTTACACAGCACCGGGTCGGCGCTGCAGTAGGGCAGTACGACAAAACCTAATTTAACCAGTTGCTCTGCCGCCATTAAGGTTTCGATAGGGTCCGGCATTAAATAGCGTGGATCAGGATGAATTTCTAGTTTCAGCCAGTTAGTTTGCAGTGCTTCGCGCGCTAACTCTGCAGCAAAAATGGCTTCTTTGGCCGTTTTAGCACCTGAGGTGTTAGGCAGCAGTTGAATATTCATCTCGCGCAGCGGGCTGAGTAAGTCATCTTGCGGCTGCTCCCATTGCAGCCGCTTAAGTGCCAGGGTAACCAACTGACAACCACTGGCTTGTATTGCCTGCTGCATAAGGCCCGGGTTGGCAAACTTACCGCTGCCCAGCAACAAACGGCTGCTGAAGCTTTTGTCTGCTATGTGAAGCATAGTCAACCTCCGGTTACTATCTGAAACAGTTGCACGGCATCATCCGGCTGCAACTGATACTGCGGCCATAAACGTTTGGCCAGTACGGTATTATTTATCGCCACGGCCAGGCCGGTGTGCTCTGGAGCATGTTGTTTCAGCAACTGTTCTACCGTGATACCGCTATCCAGTGGATAACGCACATCATTAATGCTGATATGCATAGTGCCGCTCCCATGCCTGCTTTAACTGTAAAAAGGCTTGCTCCGGCTGTGTCTGGCCGGTGATTGCCGATACCACGGCAATACCATTGACACCGCAAGACAGCACATCCGCCACACGGGCCTGGTTTATGCCGCCAATGGCTACCGTTGGCACATCGTGGCACAGAGCGGCATAGTGTTTCAGCTTTTGCAGCCCTTGTGGCAGTGATGGCATTTGCTTGGTTTGGGTTGGATAAATATGGCCAAGCGCAATATAAGAGGGCTGTAGCTGACGTGCCGTTAACAGCTCGGTGTAACTGTGGGTAGAAACGCCCAGTCGTAAGCCGGCGCCGGCAATGGCGGGTAAATCTGCGCTGGCTAAATCTTCCTGGCCCAAATGCACACCAAAGGCAGCGTATTTAATGGCTAACTGCCAGTGATCATTAATAAATAGCCGTAGTTTGTAATCACGACTAAGCAGCACAGCTTGCGCGATCTGTTGCTCGATATCTGCCGCTGAGCCTTGTTTCAGCCGCAACTGGATCACGTCCAGCCCCAGCGGCAGTAAGCGTTTCAGCCACTGAACACTATCGACAACCGGATACAGGCCAATAGGCGCGCCCATTGGTGCGAAGCTGAGGTTGTGCGGCAGGTTATGCTGTTGTTGTAATTGCGGGAAGTAATGATACTGCTGCGGCCAGCCGCTATGTTGCAGGCTGCCGGCGCCTTTACCGGTAGCGTAGCCGCGGCTTAATGCTTGCTGCAGATAAGCCCGGCCGACAATAATACTGTCGCTAAGCGGGTAATCGTGGGCGCAAGCTGCGGTGACGGCACTGGATAGCACGCAACCGGTACCATGGTTATGTGTGGTGCTGAGCCTGGGTTGATGTAACGTATAGCCGGTATTTTTGCCAAAAAAGCTGTCGGTAACAGTGGTGCCGCTAGTGCTGTGGCCGCCTTTGACCAACACGGCCGCTGCGCCCCATTGCTGTAACTGCGCCGCCTGGCTGGCAACCGACGCGGTTGCCTTGTCGCTGAGCAGTGCCAGCTCCGGCAGGTTAGGTGTAATCAGGTCGAGCAGCGGCAACAGTTGCTGCCGCCAGATACTCAGCGTACTTTGGCGGATAAAGTTATAACCGCTGCTGCTGCTTAATACCGGGTCTGCAATGACGCTAAAGCCATACTCAGTCTTATGTTTGGCCAGCCACAATGCCAGTTGTTGCAATAACGCTGCGTCGGGAATCAGGCCTATTTTAATGGCTTTCGGTGGCATATCCTGCAGCAGGCAATTTAATTGAGTGATAAACAGCGCCGGACTGACCGTTTCATAGCCCACCACTTCTGTGCTGTTTTGTGCTGTTATTGCCGCAATCACACTGCAGCCGTGGCAACCCAGAGCAGCAAAAGTATGCAAATCTGCCTGAATACCGGCGCCGCCGCCACTGTCTGAGCTGGCAATAGTCCAGACGATGGGTTTAGGGAGTGGCTCATGCATCGCTCGCCGCCTCTTCTTGTTGAATTTGCTGATTAAGCCGCATCGAGCAAAACTTGGGGCCGCACATGGAGCAGAATGGCTCGGCATCGGCGCCTTCATGGCTTAACGTTTCATCGTGATAGGCTTTAGCGGTAAACGGGTCCAGTGCCAGGTTGTACTGATCCTGCCAGCGAAACTCGTAGCGGGCTTTAGACAACGCATTGTCTCTTTGTTGCGCTGCCGGATGGCCCTTGGCCAGATCTGCGGCATGGGCAGCAATTTTGTATGCAATAAGGCCTTGTTTTACATCTTCTTTATTTGGCAGGCCTAAATGCTCTTTCGGGGTGACATAGCACAACATGGCACAGCCAAACCAACCAATCATTGCAGCACCGATACCGGAGGTAATATGATCATACCCAGGTGCAATATCTGTGGTGAGGGGGCCTAAGGTATAAAACGGTGCTTCATGGCAGTGTTTTAGCTGTTCAGTCATATTTTCCTGAATCAGTTGCATTGGCACGTGCCCCGGGCCTTCAATCATTACCTGGACGTCATAACGCCAGGCAATTTTAGTCAGCTCACCTAAGGTACGCAGCTCGGCAAATTGGGCGGCGTCATTGGCATCAGCAATGCTACCGGGGCGCAGGCCGTCACCCAGGGAGAGTGAAATATCGTAGGCAGCACAGAGCTGACAAATCTGTTCAAAATGCTGATATAAAAAGCTTTCCTGGTTATATAGCCTGGTCCACTGCGCCATAATAGCGCCGCCGCGTGAGACGATACCGGTAACGCGGTTAGCGGTTAAGGCAACATAATCTTTGAGCACGCCGGCATGAATAGTAAAGTAATCGACACCTTGTTCGGCTTGCTCTACCAGGGTGTCGTAAAACACCTGCCAGTTCAGTTGGCTGACATCACCTTTCACTTTTTCCAGCGCCTGATAAATCGGTACTGTACCAATCGGCACCGGGCTGTTGCGTAAGATCCAATCCCTTGTTTGATGAATACGCCGGCCGGTGGATAAATCCATCACGGTATCAGCGCCCCAACGGGTGGCCCACACCAGCTTTTCTACTTCCTCTTCAATACTGGAGCTGACCGAAGAGTTGCCGATATTGGCATTCACTTTTACTTTAAAGTTACGGCCGATAATCATCGGCTCCGCTTCAGGGTGGTTAATGTTGGCCGGAATAATGGCGCGGCCGGCGGCGACTTCCCGGCGCACAAACTCCGCAGTGATTTGTTTGGGTATAGCAGCACCAAAGCTTTCGCCCTGATGGCTTCTGACGCCATCGGTATTGGCCGCCATATTTTCCCTCAGCGCAATAAAATGCATCTCCGGCGTAATAATACCGGCCCGGGCATAATGTAATTGGGTTACCGTTTTACCGGCTTTGGCTCGTAGCGGCTGATGTTCAAACTCAGTAATTTGTTCATCCAGGGCAATATCTGCAAAGGGCGGTAATGGTGAAGGCGCAACATCGGTGCGTGCGGTAATCCAGTTAAGGCGTAATTTCGGCAGGCCTTTGAGCACATCTAATTGCTGTGTCGGGTCACCATAAGGGCCCGAGGTGTCATACACCGCTAAACAAGGATTAGGCTGCTCACTGCCATCGGCTAAGCGGCTGGGACTAAGATGAATATCCCGCACCGGGACTTGCACGCCGCTGTGTTCGCACAGCAGATAACGGCGGCTGGAACCCGGAAAAGTTTCACCCTGCAGCGCCTGAATATAAGCGCGGGCATGGGCACGTAAATCACGTTTGGATAAAGTTGATACAGACATAGCAAACTCCGGTTAACAAGTTGAGGTTGCTTGTCCGGAGTGGGGGCAGGTTATAACAAGCAGCCAAACTGTTGGGCGGATTTTCGCTGTGTTAAATACTGTATTTCCCCTTGTTTCCCTTCGCAGGTATTAGCCTGATCAGGTTCAACGGATCCCGTTTTCACGGTCTCAGCCCGCTGTAAACAGCTGGGCACTCCGACAAGTAGTGGCCGAGTATAAAGACAAGCTGAGCAAATTGGAAGGCCACATGTATTGCTGAACTTGCTTGCTAGTCGGAGTTGTCAGCCGGCATGAAGTATCTTATTGTGAAACGGATTGTTACTGCTAACAGTTGAAAGATAACAAAAAAGGACTTCACTATGAGAGATGTACTGTTTTTTGATTCAATGCTGACACCGAAGATAATTACTTTTGTTTATTGGTTGCTGTTGTTTGGTGTGTTAGTCAGTGGTCTGGGCGCTATGTTTACCGCTTATGGCAGCTTTTGGCAGGGTTTAGGTATTTTAGTGTTTGGTAGTATTGGTGTGCGGATTTGGTGCGAATTATTGATCGTGCTATTTAAAATCCATGAGAATTTAAAAAAGCTGGCAGAAAAAGAGTAAAGGTAAACACCGGCACAGGCCGGTGTTTTTTGTTACAGGCTTTGCACGTATAGATATAACGATTTAAGTATTTTCAGTTTCTGCTCGTCGCTGGCATGTTCATGTGCCAGATTTTCCAACACCAGACTAAAATCTTCCATCGTCAGATTCGGGTCATCCACGCCATGCATTAATTTATCGGTGCGGTAGCGCTGCCATTTTTGCTGTTCGCTGTGGCTCAGGCTGGCCGGGTAGTTACGGGCGCGAAATAAAAACAGCAGGCTGTTTAAACGCTCATCGGCAAATACCGGGGCGTTAACGGCCAGCTGCTCCGGCGGCAACTGATGCAGTTGCTGCATTTTTTGCTTATCGCCATCGCTGATAAAACCGCTATATAACTGATAATCCGGGTTGGTTTCGGCCGGGAACTCATTTAATTGCTGATACAACTCTATGGCTTTAGCCTGGGTGGCGCGATGTTGGCGCAAAAAGTCTAAATGCTTAAGACACTCTGCGCGGTCGATGCCAAAGGCGGCTGCGCGCTCTTCAGTCAGGGTCTTGGCCGGCGCCAGCACCGGACATTTATTCAAATGAATAAGCTTTAAGCCGAGGCGCTGCTCACCGTCTGCCAAATCCGCGGTTTTGGTATACAGTTTTTGCTGCAAGCTGGCAATATCGTCTTCCAGCAGCGGTGTTGGATCTGCCTGCAGATTGTAGCAAATCACGGCATTTTTATTGGTAGGATGAAACGCCAGCGGCACTATCCAACTGACACAGCCCTGGGTAGCGGGAAACTTAGACGATACATGTACCAGCGGCGTCATACCCGCGACATCAATCAACTCGGCAACTTTGGCTTTTTTGCGCAGCTCAAACAAATAACCAAACAGCTTAGGCTGCTTTTGTTTTATCAGTTTTGCCATAGCAATGGTGGCGTACACATCGGATAACGCATCGTGGGCATTTTCATGTGCCAGACCATTGGCGCGTGTTAACTCTTCCAGCTTAAAGCTTGGGCTGCCATCCTCGCGTACCGGCCAGGTTATACCGTCGGGGCGCAGCGCATAGCAGGCACGCACCATATCAATAAGATCCCAGCGGCTATTGCCGTTTTGCCATTCGCGGCCATAGGGTTCATAAAAATTGCGGTACAGGCTGTAACGGGTTACTTCGTCGTCAAAGCGCAGGTTGTTATAGCCCAGTACACAGGTATTGGGCGTGCTGAAACGTTGCAGAATTCGCTGCATAAACTCAGTTTCTGCCAGGCCTTTTTTATTACACAGTTGCGGCGTCAGGCCGGTTATTAATGCCGCTTGCGGATGGGGCAGGTAATCGTTTGCCAGTTGGCAGTACCATACATCCGGTTCAGCAATAATATTCAGCTCAAGATCGGTACGGATGCCGGCAAACTGAGCGGGTCGGTCACGCTTGGGATCGGCACCCCAGGTTTCGTAGTCGTGGAAATAGAACGTAGGCTGTTGGTTCAATTTTTATGTCCTGCGTTGTCGAGTGTAAAATTCATTCTGGCTAAAGACAAAACCATGCTTAGTTAGCGTAGTGTAACAGCTGGGGGGCAATGTCGTCGATGCGGCCAATACGCAGCATAAAAAGAATGCTATTGCCAGAGAGGTGCCACGCATACGGGAAAGCTAAAAATAGCCTATTTTGTACCGCACTACTTTCGCCGTACCATAGTAACCAGACTGGCAGAGCAGGGGGTAGCACCACATGTAACCGGTATGATTGGATGGAAGAACAACTTCAAGGATATGATTTGTGGTATAGATTGATATTACAATCGTTAGCAAGTAAACATTGAGGATGAAACATGCTCCAAATAAACACAGGGAAACTTTTTGCTAATGGTGTTGGAAGAACAAATGATCTTAGAGGCGTGCTGTATTCAAACCTTAAACTTGCCTTCTGTGACGACATAATAACAGCCGCTGGTACGTTACGAACTACCCAAGGGCGGAATAGCAACGCTATAGTTTATGAATTGGAAGAGAAAATCGAGGAAAGCATTGTTGGCCCTGGAGTTTTGCTTTCCCATTGTGTAGATCCATTTCTGCAAGACTTTGCGGCTGTCGCGTCCTTCGGACTCAATATCCTTATGTCACCAAATTCTAACTTGGTTACACGGCTAACCAGTGGGGAACTAGGCTTATCCTCATATGATACGCCAGATAAGTTTTTAAGACGTTGTTTTGATAAACAGATCTACATTAAAGATGATGAAGTAAATTCATTTACTAATTTTGTCAACCAATTGCTTGGGCTAGAGCGAAAACGATTTTTGAGTGTTATGAGAGCCATTCGAACTTATGTGTCTGGCGTACAACGAATTCCTGATGATTTGAGCCTCGCTTATACCTTAATGGTTACGGCCGTTGAGTCACTTGCTCAGGACTTTGATGGATACGAGTCGACATGGGATGATGTGCATGAAAGGAAGCGTAAACCATTAGACAAAATACTTGAAAATATAGGTGAGTGCTACGCTAAAAAATTTAGAGAAGCCATTCTTTCTGTTGAACATATTTCGATAGGCCGGAGATATTGCGCATTTGTATTAGAGCATATAGATGGCAGCTTTTTCAGGTCTGAGGAGGCTCTTCAACCCAATACCGTATCTAAATTTGAGTTAGATGAGGCATTAAAGCAGGCTTATACGATCAGATCAAAATATGTTCATAATTTAAGAGTGCTGCCTGATGAACTAAGCTTACCTTTCAACCATCGTGAAGTAGCTTATGTAGATCGCAGACCGACCTTGACGCTACAAAGAATATCTAGGCTATCAAGACATGTAATAAAAAAATTTGTTGAGAAAAGCTCGAAGGTGGAGCGTGAAATATACAATTATACCCGTGAGGAAGCTGGTGTAGTCGTAGTGCCATTAGCCCCACAATACTGGTGCAAGCACACTGAGGGATGCTAAAGATGTTCCTAGGCGTTTAGAAGGATTTTTGCAACAACTGGTCTCTGTTATGAGCGATAACAAAAATCATGAACTGACAGATATAAGACCTGTGTTGCTGGATATAGAAAGAATAATAGATCAGTCTCCCAAGCAGTATAAGCCCTCAATGCTGTTGTTACATGGTTTGTTTAATTACATTATAACACCTGAACAGAAAACCAAAGGCTGCGTCGAATTCTGCGAAAAATACGAAGGCATACTGATTGGTGATACCCCAGAGCAGTTGATCGGGCTTACAATAATAGGGAAAACTAATATTTGGTCAATTGATGATCATCGTGCTTTGCACGATAAATATTTCAATCAACGCTCTAAAAAAAGCGGATTTCATGCTCCTCAATATTTTGAAGCTGCTGCCAGCCTAGAGCTTGCTGAGCGATATAGATTGAATGGTGACGTTACCAATGCGCAAGAACTAATTGCAACGGCCGTTGAGAACTTTCCAAGTTGTAAATCGCTTCATCAGCTGGAGACAGATTTTAATGATGGATATGTCATCAAGTGGCATACCGTTCTTTTCCCTAAAAATGTTGATAAACCTACTGATCAGGTACAGTAGGTTCTCTTTTTAGGAGTTCAGCTCCAAACTCTCCTGCCCCCCCATACTTCTTATCGACATACGCAATAACTGCTGACTTTAAAAACAACCGCTTGCTGAAGCCTGGCAGCGGTTGCGGGAAGTCTGGGCTTATTTTCCGAAGGCGGTTAGATCTGCAATGGGGCATAAATCCGAACTGTGTAGAAGTCTGCACTATCAATGGCTTGGCGGAAGCTGTTTCAACCAAGCCTACATTTAAGCGCGCCTTTGCAGAGCACCGCTGCCTGCCGTCGTGTGCCGGTTGGTAAGATTGGCGCAATGAACTAATTGTCATAGTGTACGAAGTTTGGTACTATGATTGCGGGTGCGTTGTTTTTGAAATGCTACAACATTCCAAAAACCGGAGGCGCAGTTGGAATTTAACGGATTGGGAATTGGCAGATGAACATTCTTACAGTTAGCGAAGCACGAGCTAACTTTAAGGCCGTTATTGATACCGTGCTGGATACTCATGAGCCTACGCTTGTGACTAACCAGCGGTCTGGCAATGTTGTAATGATTTCTCAAGAGGATTACAACGCCATGCAGGAAACGCTGTACTTACTAAGTACACCGAATAATGCTAACCGTTTACGGGAATCGGTAGCACGCATTAAAGCTGGCTCCTTCGATGTGAAGGAACACTTTTTGGATGAACAAGAAAAAGGTTAAACCCGGCGTAGCGTTTGATGCCAGTGCATGGGATGACTACCAGTATTTTAAGCAGTACGACAAAAAGCTAAGCGCACGTATTGATGAGTTGATAAAAGAAGCAATGCGTTCGCCGTTAGAAGGTAAGGGTAAGCCCGAACGTTTGGTAGGGGATTTCGCCGGCTTTTATTCACGCCGGATAGACCGTGAACACCGTTTGGTTTACACCTACTCAGATGGCTACCTGATAATAGCGCAGTGTCGGTTCCACTATTAAGAAAGGGGCACTAAGCCTCTTTTTCATTTTTCTCATATCCATTTGGACCCCAGGTGACCGGACTCTACAGCCACTTACCGGCATTAAAGGACTGCGAAGTAGAAGAAGATTACCGCCTTACTTATCATCGTCCATCAGACTTTCCAATGCCGAACCTGGATCTTCTTCACCACAGACTGAGCTATCTTCAGGGCTTGCGGCTTCTGCATCTTTATGTGACAACGGCGGTTGATGCCTGACTTTATCAGATGGATGCTTTGTCTCGGTTTGGGCAGGACTTTTCATTAGTTTGTGTTATCTGAGTTCTGAATAACTAAAGTATAGGTAACCGCCGCTGTATAGCAATACACCGTAAAAGCCGTTAACAATAACCGCTTGCCAGAGGGTAACGTTACGATGCAGGCTGGCACAGCTGTCGCAATACATTAAGGGAAGGCGAATCCTGATTTTTGCCATACGCCAGCCCCAGCTCGCGTTGCAACTTCAGCTGAGCCAGAGGGCGTAGTGCTAAATCCTGCCGCTGTAGTAAAGTGTCAAAGTTTGGCACCAAAGCGCAGCCGACACCGGCCGACACCAGGCCCAGCGCATACTCAATGGTTTGAATATCCGCGCGTACATCGGCTTTTATGCCGCGGCGCACCAGCTCCGGGTACAGTGTATTCCAGGCATCACAAGGCGTACGTTTTATCAGCGGCAGTTGCTCAAAGTCTTCCAGCTTTATTTCCGACTGCAAACTCAGCGATGAGCCGGGAGGTAAAGCCAGCAAATAGCTGTCATGCCAAATGGGCTGGAATGCTTCACCGGCTTTGAGCAACTGCGGCGTAATAATGCGGGCGTCGCAGTGCTCATCCGGTTCAACCAAATGCAGCTCCAGCCCGGGCACACTGTTGCTGAATTCGCGCAGTAACCGGCTCATGCGTTCTACCCCCAGCGCACGGATTAACCCCAAGCGGAATTTTATCCGTGCCACCGGTTGGCTGAACGATGCTTTGAGCGATTGCAACTGCGCCAACAACCGGCCGGCATGGCCATAGAGTTTTTCGCCATCCTCCGTTGGAGTTACCCCTTTGGGTAAGCGAATAAATAAGCTTACCCCCAGCTCTTGTTCCAACTGACGCAGCGCCGCTGACAATGATGGCTGTGCCACGCAGCACAGGCGCGCGGCCGCGCTGATACTGCCTTGTTCGTACACGGCAACAAAGTAACTGAGCTGGCGAATATCCATAGTTATAAACTATACCTGATACAGAATTATTATATTTTAACTCTATATCAAAGCAGGCTAATCTGGCCATAACAAAAATTATTTCGCTGGTTTTATTGAGGAATTTGCTATGACACGTGCACATTTTGACTGGCAGGACCCGTTTGCGCTTTCTGCCATGCTAACCGAAGAAGAACGAATGATCCGCGACAGTGCGCAGCAGTATTGCCAGGATAAATTGTTGCCGCGGGTGTTAATGGCAAACCGCGAAGAGCATTTTCATCGTGAAATTATGACTGAACTGGGTGAGCTGGGCTTACTTGGCGCCACCTTGCCGGAAAAATACGGCTGCTCTGCGGTCAATTATGTCTGTTATGGCCTGGTGGCGCGTGAAGTAGAGCGGGTAGACAGTGGTTATCGCAGTGCGATGAGTGTGCAATCCTCGTTGGTGATGCACCCCATTCATGAGTACGGCAGCGAAGCACAGCGGATGAAATATTTGCCCAAATTGGCCCGCGGTGAATGGGTAGGTTGTTTTGGCTTAACCGAACCGGACGCCGGCTCGGATCCGGCCGGCATGCGCACTACCGCCAAAAAAGTAGCGGGCGGCTATGTGTTAAACGGCAGCAAGATGTGGATCACTAACTCACCAATTGCCGATGTGTTTGTGGTATGGGCCAAATTAGACAGTGATATTCGTGGCTTTGTCCTGGAAAAAGGCATGAAAGGTTTAACAGCGCCGAAAATTGAAGGCAAGTTTTCATTGCGCGCCTCTGTTACCGGCGAAATTGTGATGGATAATGTTGAGGTGCCTGAAGATGCACTGCTGCCTAACGTCAGTGGCTTAAAGGGCCCCTTTGGTTGTTTAAACAAAGCCCGCTATGGTATTGCCTGGGGAGCACTGGGTGCCGCTGAATTTTGCTGGCATGCGGCGCGGCAATATACGCTGGACCGGCATCAGTTTGGCCGGCCGTTGGCAGCCAATCAGTTGATCCAGAAAAAGCTGGCCGATATGCAAACTGAAATCAGCATTAGCTTACTGGCTTGCTTACAAGCCGGCCGCCTGATGGATCAGGATCTACTGGCGCCGGAGACGATCTCGCTGATTAAACGTAACTCGTGTGGCAAGGCACTGGATATCGCCAGGATGGCGCGTGATATGCACGGCGGCAACGGTATAGCGGATGAATACCATGTAATTCGCCACGTGATGAACCTTGAAGCGGTAAATACCTACGAAGGTACCCACGATGTGCATGCGCTGATTTTAGGCCGGGCGCAAACCGGTTTACAGGCCTTTAGCGGCTGATAAGCCCGGCACTTTACTTAAGCGGAGTAAGCCTTATGTCAGAAGCCGTGCATCCCTGGGTTAATGAATACCGTCTCCGGCTGAAAAGCGGCAAACTGCCGCCGCACAGCAGCAGTCACAGCATAGAGTTCAGTATCCTGTACCAGCTGTGGCACAGCCAGTTGTGCAGCCGGTTGCTGGATTTACAGTCACGCTTGTTGCAAGCCAAAGGCCAGAGCTTTTACACCATAGGCAGTGCCGGTCATGAGGGGAATGCTGCGGTAGCGGCAGTACTACGTGTTACCGATCCGGCATTTTTGCATTATCGTAGCGGTGCTTTTTTTATCGAGCGCAGCAAGCAACTGCCGGGTGCTACGCCTTTATATGACATGATGCTGTCGTTTTGCGCCAGCAGTGAAGACCCAATCTCCGGCGGTCGGCACAAAGTGTTGGGTAGCCTGGCGCTGAATATTCCGCCGCAAACCAGTACTATCGCATCGCAGTTGCCTAAAGCGGTTGGAGCGGCCTTTGCTGTCGACTTAAGTAAGCGGCTGGGTATTGCCGGCCAGTGGCCTGCTGATGCCATAGCACTGTGTAGCTTTGGCGATGCTTCGGCTAACCATTCTACCGCTCAGGGCGCGATTAACTCCGCCTGTTGGGCTGCTTATCAGCAGGTACCGTTACCGGTGCTGTTTGTCTGTGAAGACAATGGCCTGGGTATTTCTACGCCAACGCCCAGTGGCTGGATAGAACAGGACTTAGCCGACAGGCCGGTGCTGAAGTACTTTGCCGCCGACAGCCGCGATTTAGCGCAAACCTATACCATTGCCAAAAGGGCAGCAGACTATGTGCGCACTAAACGTAAACCGGCAGTGCTGCACTTATCCACCGTACGTTTATTTGGCCATGCCGGTGCCGATGCAGAAGTGGCATACAGAAGCAAAGCACAAATTGATGCGGAGCTGGAGCTTGATCCTTTGCTTAGCAGCACTGCAGCGCTGCTGGCCGGCGGCGATATTACTGCTGAACAATTATTGCTGCAGCTGGACAGGCTGGAGGCACAAATAGCCAGAGTAGCTGTAGTAGCCAGCAGCCGGCCTAAATTGACGACAGCAGCGCAGGTGATGGCGTCCATTGCTCCGCTGCGTCAGACAGTGGCTGTACCGGCACTGCCGGCGGCTGAAGCGCGCCGGCAATTATTCGCTTTTGATCAGCATAACAGCGGTAAAAAGCAGCATTTGGCCAAATTATTAAACTGGGCACTGCATGATGTATTAGCGCAGTACAACAATACCGTGGTGTTTGGCGAAGATGTTGGTAAAAAAGGTGGCGTTTACGGCGTTACCCAGCATTTGGTGCATGCTTTTGGCAGTAACCGTGTCATTAATACCTTATTGGATGAGCAAAGTATTTTGGGTATGGCCATTGGCCTGGCGCAGCAGGGCTTTATCGCTATCCCCGAAATTCAGTTTCTGGCTTATGTGCATAATGCTGAAGATCAGATCCGTGGTGAAGCCGCTACCTTGCCATTTTTCTCCAATGGCCAGTACCACAATGCGATGGTAATTCGCATTGCCGGGCTGGCCTATCAGCGCGGGTTTGGCGGTCATTTTCATAACGACAACTCTTTTGCTGTATTTCGCGATATTCCGGGCGTTATTTTGCTGTGTCCGTCTAACGGCCATGATGCGGTGTTATTGCTGCGCCAGGCGGTGCAATTGGCGCATCAGCAAAAGCGCCTGGTAATACTGCTGGAACCCATAGCGCTGTATATGACGCGTGACCTCAGCCAGCCCGGTGATGGCTTGTGGTTGGCCGATTACCCGGCGCCGGATACGCCGTTGCCGGCCTTGGGTGAGCCAGCGGTATATGGTGATGGCAAAGAACTGGCAATTATCAGCTACGGCAATGGCTATTATTTAAGCCGTCAGGTGGAGCAGGAGCTGAGGGCACAGGGCTATCATATCCGTCTGCTGGATTTACGTACCCTGGTACCACTGCATACGCCGCTGATTATCAGCGCATTGGCGGGCTGCACTAAGGTATTGATCGTAGATGAGTGCCGCCGTCGTGGTTCACTCAGCGAAGAGCTGTTTACCGCCTTACATGAAGCTAAGCCCGGTTATTTTGATATCCGCCGTTTATGTGCTGAAGACAGCTTTATTCCGCTGGGCGCAGCAGCGTATACGGTGCTGCCATCGGTGCAGCAAATTATTGGTCAGGCACTGGCCTTATTGGGTGCAACTGCGGCGGAGATGGTGCAATGAAAAAAACAGCCTTAGTGGTATGCCCGGGCCGCGGCAGTTATAACAAAGCTGAGCTGGGGTATATCAGTAACAATACTGCCGACACTGGTTTGCTGGCGCAGTTTGACCGCGTGCGCTCTGAGTTAGGGTTGCCAACAGTCAGTGAACTGGACAGCCGGGCAGTATTTAGCCGCAGCGTGCATTTGCAGGCAGACAATGCTGCTGCACTGATTTTTGCCGCCGGTGTAGCGGATTATCGCAGTATTAATACAGCTCAGTTTGACGTGGTGGCGGTGACCGGTAACTCGATGGGTTGGTACACCGCGCTGGGTTGTGCCGGCGTGCTGGCGCCGGATAACGGTATGCAGCTGGTGAGCGATATGGCCCGGTTAACCGCAGGAGGTGCCGGAGCACAGTTTATTTATCCGGTTATTGATGATAACTGGCAGCCGGATACAGAACGCGCAGCTTTAGTACAGCAACAGCTGGTGCTGCATGAAGGCGAGCTGTTTATGTCGATAGTATACGGCGGTTATGCAGTACTGGCCGGCAGCGAGAGTGCAGTTAACATGGCGATGGCGGCGTTACCACCGTGTGATGAGCGTTTCCCGCTATTGCTGCCGGGGCATGCCGCTTTTCATACCACTTTTATGCAAGCCGCATCAGATAAAGCTTTAGCGCTGTGGCCGGCGGCGCGTTTTAACCAGCCGCAACTGCCCCTTATAGACGGTCGTGGCCGGATCTGGCCGGATGGCGGCAGTGATCCGGCGGCGCTGCAGCGCTACACCCTGCAACATCAGGTCTGCCAAAGCTATGATTTCAGTACAGCGCTGCAAGTGGCGGTAAAAGAATTTGCGCCTGAGCATATTATTTTAACCGGCCCTGGCGCAGGGCTGGGTGGGGCAGTGGCACAAAGCCTGATTGAGATTAACTGGCAGGGGCTAAGTTCTAAGCAGGATTTTATTGCCGCCCAGCAAGTCACAATGCCCTATGTAATCAGTATGGGGCTGCCGGAGCAGCGGCGTTTGCTGCTCTGAGTTTGTTAGCCGGCACTGGCGATGCGGTTAAGCACACTTATTTTATGCTGGTAGCGCTGTTTATCTTCGGTTGATTTGGCTGCACGACGGGCTTTTTCGAGGTAATGCGATGCTTTTACTGTGTTGTTCAGCGCGAAATAGCTTCTGGCCAGGCCAAACAGCGCTTCATGGGTATCATTGTTCAGCGTCAGCGATTGTTGAAACAGTGCAATGGCTTGATTCAGCTCATTGCGTTTCACCGCTTCATTGCCCAGCATTACATAGTACCAGGGGTTAGTTTTGCGCTTTTCATGCACCTGTTGCTCCAGTTTTTTTGCTGCGCTGATGTTACCACTATAACGGTACAACACCGCCAGATTAGCCATCGCATTGGTAGATGTCGGGTCTAACGCCAGGCTATGGTGATACGCCTGCTCTGCCAGTGGGTACATGTTCTGTTGCCGGTACAGTACAGCAAGATTGGACCAGGTAACGGCGTAGTCAGGATCTGCTGCTATGGCCGCGCGGTAGTAACGGTAGGTTTGGGCAAGGTTATAGTGGTCAAAGGTTTCAGCGGCTTTGTTATTGTAAAACATGGCAATAACGCGCTCCGGTTTGATGGTTTCAGTTGCGAAACGCTGTTTTATTGTGTTGCGGTCAAAATCAATAACAATGTCGCTGCCAAGCAGCACCAGGCCTGAGGCATAATTTAACTGCCGGTTTTGCACTAATTTTAAATTGATATGGCCGTTTAACCAGGTTTGGTTAGTATCGCTGCTCCAGTATTCCGGAATTTTCACATCCTGGAACACCGCGCCTATACCTACTTCTTTGGCAATGCTGTAGGTCAGAATAGACAAACTTAAGCAATTCGCCTGGCGTGTGGCCAGGGTCTCGCTGACGGTTCTGGTTACAGTATGGTTGTACGTCAGGCTGTCGCCGGTATGCGCCAGAATATACTTTAAGATGGCGGTACTGCGCTCAGCCATGCCTAATCGGGCAGACGTTAGTGCACTCAGTTCAGCTTTGTTGGCCTGTGGTAACCGGAATATCTCTTCTGCCGTTTCAACCGGATATAGTTCGCCCTGAAACCGGGTCTCATCAACTAACAGCTTTTGCGGTTCCATCAGCTGCCAATGCTCTGATGTGTGCTGGCACGACACCAAAGCGACCAGTGATAAAACAAAACTAACGGAAATTACAGTGTTCATAATACTGCTCCGATACTCAACATTGTTAACTATAGACCAGCTTGAGGCACAATCAGTGCGTCAAATTGTAACAAAGCTCATCACGGTAGCGGCCACTCAACTTTACAGCCGGTTGTGATTCTGTGACGAATCAAGTACAAAGAATTATTGCGAATGCGGGAATCAATCATGAAAACACTTCTATTAGCAGCTGCGCTTGGTACTTGTTCTGTTCTGGCGCATGCCAAAGCGCCTATTGGCATCGTTATTCACGGTGGCGCCGGTACTATCAGCCGTGACAGCATGAGTGCCGCGCAAGAACAGGCTTATCATGCCATGCTTACTCACGCGGTTAGTCAGGGCTATGCGGTACTGGAACGCGGCGGCTCCAGCCTGGATGCGGTTACTGCGGCGGTAATAGTATTGGAAGACTCGCCGCTGTTTAATGCCGGCAAAGGCGCGGTGTATACCTTTGATGAAAGCCATGAGCTGGACGCCTCTATTATGGATGGCCGTAGCCGTAGTGCCGGTGCCGTCGCCGGGGTAAGCAATGTAAAAAACCCGATTTTGCTGGCGCGGGCGGTAATGGAAAAATCAGTGCATGTAATGTTGTCCGGCAAGGGCGCAGAACAGTTTGCTAAAGAGCAGCAGTTGGAACTGGTGGAGAACAGCTATTTTAATACTGAATTTCGCTATGAAGCCCTAAAGCGGGCGAAACAAGCTATAGCACCACAGCCGCACCAGGCGGCGCTGCCTTATGATCCGGCATGGAAAATGGGCACGGTAGGCGCGGTAGCGATAGATAAAAAGGGCAATTTAGCGGCCGCGACGTCTACCGGAGGAATGACAGCCAAACGTTATGGCCGCATTGGCGATGCGCCCATTATTGGTGCCGGTAACTTTGCCGACAATAAAAGTTGTGCGGTATCAGCAACCGGCCACGGCGAATTTTTTATCCGCTATCAGGTGGCCGCCGATATCTGTGCCAGAGTGAAATATCAGAACAAAACGGCTGCAGTGGCTTCAAAAGAAGTGATGGCTGAGCTAAAAAAAGCCGGTGGTGATGGTGGTGTTATTGTGGTCGATCACAAGGGCCAGCTTAGCTGGACTTTTAACACTGAAGGGATGTACCGCGCCCTGAAGGCCGAAGGCGGCGAAGTGATCAGCGAAATCTTTGCCGGCAAGCCGTAATTTTGCGGCAAAGCGGCTAAATTCGGCTAATCTTAACAAGAGCCTGATGCTCAGTAATACAGTGCAGGGGGAAGCATGGATTTACTCAAAGTGGCAGATTATATGAACCGTTATCCGGTCACCTTTAGTGCAGAGATGCCGGTTGAAATGGCTGTTGATCGGCTGATTAAAGGTCGCCAGACCGGCGGGCCCGTTATTGATGAACATAAAAAAATTATTGGTTTTATCTCCGAACAGGATTGTTTGCAGCGCATGCTGATGTCAACCTACCATGATCAACAGGCCTCAAGAGTCGCTGATGTAATGAACCCGGCGGTGTTAACGGTAAAAGGCTACGACGGTATTATCGATTTAGCGCAAATAATGTTAAAAGCCAAACCAAAGTTGTATCCGGTAGTGGATGACGATGGCTATTTACTCGGCATTATCACCCGCTCGGATGTATTAGGCGCAATAGATAAAGAGCTGCATTCGCATTATCGTAAGGTAGGCTAATTTAAGCGCTGGATCTTTACCTGCCGCTCTTGGTAGCATGGCGCCCTCTGTTAACGAGGGCGTTGTTTTGTCTGAAGCTGTTATCTCTGTACCTGAACTTATTTCCCGCATTCCCGCTTGTCTGTTAAAAGACCAGTTTCGCCTGCGTCGGCGCTTACATAACTGCAAAAATCTGGCTGATGAGGCAAAAAACACGCAATTAGCGCGTATTGCCGCCGATATTGCCCGCTCGCAAATGCTACGTACTGCCAGGCTGGCTGCGCTGCCCAAGGTAAGCTATCCGCCACAGCTGCCGGTATCGGAAAAGAAAGACGATATTAAAGCTGCCATTGCAGTCAATCAGGTGGTGATTATTGCCGGTGAAACCGGCTCGGGTAAAACCACGCAAATTCCGAAAATTTGCCTCGAGTTAGGTCGCGGCGTTGCCGGTATGATAGGCCATACTCAGCCAAGGCGTTTAGCCGCACGCAGTGTCTGTGACCGTATCGCCGAAGAGCTGCAGTGTCAGGTGGGCAACCAGGTCGGCTATAAAATCCGCTTTGGCGATCATACCAGCGACAATACTTTTGTTAAATTGATGACCGACGGTATCTTGCTGGCCGAGATTCAGCAAGATCGCTTTTTAAACCAGTACGACACCTTAATTATTGACGAAGCGCACGAGCGCAGCCTGAATATCGACTTTTTGCTCGGTTATCTAAAACAGCTGCTGCCGAAACGGCCGGATCTCAAGCTGATTATTACCTCAGCCACTATCGATCCGCAGCGCTTTTCAAAGCACTTTTTTAATGCGCCGGTAATTGAAGTTTCCGGCCGTACTTTCCCGGTTGAAACCCGCTACCGGCCGGTAAGCGAGCAAGACGACAAAGACGCCGATCAGCTGCAAGGTATTTTTGATGCTGTCGACGAGCTATACCGCGAGCCGCCGGGCGATATTCTGATTTTCTTAAACGGTGAGCGTGAAATCCGCGATACTGCCGATGCGCTGGAAAAGTTAAAACTGCCGCACACCGAAGTATTGCCGTTGTATGCCAGGTTAAGTGCAGCTGAGCAAAACCGCATCTTCCAGAGCCATGCCGGCCGGCGCATTGTGTTGGCTACCAACGTGGCCGAAACCTCGCTGACAGTGCCCGGTATTCGTTATGTTATCGATCCAGGCACCGCGCGCTTATCACGCTACAGCTATCGCTCCAAAGTACAACAATTGCCGATAGAAGCCATCAGCCAGGCCAGTGCCAACCAGCGTAAGGGCCGTTGTGGCAGGGTGGCGGCCGGTATTTGTATCCGGCTGTACAGCGAGGACGATTTTAACGGCCGGCCGGAATTTACCGACCCGGAAATACTGCGCACTAATTTGGCCTCGGTTATTATGCAAATGCTGGCGCTGGGCCTGGGCGATATTGCAGCCTTTCCGTTTTTACAAAAGCCGGACAGCCGCTTTGTTAACGATGGTGTAAAGTTGCTTGAAGAGCTGGGCGCTATTCCGCTTAATCGCAATAAGCAGGGCCTGCAATTAACGGAGTTGGGTAAAAAACTGGCGCGCTTACCGATAGATCCACGCCTGGCGCGCATGGTACTGTTTGGCGCTGACAACGGTGCTTTGGCCGAGCTGTTGGTGCTCGCAGCTGCACTGTCCATTCAGGACCCGCGTGAGCGGCCGCTGGACAAACAGCAAAAGGCCGATCAGTGTCATGCCCGTTTTGCTGATCCGGATTCCGACTTCGCTGCCTGGCTCAAACTGTGGCAATATCTGCAGGAGCAACAAGAGCAGTTAAGTAACAACCAGTTTCGCCGTTTGTGCCGCCAGGAGTTTTTAAATTACCTGCGGGTGCGCGAATGGCAAGATCTTACCGGCCAGCTTACCCAGCTTATGCAGGAGCAGGGCTATCAGCTAAACCGGCAAACGGCCGGTTATCAGGCTATTCACCAGGCGGTGCTAAGTGGCTTGCTGGGGCAGGTGGGTTTTAAAGACTCAGAAGCCGATTACTTAGGCCCAAGGCAAACGCGGTTTTATGTGTTCCCGGGCAGCCATTTATTTAAACGCAAACCCAAATGGGTGGCGGCAGCTGAATGGGTAGAAACCAGCAAGTTGTATGCCCGTACCCTGGCCAAAATTGAACCGGAATGGATAGAGCCACTGGCAGAGCATTTGGTGACGCGCAGTTACAGCGAGCCGCACTGGGAGAAAAAGCGCGGTGCGGTAATTGCGTATGAGCAAGTCAGTTTGTATGGTTTGGTTATCGTGGCCAGGCGCGCTGTGCTGTACAGCAAAATAGACCCGGCAGTGTGCCATACGCTGTTTGTGCGCGAAGCGCTGGTGAATCAGGAGCTGGGCACTAACGACAGCTTTTTACAGCATAACCAGCGCCTAATTGACGATGTGACCGCGCTGGAAGAAAAGTCACGCCGGCGCGATATTCTGGTAGATGAAGACACCCTGGCGGCGTTCTATCTTCAGCGCGTACCGCAGTGGGCGAATAACCGGATAGATTTTGCCAAATGGTGGAAGAAAAAACGCAGCGAAGATGCCTCTTTTCTTAACTTTGACCCCAACAGCCTGCTGAACCGCGATGCCAGTGATATTACCGCCGATAAATTTCCTGAAAGCTGGCGTCAGGGCAATTTAACGTTGCCGCTGGAATACCATTTTGCCCCGGGCGAGATAGATGATGGTGTCAGCGTCATTATTCCGCTGGCGCTGTTAAACCAATTGGATGATAACGGCTTTGACTGGCTGATCCCAGCGCTGCGCCACGAGTTGCTGGTGGCACTGATCAAATCGCTGCCCAAGCAATACCGGCGTAATTTTGTGCCGGCACCCAATTATGCCGATGCGTTAATGCAAACGCTGAACCCGGACGAAGGCAAGTTGCTTGAGGTTATCACCTTGCGCTTAAAGCGGATGTCCGGCGTAACGATTCCGGAAGATGCCTGGGATCTAACCAGCCTGCCGCTGCATTTGAAAATGAACTTTAAAGTGATGGATGACAAAGGCACCACCTTGCGACAAGGCCGCTCGCTGGGTTTACTAAAACAAGGCTTGCAGGGCGAAGTACAGCAAAGCTTAAGCCAGGTGGCCGAGCAGGGCATAGAGCAGGATAAATTAACGCAGTGGAGCTTTGGCCAGCTGCCGCGTGAATACGTTAAATTACAGGCCGGCTATGAAATTAAAGCCTTTCCTGCCTTAGTGGACGAGCGTGATTCTGTGGCAATAAAGTTGCTGGATAACCCGCAACAAGCACTGGAAACCACCAAGCAGGGGCTGCGGCGCTTATTGCTGCTGAATATTCCGTCACCGGTAAAATACCTGCAGGAATCGTTACCAAATAAAGCCAAGCTGGGTTTGTACTTTAACCCCTTTGGCCGCGTGTTAGAGCTGATAGATGATTGTATCGCTGCCGGCGTTGACGCCTTAATAGCGCAAAGCGAGCTACCGCAGAATGAACAGGATTTTAATCAGCTCAGAGAGAAAGTGCGCGCAGAGCTGGGTGATGCCGTGCTGGCGATAGCGCTGAAAGTGGAGCAAATATTAACCCTGTGTCACGATATACAAAAGCGCTTAAAAGGCAAAGTTGATTTAGCCCATGTGCAGTCACAAGGCGATATTAAGCAGCAGCTGAATGAGCTTATTTTTAAAGGCTTTGTCAGCAATCATGGCGCCGCACGGTTGGACGATATACTGCGTTATTTGCAGGCAATGCAAAAACGGCTGGAGAAGCTGCCGGTTGATCCACAGCGCGATCGTTTATTGATGCACGAGTATCAAAAAGCCTTTGACAGCTATAATAACCTGTTAGGTAAATTTGCCGGCAGCAAGATATTACCTGAGCCGGTGCAGGCAGTTTACTGGATGCTGCAAGAGCTGAAAGTGTCTTTACATGCGCAGCAATTGGGCACACCTTATCCAATTTCGGTGAAGCGCGTATTGCACGCAGTGCAGGAAATTAAAACCTGAATTAAACGCAGAATAATATTAGTAAATACGCAGAGTGGTCGCTTTCACTCAGCGGTAAGCAAGTTGACAGCTATGGCAGATTGGGCCAGTGCTCAGCAAGCTTTACATGGACAGGGGAAAGTTCTATAACTAGCAGCTGACGTTGCGAAGGGGGACGCTATGCTAACAAAAGGCGATAATCGGCATTATTTCAGGATGATGGTCAATGCCGAAGTTAAATTAATGATCAATGATCCGGAAGCCGGACGGGTGTTGGACGGTATTTGCCGTGATCTCAGTGCGTCCGGTATGTCAGTCGATGTAGATGAACCACTGGAGATGGGCACTTTGATCCGTGTCAGGTTAGAGTCCGCCAATGCCAGTGTGCCGCCGTTGGATGCCAGTGCAAAAGTGATGCGCTGCAGCCAGGAAAGCGAAGACAGCTATCAGCTGGGTTTGGCTTTTATGGATCTGAATTAAGCAGTTGTACAATAGTGTTGTTGGCAGTGTCAGCAACAAACAAAAAAGCAGCGTTAGCTGCTTTTTTGTTGCCCAAATTGAGTTGTACGGTACAGTGCCGGTTACTGTTGGTTAAAGCGTACGTTAAAGCTAACCGGAACTAACGGCTCAATACTTTTAAGCCCTGCCAACTCCTGTAATTTGGCTACGCCGGCAGTTAACTTAAAGCTGTTAGTGTTCAGCATCAGCGGCGCTGCTGTTACCGCTTGCAATGTATTGGCGCTGAGCTTGGTAATACGCAGTTTGGCATTAAGTGTCACCGTTTCTTTGGCAATGGTAACGGCCAGCGGCAACTCCAATAATATACTGTCGCCAGGCGCCAGTTTGGCTACCGCCGCCTGTTTTAGCTCTGCCGATGCGGTGATGGCGGCAAATTGCTCTGCTTGTAATACATACTGCCAAATGCGCTCGTTACGGATTGGGATCAGCGTGTCCATGCTGTTCACCGCAATACTTACCGTAACGGTATTACCATCCCAGTTGCCGCTGAGCTGGTTAAACTGATGCGTCTCTGCGACTAACTCATTTTTTACCGACACGAAATGCAAACCGGATTGGCTGTTATCCAATGCCCAGTCGGCTGCGGTGGCGACGCTGCTACTCAGTGCCAGCGCCAGTGCGAATACTTTCATAAATTGCTCCAATCTTAGTGCCAATCGTAGTGATAGTGTCAGCATACCCTAAGCGGCTACTGACACCAAATCTTTGACTTTAATAGATTTTACACACCAGACCTTTTAAGTAGCTGCCCTCGGGATAAAAGCTGGCGATGGGGTGGTCGCTGTCCTGGCTTAGTTTCTCAATAAACAGGCAGTCACGTTTAGCGTCAATGGCGGCATCGGCAACAATTTTCTGAAACAAACCATCTTCCATCAGGCCGGAGCAGGAAAACGTTAGCAACAAGCCGCCCGGTTTTACAATTTGCATCGCAACCATATTAATATCTTTGTAACCGCGGCAAGCGCCCATCAGCTGTGCTTTGCTATCAGCAAACTTTGGCGGGTCCAGGATCACCATATCAAACTGCTTACCTTGTTCGCGGTACTGGCGCAGCAGTTTAAACACATCAAATTTCACATTATCAATTTTTGATAAATCGAGCTGATTCAGTTCCGCATTTTTTAATGCGGTATTAAGTGCCAGTTCGGATAAATCGGCATTAGTGACCGCCACAGCCCCCCCTTGCAAGGCAGCTACACCAAAGGTGCCGGTATAGCTAAAACAGTTCAGCACGGTTTTATCTTTGGCATAACGTTTAGCTGCAGCACGGCTGGCGCGTTGGTCCAGATAAAAGCCGGTTTTATGGCCCTGCATCACATCAACCAGCAGTGACATGTCGTGCTCTTTAATAATCACTTCGCCATGCTCACGCGGCAAATGCAGCCAACCTGTAACCGGTTTCAAGCCTTCTTTTTTACGCACGTCCACATCAGAGCGCTCGTAAATACTGTGCTCCGGGAACAGCTGTATCAGCGCTTGTACTATTTCGTTGCGCCAGCTATCAGCACCGGCCGACAACAGCTGGCACACCAGGATAGTGTCGTATTTATCTATGGTGACACCCGGTAAGCCATCAGACTCAGCCGCCACGACGCGCAGGCCGTTGGTGTGGTTTAAATCAAACAGTTCGCTGCGTAGCTGCCAGGCGCGGGCAATACGGCGCCGGAAAAAATCCGCGTCAATTTGCTCTTGCGGGTTAAAGCTCCATACCCTGGCGCGAATTTGCGACTGCGCAGAGTAGGCAGCATAGCCCAACCATTCGCCTTTGCTGCTGACTACCTCAACCGTTTGGCCGTTGGCCGGATTGCCACTGACGTGCTTTACCGCCTTGGAAAAAATCCACGGGTGTAACCGCTTTAACGACTTTTCCCGTGTTTCCTGTAAGGTTAAGCGTGGCAAAGCAGATTGGGTAGATGATACTGAAGGCTGGTTCATGGGCATTTTCACACTGTGCTAGACTAAAGGCCGCATTGTAGAGAAGCGCTGCACAAAGCTAAAGCAGAATTTATGCAGCCCAACCAATTCGCTAAGGAGTCAGCTTTGGCAAACATTCCATCCACTATGCAGGCAATTGCGGTTGTTAACGCCGGCAACGACAGCACTTTGCGGGTAGAGCAGCGCCCTGTGCCGCAGCCTTCGGCCGAGCAACTGTTGGTAAAGGTGGCGGCAGCCGGCATTAACCGCGCCGATTTAATGCAGCGTCGCGGTTTGTATCCGCCACCTGTTGGCGATAGCGATATTTTAGGCCTGGAAGTGGCCGGTATTGTAGTGGCGGCGGGGCCGCTGCATAAAAGCTGGCTTGGCAAAGCCGTGTTTGGTCTGGTGCCGGGCGGCGGTTATGCTGAGTATGCCCTGTTGCATGCCGGCCATGCTATGGCGGTGCCGGCCGGTTATAGCATGGCAGAAGCAGCTGCCAGCGCAGAGGTGTTTCTCACCGCTTATCAACTGCTGTTTAGCATCGGTGCTTTGCAAAGCGGCCAGAAGGTGCTTATTCATGCCGGCGCCAGTGGTGTGGGTACGGCGGCAATACAGCTGGCAAAAGCGGCTGGTGCTGTGGTTGCGGTAACGGCCAGCAGCGATGACAAATTGGCTGCCTGCAAGGCTCTGGGGGCAGAGGTACTGCTTAATTACACCACAGCTGCCTTTGAACAGGAACTGGCCGCACAGTGGCCGGACGGGGCAAATTTGATACTGGACCCGGTGGCCGGTGACTACATAAGCCGTGAAATTCCGCTGCTGGCCATGGACGGCAAAATTGTGCTCTATGCCATGATGGGCGGGCGGGAGATACCGCAGCTGGATTTATCCTTGTTGTTTAAACGCCGTGGTCAGCTGATTTGCTCCACATTACGCAATCGCAGTAACAAGTATAAAACCGCGCTGACGCAGGCGTTTTGCAATGCATTTGGTCAGCCACTGGCACATCGGCAAATCGCGCCTGTACTGCAGCAGCAATTTAAGCTGCAGCAGGCTGAGCAGGCACATCAACTTATGGCATCTAACCAGACTGTCGGGAAATTGGTACTAACACTTTGATCAACTGGCGAAATTTTAATGCTCAGATAGACTGAGTATAAAACAGCAACCAGCCTTCAGTAACCACAAGGATGCGTTATTCAGATGTCTACAGGTACCATTGGAAAATCAACCTATAGCAAGCAGGTGGCGTCGTTGATCAACCGCATCAGTGACAACACGGCTGTGGCTGATTCTTTGTATGAACAGGCCACGGCTTGTTTTATCCAGATGGTGGCGCAGCAAAGTGAAAAAACCGAACTGGCCCAGCAGGTGTATCTGTTTGAACACCGCCAGCAGCAGGTAGATAAGCGCAATCTGGCCCAGGTTGAGCGCAGTTTGCAGCAAGCCAGAGGCGAGCAGCAGACCTTTGTGCAAGCCCGCTCAGATGAAGCCTTTGTGCGTTTTAGTGCGCTGAAAAAACTATGCCAGGATATCCTGGCACTGTGTCAGGGCGAGTCGGAAGAGGATACACGGGTAAATAGCGCAAAAATGCTGGGCACCATTCAGTTGCTGTCGCCGACAGAAGGTAAGCTGGTTGCCGCTAGCAACCAGAAAAGTAAACATTTGTACAAAGCACTGTTAAGCCTGCGCTTGCTGGACAAACTGCTGGCAGATGGCGAGCTGAATAACCCCTATGTACTGCAACGTTTAGCAGCACAGCGCAAAGCAGACAGTAAAGACGAATATCAGCCGTTTCGTGATGACGTACAAATTCCGTTGGTCATGGCGGCGTTATTACAGGATATTGGTACCTGTCACCCTGATGCACAGGCAATTTTAAAAGGCGCACAAGGTGAGCAAGATGAGTTTCGGGTGCTGGAAAACGATGAGCGCATCGCCTTATTGCAAATCAGTTACCGCGAAAGTTTAAAGTACCTGAGCGAAGGCCTGGGTGCCGACAGGTACAATGGTAATTCAAAAGAGGATCGCGATAACCTTATAAAGCGCGATGCAGAGCGGCGCGCTTTTATCTTAATGCTGCTGAAAAATGCCATTAAGCCGGAGCATGGTATCGGCAATATATTAAAAATTCCGCAAATTTATACCTCAGTAGTGTTGTCCACCAAAAGCAGCTTTGCTTATGAGACCTTGCCCAAGGTGGCCCTGGTGCTGGAAAAAGGCGTAGAGAAGGGCGTTTACAGCAAGGTCGCGGTGGATGCACTAATCAGTATTACCGGGGTATTTCCACAGGGTTTTGGTGTTACCTACATTCCGAAAGACTCCGATCGGCAAGACCTCGACCGCTATGAATACGCTATTGTTACCGGGCTGTACCCGGCCGATATCCGCCAACCTGTTTGTCGTATGGTTACCCGTAACCTAACTTATAACGTGTCGGCCATGGGTTGCGTGGTCAGTGTGGAAAATAATTTATATTATCCGCCGGCCCGTAAAAAGCTGGAACGGATCAGCGAAGAGCGCTTGTTGGAGATCTTAAGCAAACTGGTATCCAATTTTGAAGAGCGCAAAAATATGTCGCTGCTACCCAAATGCTGGCACCCCGACGAGTATTTCTCTTTTGTTAAAAATCAAAACCTGTGGAATAAGGTGGTGATGCACAATAACTAAACCGGCTTAGCCGGTTTTATCAGGCCCGGTTGTGGGATCCGTATCGCCAGCCGCCGGGTTGTCCTCTGCGTCGCTCTGTGCAGTAACCTCCGGCTCCGCAGTTGGTGCAATGTCAAAACTATCGTCTGTTCTTTCCCACTCGATATCTTCATCATAGCCGGCCGGCACTTGTTGCCTGGCAGCCTGAAAGTCTTCATCGCGCATCTGGGTCAGTACGGTTTCTTCATCTACCCTGGGATCGAGTGCCGCCGCCAGTGGCGAGGATACCAGATCGCCCGAGCCCATTTTAAACTGCGCATTTTGCTGCTCGTCCAGCATGCGTTTTACCTGCTTCTGGTTGTAGTTCACCCGCAACAGGCGTAAAAACAGCGTAAAAGCGCAGCAACTGATAAAGGCGTACAGCATGGCCGGGCCAAGCAGTTGCATTAATGCCGATGCCAGCAGCGGGCCGAAACAGGCACCCAAACCAAAGGTTAACAGTACGGTAGCGGATAAGGCCACGCGGTCGTTTTGTTCCACATTTTGGTTGGCAAACGCAGAGGCGATCGGGTATAGCGTAAAGGCCAGTACGCCGTAACAAAAGGTGGCGACTAACAGCAACCAGCCCGTTAATGGCAGCAATGCAATTAATAAGGTAAGAATGGTCAGCACCGCGGCGTTAAAGCGTAGGATGCGACTGCGCGGAATGCGGTCAGAAATTTTACCCATCGGCCATTGTGCTAACAAGCCGGCCAATATGGTGACTGACATAAACAAGGTAACCTGTTCGGTACTCATGCCTTTAGCCGCGGCATAAGCCGGTGCCAAACCATAAAAAGCGCCCGCCATCATGCCGGCTACGCTTATTGCCGTCAGTGATTGCGGCACCAGCCTCCAGAAAGCCATAATTTGCAGCGCTGCCGGTTGCAGCGGCGCCGGGTGAATGCGTTTAGTCAGCGCTATCGGCACTATGCACAACGAGTAACACATGCTGATAATCAGCAGCGGCGCTGTGCCAAGCTCAGGGAATTGGCTCAGCATTAACTGGCCGCCAATCATACCAAGGTAAGAGGTGATCATATAGAAGGCGAACACGGTGCCACGCTGCGAGCTTTCGGTTTGCTCGTTCAGCCAGCTTTCCAGCACCATATACTGGCACATCATGCCCATACCAACGATAACGCGCATCACCAGCCAGATTTCCAGCTGCGACGTCAACACATGAGTCATGGCGCAGGCACTGACAATCGCCGCGCTGGCGACAAAGGCGCGGATATGGCCAACCCTGGCAATAACCTTATGGCCCAGCTTAGACCCCAGTACCAGACCAAGGTAGTAGCAGGACATTAACGCGCCAATCCAGATAGAATCGACTTCTTGCTGTGCCAGCGATAAGCCCAGGTAGGTTGATAACGAACCCTGGGCCACCAGCATCAGCAAGGTGGTTAAAAATAGCGCACTAAAACTGCGGTAAGGGTGTTTACTGGACATCCGTTGCCTTTTAAAAAACAGGCAGCCAAGGCGGCCTGACTACTTACTTCACCCGCATACCTGGCTGGGCGCCGTCATCCGGAGATAAAATAAACAAATCGCTGCCGCCAGGGCCTGCGGCTAACACCATGCCTTCGGATAAACCAAAGCGCATTTTGCGCGGTGCCAGGTTAGCCACCATCACCGTTAAACGGCCTTCGAGTTGCTCAGGGCTGTAGGCGGATTTAATGCCGGCAAACACCTGGCGTACTTCGCCGCCGCCAATATCCAGTTGCAGTTGCACTAACTTGTCAGCACCTTCTACGGCGCTGGCTTTAATGATTTTGGCCACCCTTAAATCAATTTTGGCAAAATCATCAATGCTGATGGTGTCGCTGATTGCTTCGCGCTCTGTGCCTGGTACTTTTTCTGCTTTGACAGCTGTTTTAGCCGGTGCAGCCGTTTGTGGCTGCAGGTTGTCTTTCGACGCTTCCAGCATTGCCGTGACTTTTACCGGGTCAACCCGCTGCATTAAGGCTTTAAACGGGTTGATAGCATGGTTGGTCAATGGCTGCTGATAGTTGTTCCAGTTCAGTTCGCTGTTTAAAAAGGCTTCCGTTTCTGCGGCCATTAACGGTAACACCGGTTTTAAATAATGCATTAGTACGCGGAACAGGTTAATGCCCATTGAGCAGACATCATGTGCTTCCTGCTGCTTGGTATCATCTTTTACCAGCACCCAGGGGGCTTTAGCATCAATATACTGATTGGCTTTATCGGCCAGCGCCATAATGTCGCGGATAGCACGGGCAAACTCGCGTTTTTCGAAGCTATCGGCGATGCTGTCCCCTGCAGCGGTAAATTCTGCCAACAGGGCAGGTTCAGCGACACTAGCTGATAATTTACCGTCGAAGCGTTTGGTAATAAAGCTGGCGCAGCGGCTGGCGATATTGACCACTTTGCCGACTAAATCGGCATTCACCTTCTGGCTGAAATCATCCAGGTTTAAATCCAGATCAATAATGCTGCTGCTAAGCTTAGAGGCAAAGTAATAACGCAGGTACTCCGGGTTTAAATGATCCAGATAGGTACGGGCTTTGATAAAGGTACCGCGCGACTTGGACATTTTGGCGCCGTTTACGGTAACAAAACCGTGGGCGAAAATGGCATTGGGTTTGCGCAGACCGGCGCCGTGCAGCATGGCTGGCCAAAACAGGCTGTGGAAATAAATAATGTCTTTGCCGATAAAGTGATACACCTCGGCGTCAGAATCCAAGCGCCAGAAGCTGTCAAAATCGATACCGGTTTTATCACACAGGTTTTTAAAGCTGGCCAGATAGCCGATAGGCGCATCTAACCAAACGTAGAAAAACTTGCCCGGCGCATTGGGTATTTCAAAGCCGAAGTAGGGCGCATCACGGCTGATATCCCACATTTGCAGGCCGTCTTTAAACCACTCTTGCAGCTTGTTAGCCATTTCTTCCTGCAAGCTGCCGCTGCGGGTCCAGTCTTGTAGCATTTGGCTAAACGCCGGCAGGTCGAAGAAATAATGCTCAGAGTCTTTTAATACCGGGGTGGCACCGGACACTACCGAACGGGCATTTTTTACTTCGGTCGGGCTGTAAGTGGCGCCACAGACATCGCAGCTGTCGCCGTTTTGGTCCAGCGCGCCGCATTTGGGGCAATCGCCTTTAACAAAACGATCGGGCAAAAACATCTGTTTTTCCGGGTCAAATAACTGGCTGATGGTTTTGCGCTTAATGTAGCCGCTATCGTGCAGCTTGGTATAAATCTGGCTGGCAAACTCGCGGTTTTCATCGCTGTGGGTAGAGTAGTAATTGTCAAAGCCAATGCCGAAACCGGCAAAATCAGCCTGGTGTTCAATATTGGTTTTGGCAATCATTTGCTCCGGCGTAATGCCTTGTTCCTGCGCTTTGAGCATTATAGGCGTGCCATGCGCATCATCGGCGCAAACATAGTAGCATTCATGGCCGCGGGCTTTTTGAAACCGGGCCCAAATATCGGTTTGAATGTATTCCAGTAAGTGGCCTAAATGGATAGGGCCGTTGGCATAGGGTAAAGCGCTGGTAACAAGTATTTTGCGTGTCGACATTAAGCGGTGCTCTTTTGCATAAATAACTGAAAAAATTTCACTAAATGATACACTAGCCGCCATCGATCCGCACCCGCCACGGCACGGATCCGCTAAAAAAACGTGTTAACGCCTGAATTTGGAACTTGCCGATGTTTAACTGGTTTAAATCCGCCAAAACCGACGCTTTGCCTGAAGCCGCACAGCAGCTGCTGCAACACTGGCAACTGCCTGACAGCGGTGCGCCGCTGGCGTTATTACTCGACAGCGTAAGTCTGCAGAAAAACAACCTGACTGTCAGCTTAAAACTGCCGCTGTTATCCATAGCGCAGCCGTTGCAACAAGCGCTGGCCGACGCCGGTTTTAACTACCGGTTAACGCTGGATTACCGGCTGACAGCCGCGCCGGTATTTAAAGATATTAAACACATTATTCTTATTGCCTCAGGTAAGGGCGGCGTGGGCAAATCCACCACAGCCGTTAATCTGGCGGCGGCACTGGCACTGGAAGGCGCTAAAGTCGGTTTATTGGATGCGGACATTTATGGTCCGTCTATTCCCACAATGCTGGGTCTTCGCGGTGAGAAAATCAGCTCGCCGGATAATAAACTGATGCAGCCCAAGTTTGCCCATGGCGTGTATTTGCAATCTATCGGTTTTCTGGTAGACCCACAGCAGGCGTCTGTGTGGCGTGGCCCTATGGCCAGCCAGGCATTGTTGCAACTGTTGAACGAAACACTGTGGCCGGAGCTGGATTATTTAATTGTTGATATGCCACCTGGCACAGGTGATATACAGCTGACCATGGCGCAAAAACTGCCGGTAACCGGTGCGGTAGTGGTTACCACGCCGCAGGATGTCGCATTGTCGGACGCCGAAAAAGCCATCAGTATGTTTCGCCAGGTGAATATTCCGCTATTGGGCCTGGTGGAAAATATGAGTTTTTATCAGTGCAGCCACTGTGGTACACGGGATGATATTTTTGGTACCGAAGGCGGCATCTTATTGGCAGAGCGCTATCAGGTGCCGGTTTTGGGCCAGTTACCACTGCAAAAACAGATCCGTGAGCAAGCCGATGCAGGGCTGCCCATAGTATTAAAACAGCAGCCAGTGGCAGAAAATTACCGTACAATCGGCCGGCAATTAATGCTGGCATTGCATTGGCATTCAGCTGCACAAGCGGTTGGCCAACCTGAAATAATAATAACGGACGATTAAGATGAGACTGTGTGACCGCGATATAGAACGCTATTTAGCTGAAGGTAAAATTAGCATTACCCCGTTACCGGACGCCGACATGATAAGCGGCGTTAGTGTTGATATTCGCTTGGGCAATAAATTTCGCGTATTTGTCGCCCATACGGCTGCTTATATTGATTTAAGTGGCCCGCGCGGTGAAGTGGATAAAGCACTGAATAGCGTGATGAGCGATGAAATTTATATCGCTGATGGCGATAAGTTTATTTTGCACCCGGGTGAGCTGGCCCTGGCGATGACGCTGGAATCGGTCACCCTGCCGGATGATATTGTTGGCTGGCTGGACGGCCGCTCGTCGTTAGCGCGGTTGGGGCTGATGGTGCATGTTACCGCGCACCGGATTGATCCGGGTTGGTCCGGTAATATCGTGCTGGAGTTTTATAACAGCGGCAAGTTGCCATTGGCGCTTCGGCCACAGATGAAAATTGGCGCACTGAATTTTGAACTGATGACAGGCCCGGCTGAGCGGCCCTACAACAAACGCCTGGATGCGAAATATCAGCAACAAACCGGTGCTGTCGCCAGCCGCATTGGCCATGACGATAAAGGCTGAGACCTTTTATAGCGGCGTAAAAGTAAAAAGCCCACGCAGAGCGTGGGCCAAAAGCTATAAAGCAAAAATGAAGCGGGATGATTATGCAATAAAGCTGCATAGCTTGGCAATATCAGTCTGTTAAATATTTGCTGCTTTGTACTGTTCGGTGTCGATTTTAATGCAAGGAGGAGTGCCGTGACGGCTGGCAGCATTATCCGCTTACTTAGTCTGGCTGCTATCTGGGGCGCATCGTTCCTGTTTATGCGCCTTGCGGTACCACAGCTGGGCCCCGCCTGGTTGATGTTCGGCCGCGTACTGCTGGCCTCGTTGTTTTTGGCGTTAGTGGCACTGGCGTTTAAGCGCCGTTTGCCGATCCGGCAATATGCCGGGCATTTTATGCTACTGAGCTTCTTTAACACCGCCTTACCGTTTCTATTATTTGCCTGGGCCGCGCAAACCCTGACTGCATCCTTATTGGCCGTGCTTAATGCCACGGCGCCGCTATGGGGCGCATTAATTGGCTGGTTGTTCTTTCGCCAGCCAATGTCGCTGAAGGTGGCGCTGGGTTTACTGCTCGGTATTAGCGGTGTTGCCGTATTAGTGGGTTTTGATGCGGTGCTGGCCGATAGCGCCGCATTGCCCGCCATTGCGGCGGCTGCCGCGGCAGCTTGTTGTTACGGTATTGCCACCTGGTATACCAGGCTTGCCAAACCGGTGCCGGCCTTTATTAATGCCCATGGCAATATGTGGGGCGCTACGTTATGGTTGTTACCGCTGCTGTGGTTTATACCGTTGCCGGTAGCGCAGCCGGCAACACAAAGTTTACTGGCGGTAGTGGCGTTGGGCGTGGTATGCACCGGTGTAGCTTATATGTTGTATTTTCGTCTGGTGCAGGATTTGGGCGCTACGCCGACGCTGACAGTTACTTTTCTAATTCCGGTGTTTGGTGTGTTGTGGGGCCACCTGTTTTTAAATGAAACTATTGGCTGGCATACCCTGGCCGGTGCAACAATTGTTATTGCCGGCACCATGCTGGTTACCGGTTTTAGCCTGAATTCATTACGCGCTGCATCAGCGCCTGTTAAGGAGTAAATATGAAACTGTACGGTTCACAAACCTCACCCTATGTACGGCGCATTCGTTTATTGCTGGCCACTACTGCGCATGAATTTATTAACCTGAATATTTTTGCCGGTGAAGGGCGGCAAACACTGGCAGCAATTAACCCGGCACTGCGTATTCCGATGTTGGACGATAACGGCCGGGTTATTTTCGACTCCGGCGTAATATACCGTTACCTGGCGCCCAAGTTAGGTTTAGCGCCGCTAAGCTGGTATCAGGAAAACCAGTTGACGGTTATTAATGCCGTAAGTGATTCTTTAGTTATGCTGTTGCAATGCAGCCGTAGCGGTTTTGACACCAATGACGACAAACTGTTTTTTAACTTGCAGCGCGAGCGGGTAGCCACCTCGTTATTTGTACTGGAGCAACAGGCGGCCAATGGCGAGTTTGCCAACTGGGACTATGTCGCCATGGCGCTGTACAGCCTGGTGGACTGGACCTTGTTCCGTGAACTGCTGGAATTTGATGATTATCCGGCGCTACTGGCATTTGTTGCGCAAAACAAAGCGCAACCGATGATTAAAGACAGCGATCCACGCCTGGGGTAAACAGGCGCAGACTGGTATTACTGTGCTGCTTTTAGCAGCACAGGTTCAATTAACACACTTTGCTCAGCGTCGGACAGCCAAATCTGGCCTTCGCTGATATTGCATTGCAGGTTCATATTGCGGCTTACCAGTTTGGCCATCTGCGCTACCGCTGCCTCATCAATTTCCAGCACGCTGAGGTTTTGGTAACGCTGCAGCGCCTGCTGATTATTCTTCCACCATACCGGCACGCTGCGGCCACCATAGCAAAACAATTGTACTTGTTTGGCACGGCCGGCGGCTTTGCGCAGCCATTTTTCATCGCTTTGGCCAAACTCCACCCAGAGGTTAATCTCGCCGCTAAGGGTTTTATCCCACAGCTCCGGCTCGTCATCTTCGGCACTTAAGCCTTTGGTAAAAGCCAGGCTGTCGCTGGCATTCATAGCAAAGGCCAATAAGCGTACCATCATGCGTTCATCATTTTCTGACGGGTGTTGTGCCAGCGTCAGGCTGTGATCCTGGTAATAGTGCCGGTCCATATCGGCAATTTGTAACTGTACTTTAAATACGGTGGCTTTAAGTGCCATAACCCAACTCACTAACGGTACAAAGGCGGCGAGTGTAGCGCGAAGCAGGCTGGTACTCAATTTAACTGTTTGCCGCAGCGGCGGCTGCCATCGCCGGACAAACTGCGCTATGCTGTGGTAAAACAAAGGTAACTAACTGAGTTAGCGCGCAAATGTCTGAATTTGATTTTGAGATGGTGCAAAACTTTCTAATTGCGCTGTTATTGGGTGCCCTGGTGGGTATTGAGCGCGAAAAGCATCGCCGCGACGAGCATCCGAACAGTTTTGGCGGCCTGCGCACCTATATTCTGTTTGCTCAGGCCGGCGCCGTATCGGCCTGGTTATCCTTGCATCTGCAATCGCCGTGGTTGTTTATCATAACGGTGCTGGTGGTAGCGTTGGCGGTATTAACCGCGTATATGCTGGAAAACCGGCATAACCCGACGGCGCTGGGCTTAACCAGCGAAATAAGCGCTATTACGGTATGTTTGCTTGGTGGGGCCACCATGTTTGGTTATGCCGAGCTGGCGGTGATGCTGGGTATTTTAACCTCGGCTATTTTAACCTTTAAACAACCGCTGCATGGCCTGGTAAGTAAAATTGGCACCGATGATTTATACGCCGGGCTTAAATTGCTTATCGCCAGTTTTATTGTATTGCCGTTGTTGCCAAACGAAGCTATAGATCCCTGGCAGGCACTTAACCCCTATAAACTGTGGTTGTTGGTGATATTAATCTCCTCAATGTCGTTGCTGGGCTATGTCGCGGTGCGCTGGCTCGGAGCAGCCCATGGCACTGTAGTCACCGGCATCAGCGGCGGCCTGGCGTCTTCAACCGCTGTTACTTTAAGCTTTGCCCGCAGCAGCAAAATGGAGGGCGATCCACTGGCCGCCGATAGCCAGGCGTGCGGAGTATTACTGGCCTGGCTGGTAATGTTTATCCGCGTGCTGATCACCATCAGCATTGTGTATCAGCCTTTACTGGCGCACTTATGGTTGCCGTTTAGCGTAATGGCCGGCGCGACGGCAGTAATGGCTGCCATTTATTACCGCCTTGGCAGCGCACGTTATCAGGCACCACAGCAAAGTGCAGTAAAAGTAACTAACCCGTTTAGCCTGGTTGCCGCTATTAAATTTGGCGCCTTATTTGCCGTTATTTTATTGCTGGTAAAATTTACCGAACAGTATGCGGCAGCCGAAGGTTTGTATCTGTTAGCGGCAGTGGCAGGGATGTCTGATGTGGATGCGATAACCTTGTCTATGGCGGAATACGCCCGCGGCTCCAGCGGCGGCGTATCATTGGCGGCCGGCGCTATTACTGTGGCCGCGCTGAGTAACACCCTGGTAAAGTGTGCTTTGGTGTACGCCCTGGGTGGTAAGGCGCTGGCGCATAAACTGCTTGCGGCTACTCTGGTGATCCTGGCGCTGGGCGCGGCGGTATTGCTGTTTACCTAGTCTGCTTCAGGCTGGATTAAGCCCGGGCCTGCTCAGATGGTGCAATAATGTCAATTCCGGAGCTACTATGCTAAAGCAAATTAATGTTGCGTTGTCTGTCTTACTAATGGTGTCGACCGCGCCGGCAATGGCAGCCACTGTGCTGACCGATGCAAATCTGGACCAGTTTGAAGCCATGTTACCCAAGCTGCAGCAGTTAGAGCAAAGGCCGCAGAACAAGCAATTTAATTTGCAGCAACATTGCGACTGGCCACGGCATTACCGCGAGCTGAGTGCACAGGAAAAAGACAGCAACTATCAGGCGCAAATAGAGCAATTGGTAAAACAGCACGGTTTTACCCCGCAGCAATTTGTTGAGCTTAGCGCCAAAGTTAGCTGGCCGGTGCTGCACAGTGTACAACCTATGCTGGATGTATCGCGTCAGGCATTAATGTTTTTACCGGCCGCACAGCGGCAAAAAACTGAGAAAACCATTCAGCAGGGCCAGCAGTATTATCAAACGCTAAGCGGCTGTTTAACGGCGGATGATAAAACCGCACTGGCTAAACACCATGACCGCATTATGCAAATAGCCAAACGGCTGGGTGGTGTAGAGCAGATATTACCGCCGGGCATGTTAAACACAGGGGGTAGATAGCACTTCTGACAATACCGGCTGATCGTGGTACATTTAGGTACAGTCATTAAACTGTCAGCATAAGATGCTGTTATGTACCGGTGGCTGTCCACATAAGTTTATCGCCATAAAATCAGCAAAATAAGGTTATCAGATGAGCGTTTGTCGTTATTTTTCCGCCGCTGTGTTCTGTGCGGCTGCGGTATGCAGTGGCACGGTATCAGCGCAGCAAGCTGCCCCGCAGGGTTTTTTATACGGTGTGGGTATTGGGGTAAATCAGGAAATTTACCGCGGTTACAGTAACCGCACTATACCCTTGCCGATACTGGGGTATCGCGGCGAAAAATTATCCGTCTACGGCCCTTTTATCAGTTACAAGTTGCTGGAGCTGGGCAATATCAGTTTCAGCGCCAAACTGGCGCCGCGTTTTGCCGGGTTTGATCAATCAGACAGTAGTGTGTTCAGCGGTATGGCTAAACGCAAAGATTCTCTCGATGGCGGTATTGGCGTGCAATTGCGCCAGCAAGACTGGCTGCTCGAAGCCGACACCGTATTTGATCTGTTAGGTCACTCCAACGGCCGGGAATCAAAACTGGCGGTAGGGTACAGCTATCGTCTTGCGGCTGTGGTAGCAGAGCCTAAATTTGGCATCAGTTACTCCGACGGCAAGCTGGTGAATTACTATTATGGTGTGCGGGAAAACGAAGCCAGCGCTGAGCGCGCGGCTTACAAAGCCGGCGGTACGGTTAACTATAACGCCGGTTTATCCCTGAGTACGCCGCTGTTTTTCGGTGGTATGACGAGGTTTGGCATAGAGCACCACTGGTATGGCAGCAGTATCAGTAACAGCCCGCTGACCGACCGTGATACCGGGCTGTCAGCGTTTTTATCCTGGTCGACATTTTTCTGAGTTAGCGGCGTAAGGCCTGCACTAACTGGTGTACGGCCTGCAGTTGCAGGCCATCTTTGGTGGCATAATCCGCCCCGGTGTAACCCCACCAATCCCAGCAGGCGTTGGGGTTAAACGGGCTGATACTGCTGGCGCGGGTTTGCGGATACAATATCACCAGCTGGTTAGTATCGGCATAGTTATTCAATCCGCTACCGCTGACATAGGCCTCACCAACAGTTTGCGCATTTTGCTTACAGCCATGAAAGCTGACATGCAGCCGGCAGGGCTGGCCGTCGGCACAGCTTTGCGGTACATACAGGTAGCCGGTTTCAGCCAGGGTAGCTTTTGCAGCCGCCGATAACTGATGCTGGTTAATCTGCAGCAAGCTGCCGGCGGCGTCTGTGCCGGCCGGCTGCAACTTGCCCAGCAGATGCGTCAGCAGCTCGCCTGCGGCATCATAATCACAAGCGGCGAGAAAAGGCGGTTCTGACAGCTCACAGCTTGTTGTGTAGGACCCGCCGGTCGGGAAAGTATGGCCAAAAGCTCTGTTATTTATCAGCACTAAATTTTCCGGCTTAAGCCATTGTTGATACTGGCTGTGCAGCGCTAACGCCAGTTTCGGGTGTACAGTGGCATCTTTGCTGCCATGAAAAATCCATACTTTATCCCCGGCAACTGCCGACAGTGGCGCCAGCTTAGCTGCGGCACGTTGCGCCTGCAGATATTGGTTGATGCTGCTCAGGTCGGGTTGACTGGCCGCTTTATTAAAGCAGTGCTCCAGCGCCAGGCCTAAACTGTTTTGCGCACAATATACCGGGCCACCGGCCAGCATAGCGACACCTTCAACCTGCTCAGCAAAAGCCAGATGGTACTGGCCTGCAAAATAAGCGCCGCTGGATAAGCCGGACAGGGTAATGTTATCTGCCAGCGCCAGTTGCGGCAGTGCGGGCTCTGTAGCCCCCAGCGGCAGAGCGAGCGCAGATAACACCGCAAGGTTTAACAGTTTGATGGCAGACATAACTACTCCACAGCAGGCAATTTATGCCGTTAAATGTTGCACACAGGCCAGGTTGCAGCAATAAGGCTTTAGTACAGCCCGGGTGTTAATACCGGATCACTTTTGCCACGCCACGCGAGCGCGGATCGGCTACTGCCGTTACTGTGCCGTTAGTGACTTGTATCGCCTGAATATCGCCAAGGCTCCAACCTTGCGTCACCAGGTTATAACCTTTGGCGCTAAGTTCGGCCTGCACTTCTGCTGATAGCGGGGCATAGGGTTCCATGGTAATTTGATTTTCTGGCAACAGCTGATGATGAAAGCGTGGCGCGGCAACAGCCTGTTCCAGTGGCATGGCAAAATCATATAAATTTGTCATCACCTGGAAAATGGAAGTGAAAATAGTTGAGCCACCGGGCGTGCCGATCACCAGCTCTATGTTGCCATCTTTAACCAGCAAGCTGGGCGTCATTGATGACAACATACGTTTACTCGGTGCAATCGCATTGGCATCACTGCCCACTACACCAAAGGCGTTAGGCACGCCGGCTTTAGCGGAAAAGTCATCCATCTCGTTATTTAATAAGAAACCGGCGCCTTCTACTACCACACCGCTGCCATAATCCAGATTCAGTGTGTAGGTGTTTGATACCGCGTTACCGTCTTTGTCCAACACGGAAAAATGCGTGGTGTGGTAGCCTTCCAGCCCTGGTTTGACTGCCTTGGTAGCGGAAATGGCTTTGGCGTTAATTTCGGCGGCACGTTTATCTAAATAAGCACTGTCCAGCAGTTGCTGCTGCGGCACAGTGGTGAAATCCGGATCGCCGAGGTAATCGGCGCGATCGGCAAATACGCGTTTTTCAATTTCCGCTATTAAATGCACATACTGCGTACTGTTTAGTGTAACGCCGGAAAAATCTGCCGCACGGCGTTGCTTCAGCGCCAGCAATTGGCTCAGGGCAATGCCGCCGGAGCTGGGCGGAGCAGTGGTAACCAGCTGGTAATCGTGCCAGGGCGTTGTCACGGGTTCACGCCAGCCGGCTTTGTATGCGGCTAAATCGTTCATGCTGATCAGGCCGCCACCGCGCTGCATTTGTGCCACCAACAGTTTAGCGGTTTCGCCCTGATAGAAATCGGCCGGGCCGTGTTCGGCAATACGGTTAAGTGTGGCCGCCAGCTCCGGTTGGCGAAAATTCTTGCCGGCTTGCATAGCGCCAAAGTAATCGGCAAAGTTAGTTTTACCTTCCAACTGGCTGAGTAAATCCGCCCGGTACTGGTATTGGTTGGCTGCTACGGTAAAACCGCTTTGCGCATAGTGCACTGCCGGTTTTACCAGCTCGGCCCAGGGCAGGCGACCAAAGCGCTGATGCGCTTGCCACAGGCCCATTACGGTGCCCGGCACGCCGCTGGCCTGATGGCCAATTAGGCTTAAATTCTCAATGACCTGTTTTTCGTTATCCAGATACATATCGCGGTGGGCGGCCGCAGGCGCGGTTTCACGATAATCCAAAAAGTAAGCTTTGCCATCAAACCACAGCGTCATAAAGCCGCCGCCGCCAATATTACCGGCCTCCGGGTAGGTAACTGCCAGCGTAAAGGCGGTAGCCACAGCGGCATCTACCGCATTACCGCCGCCGCGTAATATTTGTTCTGCTACCGCTGCACCATATTGATCCGGCGACGCTATAGCGCCGCTGCCAACGCTCTGTTCCGTTGTTGTGGCGAGGCTGCTGCAGGTTAACAGTAAGGCAAGCAAGCTGCAGGTAAGACGAAATAGCATAGTTAGCTCCGGTTTGGGCAAAGTTCATTTCTACCCCGGCCGCGTCGCAAATACAAGTTGTGCAAGTTTTAACAAGCTTGCTATGCTCAATAAACAATAATAACGGCTAAACAGATGAAATATCAGTTGAAACTGATATGTATGGCATGGCCGTAAGGAGACAATATGGGCTTTTGGCACACGGTAGGCGGGCGTTTACTAAGCATTCCTTTATTGGCATTGCTTGGTTTTATAGTGCTGGGCGCCGTGGCGCTGAAGGCACTTAATCATAGTTTGGTTGAGGGCAGGGAAAATCGCGTAGTGGCCGTTATCGACAGCGGCCTGAGTATCGTAAAACATTATCAGGCGTTGGAACAAAGCGGTGCCTTAAGCACCGGGCAAGCGCAGCAACAGGCAATGGCGGCGATTAAAGCGATCCGCTACGACGGCACGGAATATATCTGGATTAACGACACCGGCCGGCCCATTCCGAAAATGATTATGCACCCCACCGTGCCCACGTTGGACGGTACTGTGCTGGATAGGCCAAACTTTAATCATGCTACTTTAATGCGTAACCGCGACGGCAGCCAACAGCAAACGCTGGACAACGCCAATTTGTTTGTCAGCTTTGTAGACGTCATAGGCCGCTACGGCAACGGCTTTGTCGAGTACCAGTGGCCCAAGCCGTTAAAAGGCGGTGGTGTAACCGAGGAGCGTTATACCAAGTTATCCTATGTAGCCAAAGACGATAAATGGGGCTGGGTATTAGGTTCCGGTATTTATATTGACGATGTTAAAGCCGCTTTTTGGGCGGTAGCCATGCAAGTCGGGCTGGTGGTGGTAATTATTATCGCCCTGACGGTGGGCGTGTCGTTATTTATCCGCCGCTGGTTATTGCAGGCACTGGGCGGTGAAGTCGCCACAACCAAAGCCTTGGTGCAGCAGGTAGCCGGCGGTGATTTCTCGGTAAACTTTGCGCTAAAACCGGGCGATAACGACAGCTTACTGGCAGCACTTAGCGGCCTTATCAGCCAGCTGCGCAGCATTATCGGCCAACAATCGGCGATGGCAGAGCAACTGGCGGGGCAATCTGAGGCGCTGGATGAAACCAGCCAGCAAACTCAGCATATTTTACAAAGTGTCATGGATCAAACCGCCCAGGTAGCCACTGCCGTCAACGAAATGACCGCCACATGCGAGGATATGGCGCGCAGTGCTACCACCGCGGCCAAAGCCGCCCGTGACGCCGATACCGAAGCACAAAATGGCGTAACCTCGGTACAGCAAACCATTACCGCCATTGACGCGCTGAAACTGAAGTTGGAACAGGTGTCGGACGTTATTGCTCAGCTGTCTAAACGCGGTGAAGAAGTAGGGGCGGTAACCGACGTTATCGGCGCCATAGCCGAACAAACCAACCTGCTGGCGCTTAATGCTGCGATAGAAGCGGCGCGCGCCGGCGAAATGGGCCGCGGCTTTGCTGTAGTAGCCGATGAAGTACGCACCCTGGCCAGCCGCTCGCAGGCATCTACCCAGGATATCAACAAACGTATTCAGGGGATCCAGCAAGACTCCGCCAACGCCGTGCAATCTATGGCACAAAGCAAAACCGAGACAGAACAAACTATTGTTTGCTCGCAGCAAGCTAACGAGGCACTAAAACGCATTAATGCCGCCGTCTCCAGCATTACTGATGTTAACGATCAATTGGCCAGCGCCACCGAAGAGTTAGCAGTGGTGTCCGGCACTATTAACGAGAATATGGAGAATATTGCCAACGCGGTAGAGAGCACCACGGTTAAGTCGACTGAACTGTCAGTGGCCAGCCAGCAATTGCGGCAAATGGCCAGTGAGATGAAAAAATCACTGAGTGGTTTTAAACTCTAAACCAATACAGGCAAGTGCAGAAACAACAAAGCCCCGCAAAAGCGGGGCTTTATTTTACCAACACTAAAGATTCAGAAATGCGAGGTGCGGCATAATTACAGCCATATTTGACTTAATTATCGCCGCGCTGCCGCCGAATATCACGGCAAATAAAGTGCATGCAGCGGTAAAGCTGACTCGTTTGTAAACGAGCTGATGAAACTTATCCATAAGATTCCACAGCATAAACACCGCGCCTACCCAGAACATGATACCAAGCTGATATAGCAGGGCGATGATAATAACAGCCAACCCACTGATAAGCGCAACCAGCTCTGCAATAAATCGCAGCCAGAACCGGCTTTTCAGCAGGAAGAAACTCAGGTAGCCAAGTGCTGTAAAGTACGCCAACGGCAATACAGTTAGCATGCCCGGCTCAAAAGCGTGTAGGGTTTGTCTAAGAGGCATTAAGGCAGCCAGCCAGGTGGTATAAAAGATCAGCCATGCCAGCAGCGTTAACAACAAACAGGCAAAGGCTAAACGCAGTACAACAGCTATACGAGCTTCGTCAACACCAACTGCAATCATTCCCGGCGTAACTAACATGACAAAACCTAAGCTGTAAACAAAGGCGGCAACACTACAAATACCGAAAATACTATTGTCAAAGCACCATGCCAGAATGCCCAGTACAAGCATTAACAGCCAACCTGTCCACCGGCGTGCTTTACCTGAGTCCTCCATGCGGCTATTTATGGAATAAGCCAACACAGCAGCCAACGATAATCCGGCTACCAATACAACGTATTGCTGGTGAAAGACCAGCAACGTGACTATGGATGCAACATATATCAGGGTTTCATTCAATCCGGCAGGGAAATACGACATTATTTTGGCAATCAATGCCAGTAATAGCAACGCTGAAATACCGTATAAAGCTGACGTAAAGCTGTCTATTCGTTGCTCTGTCGCAGATGCCACTGGCATATCTTCGAGTGATATCTGGTATCTGCTGTAAGCCTGCTGCTTAATATTCTCAGATTTCTCCTTAAACACAGCTTCAGTTATCGCCGCTTCAGCTTTTAACTCCAACAGCAGTTGATATTGCGCGTGCAACTCTGCTGCCGAATCAGTTTTATAATCGGCAGCCAAGCTGATCACGGGTAAAAAAATAATAGTATAAAAACAAAACGCATCAGGCTTCATTGCTCTTTATTGGTGAGTAAGTTATCAGCTGCGCTCCTGCGCCAGCTTTTATCCAGACCGGTGTAATTAAAACCTGTGTATCCAGCTCATTTCTAACTTCTCTGTACCTATGTAATTTTTGCAAGATACACAAACTCTTTTCATAACTCAATATTTACAAATTAACTTCATTTGAAGTGCACTTGCTTGAATTCGACAAACAAAGGCAGTCTAGGAGATCAACAAACGTATTCAGGGGGCTCCGGCTAGACTCCGCCAACGCTGTGCAATCTATGGCACAAAGCAAAACCGAAACAGAACAAACTATTGTTTGCTCGCAGCAAGCTAACGAGGCACTAAAACGCATTAATGCCGCCGTTACTGATGTTAGCGATCAGTTGGCCAGCGCCACTGAAGAGTTAGCAGTGGTGTCGGGCACCATAAACGAGAATATGGAGAATATTGCCAACGCGGTAGAGGGCACCACGGTTAAGTCAACCGAGCTGTCTGTGTCCAGCCAGCAGTTACGGCAGATGGCCAGTGAGATGAAAAAATCGCTGAGTGGTTTTAAACTCTATGCAAACTATGAAAATCAATCACGCACGTCTGAAAAGGTTGAGCTGATAAGCCTAGTGGTTAACTGTGTTTCATGTATTAAGCCCTGAGCCACCGGGTTACTGTCAGTTTTAAGCTCGTGCACTACATAAGGCCTGAATACATTATCGAGCCGTGAATCATCGGTAACGGCCTTAAGGGCAGGTTAATAGGTATTTTACATAAAGAATTCTATTTAGAGCAATACCGAAAAATAGCGCATTCTCAATGCTAAAGTCGAATTGTTGCGGTAAATTTGGTTTTTAATTTGACATTTCCGTTAATTTTACAACTATTAACTTGGTGCTGAGTTGGAAATTTTTAACAATACACGAAGTATTGGAGATAATTATGATTAATTTTATTAGGTTATTGATATTTACAGTTTTTATTGTCGCTTTACTTTCTTGTAGTAGTTACAAGCAGGCGAAACCTGTTTGTTTAGATATCGCTACGCTTGAAAAAGTGGATAAAGAACCCATATTAAGTTACGGTTCGTTTTATATTACTGCTCCACAGAATAGGGGGGAAATATATCCTATATCTATAGACGATTTTGGCGAAACTCATCCAAAATTCCCTCGTAATGACCAGCCAGATGGCAAAAATGATATGAATGTTCCACCTTCGTATGTGCAGAGCGATATATATAAGCCAATGAGAGTAGCTTTCTTAATTTCAGATAAAAAACAGAATATTTACAAGGTTGATGTTACCGGGTTTCATTATACTGGAGGGTATGGAATTCAACCGTACAATTATGAAGGAGGTAAACTTGGTGTTTATTACTCGAGTAGTAATCAAAACCAAAATGAGACAATACAGATGGAAGGAGATCGTATAGGAGGTGTTTATTTTTATGGTGCTGAAACATTTATAAGTAAAATATGTTATTGGGTGAAATGATTTTCTGTTTTTGCCATTTTAATGCTCTCTGTACTCGCGAGCAGTGATTGGCTGGTCGATGAGCAACCGTATGACAGCAGATCTGGTATGCAGCGCACTGAACATGGCTTTGTTCCGTCGCGGCTTCCCCAAAAAGGTGATCGTTCATAGTGATCGCGACAGCCAATATTGTTCGCATGATTACCGTGACTTGATTAAAAAGCACCAATTGGTGCAAAGCATGAGCCGCAAAGGCAACTGTTGGGATACGCGGTAGCAGAAAGCTTCTTCCATTCATTAAAGGTCGAAGCGCTTCAGGGCGAGCCAATAATGGATCGAGAACGGCCATGAATGTTCCCTTCGCCCCTAACTATTTGTTTTATCTACGCCATTCGTGGGGATTCGTCAGGAAGAACAGTGTTTAGTGAAGTGCCCACTGTTGCTGGTACAGATCACTCCTCTATGGGCACTATTGCAAAGCAGTTAGGGATAAGCAAGGGGTCGGTGCATGGAATGCTTGGAGAGGTCAAAAGACACTAATACTTCTCTTATAATCATACTCAAGCTTTTTTTTGGGGGAGCTCTTGAATACTTAATCGTGACTCGGAGTAGTTCTCTGATGTCTATAGAATGCAGATGACGTCGCTCACGATTGCGAGGCATAAGGCGCATTATAGGGGAGCCAGAAAATATCTGTGGTAATAGCACATATAGCAATAAACGGCGTTTCTTATCAGGTATCGTTAACGCATCAAACAGTAGAGAGTTGATCTCATTGATTAAGGATGGTTGATAGACGGCACATTTGTTTTTGAGATATTTATGCTGCTTACGCAAGCCCCTGTAGAATGCGAACCAGTAGCTGTCGATATCGACATTACTAATAGCAACATTACTGAGACCTTCCGCAGCCCAAGTTATAACGCGATGAATCTTATCAAGATCCAGCGTTCTGAGGTGCTTATTACTCTCTGTAGCTACTTGAAGTTCGTTCATATTCTATAGACTTTGTCCTACTTTAGTCCAAACACACCGCTACTCCGATGGATTTGGCTTCACTCAGGGGAATGGCACTCCCCTAGTTAACGTTGGTTAATCGAAATATCGAATTTGTAGTTTACGTCTTCGCATCTTTTTTCCTCTATTTTTGATTAATAGTGGATATTCAGTTTTTCATGTCCTGCAATTAGTTAATCGCTAAAACCTCCTTACAAACAGATTTTCCATTTGCCTGCCATGCATTTAGAAAATTGAAGTAATACCTAAGACGAAATCAATTATGCGACTTATAACTTCTATGCTTCTGAACAACAGAAATGCTATCTTGCACAATTTAAGGAAACCTAGTGGCTCAACTTTTCTGTCATGCCGTTTATTTTCCTTTCGTTTACGCCTCGCTTCAGCTCTGTTTAATTTACTCTTCTTTTTAACACTTTTAGATTCAGGTATCGCCATATCATTACTCTCAGATATGGGGATTACCGAAACCAACTGTTAAACCGCAAGTAGGGACGGTTATTCTAGATGGTGAGGGCAGAGTATATAAAACTCAAGAGTAAGGTCTAACTTACTTAGTAATTGCAACTGTCGTGGTGGCTGATGAAGACTAAGTGCCAGCTTCTTCGTGCTTACCTTCAACCATCTGTGCGAATGTCTTAATGACCACCATGTAGAACTCGAAGTCACACCACATGGCATAGGCGTATAACGTTTCGAGTTGCGCATGCCATTATGCATCAGTAGTCTGGTTTACATCGTGACAAACCACTGGATGGCAGTGGCACCGGCCCCAAGGATCATATCGAGCTTGAGGCTGAGAAGTTCGCGGTATACTTTTTAATGCCCGCTAAATTGGTGAGCCGCAGGTTCAACGAACGTTTCCCACCGGAATTATTGCAGCGTGACAATTTACAACATCTTTTAAACCGCAGTAAAGATAAGCGGGTAGAGAAAGAGTTATCAACCAAACGCGGGTTAGCAAGGGCATTGGCAGGTTTAGACAGTATTAATGGTGAAGCAGTATTTTCGCTTGCGGAGCAGTTTAAGGTTTCCAGAGAAGCAATGGCCATTCGGCTGGAAGAGTTGGACTTGATACCGGAATACTAAGCTTGGGTGTAAGGCTGATGAATACGCCTTAAATGCAACATACAGAAACAACAAAGCCCCGCAAAAGCGGGGCTTTGTTTTGAGGAATTTAATGGTCGGTACGAGAGGATTCGAACCTCCGACCCCTTCACCCCCAGCGAAGTGCGCTACCAAGCTGCGCTACGTACCGACGTAGGGCGTATCATAATGATTCCCCGCCAGAAAGCAATGCTGTAATGGTTGACTGTCGCAATTTTCGCCAGTTAAACAATACCCTAGGCTGTGATTAAGGGCATGTTCAGGCGTTGTTGCTATACCTGTGTTTGTATTTACAGAGGATAAGATCATGAAAACAGCAATAACGACGACGGCAGCCTTGGTGTCCATTTCGCTGTTGGCCGCTTGTGGCGGAGGCTCCTCCGGCGAGTTGGAGCCACAAATGGCGAGTTTTAGCCTGGGTGTAAGTGATGCGCCGGTTAACGGCGCTAAAGCTGTGATGGTTTGCTTTAGCGAAATTGAACTGACCGGTAATGGTGTTGGCAGCCAAAGCTTTACTATTGGTGATGACGATGTTGCAGCAGAGGCAAATGATAACTGCCGTGATGGCCAGGGTAATCTGCTGCCCAATACCCGCGGCATTGATTTACTGCTACTTGACGGTGCCAAATCAGAAGCTCTGATAACAGGTGCTGAGTTTGCCGCAGGTAACTACGGCCAGTTGCGCCTGGAAATTGCCGAAGGCAGCTACGTTGAGCTGGAAGATGGCATGCGTGAACCATTGCGAGTGCCGTCCAATGAATTGAAGCTGGGTGGCGTTACCTTATCCGCCGGTGGCACCTTTAATTACACCCTGGAGTTTGACCTGCGTAAAGCGATGGTTAATCCACCTGGCCAGGATGGTTACCTGCTAAAACCGACCGGCCTGCGTTTAGTCGATAACAGTGAAGTGGGGCACCTTGAAGGTCAGGTTGACGAAGGGCTGTTGATCACTAACAGCTGCACAGTAGCGCCGGCAGATGCATCGTTACCGGTTGCCACCGTGTATTTATATCAGGGGGCTGACCGGCCGTTAGCTGAGTTATCTGATAACGGCGGTAACAACACTTACCAGCCTTATGCCAGCACTAACGTCTATTTTGATGGCGTGAGTGAGTATAACTACAGTATCGGTTTTATTGAGGCTGATATGTACACTGCAGCTCTGAGCTGTGATGTGGCAGACGACCCGGAGCAGGCTGATGCCATAGAGTTTCTGCAGGCACAGAATGTAACCATAGCTGCAAGTGCTACTGCTGTAACGTTGGATTTTACAGAGTAAGCAGCAGCAAAACCGCGACAGCGCAGCAGACGCTGTCGCTATCAGTTTGTTAAATGGCCGCTATTACGGCGGCCAGCTATCTTAATTTCTTACCCCTTGCTAACATAGCCATCTTTACGTCCTTCAGGTGTATTGCTGTGCTGTGGATCCCTTTTACCTTGCTGGCGGCCTTTATGCAGGCCTGGCGCAATGCGTTTCAAAAGCAATTAAGCAAAGATGTTGGTGTGGCCGGCGTTACGCTGGCGCGGTTTATTTGGGCGTCGCCGTTGGCGGCGCTGTATTTGTGGATTTTGTATCAGTGGCAACCTGTTGCTATGCCATCGTTCAGCACCGGCTTTGCCGGCTTTATTGTGGCGGCGGCGCTGGCGCAAATTCTGGCCACTGCGCTGATGGTAAAGCTGTTTCAGCTGCGTAACTATGCGATAGGCGCCGGGCTGGCCAAAAGTGAGGCGGTGCTGGCGGCTGTGCTTGGGGTGGTGTTTTTCAGTGAGTCATTAACCGCATTGGGCTGGATAGGTGTTGCGCTGGGTGGCTGTGCGGTGTTTTTACTCAGTGGCGCCAGTTTACGCCAGCTATCGCTGCCGGTGCTGTTGCTGGGCTTGGGCAGCGGCTTAGCCTTTGCGTTAACATCCTTGTGGGTACGCCAGGCCAGTTTGGTGCTGGGCTTACCGTTTCCACATGGTGCAGCCTGGGTACTGTTGCTGGTGATCTTGCTGCAAACGACCATATTACTGTTGTGGTTAGGCCTGAAAGACCAGCCGACGTTAACGGCGTTATGGCGTCGGCCTAAACTAACCTTATTGGTTAGTGTTTGCAGTTGTGTTGGTTCGGTAGGCTGGTTTACTGCTATGAGTCTGGAGTCGGTGGCGTTGGTAAAAACCCTGGGCCAGGTGGAAGTGCTGTTTATGTTGCTGATCTCGGCCTTTGTCTTTAAAGAGAAACTGCAAAAAGCCGATCATTGGGGCCTGGCGCTGATAGTGTTGGCGGCGATAGCGGTAATGTGGGCTTAATTAGCAATGAGACTGGTGAATTTTCACTAACTCAGTAAAATGGTGCCCTCTTAAGAGCCAACCGTAGTGATTTTTGTGTCAGATCAAGATATATACGCCGACATCCGGCCTTATAACGATAAAGAAGTAGCTCCGGCTATTGCCAGGCTGATTGCTGATGATGAGCTTATTAAAGCGATTTTGCACTATCGTTTTCCGCATTTATCCGGCCCGTTCGGCTGGTTATTATCGCCGCTGGTGAAATTTGCCTTAAAGCGGCGCTGGGCCAAGCTGACCAATGTATTAGCGGTGCAAAAGCAAGTCGCCGCTTTTATGGATCGGATGATAGACAGTACCACTAATAAGGTAACAGTGTCGGGACTGGAGCAGCTTACGCCGGGCAAGGCTTATCTGTTTGTGTCTAATCATCGCGATATTGCCATGGACCCTGCATTGGTAAACTGGTGTTTGCACCATCACGGCTTTGATACCGTGCGTATTGCCATTGGCGATAATTTGTTGCGCAAAGCCTGCGCCACTGAGCTGATGAAGCTGAATAAAAGCTTTATTGTTAAACGCGGTGCCAAAGGCCCGCGTGAAATGTTGAAGAATTTTTCCCAGTTGTCGTCTTATATCAAACATTCGCTGGAACAGCAGCAGTCGGTGTGGATTGCGCAAAAAGAAGGCCGGGCCAAAGACGGCAATGATGAAACCGATCCGGCTATTTTAAAAATGTTCTATATGGAAGGCAAAAAACGCGGTGAAGATTTTGCCAGCTATATGGCCGGGTTAAATATAGTGCCGGTGTGCTTATCTTATGAGTATGACCCGTGTGACATCGATAAAATTAACGAGTTATGGCAAAAACAAACCGCCGGCAGTTACCAAAAAGGCGAGTTTGAAGATATCGACAGTATTATTAAAGGTATAGTGGGTTTTAAAGGCCGTGTGCATGTAGCGTTCGGCAAACCGCTTACTACAGTGCCGGCAGAGCCGGAGCAACTGGCGGCGTTAATTGATCAGCAAATTTGGCAGCAGTACCGTTTATTTCCGGTGAATTATCTGGCCGCGGGGCAACAACATGCGGCTATTGATGAATCTGTGGCCGAGCAGTGGCAACAGCGTCTTCAGGCAGTTCCGGTGGCAGCACAGCCAATGTTAAGCCGGCTATATGCCGCGCCGTTAGTAAAGCAGCAAGCAGTGGAAACTAATATTTGAGCTATTTAATCGCGGTAACGCTGCTGTGGGCGTTTTCGTTTAGCCTGATTGGTGTTTATCTGGCCGGCCAGGTTGATGCCTATTTTGCAGTGCTGTTACGCGTGCTGTTGGCCTTTGTGCTGTTTTTGCCTTTTATGCGCCGGGTATCGGCAGCGTTGACATTAAAGCTGCTGGCATTGGGCGCAGTACAATTGGGGCTGATGTATCTGTTTTATTATCAGTCTTTTTTGCTGCTAACAGTGCCGGAAGTACTGATCTTTACTATCTTTACGCCGGTGTACATTACCCTGCTGTACGATGCGTTACAGCGTCGCTTCCGTTATCGCTTTTTACTGGCCGCGTTATTAGCTGTAGTGGCTGCGGCCATTATGCGTTATCAGGGCCTGACACAGGATTACTGGTTAGGTTTTGCTGTAGTGCAGGGCGCTAACCTGTGCTTTGCGCTGGGGCAGGTAGGTTATAAAGTGTTGCTTGAACAGCAGCCGGTAAAGTTGGCGCAACATCAGCTGTTTGGCTGGTTTTACCTGGGCGCTGTTTTGGTGGCGTTACCGGCTTGGTATCTGCTGGGCAGTGCGCAATACCCGCAAACCGCTACTCATTGGGCGGTGCTGCTGTGGTTGGGACTGGTGGCATCCGGTGGCGGTTATTATTGCTGGAACAAAGGCGCCACCCTGGTCAGCAGTGGTATGCTGGCAGTAATGAACAATATGCTGATCCCGGCCGGTTTAGTGGTCAATATAGTACTGTGGAACCGCGACGAAAATCTGCTGAGCTTAACTATCGGCTCAGCACTGTTAATCTTATCCTGTATGTTGTGTAAGCCCGTGCGCAACTCAGTTAAACCCGGAGTGGCAAATGGCCAGACAAATTAGTTATACCTTCAACAAGCAACGTAAAGTGATTAACTTCAGTTACGACAAGTATCATGATATGTACGAAGCGGTAGCGGCAGCAGAAGGCATCGATTTAACCCGCTTTCTGGCGATGGAGCAACAGGTGGCGATGACAGCTAAACGTGGCGCTGCAGTTAAGAATTACCGGCAGCAGGAATTTGCCCGCATGGGGTTTGCCGATATCGCTTTTGTCAGAGAAGAGCAGTAGGCTGGTTATTCAGCGTCTTTGCCGGGGCGCTTAGTTTTACCGGCAGCAAATCGCAGGCAATAAAAAAGGACACCGCAGTGTCCTTTTTTTAGCAAGTGCTTAAATTACAGAACTGTAACGTTAGCAGCTTGTGGGCCTTTTTGGCCTTGTTCGATTTCGAAAGCTACGCGTTGGCCTTCGTTTAAGGTTTTGTAACCTTCAGTTTGGATAGCACGGAAGTGAACGAATGCGTCAGCGCCGCCGTTATCCTGAGTAATGAAACCGAAACCTTTATCAGCGTTGAACCACTTAACTACACCAGTTACTTTAGCCATGAATGACTCCTAAAAATTTTAATAGAACTAATTGACGCTTAATTGCGCTTTTAGCCTGACTGTTACCTTACTTATGCGGCCAAACGTGCGTGAATCTTCAGGACATGACTTACAATGAAGCTGTGTAGCGAAGTTTTCATAAACATTTTGTTACATAGGTCTGCTTTACAGGCCGGAAAGAACTATAACAGGTCTGAGCGGAATGTATATAGCAAATTGCAAATAAACCGTTGTCAGGCAATAAAAAAGCGTAAAAAATAAAAAAGGCCGCAAAAGCGGCCTTTAAACACTGTTGTTTATTTATTGAACATTAAGCATTTAATGCTACTTTGGGTTCAACAAAAGCAAAACCCAGTGCTTCGGCAACGCTTTGGTTGGTTACCTGGCCGTTCATCACATTCAGACCGTTCATTAAATGCACATCATCCAGCAGAGCCTGCTTATAGCCTTTATTAGCTAAACGCAAAATAAACGGCAGGGTGGCATTGTTCAGCGCGAAGGTAGAAGTGCGCGGCACGGCGCCCGGCATGTTCGCCACACAGTAGTGCACTACATCGTCAACAATATAGGTTGGCTCGGCGTGGGTAGTTGCTTTAGAGGTTTCAACACAACCGCCCTGGTCAATGGCCACGTCAACGATAGCTGAACCCGGCTTCATCCGCTTGATATGCTCTTTAGTCACCAGTTTAGGCGCAGCAGCGCCTGGTACTAATACACCACCAATAACCAGATCGGCGGCCAGTACTTCCTGCTCTAACGCATCGGCAGTAGAGTAAATAGCTTTAACGGCACCGTTAAACTGGGCATTGATACGGCGCAGCACATCTACGCTGCGATCCAGCACAGTAACATCCGCACCTAAACCCAGCGCCATTTGCGCGGCGTTGGTGCCTACCATACCGCCACCAATTACCACAACTTTAGCTGGCGCTACGCCAGGCACACCGCCTAATAACATGCCGCGGCCGCCACAGGATTTTTCCAGCGCACGGGCACCGGCCTGAATTGACATCCGGCCGGCCACTTCAGACATAGGCGCCAGCAGCGGTAAACCGCCGCGGTTGTCGGTTACGGTTTCATAAGCGATACAAATGGCTTTGGATTTGATCAGATCGGCTGTTTGCGGTAAGTCCGGTGCCAGGTGCAGGTAGGTAAACAGAATTTGGCCTTCGCGCAGCATAGCGCGCTCAACGGCTTGCGGCTCTTTTACTTTAACGATCATTTCCGCTTTAGCGAAAACATCTGCTGCGGTCGCCAATACGGTTGCGCCTGCAGCGCTGTAATCGTCGTCGGTAAAACCGATACCCATACCTGCGTTGGTTTCTATCAGTACACTGTGTTTATGATTTACCAGCTCACGTACGCTGGCAGGGGTCATACCTACACGGTATTCGTGGTTCTTTATCTCTTTTGGTACGCCAATGATCATCGTTTTATGCCCTTTTCTGAGGTAATTGTTGGCTGAGGTAAAATATGTGCGCAGTATACTGCTAACTTTATAGAATTAATGCTTGTTTTATAGCCTTAGGGTAGTGCAAAATTCTGTTTAAATTTAAAAAGCGAATTTTTTAGCTGCTATGTACTCTTTAAGTAAAAGTATCAAGAAGTTAGACAGAATAGATCGTAAAATACTGCTGGAATTACAGCGCGATGGTCGCTTAGCCAATGTAGAGCTGGCGCGCAGGGTAGGGCTTAGCCCGACACCTTGCCTGGAGCGGGTGCGTAAGCTGGAAGCTGAAGGTGTGATTTTGGGTTACACCGCCCAGGTTGACCCGCAAAAGGTGGGCGCAGCCTTATTGGTGTTTGTTGAAATTACGCTGAGTAAAACCTCACCGGAAGATTTTGACGAATTTAGCAAAGCCGTACAAAAGCTGGAAGAAATTCAGGAATGCCATCTGGTATCCGGCAGTTTCGATTTTTTACTGAAAACCCGGGTGGCTAATATGGCAGCCTATCGGGAACTGTTGGGCGAAACCCTGCTCAGATTACCCAGTGTGCGCGAAAGCCGCACCTATGTAGTGATGGAAGAGGTGAAACAAACCACCTTTGTTGCCATCAGCAGTTAAATCGCGGTTCAGTTGCGCTTCACGGATGCACTTTTACAGTGTCTCTGGTATCTTAGCGGGTAGTACTACGCCCCGTGCGCTTATATAAAAACGATGATAAAAGGTAGGGCCTGTCATTTGCAGAACAGAGTTTATTTTCCGCTAAACGGTGTACAGCGTTTGCTTGAAGTCGGCTTAATTATATTTTCCGGCTTTGCCTTATTCCTGTTGCTGGCACTGTTATCTTTCGACCCGGCGGATCCAAGCTGGTCACAAACCGGTTACCAAAGCAGCGTGCATAACTATGCCGGCCCCATAGGCGCCTGGTTGGCCGATCTGTTGTTATTCAGTTTTGGTTGGATTGCCTATTTAATGCCGCTTCTGCTGGGACTGGCCGGCTATCTGCTGTTTAAACGCTTTCATGATTTGATGAGCCTGGATTATCTGATCCTTGGCTTGCGCATTATTGGTTTGGTGTTAACACTGTTAACCGCCACTGCCATCAGTAGCCTGAATTTCAATGATATTTACTATTTTTCTTCCGGTGGCGTAATTGGCGACGTGGTAAGCGGCGCTTTAGTACCGTATTTTAACTTTATCGGCACTATTTTATTGCTGCTGTGTGGTTTTGCCACCGGTTTAACTCTGATGACCGGTATTTCCTGGCTAACTGTGGCCGATGCTTTGGGCGCAGCCTGCTATGCCGGGGCGCAATTTGTGATGTCAATTCCACAGCGCTTACGTGAGCGCAGTCAAGATGATTACGACCCCTTCGCGCTAGCACCGGAGCAAGATGAGTTTGACGACGAGCCGGCGGCGGTACTGGAAAAATCACGTAAGACGCCGCAGCTCAGCAAGCCTGTGGCCGACAGTTTGCCGATTACACCGTTAAATGCCAAAACCGAAGCCAAAGCGTTTTACAGCGTGGATACGCTGGCAGACGAGCAATTATCTTTCAGTGCCATTGATGAGTCTGAATCTGAAGCGCGCTGGGGTGAAACTCTGCAGCAGTTAGACTTACCGCCAGAGCCGGAAATAGAAACCATTTTGCACGAGCTAGCCGATGAGGAAGATGACAGCGAAGAGGTGTCACACTTATTGGAAGAGCTGCCATCGCTGGCCTTGCTTGACCGGCCGGATAAAGCCGTTAATCCTATAGACCCGGCAGATTTAGAGCGGGTATCGCGCCTGGTAGAAACTAAGCTGCTGGATTTTAACGTAGAAGCTAAAGTGGTTGGCGTACACCCAGGGCCGGTGGTTACGCGCTTCGAGCTGGATTTAGCTCCCGGTGTTAAAGTGAGTAAAATTACCGGCTTAGCCAAAGATTTGGCCCGCTCGCTGTCAGCGATCAGCGTACGGGTGGTAGAGGTTATTCCGGGTAAATCTTTTATTGGTTTAGAGCTGCCGAATCAACACCGCGAAATTGTGCGCTTATCTGAAGTTATTGGCGATGAGATATTTGAAGGCTCTAAATCGCCGCTGACGATGGTGCTGGGCAAAGATATTGCCGGTAAGTCGGTAGTGGCAGATTTGGCGAAAATGCCGCACTTGTTAGTAGCCGGTACCACCGGCTCCGGTAAATCGGTCGGCGTTAACGTGATGATTTGCAGCTTATTGTATAAATCGACGCCGGATGATGTGCGCTTTTTAATGATCGACCCGAAAATGCTGGAATTATCCATTTATGAAGGCATTCCGCACCTGCTGACCGAAGTTGTTACCGACATGAAAGACGCTGCCAACGGCCTGCGCTGGTGTGTCGGCGAAATGGAGCGGCGCTATAAGTTGATGTCGGCATTGGGCGTACGTAATCTGAAAGGCTACAACGTCAAGGTAAAAGAAGCCATTGCCGGGGGGACACCGTTAAAAGATCCGCTATGGCGGCCGTCTGACGATATGCGTACCGAGCCACCGCTGTTGGAAAAGCTGCCGTCTATTGTCGTAGTCATAGATGAATTTGCCGACATGATGATGATCGTCGGTAAAAAGGTAGAAGAGCTGATTGCCCGTATTGCGCAAAAAGCCCGTGCTGCCGGTATTCACCTGATTTTAGCCACACAGCGGCCATCGGTCGATGTTATTACCGGGTTAATTAAAGCCAATATTCCGACGCGGATTGCGTTTCAGGTGTCGTCAAAAATTGACTCCCGTACCATTTTGGATCAACAAGGCGCCGAGAGCTTATTAGGTCAGGGCGATATGTTGTATCTGCCGCCGGGCTCCGGTGTACCAAACCGGGTGCACGGTGCCTTTGTAGATGACCATGAAGTACATGCCGTGGTAGCTGACTGGAAAAAGCGCGGCCGGCCGAACTATATTGCTGAAATACTCAGTGGCGAAACCACCGAAGAGAACTTGCTACCGGGTGAAACGCTGGAAGGTGAAGACGGTGAGTCTGATCCGTTGTATGACCAGGCCGTAGCTTTTGTTACGGAATCGCGCCGCGCATCAGTATCCGGCGTACAGCGTAAGTTTCGTATCGGCTATAACCGCGCTGCCCGTTTGGTAGAACAAATGGAGCACAGTGGTATTGTCAGTGGCCCGGGCCACAACGGTAACCGTGAAGTGATGGCGCCACCGCCACCTAAAGGATATTAAATGCTGCGTAGTATGTTAGCTGTTGTATTGTGTTGTTTTTCTGCCGCATCCCTGGCACAAAGTGCTGAGCAAACGCTGCAGCGTAAACTGGCGGCAATTAAAAGTTTCTCCGCCGGCTTTGAGCAACAGGTGTTTGATGAGCAACAGCAGTTGCTGCAACAGGGCAAAGGCGAGCTGATGCTGAAGCAACCGGCATTATTTCGTTTTGAAACCACAGAGCCGGAACCTAACCTGTTTATCGGTGATGGCAGCAGCCTGTGGTTTTATAACGAGCCGCTGGAGCAGTTAACTATTTATGATGCTGCCAACGAAGTTAACCGCACGCCTTTTGTGTTACTTACCTCAACCAAAGCTGAACTGTGGGCGCAATATGAGGTTACGCAGCAGGGCGAGGTGTTTATTATCCGCTCTAAAGCCGCAGACAGCCCGGTAGTACAGCTAACCTTAAGTTTCTCCGGCGCGGCCTTATCAACCATGCAGGTATTGGACATGAACCGGCAAACCAGTGTATTTAACTTTACCCTGGTACAGCTCAATATTGAGCTGGACGACAAGCTGTTTCGCTTTGAGCCACCGGCTGATACCGATATTGACGACCAACGGCAGCGATAACCGGCGTGAACTCTTTACCGTTAGATTTTGCTGATGATTTCCGTCCGCTGGCAGCGCGGATGCGGCCGCGCACCCTGGCGGAATATGCCGGCCAGCAACATTTAATTGGTGATGGCAGCGCACTGAAAAAAGCCATTGAAGCCGGCAGGGTGTTTTCACTGATTTTATGGGGCCCGCCGGGCACCGGTAAAACCACCCTGGCAGAAGTGATAGCGACACACGCCGATGCTGCTATCTGTAAGTTATCCGCCGTTACCTGTGGCATTAAAGAAATTCGGGAAGCTATTGCTCAGGCGCAGCAGCGCCAGCAGCAGTATCAGCAACGTACCTTGCTGTTTGTTGATGAAGTGCATCGCTTTAATAAAAGCCAGCAAGATGCCTTTTTGCCCTTTATTGAAGATGGCACCATTATTTTTATCGGCGCAACCACCGAGAACCCGTCTTTTGCGCTGAATAACGCCATTTTATCCCGCGCCCGTGTTTGCGTATTAAAAGCGCTTAGTGATGCCGATTTACACCAGGTACTGCAGCAGGCATTAACGGATAAAGAGCGTGGCCTTGGTAATGAGGTTATCAGTTTGGCTGCGGATGCGCAGCAGTTGTTATTGCAATTGGCCGCCGGTGACGCGCGTAAATTGCTTAACCTGCTGGAGCAGGCCGCCGAGCTGACGGATGCTGGTGCCGACGGTAAAATTATTGGCTTTGACACCTTAAAGCATCTGGTACCGAAACAATTGCCGGGTTTTGATAATCAGGGTGATATGTTTTATGACCTGATCTCAGCTTTTCATAAGTCAGTGCGGGGCTCAGACCCCGATGCGGCGCTGTACTGGTACTGCCGCATTTTAGCCGGTGGCGGTGATCCGCTGTATGTTGCCAGGCGTTTGCTGGCCATCGCCAGTGAGGATATCGGTAATGCCGATCCACGCGCGCTTACCCTGGCGTTAAACGCCTGGGATACGTTTGACCGGGTGGGCCCGGCTGAAGGCGAGCGCGCTATTGCGCAAGCCGCGGTATATATGGCTTTGGCACCAAAAAGCAATGCCTTGTACAGCGCCTTTAACCAACTGAAAAAACTGGTTGCAGAACAGCCGGCCTATGAGGTGCCGCTGCATTTGCGCAATGCACCGATTAAATTAATGCAACAACTGGGCTTTGGCGAAGGTTACCGTTATGCGCATGATGAACAGGGCGCTTATGCGGCCGGCGAGCGCTATTTACCGCCGGAGTTAGCCGGGCAAGCGTTTTATCAGCCGGTTGAACGCGGTATGGAAAAGCAGCTGGCAGAAAAACTGCGCTACCTTAAACAGCTGGACAGCGATAGCCCGCGTAAGAGGGACAAATAGTGCTGATGACTTATCTGGCGGTGGCCATCGGCGGTGCTACGGGGGCCTGTTTACGTTACGGCTGCAATGAGTTGGCCGTGAATGTTTTCGGTAAGTCATTCCCTTTTGGCACTTTGCTGGTTAATATTCTTGGCTCTTTTGTGTTAGGGCTGTTGTATGGCTTGTTTAGCAGCGGTATTTTGGCTGCTTCGCCCTGGCGTGCGCTGATCGCTATTGGTTTAATCGGCGCTTTTACCACATTCTCCACCTTTTCGCTGGACACGGTCTTGCTGCTGCAGCAAGGCGACTGGCTAAAAGCAATCGCCAACGTATTATTAAATGTGTTGTTATGTTTAACGCTTGCCTGGTTAGGGCTGAAACTGGGTTCAATGAAGTAATTACTATGTTAGATGCGAAATTTTTACGTAATGAATTAACTGAAACTGCCGCGCGTTTGGCGCAGCGTGGTTTTGTGCTGGATGTGGCGCGCTTAACGGCGTTGGAAGAGCAGCGCCGTAAGCTGCAGGTTGATACGCAAGAGTTGCAAAACCTGCGTAACACTAAATCCAAAGCCATTGGCCAGGCCAAAGGTCGCGGCGAAGATATTACGCCGTTGCTGGCAGAAGTAGATGGCCTGGGTGCTCAGTTGGATGCTGCCAAACAGCAGCTTGATGCAGTGCTGTCAGAGGTTGAACAAATAGCGCTGACCATTCCTAATTTACCTGACTTGTCGGTACCGGCAGGTAAAGATGAAACCGAAAACGTGGAAGTGCGCCGTGTAGGCCAGCCGCGTCAGTTTGACTTTGACATCAAAGATCATGTGACGCTGGGCGAAGCGCTGGACAAAGGTCTCGACTTTGAAAGTGCAGTAAAGGTAGCCGGCTCTCGTTTTGTCGTCATGCGTGGCCAAATCGCCAGACTGCACCGCGCTTTAGCGCAGTTTATGCTGAACTTGCACACTGAACAGCATGGTTATACCGAGCTGTATGTGCCTTATCTGGTAAATCATGCCAGCTTATACGGTACCGGACAGTTGCCGAAATTTGGTGGCGATCTATTCCATACCCAACCGGCTACCGAAGAGGGGCAGGGTATGGCACTTATTCCAACTGCTGAAGTGCCGGTAACCAACCTGGCGCGTGATACCATCTTTGATGTCAGTGAACTGCCGGTAAAATACACTGCGCATACGCCGTGTTTCAGAAGTGAAGCGGGCTCTTACGGCCGTGATACCCGCGGCTTAATCCGCCAGCATCAGTTTGATAAAGTCGAACTGGTGCAACTGGTGCAGCCTGAGCATTCCATGCAAGCACTGGAAGAGCTGACCGGCCATGCCGAAAAAGTGCTGCAATTACTCGGTTTACCTTACCGCGTTATGCTGCTCTGTACCGGCGATATGGGCTTTGGTTCAACGAAAACCTATGATTTGGAAGTATGGCTGCCGGCACAAAATACCTACCGCGAGATCTCGTCTTGTAGCAATATGGGCGACTTCCAGGCGCGGCGTATGCAAGCGCGTTACCGTGGTGGCGAGATGAAAAAGCCGGAATTAATCCATACGCTTAACGGCTCGGCGTTAGCAGTTGGCCGTACCCTGGTAGCTATTTTGGAAAACTATCAACAAGCAGATGGCAGTATCGTGGTGCCGGAAGTTCTGCGACCTTACATGGCTGGTGTCGAGGTATTAGGCTAAGCTGTTGTCATTGCACCCGCCCGGTAAAGCCTTAGCTATACTTAGCGGGTGCTGTACAAGGACGGGTCAATGACAAATAAACCACGTAAAAGTTTAAAGCAAAGCAACCCGGCGCTGATGCGGGCGATTTATTGGGCCATTATTATCGGTATTGCTGCGGTGTTTGCTATTGTCACGCTTGAAGCGATGTTAGGGATTTTCCGCGATAGACTATAAGGAAATAGCCCGTAATAGAGCTACAGGCATTTGGCTGGTTTAGGCAAGCCAGCAATACGGGTAGCTTGTTTGGCCGGGCCTTGCGGAAATAACATGAACAGGTATTTACTGTTGCCTTTATCCGGCCCCAGTTGCTGTGCCATCGCCTTTACCAGAATGCGGATCGCCGGCGAGGTATTAAACTCCAGATAAAACTGCCGGACAAAATGTACCACCTCCCAGTGTGCGGTGGTTAGGCTGATGCTCTCTAACAGGGCAAATTCCTCTGCCACCTGTTCATTCCAGTCCTGTACATTGGCCAGATAACCATGTTTATCCAGCGCCAGCCCGCTGCCGGGCAATACTAATTCTGTCATAACGTCAGTTCTGCCATAACAACACCTGAGCGGCATCAATGCTCAGCTGTAGCCACTGCTCTGCGCTTAGTTCTGTAATGCCTGGCAGTGCTGTCAGTTGTCGTATTACGATGTCGCTATCGAGCGCATAAACCTGCGCTGTGGGCCATATAATGTCGTGGCGGCCGCACAGATAAACTGCATCTTGTCTGAGCAAGATGGCGTCGTCAGACTGGCATATCACCGCCAAATCGCTGATGTTTACTGCAGGATTAATGATATTAATGAGTTTCATTTAGCCGGTGATCACCTGATGTTGTTTATGCAGCAGTTCTGCTATGGCATCTTTATCTAACACCGTAACGTCGATGCTCAGAGCGCTTGCATCTATGCCGCGCTCTGTCAGTGCCTGACGGCAAACATAGACTTGGTCGATATCGTACAAGCCAAATAACTTAAAACTGCGTGGATAGGCCTTAAGTTTAAAGTCGGCCTGGCCTGCTGTAGGCAGCAATTGATACACTGCATCGGCGCTAAACAGCACACTAACGTTGTGTTCTACCGCTGCCAACGCCAGGATTAAATCCAGCGCTTCACGGCCTTTACTGCTGTTAAACGGGCTGTGGCGTTGCAACACTAAAATATTACGCATCAAAATTGCACCAGCTTATCAATATCGGCCTGGCGCATGGCAAATTCGGCCAAACCTGCTGCAGTATAGCCGTGGCGCGCACTCAGGGTGCTGCTGACAACACCACGCTTTTCGGCTGCGGTAACACAAAACAACAGCGGAATATGATGCTGCAGACAAAACGCAGCCAGCTCAGCACTCAGGTCCGGCTCATCGGCCGGTAGGTCAATATGAGCTGCGGCACAAGCTACCGCATCCTGGTAAAGAAAAATATGATCAATATGGTGGCCATGGTTAAGCGCTGTTTTGGCAAACAGCAGCATGGCCGGCACACTCTGGCTGGCAAAGCAGTCTGATGTTAGCAGTAAGCCAAAACGTGTCATAAGCGGTTCCGCAAATAAAAAATGCCCCGACGAGCGGGGCATTTTAACTAATAAGCTTAGTAACGCAAAGCGTTGTGCTTAGTCATCACCACCAAAGATACCTAACAGCTGCAGCAAGTTAACAAAAATGTTGAACACATTCAGGTATAGCCCCACGGTAGCGCGGATATAATTGGTTTCACCGCCGTTAATAATACGGCTGGTATCAAACAGGATCAGTGCCGACATAATCAGAATAATGGCAGCGCTGATGGTCAGGCTCAGGGCCGGAATATTAAGGAAGATATTCGCCAGTGCAGCCACTAATACCACAATCAGGCCGACCATTAAAAAACCGCCCATAAAAGAGAAGTCTTTACGGGTAGTTAAAGCATAAGCGGACAAGCTGAAGAAAATCAGTGCTGTGCCACCCAAAGCCTGCATAATTAGCGCAGGACCATTAGCCAGGCCGGCGTAGTAGTTCAGCATCGGACCTAAAGAGGCACCCATAGCGCCGGTAAAGGCGAATACCCAGAAAATACCACTGGCCGAGTCTGCTTTTTTGTTTACCACAAACAGCATAATAAAGCCGGCAACAAAGCAGACAATAGACATCATTGGCGACATATTCATTGCCATGGCAACACCTGCGGTAACGGCACTGAAGGTCAGTGTCATCGCCAACAGAAAGTAGGTATTACGCAGTACTTTATTAATCTCGACACTGCGTCCGGCAGTACTGAGAGTAGAGGTTTCTCTGTATGACATCGTTATGTTCTCCTGATACAAAGGTTTATCAACGCATTTGACGACATCATAGCCGGTTAGTTCCGTACAGACCAGCACCCGGGTGTACAATTTCAGCTTAGCGTTAATATTTTGCATTTAATGCTTTCTTTTAGCGTACTAACTGATTAATATACGCGTCGCCGGAGGGATGGCAGAGCGGTTTAATGCACCGGTCTTGAAAACCGGCGTGGGTTAATAGCCCACCGAGAGTTCGAATCTCTCTCCCTCCGCCACTAAAACCACCTCAGGGTGGTTTTTTTGTCGCTGAATAAAAATATCTGCAGTTAAGTGCTGATTTTGGCTAGATAAACTGTACGATAAATGGCTTTGTTGTTGCTTTACTAAGCAAACGGCTGAAAATCACAAAAAAGCCCTTTACAAAGTAGCAGGCAGTTTTTAATATGCGCCCTGTAACGCGGAGGGATGGCAGAGCGGTTTAATGCACCGGTCTTGAAAACCGGCGTGGGTTAATAGCCCACCGAGAGTTCGAATCTCTCTCCCTCCGCCACTTTCCTGCAATAGTTTTTTTTAGCTAAATCCTGCAAAAATCACCTTTAACACAATTCAATTGTTTCATAATATTAACCTTTCTGGCACACTTAAACTCAACCGGCCAAAACCGGCGATATAGGTCTAATTTGTTTAGCAAAACGGCTCATGCCCGGCTATGCTAGACAGCAATAATAATTCTAATAACCAGTGAAGCGGAGAAGCGAAATTGATTAACGTCTTGTTAGTTGATGACCACGAGCTTGTGCGCACTGGGATCAGTCGCATACTAATGGATGAGCGCGGTATCAAGGTGATAGGCGAAGCTGGCTCTGGTGAGGAAGCTCTGCAATTTTGTCGTCAACATGAGCCCGATGTGGTGCTGATGGATATGAATATGCCCGGTATGGGCGGCATGACAGCGACAAAACGTATTTTACATTATTGTCCCGACATTAAGGTGTTGGCATTATCAGTATCCTGTGAAGAGCCGGTGCCTACTAAAGTTATGCAATTGGGTGCTGCCGGCTTTATTTCAAAGAATTCACCGCCACGGGAGATGGTGTCTGCCATTCGTAAAGTGTATTCCGGTGCACGGCATATTTCTGATGAAGTTGCACAGAAAATGGCGCTGAGTAAGGTAAATAATCATAGCCAGAACCCGTTTGACGATTTGTCAGACAGGGAACTGCAAATTATGATGATGATTACCCAAGGCCAAAAGGTAAATGACATTGCTGAGCAGCTTAATGTCAGCGCCAAAACGGTAAATTCTTACCGCTATCGCATGTTTGAGAAGTTAGCTATCAGCGGTGATGTTGAGTTAACCCATCTGGCGTTGCGCCACGGTATGATTGACATCGCTAAAGCCTGATGTTCGACGCCAAAGCTTTTTTAAAATCAGTACCGCATCAGCCGGGTGTTTATCGTATGGTAAACGCGGCTGAACAGGTCATTTACGTTGGCAAAGCCAAAGATCTGCGGGCCAGGTTAAGCAGTTATTTCCGTACTAACGTCGATAGCGTTAAAACCCGCTCCCTGGTTAGCCAGATAGTGCAGGTGGAATACACACTTACCCACAGCGAAACCGAAGCACTGATCCTTGAAAACAATCTGATTAAGCAGTTTTTACCGCGTTACAATGTCTTGCTGCGCGATGACAAATCTTATCCTTATATTCTGCTTAGCGACCATAAACATCCGCGCATCAGCTCGCATCGTGGCCCGCGTAAAACCGCCGGTCAGTATTTCGGCCCTTACCCGAATGCCGGCGCGGTGTGGCACAGCCTGAAGACTTTGCAGAAAATTTTTCCTATCCGCCAATGTGAAGACGGTTTTTACCGTGCCAGAACGCGGCCTTGTTTGCAGTATCAGCTCAAGCTTTGTTCTGCGCCTTGTGTCGGCAAAATTTCTGATGCGGATTATCAGCATCAGGTGCGTCTGGCCAGCTTGTTTTTGCAAGGCAAAGATCAGCAGGTGATTGATGATTTAGTGCAGCAAATGGCAAAAGCCAGTGAACAATTGCAGTTTGAGCAGGCCGCACAGTACCGCGATAAGATTATTGCCCTGCGCAAGGTGCAGGAGCAACAAAGTGTTAGCGGTGAGCACGATGAAATGGACGTTATCGGCTTTGTTTACTCACATGGTGTAGCGGCTGTGCATGTACTGTTTGTGCGTGAACAAAAAGTATTGGGCAGTAAAGCCTATTTCCCGAAAGTACCGGCCGATACTGCAGAGAGTGAAATTCTCAGCGCCTTTTTACTGCAGTTTTATCTGGATGGTTATGGTACACAGCAGATGCCGCGTGAAATTGTTATTGCACAGCCATTGCCGGAGATGGACGCTGTGGCCGCTGCCATCAGTGAAATTGCCGGCAGGAAAGTCAAAATTACCCATGCGCAGCGCGGTGAGAAAGCACAGTATTTAAGCCTGGCGCAAAAAAATGCTCAGCTGTCTTGTGACAACAAACAATCTTTAGCGCAAAAAATGGCGTTGCGCTATCAGCAATTACAACAGCTGCTGCAATTGCCGCAACCGATAGGTCGCATGGAGTGTTTTGATATCAGCCATACCATGGGGCAGGCCACTATTGCTTCTTGTGTAGTATTTGATGGCCAGGGGCCCTACAAAGCAGAATACCGCCGTTACAATGTTACCGGCATTACCGGTGGTGATGATTATGCTGCGATGGAATTTGCGCTGAACAAACGCTATGGCAAGGTACAGGACACGGAAAAAATTCCGGATATTATCTTTATTGACGGCGGTCAGGGCCAGCTAAACACTGCCATAGCGCAATTTGCTGACTGGCCGCATGAAAAAATGCCGCTGCTGGTTGGGGTCGCCAAAGGCACCAGCCGCAAGCCCGGGCTGGAAACGCTGATATTGGCGCAAAGTGGCCGCAGCATTAATTTACCGTCCGATGCGCCGGCGCTGCATTTAATTCAGCAAATTCGTGATGAAGCACACCGTTTTGCTATTACCGGACATCGTAATAAACGCGGTAAGGCGTTGATAAAAAGCCCGTTAGAGCAGGTAAAGGGCATTGGGGAAAAACGCCGTCAGGCATTGCTGCAATATTTGGGTGGCTTACAGGGCGTGATGCGGGCTTCGGTTGCAGAACTGAGTTCGGTACCTGGCATATCAAAGGCGCAGGCAGAAAACATTTACCAAGCCTGTCATAACAAGTAGCATAGCGGCATAACTGCTGTAGAGAATCTTAAGATGTGGAATATTCCCAACCTGCTAACCCTGTTTCGTTTGTTTTTGATCCCGGTTTTTATTCTGTGTTTCTACTCGGGTGTTGAAAATGCGCGTTTCTGGGCCGCCTTTACTTTTTGCCTTGCGGCCATTACCGATGCGTTAGACGGTTATCTGGCACGTAAGCTTGAGCAGTCCACGCCCTTTGGTGCCTTTTTGGACCCGGTAGCTGATAAAGTAATGGTAGCAGTGGCGTTGGTGTTAATTGCTGTCGACAGTATGTCACTGTGGGTCACCATTCCGGCCATTATTATGATTAGCCGTGAAATAGTGATTTCAGCCCTGCGCGAGTGGATGGCTGAGCTTGGTAAACGGGCTAATGTGGCGGTGTCTAATCTGGGTAAGTATAAAACCATCGCCCAAATGCTGGCGTTAATTGGCCTGATTTGGCGGCCGGAGTTGTGGTTGGTAAGCTGGTTTACCCCGGCAGGGATGATTTTATTGTATATTGCCACTGTGCTTACGCTGTGGTCTATGTACAGCTATTTGAAAGCAGCGTGGCGCGATCTGGTGTAGTAATCGCTGTTTTTGTTGTTAATTAGCACAACTCAGTCAAATTTTAATCAGTCAGTCATAAAAGCAAAAATTTATTATTGACTGGCTGAATTAAAACAGTAGAATGCGTCTCGTGTTAAGGCACATGGCCATAGTGACGCGAGTATAGCTCAGCTGGTAGAGCGCGACCTTGCCAAGGTCGAGGTCACGAGTTCGAACCTCGTTACTCGCTCCAACTCTTTCAAAGAGTGCAAATTGTTTGATTGGCGGGTTGGCAGAGTGGCCATGCAGCGGATTGCAAATCCGTCCACCTCGGTTCGACTCCGGGACCCGCCTCCATTACACACTGTGGTTTAGTGTTACAAAGTGACACTTAAGATAGTTACACAATAAAGTTGTCTGCCCGGGTGGTGAAATCGGTAGACACAAGGGATTTAAAATCCCTCGCTCGAAAGGGCGTGCCGGTTCAAGTCCGGCCCCGGGCACCATTTACTTTAACAGTAAGTACCAGATTTACGCGAGTATAGCTCAGCTGGTAGAGCGCGACCTTGCCAAGGTCGAGGTCACGAGTTCGAACCTCGTTACTCGCTCCAAACACGATAAAACGCAGCCGGTTGGCTGCGTTTTTCGTTTCTGCTATCCGTTAAAAATCAAAGATATATTGTGCTAATGTCAGTACTGCCAGGGTAATAAATAAAACGGCTGCGACATTAAGCACTAAACCGGCTTTCACCATATCGATAATCTTTAGCTTACCGGAAGCAAACACTATGGCATTGGGTGGCGTGGCTACCGGCATCATAAAGGCGCAACTGGCTGCCACCGCCGCCGGGATCACCAACATGGCTGCAGAGGTATCCAATGACACTGCTACCGGCCCCAGCAGTGGCAAGAAGGCTGCGGCAGTGGCGGTATTGCTGGTGATCTCGGTAAGGAAGATAATCACCGTGGTTACCAACACAATTAACAACACCAGATTGATACTGCCAAGCTGACCAATTTGGTTGGCAATGTAGCCGGATAAACCGGAGTTATCTATTTGCGTGGCCAGGGTTAAGCCACCGCCAAACAGCAACAACACCCCCCAGGGCAGTTTTTGGCAGTCTTCCCACTGCAAAATGCGCTGTCCTGAGCGCAGTGATACCGGCAATACAAACAGCAAGGTTGCGGCAAAAACGGCAATCAGGGTGTCATCCAGCTTAATACCACTGAGGCTGCTTAGCGGGCCACGAAAAACCCAGCAAAACGCTGCCAACATAAATACCGCCAGCACCAGCTTTTCCGCATTGTGCATAGCACCCAGTGCGGTAAGCTTTTTCCGGTACAGTGTGCGGCTGTCTACCGCAGGTATATTATCCAGCCTGAAATGAACCTGTGTCAGCCAAAACCAACACACTAACAGCAAGCTTACTGACAGTGGCACACCAAACAGCATCCAGTCGCTGAAGCTCAGTTGCAGCTGATAGCTGCGTTCCAGATAGGCGGCTAACAAGGCGTTGGGTGGTGTGCCGATTAACGTAGCAACGCCGCCGATACTGGCGGCATAAGCGATAGACAGCAAAATGGCTTTGGCAAAATTATCATTATTGACACCTTGCTCCTGCTGCATAGCAATAATGGACAAGCCAATCGGCAACATCATTACAGCGGTAGCGGTGTTAGACATCCACATCGACAGAAAAGCGGTTACCAGCATAATGCCGGCAATCTGCTGGCTGGGTTTACTGCCCACCAGCAGCATGGTCATTAGCGCAATACGCTTGTGCAGGTTCCAGCGCTCCATCGCAATTGACAGCACAAAGCCGCCAAGAAACAGGAAGATCAGTGGATGTGCATAAGGCGCAGTAACATTGCTAATGCTATCCAGACTAAGCAAGGGCACTATTACAATCGGCAGCAGGGCGGTAACCGGAATAGGCACCGGCTCGGTGATCCACCACAGTGCCATCCAGCCGGTAAGCCCGGTAATTAACCAGGCATTGGCAGACATGCCGGCAAACCAGGGCGGGCTTAACAGCGTGAGCAAAAACAATAAAGGACCGGCCAACAGCGTAATATAGTAGGGCAATTTAAACTGAAAAGGCATACCGGGTCCTTATGGTGTTAATCATCGAAGCTATTATTAGCAGCTGCGCCGTCTGCTGTTTTGCTGGAGGTCAATAATTGCGCTTCGAGCATGCGGATTTCGATATCATCTAACAGCCGCCATTGGCCGGGTTTTAATCCGGCGACACGGATATGCATAATGCGGGTGCGTTTTAATGTTTGCACCTCATAACCGAGGTACTCGCACATACGGCGGATTTGCCGGTTTAAGCCCTGGGTCAGGGTAATAGCAAAGCTCTGTTTTGAGCGCTGCTGTACAGTACAGGGCAGGGTAACCGTATCGAGAATTGGCACGCCACGGCTCATTTGCTGGATAAAACGTTCAGTGATCGGTTTATTGACCGTTACCACATACTCTTTGTCATGGGCATTGCCGGCGCGCAGTATTTTATTCACGATATCGCCGTCATTAGTCAGAAATATCAGCCCCTCTGAAGGCTTATCCAGCCGGCCGATAGGAAATATCCGTTCCGGATAGCGTATGGCATCAATAATATTGCCGTGAATATGCCGCTCGGTAGTACAGGTAATACCCACCGGTTTGTTGTAGGCCAAATACACCCGCTTTGGCTTGGCTTTTAACGGTTTGCCATCAATCAGCACTTGATCGCTGTCACTGACTTTTAACCCTACCGGCGCCACGGCACCATTTACGGAAACCTGGCCATTTTCGATAAATTTGTCCGCTTCACGCCGCGAGCAAAAGCCGGTATCACTGATAAATTTATTTAAGCGGTATAGGGTGGTGTCAGACATAAAAATGATACTTTCCGGTGCAATTTAATATTGGCGATAGTGTAGGGGCTTAAGCGCTTTTGCGCTACCGTGCAAAAGCAAAAGGCCTGACAAATGCCAGGCCTTTTTTAACCGGACACCGTCGTTAGTCTTTCGGTTCGGTTTTTTTAGTTTGCTGCGGGTTAAGTGAAATAACCTTAGTTTTGCTGATTTTATGCCGGTAAATCTCGCGCAGATATTTAATGGCTTTCTTCACGCTGTCGCGGCTTAAGCGTATATCGTTAATTGAGACGAATTTGTCTTTATTATGAATAAGTTCACGATATTTTTTCTCGTACATCGGTTTGATGGCATACCAGTTGGTATCGAGAATTTTTGCCGGATTCTCAAATTCGTGCAGCATATTATCCAGCGCGGCCTCATCAAAGTCGTCCGAACGGATAAACTCCAGCATTGCTTTATCCAACTGCTCGTCAAAACGGTAATTGTCTTTGGCAAAACAGCGTTTGATAAAGGCGACAATCAAGGTAAGGAAATCGTCACTTAAACACGGGCTTTTCACAATCAGCGTGGTGAGTGAAATATTGGCTGAGGCACCAATAACCAGGGCATAGCGTTTTAATGTCGTGTTGGGGAACAACGAATTTAAATGCGATTTTAACCGGTTTAAATCCATATATGATAACTTGTAGTCTTTTGGCAGCGAGACAATAGACACCACAGAAGAGCAGTTTTTAAAGAAATGCAGATCTTTGAGCTCTGCGGCGTTATAGCCGTTTTTCACATAGCTGCTCAGCGTTTCGCGATAGCGGCCGGACTCAATCGGCAGCAAGCTGATACCCTCAATGGCTTGGGTTACTTTGTTAAAGTGCGGTAAGTCGATAGAGCGGAAAAATAAATCATCAATATTCAAACCACCGCCCGCTTTATCGAATAACTTCAGTTTCTCTGCGCTGCTATCGCCGGGTATCACAGACTCGGCATAAGCGACGGCTACCGGCCCGGCCAGGCTCATAAACAAGTCATTGGCGTCTAAGCGGATGGTCTCGCCGATATCGATACCGGCACGGCGAAAATAGTTTTCATCGTAGTCGGTGGTAACGGCCTGGGCGGTTAAAATGTTGAAGATCTGCTGGGAAATATACTGGTTGGCGTATTTTTCCATAGCATTAACATCGATATGCTGAATACCGCCGTCATCGGTTTCTTCTGCGTAGCGCATAATGTCGTTGGAAATCAGCATCATGGCATTCCAGGGCCGGATGCGGTGCATCACGCTGGACTCGCTGCTGTCCTCATTGTCGAAGTTGTAGGAGAAATCCCACTCTTCAGCCAGATACTTACACAACAGCCGGCCGGCGTTAATATGCAATGCTTCAGACATTTCCACACCGTGGTCGGAAATGTTCGGCAAAATACAGATACCACTGGTAAAAATGGGTTCAAACACAAAGGAGTGGCCGCGATTCTCCTCATCTTCGCCCATAGTGCGGGTATCAAAGGTTTTGCTCATATAAGCATACTGCTGGGCCAGACCAAACTCTGACGCCATACCCGAGCCGGTACCGCCGCCGGCGCTGAAAATATAGAAATACAGCCGTGATTGGTTGGCTTTAATGCCGCAAGAATCAATCAGATAAGAGTGAATATGCTTCCAATCGGCATTGGCAAAACGTTGCGTATCTTTATTGAGGATAATCTTTGCCAGATACTGACCTAAAATAGGCGCATTACCGGCACCACCGGCATGCACTTCAGATAAGTCCATAATTTTCATCTTGGTGTAATCATGCAAAAAGCCGCTTTTCTCGCCTTTATGCGAAAAGCGGATGCGGCCTTCAATATCTTTATCCAGATCACCAAGCATCACCAGCGGCTCAATTAAAAACACCGGTTTTACGGTTTGCGAGTTAGATAAATGCAGGCTGCGTTTAATCCAGCGCATCGGCCGGTATTCCTGCTCGCGGGTTTGTTTTTCTTCGTTGTTAAATTCACTTAAATAGAAGTTACGCGCGTTGTATACCAAAGAGGCGACATCCAGTGCAATGTTAGAGCCGCAGCGGCCCAGACCAATTAAGCATACTGACGGAAAATGTTGCTGCTTGCGGCTTTGAATTTCATTATCCGGATTCGATACCGGAAACACACTGCTACGCAGAGCATCCAGATTCGTCAGAATTTTGTTGATATCGCGTTCCGTAAAATACATATAGCGATCGCTGGCAAAAGACGGCGCCAGTGGCGGAAGCGGCGTTTTTTTCGCAGCGGTTTTAACAATCACCACATCATCTTGTGCGCTTTGGTCTGTTTTTGTTTTGATATTCATCATGCTACTTCCTGTCTCTGGCGAGGCGTTACTGCTGGTAATAAAAATTACGGTCAGTATTAAAAGTAGTAGTTGTTTAAAATTAAGCCAACGAAAGCGCTAAAAATGATGTGATTTGTACTAAAAATCACAGCACGGAAGATTTGTTAAAACAATAGCTTATTAAAGCGACGCACTGTAAAAGCCTGATACTTATACAGTACGCCGCAAGCAGTGTTACATATTAGGGTAGTTAGGGCCGCCGGCGCCTTCCGGGGTTACCCAGGTAATATTTTGCGCCGGATCTTTAATATCACAGGTTTTGCAGTGAATGCAGTTTTGCGCATTGATTTGAAATTTCGGCTGATTGTTATCGTCCTGAATAATTTCATATACACCTGCCGGGCAATAACGCTGCGCCGGTTCAGCATACTGCACTAAATTTACCGCCACAGGAATACTGCTGTCGGCCAATTTTAAATGGCAGGGTTGCTCTTCTTCATGGTTGGTATTGGACAAATAAACCGAAGATAAACGGTCAAAGCTCAGCACATTATCCGGTTTGGCATAGTGAATCTCTTCAGCTTCAGCGGCCGGTTTAAGTTGGGCGTAATCATGTGTGTCATCTTTGAGGGTAAAAGGCAGCTTACCGCCAAACCAGTTCTGCTCCAGGGTATTAAAAGCGCCGCCCCAAAAGGTGCCGAATTTGTGCATTGCCGGGCCAAAGTTACGTGAGCAATACAATTCGTCATACAACCAGCTGGCTTTAATGGCATCAGCAAAAGCGGTTAAGTCTTTACCGCCGTTATCGTCTTGTGTAAGGGCGGTGAACAGCGTTTCGGCGGCCAGCATGCCGGATTTCATTGCCGTGTGGTTGCCTTTAATCTTGGCAAAGTTCAGGGTGCCGGCATCACAGCCCACCAGTAAGCCGCCGTTAAAGCTCATTTTCGGCAGACTGTTCAGGCCGCCTTTGGCAATGGCACGGGCGCCGTAGCTGACGCGCTTACCACCGCTCAGGTATTGGCTGATCACCGGGTGCTGCTTATAACGTTGAAATTCTTCAAACGGGTTTAAATAGGGGTTGCTGTAGTTCAGGTCAACAATTAACCCGACTACGATTTGTTGGTTCTCAGCATGATATAAATAGCCTCCGCCGCTGGTGTCTGAGCTGAGAGGCCAGCCGGCCGAGTGAACCACTAAACCGGCGTGGTGCTTAGCTGCCGACACGTCCCAAATTTCTTTAAAGCCCAAGGCGTAATGTTGCGGTGATTTGCCGGCATCAAGCGCAAAGTGCTTGATAAGTTGTTTACCCAGATGGCCGCGGCAACCTTCGGCAAACACGGTGTATTTGGCGCGCAGCTCCATACCCGGCACAAAGCTGTCTTTAGGCTGGCCGTGTTTATCCAGGCCCATATCGCCAATCAGAATTCCGGTAACAATATCCTCTTCTATTAATACTTCACTGGCTGCAAAGCCCGGGAATATTTCCACGCCCAACTGCTCGGCTTGTTGTGCCAGCCAGCGACACAAATTAGCCACCGATACCACATAGTTACCGCTGTTGTGCATAGTTTTAGGCACTAAGAAACCGGGTAATTTGCTGGCCTTCTCAGCGTCTTTAAACAGGTAAATATCGTCGTGGGTAACCGGGGTCGTCACCGGTGCGCCAAGCTGCTGCCAATCCGGCAGCAATTCGTTTAATGCCCGCGGTTCAAAAACAGCGCCAGATAAGATATGCGCGCCCACTTCTGAGCCTTTTTCCACGACACATACAGTCAGTTCTTTCGCCGCCGCTTTGGCCTGTTGCATCAATCTGATGGCGGTCGACAGGCCTGCCGGACCGGCACCTACTATCACGACATCGAATTCCATTGATTCTCTTTGCACAGTACTGACCTCTTGGAGTTTATTATTTACAGCTTAGGCTGCTTTTATCATGCTGTTTAGGGTATTGCAGGTTGACGTTAACGTCAACAGTAAGTAGATTGTGGCAAACTAAACCATTGTAGCTTTACCTTAACGTAAACCTGTAGCGAAATCTGCCAGTTTGTTGCAGGCGAAAGAACGAGGAATTTATGAAAATATTGGTGCCGGTAAAACGGGTTATTGATTACAACGTAAAAGTACGGGTAAAAGCTGATCAGTCAGGCGTAGACCTGGCGAACGTCAAGATGGCGTTGAATCCGTTTTGCGAAATCGCGATAGAAGAAGCGGTGCGGTTAAAAGAAGCCGGCAGTGCAACAGAAGTGGTGGTGGTGTCTATCGGCACTACCGCAGTACAAGAGCAGCTGCGTACGGCTTTAGCATTGGGTGCCGACCGTGCTTTGCATATTGAAACGGATTTAAATCCGGATTCACTGCAGGTGGCTAAGCTGCTGGCAAAAGTGGTGGCGGATGAACAACCCGGTTTGGTCATTTTGGGTAAGCAAGCCATTGACTCTGACAACAATCAAACCGGCCAGATGCTGGCAGCGTTAACCGGCATGGGGCAGGGTACTTTTGCGTCTAAGGTGGTAGTAGCGGATGGCAAAGTACAGGTTACCCGTGAAATTGACGGCGGTTTGCAAACGGTCGAGCTGACATTGCCGGCAGTGGTGTCGACAGATTTACGTTTAAACGAGCCGCGTTATGCCTCGTTGCCTAACATTATGAAAGCGAAGAAAAAGCCGCTTGATGTAAAAGCTGCAGACAGCTTCGGTGTAAACCTGCAATCTAATGTAAAGCTGCTGAAAGTTGCCGCGCCAGCCATGCGTCAGGGTGGTATTAAAGTAGAGTCTGTGGCAGAGCTGGTAGACAAGTTAAAGCATGAAGCGAAGGTGATCTAATGGCCATTTTAATTATTGCAGAGCATAACAACCAAAGCCTGAAAGGTGAAACGCATAAAGTGGTGCAGGCTGCTACGGCTATTGGCACTGATATTAGCGTATTAGTTGCCGGTTTTAACTGTGGCGCCGCTGCAGATGAAGCCGCAACTATTGCCGGGGTAACTAAAGTATTAGTGGCTGACAACGTCGCTTACGAGCATCAGCTGGCAGAAAACGTCGCCGCTTTAGTGACAGAACTGGGCAAAGGCTATAGCCATATTCTGGCTGCGGCCACCACTACCGGCAAAAACTTTTTGCCACGTGTAGCGGCGCTGTTGGATGTGGCACAAATCTCTGATGTTATTGCTGTTGAAAGTGCCGATACCTTTGTGCGGCCAATTTATGCCGGTAATGCTATTGCTACTGTGCAATCTGCCGACAGCATTAAAGTGCTGACTGTACGCCCTGCCGCATTTCGTGCAGCAGACACCGGTAACAGTGCTCCGGTTGAACAGGTAACGGTAGTGCAGGATGCCGGAGTATCACGCTTTGTTGGCGCTGAGCTGACAAAATCTGAGCGGCCGGAGTTAACCGCGGCGCGGGTGGTGATTTCCGGTGGCCGTGGTATGCAAAACGGTGAGAACTTTGCACTGTTAAATGGCATTGCCGACAAGTTAGGCGCTGCTATCGGTGCATCACGCGCTGCGGTAGATGCCGGCTTTGTACCAAACGACATGCAGGTTGGCCAAACCGGTAAAATAGTGGCCCCGGAGCTGTACATTGCCGTGGGTATTTCCGGCGCAATTCAGCATTTAGCCGGTATGAAAGACTCCAAAGTTATCGTTGCGATTAATAAAGATGCCGAAGCGCCGATCTTCCAGATCGCCGATTACGGCCTGGTGGCGGATTTATTTAGCGTACTGCCGGAGCTCGAGCAGCAACTGTAAACTGCAGCAATGTCAGAAAAAGCCGGCGTTGTGCCGGCTTTTTGCATTCAGGCTCTTGTTGAGCTGAACAAAACCACATTAAGATAAGCCCCTCATACTGTTAAGGATGCCATTATGCCTGCTGTGATCCGTCATGCCGAACCTGCTGATATTGATGCTATTAAAGCAATTTATGACCAACCTACTGTGTATGCTAATACGCTGCAACTGCCGTACCAGCCGGTAGCCAACTGGCAACGGCTGTATAATGCCGGCGCAGGCTTTTATAACCTGGTGGCAGAAACCGAAGGTAAAGTGGTGGGGCAGCTGGGTTTGCAGGTGTGTCAAAACCCGCGCCGACGCCATGTGGCCGAACTGGGTATGGGTGTATCGGAAGATTTTCAGGGCCGTGGCATAGGCTCTGCGTTGTTACGGGCCGCGCTGGAAATGGCTGACAACTGGCTGAATATCCGCCGGATGGAGCTGACGGTCTACAGCAGCAATGAAACGGCTATAGCCTTGTATGAACGTTTTGGTTTTGAAGTTGAGGCCGAGCTGAGTGACTTTGCGTTTCAATATGGTAATTACGTTAGTGCGCTGAGCATGGCGCGGATTAATACCGGCATTGCCGGAGCCTAGCTGCCTTGTGGCACAAACAAAAACGGCACCCGAGGGTGCCGTTTTACGTTAAGCGCTGTTAATTCATTTCGCTGTTTTTCTTACACTGTACGGTGTCGGTACACTCGCCATACAGGTATAAACTGTGATGTGTTAACTTAATGCCGTTTTGCTCGGCAATTTCCAGCTGTTTGGCTTCTATCACGTCGTCTTCAAACTCGATCACTTTACCGCACTTTAAACACACCAGATGGTCGTGGTGGCTGCCGCCGGTCAGTTCAAATACCGATTTGCCGCCTTCAAAGTGGTGGCGGGTTAAAATACCGGCGTCATCGAACTGGTTTAATACGCGGTAAACCGTGGCTAAGCCAATATCTTCGCCGATCTCCAGCAGCAGCTTGTATACGTCTTCTGCACTGATGTGCTGATTATTCGGATCTTGCAGGATCTCTAAAATTTTTACCCGTGGCAGGGTAACTTTGAGGCCGGCTTTACGTAACTCGCTGTTGTGATCTGACATAAAAACTCTAACTCTGGCTTATCTATGCAAAAGATTATAAAGACATTATGCCAGGAATGAAATGGTAAAAACGGCTTCTTATTGCCTGGCTCACTCTTGTGCTGCGCAATAAGCAAAGTACAATAGCATTAAACAGGTCATACCAGAGTGAATTTATGAAATGGGCATTTAACCCCGCCGTGATGCGGCACTTACTTAATTTTTGGCCGCCGTTTTTGTTTCCCGGCATCAAGGTAGCAGAGTTAGCCAATGACTATCGCTATTGCCGGGTTGAGCTGAAATCAAGGCCCTGGACACGTAATATTAATAATACCCAGTTCGGTGGCAGCATGTTTGCCATGACCGATCCGGTGTATCCGCTGATGCTGATGGGCGCACTGGGTAAAGAGTATCTGGTGTGGGATAAGCAAGCCGATATTAACTTTATTACCCCGGGCAAAGGCAAACTGACGGCCGAGTTTTGGTTGTCGGACGATACGGTGGAGCAAATTAAAGCGGCGACAGACAGTGGTGAGAAGCACTTTCCGCAGTTTTTAGTGCATATTAAAGACAGCCAAAACCAGATAGTGGCCGAGGTAAACCGCACGGTATATGTGCGTAAAAAAGCCAAATACAGACCGGGTTAGCGTCGATAAACGCCAGCCAGAAAAAAACCGGCATCGGCGCCGGTTTTTGTCAGTGTTATAACGCTTCGAACTCTTTTAAGCTCATTTCGTCATAAATTTGTTTGCACCACTGTTTTACCCGCTGCGCGGTAAGCTCGGGCTGACGGTCTTCGTCGATGCCCAAACCAATAAAGTGGTTATCGTCTGCCAGTGCTTTGGAGGCAACAAAATTGTAGCCGGCCGTCGGCCAATGGCCAACGATAATCGCGCCTTTAGGCTCGATAATATCGCGCAGTGTGCCCATAGCATCAAGGAAGTACTCTGCGTAATCTTCCTGATCGCCACAGCCGAATATAGCCACCAGCTTGTTACTGAAGTCGATATTATCCAGCTCGGGGAAGAAATCATCCCAGTCGCACTGTGCTTCGCCGTAATACCAGGTTGGAATACCCAGTAACAGTAAGTCAAAGGCGGCAATATCTTCTTTGCTGCTTTTGGCGATATCACGCACGTCGAACAAGTGTTTGCCCAGTTCTTTCTGGATCATCTTGGCGATATGTTCAGTGTTACCGGTATCGCTACCGAAAAAAATGCCTACAGTTGCCATTAATCTAACCTTCTTACCTGGTTAACGCTTGTGTCAAAATATGTTCGATATACGCACTGCGTGTCATGTCGGCCTGGTCGGCCTGCTGACTCAGCGCTGCGTACAGCTGGTCAGACACTTTAAATTCAATGCGTTTTAAACCTTTACTGCGATCACGTTTGATTTGATTCCGCTTGTTTAGTTTCAGCTGTTCTTCCCGTGGCAGCGGATTGGTTTTCGGCCGGCCGGGGCGCTTTTCCTGAGCAAATAAATCAATCGTGGTGCGATCAGTGGCTATCTTCGCCATTAACCCTAACCTTACTACTCGATAAAATAGGGCACTACGCTTTTGATAATAAATACCGCCGGCGACAGAAACAGCACCAGCCAGACAAAAAACTGCCCCAGCTTCGGCGCGTTACTTTTCTTCAGCACATCACGTATTGCCATTACAATAAACAGGTACAGAATACCCAGCCCAAGCCATAAACCGATAGCCTCGTATTGCTCTAAAGACATCCTGTTTTACCTGACCTGCAAAAAAGTGCGCGCACTATAGCATAACTTCGTCAAAAAATTAGTGCGTTAGCTCAATAAAAAGTCCTGCACCAGCTTGGTAAAAGCGGCAGGTTTTTCAGCATGCAGCCAATGGCCGGTACCCTGAATAATTTTTGCCTGTGCTTGTGGGAATAATTGCATAATGCGCGCTTTGTGCTCCGGCAGTATGTAATCGGAATCACCGCCTTTAATAAACAGTGTCGGGCCATCATAGCAGCCCTCTGTCAGGGGCGCGTCTACCAGTGCTGTATAGTTCGCCTGTAACGCCGCCAGGTTAAAGCGCCAGTGAAAGCTATCATCTTCTTTTACCAGACTTTTTAGTAAAAACTGCCGCACACCCGGCTCGCTGATATGTTGCGCCAGCTGTTTGTCAGCATCGGCACGGCTGCTGATACCGGCTAAATCAACAGCAGTTAAGCCGGCAAAAATACTGTTATGCCGCGGCGGATAAGCTACCGGTGCAATATCAGCCAGAATAAGTTTGCTCACCCGCTGCGGGTATTGCAATGCAAAGGCCATGGCCAGTTTACCGCCCATCGAATGGCCTAATAACACCGCGACAGGGATATTCAGCTGATCCAGCGTTTGTGCCAAATCCTCTGCCATCAGCTGATAATTCATGTCGGCGCTGTGGCCGGAGCGGCCATGATTGCGCACATCGATATTCAGTACACGATACTGTTCGCTTAAGCTGCGCTCGATAACGCCTAAATTCTCGTAACTGCCAAACAGGCCATGTATCAGTACCACCGGTACCGTGTTACTGTCTTGCTGACCACTGCTGTGGCTATGTAAAAGCATAAAAATGCATCCGGTTAACAAGTGCCGGCGCCTTGCGCATCATGCCGCTGGCGTCAGCCGAGAAGGCTTTATATAATGATGCCACTTTTAGCGTGCGGAATAAATATATGAAAACCATCGAAATAGATGACGAGCTGTATCAGTACATTGCCGGCCAGACTCAAAAAATTGGCGAAAGCGCTTCGGAAATATTACGCCGCTTGCTGCTGGGAGACGCAGACGCTGAGGTGGTGGTAGCGGCAGAGCCGGTTGTTGCCGCGCCTGAAGTGGCGCTAAACAGTAATATTTTTGACTTAATAAACAAGCAAGATTTACAGGCAGAATCGAGCGTGGTCGGCCGCTTCTTGTTTATTTTATCTACCCTGGCCAGAGCGCATAAAAAGCAGTTTGATAAAGTATTGGATATCAAAGGCCGTAACCGCTTGTATTTTGGCCGTACCGCAGAGGAATTATCTGAAGCCGGCAGCAGTACCAACCCTAAGCCAATCCCGAACACCGGCTTTTGGGTGATTACCAATTCAAACACGACACGCAAAAAAATGATGCTTACCGAGACAGCAATTAAACTCGGCTATAGTGAACAGGATGCAGAACGTATTCGCGATTTGTTATAAAAGGAAAAGTTATGGCTTTACACCCGCTGGCCGGGCAACAGGTGCCCACATCGTTAATTCCGAATATCAGCCGGCTAATGACCGCCTATTATGTGTTGGAACCCGATGTGCATACGCATGCCGATCACAAAGTCAGCTTTGGTACCTCAGGGCATCGGGGCAGTGCGCTGAACTGCTCGTTTAACGAGCCGCATGTGTTAGCCATTTGCCAGGCAGTTGCTGATTACCGTAAAAAGAACGGTATTACCGGGCCGCTGTTTTTGGGAAAAGACACCCACGCCTTATCAGAAGCGGCGTTTGCCAGCGCATTGGAAGTGTTGATCGCGAATAAAATTCAGGTGTGTGTACAAAAAGACCTGGGCTATACGCCAACGCCTGTGATTTCGCACGCCATTTTAACGCAAAACAAAGACGCTACCGGTCAACTGGCCGACGGCATCGTTATTACGCCATCGCATAATCCACCGCAGGACGGCGGCATCAAGTACAACCCGCCACACGGTGGCCCGGCCGATACCGATGTGACTAACTGGATAGAGCAACGCGCTAATGAGTTATTGGCTAAAGATCTTGATGGCGTAAAAATGATGCCTTATGCGTTGGCGCTGCAATCCGGTTATTGCCAACATATTGATTATATTCAGCACTATGTTGATGATCTGGAAAACGTTATCGACATGGCCGCCATTGCCAAAGCCGGTATCCGCATCGGCGTAGACCCTTTAGGTGGTTCAGGCATCGCATTTTGGCCGCGTATTGCCGAGCGCTACGGGCTTAACATTACCGTAGTTAACGATAAAGTCGACCCGGCATTTGCTTTTATGCCACTGGATAAAGATGGCCAAATCCGTATGGATTGCTCTTCAGCTTATGCCATGGCTAACCTTATTCAGTTAAAAGACCAATTTGATATCGCCATTGGTAACGACCCGGATTTTGACCGCCACGGCATAGTGACCCGCAGCGGCGGCCTGATGAACCCGAACCATTACCTGGCGGTGGTTATCAACTATTTACTGGCCAACCGGCCGGATTGGTCTGAACAGCTGGCAATTGGCAAAACCCTGGTGTCCAGTGCCTTGATTGACCGCGTGGTGGCAGCACGTGGCCGAAACCTGCTGGAAGTGCCGGTAGGCTTTAAATGGTTTGTTGACGGGCTGCACAAAGGCACAGTGGCGTTTGGCGGTGAAGAGAGCGCCGGCGCCAGTTTCCTGCGCTTTGACGGCAGTGCCTGGTCAACCGATAAAGACGGTTTTATTCTGGGGTTGCTGGCGGCAGAAATGCTGGCAAAAACCGGGGTAGATCCCTACCAGCAGTATCAGGCGTTAACCAAAGAGTTAGGCTCGCCATTGTACCGGCGCTTAGATGCACCGGCCAGCCCGGAGCAAAAAGCGGCGCTGAAAAAGCTCGATGTCAGCAGCGTGCAGCAAACCAGCCTTGCCGGTGATGATATTGTGGCGGTAATGACGCGGGCGCCTGGCAATAATGCCGATATTGGCGGCGTAAAAGTAGTAACCCGTAATGGTTGGTTTGCTGCAAGACCGTCCGGTACCGAGAATGCCTATAAAATTTATCTGGAAAGTTTTGTTAATCAGGCGCATCTGCTGCAGTTAGAGCATGACGCCAAAGCGTTCGTTGAATACGTATTCAGTCAGATTTAACGCGCTCAAAGGCTATGATTAGTTGTGTAATTAAATTACATTCATGGCCTTTAATTTTGCCTGAAACGCTGTATTAAGGTATTTTTTGGTAATAATTTTACACTTAGCAGTATTATGTGACTATCACAGGCAGCAAACTATCAGGACTTGTAATGAAAACACATACCTCAACTGCCGGCAGCGGTATTACGCAAATTAATACCGAACAGCTGAAAGAACAAATCATCCGCCACCTGCATTCAACCCTCGGTACGGACGTAAATAAAGCCAGTCCCCAGGCGTGGTGGAGCGCAACATGCGCGGCAGTAAATGAGCAGGTGTTTGATGGCCTGCGTAATACCCAGCGCACGCATTATGAGCAAAACACCCGTGCTTTACACTATTTCAGCCTTGAGTATCTGATGGGCCGTTTATTCAGCAATAACCTGCATAATCTGGGCTTATATGACCAGGCTAAACAGGCACTGAGTGAGCTGGGCATGAATATCGCCGACCTGGAAGATCAGGAAGAGGATATGGCATTGGGTAACGGCGGTCTGGGCCGTTTAGCGGCCTGCTTTATCGACTCGCTGGCAACGTTAAACTACCCGGCAATTGGCTACGGTATTCATTACGAACATGGTTTATTTCGCCAGAGCTTTCAGGATGGCCGCCAAATTGAGCGACCGGACAGCTGGCGTGAATACGGGAACCCGTGGGAGATTTGCCGGCCGGAATCGGTGCAGGAAATCTCGGTATATGGCTATGTCGAAACCGTATATGACCTGCAGGGCAAGATGAAAAAAGTCTGGCACCCGGGCCGTATCATTAAAGGTGTGCCCTGGGATATTCCGGTAGTGGGCTATAACGGCAGCTCAGTAAATGTATTGCGCTTGTGGGAAAGCCGGGCCAGTGATTTCTTTAACTGGGACGTATTTAACTCCGGCGGTTATATTGACTCGGCGCGCGAAAACATCGAAGCCGAAACCATTTCCAAAGTACTGTACCCGAACGATGAAACCGATGCCGGTAAAGAGCTGCGTTTAATTCAGCAATACTTTTTTGTGTCCTGTTCGCTAAAAGACATTATCCGCCGCTATAAACGCAGCCACGGTGATGACTGGAGCGAGTTTGCCAACCAGGTGGTGATCCAGCTGAATGATACTCACCCGGCGGTTGCTATTCCCGAGCTGATGCGTATTTTAGTTGATCGCGCTGAAATGCAGTGGGACCAGGCATGGGCCTTATGCCAGCAGGTGTTTGCCTATACCAATCATACCTTGTTGCCTGAGGCGTTAGAGAAATGGGCGGTACGGTTATTTGAAAAAGTGCTGCCACGCCATCTGGAAATTATTTACGAGATTAACCGCCGCTTTCTGGTTGAGCAAGTGGATGTGTTGTGGCCCGGTGATAACGACAAAAAGCGTAAACTGTCGATTATTGAAGACGGCCATGATCCTATGGTGCGCATGGGCCACTTATCTGTGGTGGGATCGTTCCGCGTTAATGGCGTAGCCGAAATTCATTCGCAACTGGTTAAGTCTGATTTGTTCCCTGAAATGGTAGCACTGTGGCCGGACAAATTTACCAACGTGACCAATGGTGTGACACCACGACGTTGGTTAAAAGCCTGTAACCCGAAACTGGCTAAGCTGCTGGATGAAAAAATCGGCACGGCATGGCCAACCGATCTGAAGCAATTGTCTAAGTTTGCCGCCTTTGCAGATGATGCCGCTGTGCAAGACGCCTTTATGGCAATTAAGCAGCAAAATAAAGCCGAGCTGGCTACAGTGGTGAAAAAGCTGACCAATATCGACATTGATCCGCATGCCATCTTTGATATTCAGATTAAACGCCTGCACGAATACAAGCGCCAGCACCTGAACCTGCTGCATATTCTTGCCTTATACCGCCGTATTTTGCAGGAGCCGGATTACGACATGACACCACGGGTATTCCTGTTTGGTGCCAAGGCCGCGCCAGGCTATAAGTTGGCAAAAGAAATTATCTACGCTATCAACAAGATAGCCGATAAGATTAACCACGATAAGCGGATTAAAAACCGTATTAAAGTGGTGTTTATGCCGAACTACCGCGTAACTCTGGCGGAGAAAATGATCCCGGCAGCGGATGTATCCGAGCAAATCTCTACCGCCGGTAAAGAAGCCTCCGGCACCGGCAATATGAAACTGGCATTAAACGGCGCCATTACGGTAGGTACCTTAGACGGTGCTAATATCGAAATTGCCGAAGAAGTGGGTGAAGACAATATTGCTATCTTCGGTTTAACGGTAGATGAAGTAAAAGCACTGCATGCCAATGGCTACAACAGCATGGATTACTACTATGCTAATCCGGAAATTAAAGCCATTCTGGACTGGCTGGAAACCGATTACTTTACCCCGGGTAAACCAGGTGAGCTGGCCGCAATTAAGCGCAGCCTGCTCGAAGGCGGTGATCCTTATCTGGTACTGGCAGACTTTGAAACCTATGTTAAAGCGCATGAAAAAGTTGATCAGTGGTACCGCGATAAAGCCGGCTGGGCGAAAAAAGCCATGCTCAATACTGCCCTGGTAGGTAAGTTTACCTCGGATCGCTCGATTGAAGACTATGTCAGCCGGGTATGGCAGCTGGAGAAATGTGCGGTAAAACGCAGCTAACGTCGAAAAAAGCCTGTCATTGACAGGCTTTTTTATCATCTGTTTATCAGCTTATGCTGCGATGTGGCATAACAGTGTTGTCTATACTGCGTTAACCAACTGTTGATAACGGCCGTGTTATGCCAACTACAGCACTGTTCGCGTTGTTATTTTTGTCACTGGCAGAAGTCAGCGCACAAAATGATCAGGCCACGCCGGCCGGCCAAATTAATTGGGCGGTAAATACTGCACCACCTTTTCACATTATGCAGGGTGACTATAAGCAGCAAGGTCTGTGTGACGAGCTGATTAACACCGTACACCGTTATTTACCCGAGCTGATAAAGCAGCGTCAAGTGTTACCGCAACCCCGGATTGGGCTGGCGCTGGAGCGCTCAGAAAACCTGTGTTTTCCCTGTATGATCCACAAAGCACAAGGGGAGCAGGGCGCCGTCTATAGCCAACCTACCCATGTTTACCCGCCACATTATATTATCAGCCACAAAAAGGCAGCAGAGCAGATCAAAAAGAAGTATCCGCAACCGGTTTCCCTCGCCGATCTGCTGGCCGATGAAGATTTTAATTTTGGCTATCCGGCCGGGCGGCGCTATGGTGTGTTACAGCCGTTTATTGAAGGTATGGATAACAGGCCCGGTAACAGGTTGGTGCGCTCCGGCGATAACGGCCCTACAGCGATATTACAGATGATTAGCTCGCAGCGGTTAGATTACACTGTAGATTACAGCTTTATTAAGCGCTACTACGAGCTTACCAGCGGCGAGCAGTTGGCATTATTAGCCATTGCTGAAAACCACCAACAGCCGGTATACGGCGCTATCGGCTGCAGTAATAATGCCTGGGGCCAGAGTGTTATTAAACAAATTAATCAGGTGATGCCGCAGATCCGCGGCGATGAAGGCTTACAGCAAAGTTTGCAATTTTGGTTCGACAACAAGAACTACAGCCGCTTTAACCGGCAACATTTGCCGGCAGTTAAGCCATGATCAGGCTTGCCAGCACTAAGCGCTACGCCTTATAGTACAAAGAAAAACAGCAAGGACGTATTTTGCAGTCAGGTAGTTTAGTTTGTGTCGGCACCGGCATGACATTGGGTTCTCATATCAGCCCGCTTTCCCGCAGTTATATCGAACAGGCCGACGTAGTATTTGTGTTGGTGGCCGATGGTATTACCGAACAATGGATAGAGCAGATGAACGCCGACGTGCGCTCATTACAGCCGTATTATCTGGAAGGCAAATCGCGCATGCTGACCTATCGCGAGATGGTCGCGGCGATGCTGGCCGAAGTTAGCGCCGGCAAAAAGGTAGTAGGGGCCTTTTACGGTCACCCCGGTGTATTTGCCCGGGTACCGCACAATGCCATTAAGCAAGCGCGTGAGCTGGGGTATAACGCCCATATGGAGCCGGGCATTTCAGCAGAAGATTGCCTGTATGCTGATTTAGGTATCGACCCCGGCACTTACGGCTGTCAGCATTTTGAGACCAGCCAGTTTATGTTCTATAAACGCAATATCGATACAGCTGCTTATCTGATTTTATGGCAGGTTGCGGTAGCCGGCGATCGTTCTTTGGCCAAGCTGTCAACGGTTACAGCCTATAGACAAGTATTGCTTGAGCTTCTTACAGATCTCTATCCTGGAAATCATCTTGTCACTTTGTACGAAGCTGCAACTCTACCAATTCAACAACCCAGAATTGAGCATTTACCTTTGTCTGAGTTGCTGAATGTTGAGTTGGATCTGAAGACCACTTTGGTTATTTCTCCATTAAAAAAAATGCAAGAAAATCAAGCGGTGCTTGATCGGTTGGAGTTATTGTCGTCTGAATATTCAGAGAATGCAGGCTTAGGGAAATAACGAAAAACGATGCGAACTGAAATAATCTTTACTGACAGATTAATGTTAAGACTGGCAACAAGTGATGATTTTAAGCTGTTTGAACAGCTTTATTCCGATGAGCGAATAATGCGTTTTATCGGGCCAGTATTACAAGGAAAGATATTGCAGAATATGTTTGCGTCTGTGATAAAGAGTAACTGCAAAGCAGAGGCTGCGCAGTTCTATTACACCGTACTTACGCTTGAGGATAATCAAGCCGTAGGAGTATGCGCAGTAAGTAAGCTATCGGTTGCACAGCGGTGCGCCGAAATTGGAAACATGTTGCTGTCTGGCGCACAAAAGAGGGGCTATGCCGAGGAAGCCACTTTAGCGCTTGGTCAAAACCTGGCAAGTCAATTAGGCATAACCAGATTGACAATGAATATAGATAAACGCAATATCCCAGCAATACGGGCGGCTAAAAAGATCGGTTTTGAACGTAGTGCTGAGAACGTCCAACATTTCTATAAAATATTAAGTTTGTCATGTTAGCCTGAAAGCCATGCTTGGTTGATTCAGGATGTTTAAAATAAAAAGTCTTTTCTATCTGGTAATTTAAAGGAACCAAAATGAATAAAACAATTGAAGCTCTTGAGGCAATAGGTAAAACAGCTACTTTTTCGAAAGCCAACACTTATAACTATTCTGCTATTTTAAATCCGTTGAATATGGATGTTGAGATCCAACAAGCTATAGCTGAGAGAGATGTCGCAAAACTTGAAATGATGCTTAATGTACGTAGCAAAATAGTCTGTATGGTTACTCAACCTGAACCTGATGAGTCACCGGCAGAACAGCCTGAACCAAACGATGACGAACAACAGGAAAAAGCCTGTTGTTGATATTACAGACTTTATGAAATTAACTGCTTTGATGCATAAAGCCGGCAAGTTATTGCTGGCTTTATATTTATTGTATTTTTCTACTGTGCTGCATGCGGCCGGTGTTATTGCAAAACTTGAGCAGTTAGAAGAGATCCGTTTAACCAGTTTCGAACAGTTTAGTCTTGGTTTGCAAGACCTGGATAAACTTAAGGGCACTTTTACCTCCGAAGAAAAGGCATATTTCCTGCTGTTGAAGGGTTATGAGAAGACGCTTTCCGGTGAATATGAGCGGGCATTTTCTTATCTTGAACCGCTTTTACAAACTGAACACCATAGTTTGTATCACTTTCGTGGCAAAGTGCTGGCGGTCAATCTTTATGCTTTATCGAATGATTATTTAAACGCTTTTTTGCTGTTGGGAGAAATTAACCGGCAGTTGCCTTCAGTAACAAACCCTGTCGCAAAAGCTCAGGCGGTAGGCAATATTGCCCTGTTATACAACGGTATCGAAAAGCACGAGATTGCTTTGTTTTACGCAGAGCAGTTTTTAAATTCGGCAACGGAAAGCCGCTTAGTATGCAGGATCCTGGCCCATAAACTCCATTCGGTGTTAAAGCTAAAACAGTTAGAAGGTTTTTTTGCTGCAATTGATGATGCTGTGGCCACGTGTACTGAGGTAAACGAATCCATTCCCAAAGCTCATTTACTCAGAGATAAAATGGAAGCGCTAATGATGCAGCGCCGCTATGACGATGTCATTGCGTCCTATAGTACTTTTTCTGAAGAACTTCATACTACTACTTACCCTATGGTAATCGCGGGTGTCTTACTTGAAGTATCAACTGCATATTTACAATCTGAGAACTTGCCTAATGCAGAGAAATTTGCGGTTCAGGCTTTAAGTTATGTAGAAGGTTCATCGGTAAATATCGCTCAGGTTGCTGCATATAAATTGTTATCACAGATAGAGAAATACAAAGGTAATTATAAGGCGTCATTAACGTATTTTGAAAAATACAGTGAGCTGGAAAAAAAGTATCAGGATGAAAAAACTAATCAACAATTAGCTTTTCATTTAGCTGAGGGCGAATTAGAAGTAAAAAATCAACGTATTGCGTTGTTAGACAAAGACAATGAGTTGCTGTCGTTACAAAAAAATCTTTACGAGCATGAAGTGAAGCAGAATCGCTTGATCATGCTGGTACTGACTTCAGTGTTAGTGCTGTTAAGTTTCCTGGCCTACCGTGGCATGTCCGGCCGCAAGCGCTTTAAGAAAATTGCTGAGTATGACCAGCTAACGGGGATCAGTAACCGTTATCACTTTAACAACCAGGCCAAAGTAGCGCTGGAGTACTGTGAAAAGAACGCCAAGCCGGTGGCGGTAATACTATTCGATTTAGATTACTTTAAAAATATTAATGACATGCACGGCCATGCGGCGGGTGACTGGGCACTGCAGCAAGTGGTAAAAACCTGTCGCAACTTTATGCGCAATAATGACGTATTTGGCCGTATCGGTGGGGAAGAGTTTGCCGTGGTACTGCCGGGCTGCCAGACCGACAAAGCGGTATTGCTGGCTGAAATTTGCCGCGATGCGATTGCCGGTATTGATAGTACAGACTGCGGTAAACAATTTCCGCTTAGCGCCAGCTTCGGCGTTTGCGGCTCTGATACTTCCGGTTATCAGCTCAAGCAGCTGTTAGCCGATGCTGATAACGCCATGTACAGCGCCAAAGAAGCCGGCCGCGACCAGGTGATGGCTTTTTCAGCCTAGCTGCACGGTATAGCTGCTGTGGGGTTTGTTGCACAGCTGAACCGGGGTAGAATCTGCGCCAATCCGACAACAGGGAGCTGGCGCATGGCGCAATCATTACTACAAGAGCAACTGCTACAACACGGTGACTTTCTCAAGCTTACTCTGAACAATCCTGACGGCTTGGCACCGGCGCAATTTGATCTGACAGATGGCACCTCAGTTGCTATTTGGGACACCGGCGTTATCTGTTTTACCCCGGCGCAACTGAGCCCAAAAGACATAGTGCTATCTTGCGGTGTGCACGGAAATGAAACGGCGCCGATAGAAATTTGCGCTGAGCTGGTAAAAGACCTGCTAACCGGCCAACTTCAACTTAAACACCGCTTGTTAGTACTGTTTGGCAACCCTGCGGCTATCAACGCCGGCACACGCGAAATTAGCGAAAATATGAACAGGCTGTTTTCCGGCCACCACAGCATGGGGGCGGGCCTTATTAACGCTGAGCGCAAGCGGGCCAAGGCGTTGGAGGACTATGTCAGCCGTTTCTATCAAGAGGTACGCGTAACCAATTCGGTGCCGCGTAACCGTTATTTATATGATTTACACACCGCTATCCGCGGCTCGCGGTTTGAAAAATTCGCCGTGTATCCGTTTTTGCATAATAAGCCGTGGCAAAAGGCCCAGTTTGAGTTTTTGCAGGCCTGTGATGTCACGACAGTGCTGTTAATGCAAACGCCGGCGTCTACCTTTAGTTACTATGCATCTAACAGCCATGGCGCAGATGCCTTTACCATTGAACTGGGTAAGGTGCAGCCGTTTGGCCGGAACGATATGCAACGCTTTGCCAAAGCACGTGCTGCGCTGCGGCAACTGGTTAGCGAAGCAGCGGTGAGCACAGTACAGTTTGATGAGCAGCAATTTCAGCTGTATCAGGTGTATCGCGCGATCAATAAGCAAACGCAGGAGTTTAAACTGCACTTTGCTGATGACGTAGAAAACTTTACTGCTTATCCGCAAGGCACTTTGCTGGCGACAGACGGTGATATTGAGTACAGAGTAGAGCGCGAAGGTGAAGCGATTATTTTCCCCAATGCCAAAGTGGCCATAGGCCAGCGCGCTATGCTGATGGTGGTGCCCACTACAGTGGCGCACAATATCGCTTAACGGCTGATTACCACAGTATACTGCTGTAAAGAGTAAATTTAAGCTGACAGTCGTTCGCGCAGCCTGCCGGAGCAAACCCGGCCGGCGGTTGCAATGCAGTTTACGTAAAGGTAAAGTTGCCGCCGATAATAATCAGAACACACCGGTGCCGGCTAACGCCAGGCACAAAACGGGGAGAGCGGTTAAAGCCGCTATACTGGACGGTAGAAGCTAAGTTCCGCCAGCCTGATACCAAGGCCGGGCTGGCGGAGCTGCCACCTGTCTGACACGTATAACAAACAAGAGACACCCTATGACTAACCCAAATAACGCCACCATTACCACGGTGCACACTGCGGAGTTTACCGCCGGTGATGCGTTAAAAATTCCTACACTACGCATTTTACGTGACGATGGCAGCCTTTACGAAGGTGCGGTAGCGCCGGAGTTGGATAAAGCCACCGCCATTAAAATGTACGATACCATGGTGTTTACCCGCGTACTGGATGAGCGCATGTTGGCTGCCCAGCGTCAGGGCCGCATCAGCTTTTATATGCAGTGCTTAGGCGAAGAGGCCACTACGGTAGGCAGCGCCGCGGCATTGGCAGAGCAAGATATGATCATGGCGCAGTATCGCGAACAGGGCGCGTTGCGTTATCGTGGCTTTACGCTGGAGCAGTTTATGAACCAGCTGTTTTCCAACGAAAAAGATTTGGGTAAAGGCCGGCAGATGCCGGTGCATTACGGCAGTAAAGACATTTACTATATGACGATATCGTCACCGCTGGGCACACAGATCCCCCAGGCCAGTGGTTATGCCTATGCACAAAAGCTGCGCGGTTTACCTAACACCACTATTTGTTATTTCGGTGAAGGTGCGGCCTCAGAAGGCGATTTCCACGCCGGGTTAAATATGGCCGCGGTACACAAGGCGCCGGTGATTTTCTTCTGCCGCAATAATGGCTATGCCATTTCCACGCCGGCCAGTGAGCAGTTTGTTGGTGATGGTATTGCCTGCCGTGCAGTCGGTTACGGTATGAAAGCGCTGCGGGTAGATGGTGCCGACATTTTAGCGGTGTACCAGGCTACTAAGATGGCGCGTGATCATGCACTTAAGCATAACGAGCCGGTGTTGATTGAATCTATTGCTTATCGCTTGGGCGCGCATTCCTCGTCTGACGATCCAAGTGGCTACCGCTCAAAAGAAGAAGAAGAAAAGTGGCGCCAGAACGACCCCATCGCCCGGTTCCGTTTATGGTTGGTAGAAAAGGGCTGGCTGAACGAAGCCGACGACAAAGTCACTATTGAAGCGCTGCGCAGCGAAATTCTCGATGCGTTAAAAGTGGCAGAAAAAGTGGCTAAGCCTGGCATAGAGCACCTTATTTCTGATGTGTACGCCGAGCCTATACCGGCATTACAACAACAATTAGATGAATTAAAAGCGCATATCCGTAATTACCCGGAAGCGTATCCGGTAACGGCGGGGAGACTAGACTAATGGCAAAAATGAACATGTTGCAGGCCATTAATAATGCGCTTGATTTAGCCATGGCTAAAGACGACAGCGTAGTGTGTTTTGGTGAAGACGTGGGCCACTTTGGTGGTGTGTTTCGCGCCACCAGCAAACTGCAGGAAAAATATGGCAAAGCGCGCTGCTTTAATACACCGTTAACCGAACAAGGCATTGCCGGTTTTGCTAATGGTATGGCAGCCCAGGGTATGAAGCCGGTAGCGGAAATTCAATTTGCCGACTATATCTTCCCGGCCTTTGACCAAATCGTTAACGAGACCGCCAAGTTCCGCTACCGCTCCGGTAATGAGTTTAATGTCGGCGGTATAGTGTTCAGAAGCCCGTACGGTGGCGGTATTGCCGGTGGGCATTATCACAGCCAGTCACCGGAAGCCTATTTTGCCCATACGCCGGGTTTAAAAGTGGTGATCCCGCGCGATCCTTATCAAGCCAAAGGCTTGCTGTTAGCCTCTATTGCCAGCCCGGATCCGGTTATTTTCTTTGAACCGAAAAAGCTGTACCGCGCCTCTACCGGCGAAGTGCCGGAAGAGTACTACGAAATTGAACTGGGCAAAGCCGAGGTAACACAGCAAGGTAAAGACATTACTGTGCTGGCCTGGGGCGCGCAGATGGAAATTGTGCAAAAAGCGGTTGAGATGGCCGAAAAAGACGGCATTTCATGTGAAGTGATAGACCTGCGCAGCATATTGCCATGGGATGCCGATACGGTAGCGGCATCGGTGAAGAAAACCGGCCGGCTGGTTATTAACCACGAAGCGCCGTTAACCGGCGGTTTTGCCGGAGAAATAGCCGCTACTATCCAGAAAATGTGTTTCCTGCATCTGGAGAGCCCGATTGAACGGGTCTGTGGTATGGATACGCCGTACCCGCTGGCGCTGGAAAAAGAGTACGTGGCGGATCATTTAAAAACTTATGAAGCGATAAAACGCTCAGTTAACTTTTAACGGAGGCAGCAATGAAAAAAGATTTTATTCTGCCGGATATCGGTGAAGGTATAGTTGAGTGTGAAATTGTTGACTGGCTGGTTGCTGAAGGTGACACCATCAGCGAAGATCAACCGGTATGCGACGTGATGACCGACAAAGCTCTGGTGCAAATTCCGGCCGTGCATAACGGTGTAGTGTCAAAGTTGTATTACGCCAAAGGCGATATTGCCAAAGTGCATGCGCCACTGTTTGAAATGCAACTGGCCGGCACTGATGACACAGCGGTTGCCGCGCCGCCGGAAGCTGTTGCTGTGCCAGCGGCGGAGGTGTCGACGGGTAGCGAAGATTTTATTTTGCCCGATATCGGCGAAGGTATTGTTGAGTGTGAAATTGTCGACTGGTTAGTGAAAGAAGGCGATGACATCGCAGAAGATCAGCCGGTATGTGATGTGATGACCGACAAAGCGCTGGTGCAAATTCCGGCCAAGTACTCAGGTAAAGTGACTAAGCTGTATTACGCCAAGGGCGAGATTGCCAAGGTGCATGCGCCGCTGTTTGCGATGCAACATGCCGGCCTGGCAGCAGCGCCGCAAGCGGCTGCTGTTACTGCAACGGCTGCGCCGGCTAAAGCTGCCTGTGCATTGCAGCAAAAAGGTGACGCTGTCAGCGCTAATGCCAATAACGGTAAAGCGCTGGCCAGCCCGGCGGTACGCCGTTTAGCCCGTGAGCTGAGTATTGATATCAGCAAAGTACCGGGCAGCGGTGACAAAGGCCGCGTATACAAAGACGATGTACGTGCTTTTGCTGATGGCAAAGTAGCGGCCACAGCCGGCGCTGCATCAACCGGTAAAGTATCAACGGGTAATGCGGTAACTGGAAGCCCGACTGCCTCTGCAACTGTCACATCGGGCGGTAGCCGTACCGAGCCGATTAAAGGCATCAAAGCGGCGATGGCACGGCAGATGGTGGAATCGGTTTCAACCATTCCGCATTTTACCTACTGTGAAGAGATTGATTTAACCGAACTGATAGCACTGCGTGCCAGCTTAAAAGATCAGTACGCCAAACAGGGCGTAAAGCTCACCATGATGCCGTTTTTTGTTAAGGCCTTGTCGCTGGCGATTAATCAGTTCCCGGTAATGAATGCCAAAGTGAATCAGGATTGCACTGAGCTGACCTACTTTGACGATCATAATATCGGCATAGCAGTAGATTCAAAAATTGGTTTGTTGGTGCCGAATATCAAAGGTTGCCAGCGTAAATCTATTATTGATATTGCTAACGATTTAACCCGCTTAACAGAGCAGGCCCGTGAAGGCCGTGTCAGCCCGGCTGATTTAAAAGGCGGTACTATCAGTATCTCTAATATTGGCGCTATTGGCGGCACTGTTGCTACGCCCATTATCAATAAGCCGGAACTGGCGATAGTAGCGCTGGGTAAGGTGCAAACCTTGCCGCGTTTTAATGCCAAAGGTGAGGTGGCAGCACGCCAACTGATGCAAATCAGCTGGTCGGGCGATCACCGGGTTATCGACGGTGGCACCATAGCGCGCTTTACCAACCTGTGGAAACAGTATCTGGAGCAACCGTCAGCCATGCTGGTAGCAATGCGCTGACAGACAACCGTTTGTGCTTGGCAGCTAAGCCGCTTTCTGCTAAAACCCACTCATTGTAGTGGGTTTTTTTATTTTGTTTGCTCAGGGACAGCTATGCACGAATTTGATGATTTACGGGTACTGGTGCAGGCACATAGCCCGCTGATTGTAATTGAAAGTTATGAAGAGCCGCGCGCGCTGTTGCTGATAAAACGGTTGGCGGTAAATTTAATGCGGCCGGTGTTTAAATGGACCATTACCGAAGGCCTGCAACGGCTGGATAGTGAGCACAGTGCTCAAGCCTTTAATGCAGATCCGACTAATTTGTTGGCGCAAATTAAAGCTACCCGCAACCCCGGTATCTTTGTGTTGTGCGATTTCCATCCGTTTTTAGCCGAGCCTAAGCATGTACGCTATATCAAAGAAATCGCTCAGGCGCATGAACAGCTTGGCCACACTATTATGCTGTTAAGCCACGCTATAACGGTGCCGTCTGAGTTGGCCCGTTTATGTTATCGCTTTGAGTTAAGTTTGCCGTCAGATCAACAAATCCGCCAGTTAGTGCATGAAATGGCCGATAGCTATGCGGCTAAACAGGGCATAACGGCAGAGCTGACGCCGGATAACCTGACGCTGTTAGTGCAAAATCTGCGTGGTTTAACCTTTGAAGAAGTAAAGCGCTTAGCCTACAAAGCCATTGCTGATGATGGCGCTGTTACTGCCGCAGATATTCCACGGATTAACCGCGCCAAGTTCAGCTTGTTGCAAACCGACGGAGTGCTGTCGCAGGTATTTGACAGCGTTAGCTTTAACAACGTGATTGGCCTGGCCAACCTTAAACATTGGATAGCACAGCGCCAGCAGGCGTTTGTGGCGCAGCAAGCCGACACGCCCAAAGGGCTGTTGCTAACCGGGGTGCAGGGCACCGGCAAAAGCCTGGCGGCCAAAGCCATTGCCGGCAGTTGGGGCTTGCCGCTGCTGCGGTTGGATATGGCCGGGCTGTATAACAAATACATTGGCGAAACCGAAAAAAACCTCGCCCAGGCGTTGGCGCTGGCCGATGCGATGTCGCCCTGTGTGTTATGGATAGATGAAATTGAAAAAGGCTTGTCCGGTGGCGATAGCGATAACGGCGTTACCCGGCGTTTACTGGGCAGTTTTCTGACCTGGTTATCTGAGCGTAAGTCGCAGGTATTTTTGGTTGCCACGGCGAATAACATTCATGAACTGGCGCCGGAGCTGCTGCGTAAAGGCCGCTTCGATGAGATTTTCTTTGTTGATTTACCCACTGAAGAGGAATGCTTACAGTTGCTGAAACTGCACCTGGCAAAACGCCGGCTGAGCTTAACTGATGAGGCGCTGCAGTCGGCGCTGGCGTTATGCCGTGGTTTCTCCGGCGCGGAATTAGAGCAGGCGGTAGTCGGTGCCGGTTTCCGTGCCCGTGCAGATAACGCTGAATTCAGCCTGACGCACTTAGTGGCAGAGCTGTCTGCTACCCAGCCGCTATCGGTGATAATGGCAGAGCAGATAAATGCGCTGCGGCAATGGGCGCTTGAACGCTGTGTTAAGGCCTAGTGCAGATGCAATATAAAAACCAGCTGCGAAACTTCTATATTCCGGAAGAGCAGTCAATTTATCTGCTTAACGCCAATGATGCCAAAAAGCTGAAAGATTGGGTGGCGCTGTGTATTTCTGAGCTGGAAAAACTGGGTTACCGCCAAATAGAGCTGATAGGCAAGGGCGCTTATGGCTTTGCCTTTGCCGGGTTGGATGGCGGCGGCCAGGCTTGCGTATTTAAGTTTTCGCGCATCAATTTGCCGCAGCATATTCAGGATCGTCTGGCCGACGAAGCCTATATGTTGTCGCAGGTACAACACCCGAATGTACCGCGCTATATCACCTACCAGGTGGTAAAGAAGCAGGGCATTCTGATGATGCAACGCGGCACGGGCATGGATTTGGAGCATTACAGCTTAAAGCACGGCCGTTTAACTGCCAGGCTGTTAATTGATATAGCCTGCCAGTTGGCAGACGTACTGCTGGCGCTGCGTAGCCATGTTAAAGACGGCGAGCTGCAACCTATAGTGCACGGCGACGTTAAACCGTCGAATTTAGTGTTTGACGAGCAAAGCGGGCAGGTCAGTTTAATTGACTGGGGCTCGTCGGTGTTTGCCCAGCTTGATGCACAGGGCCAGTATCTATCCAACAATGTAATGCAGCTGATGTCGGCCGACTTGCAAAGCTCCAATGCACGAATGGGTGATGTGTATTTTATCGGCCCGGAGCAGCGTATCGGCGCGCTGTCCAGCCCGCGCTTTGATGAGCAGGGTGTTGCCGGCACTTTATATGCGCTGGCCTCCGGCCAGTCCTGCCGTTTTGGTTGTAAAGCCATACCGGCGCGCAGCCTCGGTTTGCCGGTAGAGTTTGCTACCTTACTCGACAGTATGTTGTCAGACGATGCCATGCTACGTGCTCAGGCCGGCGATTACTTTTTACAGCAAATGCCCAGGTTAAAGCATCTGGTACTGCCGCCCTTGCCGCTGTTTGATGATGCACCGCTGTTGCCGGTGTGGGTAAGCCCGCAGGTGCGGGAGCTGGATACTGTAGTGTATTCGTCACGTAAGTCGTTTTTACGCGAGCACAGTGAAGAAGAAGGCATTGCCTATGTCGATGATGTGCAACTGGAACGCTACTACAAAAATTATTTGCAGGGCATGGGCGAAACAGAAAAAGCCTTTGTTGCTGCCGTTAGCCGGCTGGCGCGCTTTCCGGTGGTAGGAGGCCTGGCCATTCACTGGCAAGCCGGTGGGATCTATATAGATTCCAGCCTGAATTTGTATGACGAGCGTTTGGCGCAGTCTTTTGCTTTGTCGGTAAATAATGTGGTTACGCTGGCCCGTGCTATCGCTAAGGTAGGTATTTTCAAAGCCTGTTTATTTAACGCCCGCAATACCATTCATATCAGCCGCAACAGTGTTGCACAGCCGTTTACCGCACCGGCAGGCGCGGCTATTCCTTATCAATTAGCGCCGGTGTTAAGTAATGAAGATGCCAGTAAGCAGCATTCTTACTTTGAGGACGGCAAAGATCCGGATGAGCAATTGGTATTACCCGATGCCATTATGGACGACATTGCCAAACTGAATTTAATCCGCCATACCGGCTGCATTATTTTCGAAGTTACCGCCTTGTATATGAAGGTTCACAGTTATTACCGTTTGCTGGACCCGGTTGCCGAACCGGAGTTTAAGCGTTTGTTGCACAGTATTTTGCATAAAGTGGCGCTGATCAGCGGCGAGGGCGTGGGCGGTTTTATGAAACTGCCTTACAAAGATACGCGTTTTTTCAGCCATCAGGCGCAGCAGCCGGTATGCTACTATCCGGCCAATCCGCACAAAGCAGATAGTATACCCGGCTGAAATCTTGTATAAATACCAGGCAAACACCGGCGGCCCGGCAATAAAACAGCCGATGTCAGGAAATCTTTGCCCTGAAGTGGTTTAAATTCTCAGGTAAAACGAGTAATGTACGGGTTTTGAGCTTTAGTCAGAATCCCATATTTCATGTCCAGTGAGAAAACCGCGTTATACCGGCTGCTGAATCAGCAGGCGCAGGCTTTAATTGAGCAGGAACCCGATCTTATTGCCAATATGGCTAACTTAAGTGCGTTATTATTTAACCAGCTGCCGGCGTTAAACTGGGCAGGGTTTTATATTATGCGTGGCGCTGAATTGGTGTTAGGGCCATTTCAGGGCCAGGTTGCTTGTGTTCGCATCGCCGTGGGTAAGGGCGTCTGTGGCACGGCTGTTGCCACAGGTGAGGTGCAGTTGGTTAAAGATGTGCACGAATTCCCGGGCCACATTGCCTGTGATGCCGCCAGTAACTCTGAAATTGTGTTACCGCTGCGCCACAACGGCGAGATTATCGCGGTGCTGGATATCGACAGCCCGGAGCTGGCAAGGTTTGATGCCGACGATCAGGCAGGGCTTGAGCAGCTAATCCGCATATTTGAGCAGCATTTGGCAGTTACGCTATGAAGGATGCAATCTCAATTCACGACTACCTGTTTGATATAGCAGATATTGGTGACTGGGAAGGTGAGGAAGAGCTGGTAACAGATAAAATTAATGCTGTTTATCATGCTGTATGGAGCGCTTTACCGGAAAATATTACGCCATACCAGGTAGAACAGCTGTTGCCGGCTATCTGGAATGAACTGCGTGGCGGCACTGTGCTGCTCGAAGCAGATGAAGATGAATTAATAGATTGGGCGTTGGCTTATGTTCGCCAACAGCTGGAAGAAGGTGTACCGGAAACGGATGCCGCAGATGAAGAAGAGTGAAGCGTTAATGACCACCCCAACCGAACAACATGTTAAAGCCACTTCAGTGAAAGACGTTTTGGCTTATCTTGCCAGTCAGTTTCCGGCCTGTTTTAGTTTGACCGGAGAAGCCAAGCCACTGAAAATTGGTATTTTTCAGGATTTAGCGCAGCGTCTGCAAGAAGATGCCACGGTAAGTAAAACCCAATTGCGCCAAGCCTTGCGTGTTTACACGTCCAGTTGGCGTTATCTGGAAGCCACCAAAGTTGGCGTGGCCAGGGTTGATCTCGATGGCGTTACCGGCGTAGTGATAGATGAGGCCCAGGCCGAACATGCGCTGAAAACGTTGGAGGAGAGTAAAGCCAAAGCAGCGGAAAAACGCAAAGCGAAAATAGCTGAAGCCAAAGCTAAAAATCCGCCGCAAAATGCCACAGACAAACCTGGTTACAAAAAAACAGCGAACAAAAAGCCTGCTGTCTCCTCTAAAGGCACTAAGGTTAATCAAAAACCGGTTAAGCCAGAGGCAGAGCAAGCCAAAGCTGCGGTGCAGTTACAACCTGCCGGTGCAGCACAGGTGGTAGTAGGCGGTAAAGTATTGCTGAAGCTCGGCCAAAGCCCGATGTTAGCGACAGTGCTGGAAGTCAGCAAAGACGATGTGACTGTCCAACTTGGGTCTGGTATGGTGATAAAAACACGTCAGGACAGTTTGTATTTGGCGTGAACAACTCAGAGTAGCTTATGAAAAAATTATCAGTACTTGCGACAGCCTTAATCGTTGCTTTTAGCATAAACGCCTCTCCGGATTCAAAAACTGAGGCGCTGGTTTTACCTGCTATTACGCAAGGGGCTCAGCACGCGACAGCGAGTAAAAGGATCACCGCATTATTTACCCGTGGTCATTACTCCGCGGTGCAGCTTGATGATGAGTTGTCGTCCAGAATGTTCGACACCTATCTGAAAAATCTGGACTACTATCGCAATGTACTGACGAAAGCTGACGTTGATTTGTTCGAACAATATCGCGACAAGTTCGATGATGGCATTAACAAAGGCAACCTGAGTTTTGCTTTTGATATGTTTAACCTGACGCTGGAGCGGCGCTCTGAGCGGTTTGATTATGCACTGAGCTTGTTAGAGCAAGACTTCGATTTCGCTGTCGATGATCAGTACGTATATGATCGTGAAGATGTAGCCTGGCCGGCAGACAAAGCTGAATTAAACGAAATATGGCGCCAGCGCGTTAAGTTTGATGTACTTAATCTGAAATTGGCCGGTAAAACAGACGAAGAAGCAAAAACCGTTTTAACCAAACGCTACCGCAATACGCAAAAACGACTGACGCAAACTGAAAGCGAAGATGTGTTTCAGCTGGTGATGAACTCTTTTGCCCGTAGTATTGAAGCTCATACCTCTTATTTGTCCCCACGTAATGCTGACCGTTTCCAACAGGAAATGAACCTGTCACTCGAAGGTATCGGTGCAGTGCTGCGCGCAGATGAAGATTACACGGTGATCCAAAGCCTGGTGCCGGGCGGTCCGGCTGACACCACACAAAAACTGAAGCCGAAAGATAAAATTATCGGCGTGGCGCAAGATAACGCCGAGTTTGTTGATGTTATCGGTTGGCGGCTGGATGATGTGGTCGATCTTATTAAAGGCCCTAAAGGTAGTACCGTGCGGCTACAAGTGGTTGGTGCTAATGATATCGGCACCAGTCAGGCCAAAGTTATCAGCATAGTGCGTGACAAAATTCGTCTGGAAGATCGTGCAGCCAAAGCTGAAGTGTTTGAGCCGCAATTGTCTGAGTTGGATCAGAAAATTGGCGTGATCAGCATTCCGGGGTTTTACAACAATCTGGCTGAAGATGTTAAGAAACTGCTGGTGGAACTGCGTGAAAGTAAAGTCGACGGCATTATTGTCGACCTGCGCGGTAACGGCGGCGGCTCATTACAAGAAGCCACCTTACTGACCGGCCTGTTTATTGACCGTGGCCCGGTGGTGCAAATCCGCGAGGGAGACGGCAAGGTATCCGTATCACAGGATAATGATGGCGTCAGCTATTATGATGGCCCGTTGACCGTTATGGTTGACCGCTACAGCGCATCAGCATCTGAGATATTTGCCGCTGCTATGCAGGATTATGGTCGTGCATTAGTGGTAGGTGAGCAAACGTTCGGTAAAGGCACTGTGCAGCAGCATCGCGGTCTGGGCCGTATCTATGACATGTTCGACAGCCCGCTGGGCAGCGTGCAATACACCATTGCCAAGTTCTATCGTATCAACGGCGGCAGCACGCAGCACAAAGGCGTGATCCCTGATATTCAGTTCCCTACCGCTATTGACCCTGCCGAATGGGGTGAAAGCAAAGAAGAGTATGCGCTGCCGTGGGACTCTATTAATGCAGCGAAATATGAAGCGTTAAATGACCTGGCTGTGCTGGTACCTGCGCTGCGTGAGAAGCATAACGCCCGCATCAGCAGTGAAGTGGAATTTCAGTATTTGCTGGATGATATCGCTGAATACCGCCAGCGCTTGGATGAAAAAACCGTGTCATTAAAGCAAACCGAACGTGTGGCCGAGCGCGATAAAACCAAAGCAGATCAGCTGGTTCGGGTAAATGCACGGCTGAAACGTTTTGGTTTGCCGGCGGTAACCTCACTTGATGATGTGCCGGAAAAGCTGGAAGAGATTGATCCATTTTTAGAAGAAGCGGCCAATATTACTGCGGATTTAAAAATGATCAGCCGTCTGGCAAAAAAATAATAAACAGGGTTCTATCAGTTAAATAAGGCGGTATTATTACCGCCTTTTGTTAATGTCGAATTGTAAAACATAATAATTATAAAGGTTAACTATGACTACACGTGGTGAATTCTCATCGAGAATAGGCTTTATTCTGGCTGCCTCAGGTTCAGCAGTCGGACTTGGCAATATCTGGGGGTTTCCCACTCAGGTTGCCAGCAACGGCGGCGCGGCCTTTGTGCTGGTGTACCTTGTGCTGGCGTTTTTGCTGGCTTACCCGGTGTTAATGGCAGAGCTGTTGATTGGCCGTGCCACTAAGTCGAATGTGGTTGATGCTTTAGGTCAGGTATCAAGAGGCATATCAGGACGGCTGGTTGGTGGCTGGGGTATAGTGACGGTATCTCTTATTCTGGCGTTCTACGGTATCGTGGGTGGCTGGATGCTGGCCTATACGATAGAAGCGCTGGTTAATCTGGCAGGGCTGGAACAGCTGTCGCAGTGGTTGATAACGTTTTCGTTAGAACGAAACTTACTGTTTTGCGCGTTGTTTATGCTGCTGACTGTTGGTGTTGTCAGTGGAGGTGTGGTTAACGGTATAGAGCGCTGGTCAGTGCGTTTAATGCCAACGCTGTTTATCATCATGTTGATTCTGTTTGGTTACGTGATGACGCAGAACGGCGCTGTTGACGGCTTAAAGGTATATTTGCTGCCCGATTTTACTGAAGTATTGAACCCCGATTTGCTGATAAGTGCGATGGGGCAGGCGTTCTTTTCAATGTCGCTCGGGGTGGGTACTATGCTGATTTACGGCTCTTATGTCAGCCACAGCGAGAATCTGCCGCGGCTGGGCGCTGCGGTATCGCTGGTGGATATTGGGGTGGCGGTGTTAGCAGGCTTGCTGATTATTCCTGCAATGTATGTGGCACTGAATAATGGTGTACAGATTTTTGCTGAAAACGGTTCGTTACTGTCTGAGGACACGCTTATCTTCACGGTACTGCCATCGCTGTTCGCTACTATGGGCGTTGTTGGTGGTATTGTTGCCGTAGCCTTTTTTCTGCTGATGTCTATTGCCGCACTAACATCCTCTATCTCGATGCTTGAAGTGCCGGTTTCCTATGTGGTGGAAAAGCGCAACATGGTCAGACAAAAAGCTGTCTGGCTGATCGCCGTTATTATCTTCTCATTAAGCTGCTTGATCATTTTAAATTTTGACAGCTTGTTTGGTTTTGTTATTGCGCTGAGCACCCGTTATAGTCAGCCTTTGCTGGGTTTAATGCTGTGTGTATTTGCCGGCTGGGTCTGGCGGCGTAATGACATACTGCAGGAGCTTAAGAAAGGTGATGCGCATGCGGAGCAGCGCTTTTTCTGGCGCATCTGGCCCTGGTACGTCAAGTTTGTCTGTCCGTTGATTATTGTGCTGATGTTCTATAGCTCTTTGTAACAACACTAAACCAATATAAGAATAAAACGAAAGGTGTTTCGGCGCCTTCTGCCAATCGGAGCACTAGTTCTATGTCTGTAAAACAACCCGGTTTTTTTGATGCCGCTATACCTTTGCTGGTATTAGTGGTCTTGTTATCTGCATCGGTATATTTATTTGGTGATAACTCTTCTTACGGCCCTAATCAAATAGCACTGTTTATGGCAACAGCGGTTGCGGTAGTCATTGGCCTGAAAAATGGCTATCGCTGGTCGGTGATTGAAAAAGCCATGGTGAAGGGCATTTCACTGTCGTTGGGGGCAGTACTTATTCTGTTATCAGTAGGCGCGCTTATTGGTACCTGGATGTTGTCCGGCACAGTTCCTACTTTAATTTATTACGGCTTACAGCTGCTAAGCCCCAGTTGGTTCTATGCCGCCAGCTGTTTATTATGCGGTATTGTCGCCATGAGTATCGGCAGCTCCTGGACTACTGCGGCTACTATAGGCGTAGCATTGATTGGTGTGGCCGCAGGGCTGGGTTTATCACCGGCCATTACCGCCGGCGCTATTGTATCGGGTGCTTACTTTGGCGATAAAATTTCCCCGCTGAGTGAAACTACCAACCTGGCACCAGCGGTAGCAGGCGCTGATTTGTTTGACCATATCCGGCATATGTTATGGACCACAGTACCCAGTATTATCCTGGCATTATTGCTGTTTACCATTATTGGCTTCAGCACTGATATTAGCGCCGATTTTGCCCGTATTGAGCAAATCAGTGTGGTGTTACAACAGAATTTCTCCATTAGTTTTATGTCATTAATTCCGTTATTTGTGTTATTAGCAATGGCTGTTAAAAAGGTACCGGCGTTTCCTACGGTATTTATCGGGGCTTTGCTCGGCGCTGTCTGGGCGTTGTTTTTCCAGCAAGAGCTGATAGCTAAAATGGTGGGCACTGATCACAGCTACAGTATCGGCGCTATTAAACTGCTGTGGCATACCTTTCATGCCGGCTTTAGCATTGATACCGGCAACAGTAGCTTAAATGACTTGCTTAGCGGCGGCGGTATGGCCAGTATGTTAAATACAGTTTGGCTGGTGTTCTGTGCCATGATGTTTGGTGCCACTATCGAAAAAGTCGGCTTGTTACGTAAATTTGTGCAATCTATCCTGCATTTTGCCAAAAGTACCGGCTCGCTCATCACCAGCACTATTGCTACCTGTTTTGCCACCAATGTGCTTACAGCAGATCAGTACATGTCTATTGTTATGCCCGGGCGCATGTTTAAAGAAGAATATGAACGCCGCGGACTGGCTCCGGTGAATTTGTCACGTACGTTGGAAGACGGCGGCACTATTACCAGCCCGCTGATCCCGTGGAACACCTGCGGCGCTTATATGCACAGTGTGCTACAGGTAAGCCCGCTGGATTATGCCATGTATGCCTTTTTTAACCTGATTAACCCGGTGCTGGCGATCATCTATGCTTACTGTGGCATTAAGATCCTGAAACTAACACCACCTGATTCCGTGGTGCAGGAAGCTGCTGCCAAAGCCTGAAGCCAAAAAGCCTGATTAGATCAGGCTTTTTCGTCATTATACTCATTTACGCTAACTGCAAATTATTAAGGCGTTTGTATGACCGAGAATACCAACACCCGTACCGTCAAATCCCGCCACGAATACCGGCCACCGGCTTTTAATATCAGCACAGTAAAGTTGTGTTTTGAGCTGGATAATACTGCGACAAAGGTGACATCGGTGATGCAATTACAGCGACAGCAAAAAGATGCTGCGCTGGTGCTGGATGGCCGGCATTTACAGCTGTTAAGCGTGGCACTGAATGGCAAGCTGCTGTCAGATAATGATTACCAACTGGATGATAGCAGCCTGACACTGCAGTCAGTGCCTGATCAGTTCGAATTAACCATAGTTACTCAGTTATCACCGCAAACCAATACCGCCTTAGAAGGACTTTATCTGGCCGGCGAGACTTTTTGCACTCAGTGTGAAGCTGAAGGCTTTCGCCGGATCAGTTATTTCTTAGATAGGCCCGACGTGCTGGCTGAATATTTTGTCACCATTATTGCGCCGGCAGAGCGTTATCCGTTTTTACTGTCGAACGGCAATAAGCTTGCCGAACATATTGATAGCGCCGGTAACCGCGTAGTGCAATGGCACGATCCCTTTGCTAAACCCTGTTATTTGTTTGCCCTGGTCGCCGGCGATTTTGACCGTTTAACCGATAGTTTTGTTACGCAGGGCGGCCGTGAAGTCAGTTTAGAGTTATATGTTGATAAAGGCGCGGCGAGCAAAGGTGATTTTGCTCTGCAGGCACTAAAGCGCGCTATGCGCTGGGATGAACAGCGCTTTAATCTGCAATATGACCTGGATATTTACATGGTGGTGGCGGTCGACTTTTTTAATATGGGCGCCATGGAAAACAAAGGTTTGAACATATTTAACAGTAAATATGTGTTAGCCGACGCCGCCACGGCGACAGATAAAGATTACTTTAATATTGAATCGATTATCGGCCATGAGTATTTCCACAACTGGACCGGCAATCGCGTTACCTGCCGTGATTGGTTTCAGCTCAGTTTAAAAGAGGGCTTAACGGTATTTCGCGATCAAGAATTCAGTGCTGATATGGGCTCGCCGACGCTGTGTCGTATAGATGCGGTAAAGCTGATCCGCACCGCCCAGTTTGCTGAAGATGCCGGGCCGATGGCGCATCCGATCAGGCCGGAACAAGTGTTGGAGATGAACAACTTCTACACTGTTACTGTGTACGATAAAGGCGCGGAGGTGATCCGCATGCTGCAAACCCTGCTGGGACGCGATACTTTCGCCAAAGGCCTGAAACTGTACCTTCAACGCCATGACGGCCAGGCGGTCACCTGTGATGACTTCGTGCAAGCTATGCAGGATGCCAGCGGCACAGATTTAAGCCGCTTTGCGTTGTGGTATAGCCAATCAGGCACGCCGGAGCTTTCGGTAAGCCAGCACTATAATACTGAATCTGCTGAGTTAACACTGAGCCTGAGCCAGCAAACACCGGCAACTGCCGATCAGGCGCAGAAGCTGCCGTTAATGCTGCCGGTGCAGGTAGAGCTGTTATTTGAGGACGGTAGCAAACAGCATCAGCTGTTAGTGCTGAATGATGCAGCGCAGCAGTTTGTGTTTAAACCGTTGCCGTCTGAGCCTGTAGTGGTGTGGCTGGAGCATTTCTCAGCACCGGTTAAACTGATTGCCGATATTGACGACAGCAGTTTGCTGTTTATCGCCGGCAATGCGTCAGATGGTGTGGCTCGCTGGGACGCCATGCAGCAGTTTTGGAGCCGGAAAATAGCGCAGGTCATAGCCGGTAAATCGCCGGATCAGCTGCTGCCTGAGGCACTGTTTGACATGATGATGTCCTGGTTGCAACGGCCGCAACCGGACTTGGCATTAACTGCTGAACTCCTGTCACTGCCGGACTTTGATACCCTGGCAGAGCAATACACGCAAATTCCGGTCGACACTATTCTTACCGCATTAGCCGGCTTTAAGCAATTATTGGCTAAACGCTTGTGCGACGCCTTATTGCGCTGTTATCAGCAGCTGCCGGTGTCAGCATATCGTTATGATGAAACTGCGGCAGCCCAGCGCAGGCTGCGAGGCTTGTGTTTGCAGTACTTGGCATTGTCTGCGACAGAGGCGGCAAACTTACTGCAACAACATTATCACAGTGCCGACAATATGACCGATACTGTGGCTGCATTGGCGGCCAGCCAACAAGCACAGCCGGCAGTATTTAACACTTTAATCGACGATTTTGCCCGCCGTTGGCAGCATGATGCCCTGGTGATGGATAAATGTTTTTCTCTGGTTGCATCAGATCCGGCAGAGCAGGTATTTGATGGTATCGAAGCTATGCTGCGCCATCCGCTGTTCAGCTGGCAAAACCCGAACCGGGTAAGAGCCCTGTATCTGGCATTCAGCATGCGTAACCCGCAGCAGTTTCACCGGCTAGATGGCCGGGGCTACAACCTGTTAGAGCAGGTTGTTGCCCGCATGGACAGTGTGAATGCCCAGGTGGCCGCCCGGCTGGTTACACCTTTATTAAGTTGGCGTCGCTTTGATCCGGTGCGGCAGGACTTAATCCAGACTGCGTTAAAGCGCCTGGCGAGTTTGCCCGGCCTGAGCAATGATGTGTATGAAAAGGTAAACAGAAGCCTGAAATGATGCGGCGCTATTTTTTTAACGCTATGCTCACAGCAGAACAGTGCTACAGCTACTACCGTGGCGATGTAAAATATGTCGTGGTAACCGCTGATAATGGTGAGCGGATACAGCTGCAGTTTCGCCATTTTCAGCCCTTTGTTGCTGCCAGTGGTATACGGGGCAGATTCAGGCTGACATTGGATAATAATGCTGCTTTTATCAGCCTGGAAAAAATTAATTAGAGCATATACTTTAAACGGTGAATTAAAACAATAGCTTGCAGTTACAGCTGGTTTGACCTTTAATTTCATTAGCTTATAGCAACTTATTTTATTCGTGCTTTAACAGGTTAAACCGGTATAGGGTAAAAAAGACTAAAACTTCGCCATTTTTAGAAAAAACTGAATAAAAATCAACAGATTTACGTGACAGCAAGCCTTGCTTGCAGCTTGAAATGATGTAATTATTTTAATGAAGTAAGCTGAGCTCGGATCAGTTGGCTTGGTAATATAACTAAAAAGACACTTATAAAAAACCTGCGGGACAGGGGGGAGATAACAAGATGAATAAAAGGTCAATAACCTTTGCTAAGAAGCCCTTAGCTATGGGTGTTGCTTCAGCGCTGTTTGCCTTGTCAATGGCACCGGCGCAAGCAGCATCCTGGAACTTCGGTGATGTTGATATCACTTTTGATTCTACATTTTCATACGGCGGCAGCTGGCGTATGGAAGATCGTAACTTCGATACCATCAGTAAAGTAAACCATCCACGTTTTGATTGGACGGGCTATAACGCAGGCACTAACGAAGTACTTTATTCAAACTCACAAATTTGGGACGAACCCGGTGCTTATTCCAGTAACGGTGATGCCGGTAATCTGAACTATGACAAAGGTGATATGTTCAGCAGCCTGTTTAAAGGTTTGCATGAACTATCGATAAAAAAAGATAATATCGGCTTATTTACCCGTTTTATGTACTTTTACGATTTTGCGTTAATGGACAATGACGGAGCTTACACTAACCCTGTTTCCGGCCAGCGCGTGGATCCTTGTGCTGACAGCGACGCAAGAGATTTGACATGCCGCGATATTCGGTTACTGGATGCATACGTATACGGCAACTTCAGCTTTAACGATGGCATGAACCCTGTAACGATCAAAGTTGGTCAGCAAGTGCTGAGCTGGGGTGAAAGTACGCTTATTCAGCACGGTATTAATATCACACCTATCGATGTTGGTGTTGCCCGTGCACCGGGTGCTGAATTAAAAGAAGCTTATATTCCTGTTGGGATGGCCACTTTAAATATTGGCTTAACGGATAATCTGTCAACAGAGCTGTTTTATCAATATGAATGGGTTAACAGCTACCTGCCTGTTCCCGGCACGTACTTTTCTACCAACGACTTTGCTGGTGAGGGTGGTTATGCTCAGAATGTGCAGTTGGGTTTTGCCGGTAATCCTGATTTAGACCTGTTCCATTTGCTGCAACGTTTGAATGAAATTGGTGATGGATTACGTGGTGGAACCCTTACACAGGCGCAGGCTGTTGGCCAGTACCTGCAGTATCCGACCAAACTGACATTACGGCCTTATGGCAGTGACGGCGAGATTAAACCCAAAGATGGCGGTCAGTACGGTATCAAGTTTGAGTATTTTGCTCCTCAGTTAAATGATACTGAGTTTGCTGTTTATTATATGAATTACCATAGCCGCACCCCCGTTATTTCAGGCGTTGCAGCAGATTTTGGTTTGGCTTCTGTTGGCTCAGATCTTAACTACATAGCTGGTAACGGTATTACCAAAGAAAATATTGCGCAGCTGAGTACCTTTTCCAAGGCAAAAATCGAGTACCCGGAAGATATAAAGCTATATGGTTTTAGCTTTAATACAACCTTAGGTGAGACCTCCGTTGCCGGTGAAATCGCTTATCGCCAGGATGAACCGCTGCAAATTGATGACGTGGAAATTTTGTATGCCGGTATGCCTGAACAATTAGGTAATGCGTGTTCTGCTCCCGCAGCGCAGAGAGTTATTTGCCGTGAAGATTTAATTGGCATTTCACAAATTGGCCGTGATATCGGCGTAAAAGTACAACCGGGTGATGCTGCTCAAGGTTATATCTTAAGTGACACTATCCAGGCGCAAATGACCTTTACGCATTTAGTGGGCCCGGCACTGGGATCTGACAATATCAGCTTGTTAGCTGAAGTTGGCGGTATCCGCATTCAGGATATGCCGGATCCAAGCGTGCTGCGTTTAAACGGACCGAATACAGACCGTAGTGGTGCTCCGTTGCTAAATGCTAACGGCGATCCAATTCCTGGTTTACACACTGGCTTGTCAGACGGTGCGGAAACTAACCCGTTTCCGACAGCATCTGCCTGGGGTTATCGTTTGCTGGCAAAAGCAGATTACAATAACGTCTTTGCTGGTGTTAACTTGTCACAACGCATGGTATTTTCGCACGACGTAAATGGTATCACACCGGATCCGTTGTTTATGTTTGTTGAAGATCGCAAATCACTGGCCTATGCCGTTAGCTTTGATTATTTGAGCAAATGGTCAGGCGAGTTGTCATACAACATATTCTGGGGCGGTCAGGGCACAACCAACAACGTAGAAGACCGTGACTTTATCTCTTTTAACATCAAGTACTCTATTTAAGGGACGAGAACTAATTATGAAAAAACTCACCCTAATTTCATCGGCTATTGCTCTGGTATTAAGCTGCTCTGTAGCGGCAAAAATAACGAACGAGCAAGCAGCGAGACTGGGCAACGATTTAACTCCGCTGGGTGCGGAAAAAGCCGGCAATGCGGATGGCTCTATTCCTGCATGGACCGGTGGTATTACTACTGCACCGGCGGGTTATAGCTCCGGTATGCACCATCCGGATCCGTTTGCTGCGGATAAGGTGTTAATGACTATCGACAGCTCTAACGTTAATGAATACAAAAGCCTGTTAAGCCCGGGGCAAATTAAGCTGTTTGAGATTTATCCTGATAGCTACAAAATGAATATTTATCAGTCACGCCGCACAGCGTCTTATCCGCAGTATGTTTACGATGCGACTAAGGACATTGCAACCAAAGCGGAGTTGATTGAAGGTGGCAACGGTATCATTAATGCTGCTATCGGTATTCCGTTTCCTATCCCGCAAAACGGTCTGGAAGCAGTATGGAACCATTTATTGCGTTTTCGTGGTGTAGCTGCCAGCCGTAATGGTGGCCAGGCCGCGCCTACTGCAGCCGGTGCTTATACCATCATTGGTTTTGATGAACAGATTATGTTCAAGTACTCAGAGCCTAATGCTACGGCAGAAGCATTGACTGCTGAGAATATCTTATTCCGCTTTAAGCAGGGCGTAACCTCGCCGGCACGCTTAGCCGGTACTGCTTTGCTGGTGCATGAAACTATGGACCAGGTAAAAACACCTCGCCAGGCCTGGACCTATAACACCGGTCAACGTCGCGTGCGTCGTGCACCTAACGTAGCTTATGATGCGCCGGGTACAGCATCAGATGGTCTGCGTACCACTGACGATTTTGATATGTTTAACGGCTCACCGGATCGTTATAACTGGAACCTTGTAGGTAAACAGGAGCTTTATATTCCTTACAACAGCTATAAGCTGCATGGTAATGACGTGAAGTATGCTGATTTACTGATGGCCGGTCATATTAATCCGGAATATGTACGCTGGGAAAAGCACCGTGTTTGGGTGGTTGAAGCGACATTGAAAGATGGCACCCGTCATGTATACGGTAAACGTGTGTTCTATATTGACGAAGATAGCTGGCAAATCCATGTTGCAGACTTGTATGACAACAGAAATGAGCTGTATCGGGTCGCTGTAGCGCATGGCTTGAACTATTATGAAGTGCCAACGCACTGGAGTACGCTTGAGGTATATCATGATCTTAACTCGCGCCGTTATATCGCTATCGGCCTGGACAACGAAGATAAGATGTATGATTTTGGTGTTAGCCTGAGTGATGCTGATTTCACGCCGGCTGCACTGCGTCGTGAAGGAACGCGGTAACTTCATCGTGATGTAACGACGGTTGGCCTGGTGCCAACCGTTTTTATTTTTAACTTTTTATAGAGTAAAAACTACAGCATATGTGTAGAAAAATCATTTGGTTAGCGGCGCTGTACACAGCTGTATCCGCAGCCTCATTTTTAGCCAGGGCAGCCGATAGTGTACAACCGGACGCCGCTTACCAGATGCCATTGGCCAATGCTGCGTTGCTAACCGATATTGTTAGTGTGCAGGAACGTCTGGTGGTGGTTGGTGAGCGTGGTCATATTCTGTTTAGTGATGACGCGACAAACTGGACGCAAGCACAGGTGCCGGTACAGGCAAATTTAAACAGTGTGTTTTTTGTTAATAAAGAACGCGGTTGGGCGGTTGGCCATGATGCCACTATTTTGTTGACAGAAGATGCCGGCGCCAGTTGGCAGATACAACATTTTGCGCCACAAACCGATAAGCCTTTATTTGATATTTATTTTTCCGGCCCGCAGCAGGGTATAGCAGTTGGCGCCTACGGCATGTTTTTACGCACCGAAGATGGTGGCAACAGCTGGCAGCCACATTTTCATATTGAGCTGCTGCAGGAAGAAGACCGTGAGTATCTGGAGGAATTGAAAGAAACCGATCCGGATAGCTATCAGTCAGAGTCTGAGGCATTACTGCCGCATTTTAACCGGTTATTTGCTGATGGTAATGTGCTGTACATGGTGGGCGAAGCCGGTTTTGTCGCTAAAAGCACCGATATGGGCACTAGCTGGCAGCGCTTGGACGAGTTTTATAACGGCTCGTTGTTTGATCTGATCCGTACACCGCAAATGTCTCTGCTGGCCGCAGGATTACGCGGCCATGCTTTTCTAAGTAGCGATCAAGGTAACAGTTGGCAGCAAATTATGCTAACCGAAACCGCAACGTTAAACAGTGCCTTTGCTGCTCCGGACGGCGCGATTTATTTGGTTGGTAATGCCGGCAGCTTACTGGTTAGCCGTGATGGCGGTGCCACTTTTACTGACTATTCACGGGCAGATGGTAAAGCGATAGTCAATGGTCTGGTATGGCGTGAGCAGTTGCTGCTGGTTACCGAGGCAGGCGTTAAAACGATCAACCTGAGTGAATTAGAATAACATGAGTATTAATCGACTGGTTAACAAGTTTGAGTATGCGCTGTTCCGGCATAGAGCGCTGGTTATCACGGGCTTTATTCTGGCCACGCTGTTTTTGTTGTTTAAGGCGACCACTATTAAACTGGACGCGGCCTTTACGAAAAACATTCCGCTAAAGCATGAATATATGCAAACTTACCTGCGCCATGCCCAGGACTTTGGTGGTGCCAACAATATTTTAGTGTCGCTTTGCGACAGCAACGGCGATATTTTTAACGCCGGTTTTTTTGATACTCTGCGCCGCGCCCATGATGAGCTGCTTTACACCTCAGGTGTTGACAGGGTGCAGGTTAAGTCTTTGTTCAGCCCCGGCACCCGCTTTGTCGAAGTGGTAGAAGACGGCTTCGCCGGCGGCCCGGTTATCCCTGCAGATTTTGTTGCTGATGCGACAGGGCTGGCCAAAGTAAAAGAGAATACTGAGAAAGCCGGTATTGTCGGCCGTATGGTGGCAGATGATTACAGCTGCGCCATGATTTCGGCTCAGTTGCTGGAAGTTGACCCGGATACCGGGCAAAAACTTGATACCATTGGTTTTGCTGCGACCCTGGAGCAAAACATCCGTGCTAAATATCAAAGTGATACGGTCAGCGTGCATATTATTGGTTTTGCCAAGATGGTCGGTGACGTTGCCGACGGCGCTAAAGGCGTACTGATGTTTTTTGCTATCGCCATTGCGGTGACCTCGGTGATGGTGTTCTTTTTCTGCCGCTCGCTGATGCTGACCATCCTGCCGATAGCCTGTTCTTTAATTGCCGTAGTCTGGCAAATGGGCTTATTGTCTGCGCTGGGCTTTGGCATCGACCCTATGTCTATTTTGGTACCGTTTTTGGTATTCGCTATTGGCGTAAGCCATGGTGTGCAGATGATTAACTCTACCGGTAAACGGGTTGCTGCCGGTATGGATGCGAAAACTGCCGCCCAGGCAAGTTTTCGCAAGCTTTTAGTGCCGGGCGGCGTAGCACTGCTGTCTGATACTATAGGTTTTTTAACCTTGTTAATTATTGAAATTGGTGTCATTCGTGAGCTGGCCATTACTGCTAGCTTGGGTGTTGCAGTCATTATTTTAACCAATCTTATTTTGCTGCCGATACTGATGTCATTTGTGCGCTTTAGCCAAAGCTATAAAGCCCGTGCTGCTGCGCCGTCACCCAAGGCCGATAAAGTCTGGTTTGCCTTGTCGGCTTTTGCTACCCGTAAGTACGCCGCCGTTATTTTATTGATAACTGCCGTGTTGTTTATGCTGGGCTATGTGCAAAGCCAACAGGTTAAAATAGGTGATTTACACGCCGGCGCGCCGGCACTGCATGAAGACTCCCGTTACAATCAGGATACTTTCCTGATCACCGACCGCTATGCTATCTCTGTTGATTACCTTAACGTAATGGTGGAAACCATTCCCAGTGCCTGTACCGAGCACAGCATTATGGCCAAAGTTGACCGCTTCCAGTGGTTAATGGAGAACGTGGACGGCGTGCAATCGGCGGTGTCATTGGCATCGGTGTCCAAGTCTATTAACGCTGCTTATAATGAAGGCAATGTGAAGTGGCGGGTACTGCCGCGCAACACGCAAAGCCTGGTGCAGGCATCATCCAGGGTAGAAACCAGCACCGGCTTATTAAATGCTGACTGCTCGGTTATGCCGGTGATCCTGTTCTTGCAAGATCACAAAGCCGAAACCATGGAGCGGGTAGTTGCTGCAGCAAAGCGTTACGCTGCAGAGCTTGGCGATGAGCAAACCCGCTTTATGCTGGCCTCCGGCCCGGCGGGCGTGATGGCCGCAACCAACGAAGCGGTGGCAGAAGCACAGCAACCGATGATGTGGTATGTGTATGGTGCCGTGATTATTCTGTGTTTGCTGAGCTTCCGCTCATTACGTGCCACCATTTCCGTGATATTGCCGCTGTATGTGGTGTCGGTATTGGCCACCGCATTGATGACGTATTTGCAGATTGGCTTAACTGTCTCGACTTTACCGGTTATCGCACTGGGAGTGGGTATCGGGGTGGATTACGGTATTTATATTTTGTCGAATATGACACAGATGCTACGTGATGGTGCGCCACTGCGTCAGGCGTATTTCGAGGCGCTAAAAGAGCGGGGCAGTGCAGTGTTGTTTACCGGTATCACCCTGGCAATAGGCGTAAGCACCTGGGTATTCTCAGCACTGAAGTTCCAGGTGGACATGGGCATACTGCTAACCTTTATGTTTATTGTAAATATGCTCGGCGCCATAGTGGTACTACCGGCATTAGCCGCCTTTTTGTGGCGTAAGCAATAAATTATTTTCTGCATGAATAAACACGAAAATGGCCGAAAGGCCATTTTCTATTTAAACAGCGTGAATAAGTTGTCAGACGCCTTAAAAATCACTGGTTTAACCAGCATAAAAGCGGAAAATAGTGCTCGAAAAGCGCTACAATTGGCACTACACTGCGCAGCTGACACGATCTGGTTTGTTCGGTAGCGCCTGCTGTTAAAAGCAGTGACTGCAAAAAGGATACAAAAATGGCACTGATAGACGGTCAACCCTCTGTACTACTACAAAACGTAAGCAAACTCATTAAACAAAAAGTTAAGGACCAGGTGACCCTGGTTGAAAAGTTCGCCTTCACTTTATACGGCAACATGTCTAACGAAGACTTGGTTGGCCGTAACGACAGTGACTTATATGGCGCAGCACTCAGTTTATGGCAAACCTTTAATGCTCATGCTGAGACAGGCGCCAAAATCCGCGTGTATAACCCTGAAATTGCAAGGCATGGCTGGGAGTCGAAACACACTATCGTAGAAATAGTGGTTCAGGACATGCCGTTTCTGGTGGATTCAGTACGCATGGCATTAAGCCGGCAAAGTATTGCGGCACATCTGTTGCTGCATTATCCGCTGCAAACCGAGCGTGATGCTAAAGGCCAAATCAGCGATTTCTTCAAACTGGGCAGTAAGGCAAAAGCCAGCACAGAGCAAACGGTTTTTCATATTGAGATTGATCGCCTGACCGATACCGCGGCTATTGATGCGTTAAAGCAAGAGCTGCATTCTGTGATGGAAGATGTCTCGCTGGCGGTGCAGGATTGGCAACCGGCGCGGGAAAAGCTGCAACAGGTGATTAAGGCATTACCGAAGCAAAGCGGCAAAGCCAGCAGCGAAGAAATACAGCAAGCCGGCGAGTTTTTAAACTGGTTGGCCAAAGACAACTTCACCTTACTGGGCTACCGCGAGTACAGCATCAGCCCGGTTAAAGGCGACTATAAAATCAGTGGTATAGACGACAGTTCATTGGGCCTGATGCGCCGTTCGGCATCACGCGATCTGATGCTGTCTGAACTGCCGGAAAGCGGGCGTAAGCAGGCGATTAATAATGCTTTGCTGATCCTGACCAAAACCAACAATAAATCACGCGTACACCGGCCGGCTTACATTGATTATATCGGTGTGAAAAAGTTTGATAAAGACGGCAAGGTTATCGGTGAAGACCGCTTTATCGGTCTGTATTCATCATCGCTGTATAACAACAGCGCAGCGGATATTCCGCTGCTGAAAAGCAAGCTGGCCACGGTAATGCAAAAGTCTGAATTTGCGGCCGGCACCCATGCTTATAAAGCCTTACTGAATATTTTGGAAACTTATCCGCGTGATGAACTGATCCAGGCTACCGCAGACGAGTTGCTGCATGTTGCTATGGGCGTACTGCAAATGCAGGAACGCGATATGACGCGTTTATTTATGCGCAAAGACAGTTTTGGTCGCTTTGTTACCGCTATGGTGTATGTACCGCGCGAGCGTTACAACACCCAGTTGCGTAAAGAAACCCAGGCAATCTTGCAAAGTGCGCTGGGCTCGGATGAGCCGGTGGAATTTACCACTTATTTTTCTGAATCTGTGTTGGCGCGCACTCATTACCTGGTGCGGATCAACGATAGCCATGTCGAGTATAAAGTGAAAGAAATTGAACGTAATTTAGTTGAAGCGGCCCGTACCTGGGAAGATAAGTTAGAAAGCGCCATCATCGGAGTTTATGGTGAGGCCAAAGGTCGCGAACTGATCCGTAAGTACGTTAATGCGTTTCCGCGTAGCTATAAAGAAGAGATGCTGCCAAGCGATGCGTTAGTGGATATTGGTAAGCTTGAAGCACTGAATGACGATCACAAGCTGGAGATGCTGTTTTACCGGCCACAGGAAGAAAAGCCGGACAGCAAAGCCGTGCGGTTAAACCTGTTCCATAAAGATCATCCTATTCATCTGTCTGATGTGTTGCCGATGCTGGAAAACTTCGGCATGCGCGTGATTGGTGAGACGCCCTATGCCGTCAAATGCGCCGATGGCTCAGTCAGCTGGGTGCTGAACTTTGCCATGGAGCTGAACTGTGCAGTGCCGGCTGACTTTTCCGCCGCGCAGCAATCTTTTCAGGAGTCTTTCGCCAAGGTATGGAATGGCCAACTGGAAGATGACGGTTTTAACCGGTTAATTCTGGGCGCTGGTTTAAGCGGTCGTGAAGCGTCTTTACTGCGGGCCTTTGCTAAATACAAACGCCAGATTGGCGGTACCTTCAGTCAGTCCTACGTCGAGAGCACCTTTGCCCGTTATACCGGCCTGGCCGGACTGCTGGTGCAGTTGTTTAACAGCAAATTTGACCCTAAATCCAAAGCGGCTGCTAAAACCATTGAGAAACTGGAAGAGCAAATTGCATCCCAGTTGGAAAACGTTGCTAACCTGGATGATGACCGTATTGTCCGCCGCTTTGTCGACATGATTAACGCGACCTTGCGTACTAACTATTTCCAAAAGAGTGCGCAGGGCGATGATAAACCTTATATCTCGTTCAAAATTAACTCTGGTGCTATTCCGGACATGCCGTTACCCACACCGATGTTTGAGATTTTTGTTTACTCACCCAGGGTGGAAGGCGTGCATTTACGCTTTGGTAAAGTGGCACGCGGTGGCTTGCGTTGGTCAGACCGGCGCGAAGATTTCCGCACCGAAGTGTTGGGCCTGGTAAAAGCGCAGCAGGTAAAAAACACTGTTATCGTGCCAACCGGCTCAAAAGGTGGCTTTGTTTGTAAGAAGTTACCGGAAACCGGTGGTCGCGAAGCTTTCCTCAATGAAGGTAAAGACTGCTACCGCACCTTTATCCGTGGCTTGCTGGATATTACCGACAATATCGTGCAAGGCGCAATAGTACCGCCCAAAAATGTGGTACGCCATGACGAGGACGACCCTTATCTGGTGGTGGCGGCCGATAAAGGTACTGCCACCTTCTCTGATATTTCTAACGGTATTTCAGAAGAGTATAACTTCTGGTTAGGCGATGCTTTTGCCTCCGGCGGGTCAAACGGCTACGACCACAAGAAAATGGGTATTACTGCCCGTGGTGCGTGGGAGTCGGTAAAACGCCACTTCCGCGAAATTGGTATTGACTGCCAAAACACCGATTTCACCTGTGTTGGTATCGGCGATATGGCCGGTGACGTGTTCGGTAACGGTATGTTGCTGTCAAAACACATTCGCCTGCAGGTGGCGTTTAACCATATGCATATCTTTGTTGACCCGAATCCGGATGCGGCAAAGAGCTGGGAAGAGCGTAACCGCATGTTTAACCTGCCAACTTCAACCTGGGATGACTATGACAAGTCGTTAATCTCGGAAGGCGGCGGTATTTTCCTGCGCAGTGCTAAAGCAATTAAATTGTCACCGCAAATGAAAGAAATGCTGGGTACCACTAAAGCCAGCATGACACCAAACGAATTGATCCGTGAAGCACTGATGATGCCGGTGGATTTAATTTGGAACGGCGGTATCGGCACTTATGTCAAAGGCAGCGGCGAGAGCCATGCCGAAGTAGGTGACCGTGGCTCTGAAGCGCTGCGGGTAAATGGTAAAGAGCTGAAGGCGAAAGTTTTTGCTGAAGGCGGTAACCTGGGCGCAACCCAACGCGGCCGTATCGAATTTGCTATGCACGGCGGTTTAATCAATACCGACTTCGTTGACAACGTTGGCGGCGTTACCTGTTCTGATAACGAAGTTAATATCAAAATTTTGCTTAACACCCTGGTCGCAGCCGGTGACTTAACGCTGAAACAGCGTAATAAGTTACTGCTGGACATGACTGAAGATGTGGCCGCTATTGTTATTAAAGACTGTTATCGCCAAACACAGAGCATCAGTATTTCATCATTGCTGGGCGCTGAGCAGCTAAAAGAATACACCCGCTTTATCCACACGCTGGAAAAAGAAGGTAAGTTAAACCGTGAGCTGGAGTTTCTGCCCTCAGACGACGAGCTGGCAGAACGCATGGCTAAAGGTCAGGGCTTAACCCGGCCAGAGCTGTCCATTCTTACCGCTTACGGCAAAATGGTGTTAAAAGAGCGCCTGGTGCTGCCGGAAATTTACGACAATGCCTACTTTAAACGGCAACTGTTCGCTAACTTCCCGCAGATGCTGCAGGATAAATACGCTGCCGAGATGGAAAACCATCCGCTGAAGGCCGAAATTATCGCCACTAAACTGGCGAATATGCTGGTGAACGAAATGGGGCCGAATTTTGCCCAGCGCATGCTGGAAGAAACCGGTGCCGGTGTTGGCGAAGTAACCTTATGTTATGCCATAGCGCGCGAGTTGTTCGATATGTCTGCGGTATGGCGCAAGCTGGAGCAGTTAGACAACGTGATCCCGGCAGCATTACAAAGCAAGCTGTTACATCAGCTGCGGCGTACCATGCGCCGCGCGACCCGTTGGTTTGTGCGCCATCGCAATAAGGCGCTGGATATTGAGCAAACCCTGGCATTCTTTAAGCCGGCTTACCAACAGTTAAACAAAGAGCTGAGCAGCTACCTGGCTGCATCAGAAGTAGAGCAATTGCAACAAAAGCAAAGTGGCTTAACAGAGCAGGGCGTACCGGAAGAAGTGGCGCAGTATCTGGCGCAGCTGAGCACCGTATTCTCGGCGATGGATATTGCCCAGGTTGCTGATGCTGAGAAAGTACCCCTGGCAATGGTGGCAGAAATTTACTTCAAGCTGGGCGACAAGATGGATTTGCACTGGTTCCTGGAGCAAATTACCAATCAGCCGGTGGCAAACCATTGGCAGGCATTGGCCAGGGCGTCGTACCGTGAAGAGCTGGATTGGCAGCAACGGGCCTTGTCAGCCGTTGTAGTTCGCAGCTGTGGTAAAGTGTGTGCTGCAGACGAAGTGATTAATAGCTGGTTAACGGAGCACGAAGCGTTGCTGGAACGCTGGCGCTTAATGTTGGCCGAGTTTAAAACCACTAAGAGCCATGAGTTTGCCAAGTTCTCGGTGGCACTGCGTGAATTAATGCTGCTGAGTCACCATTGTGACCCTGTAAAATAAGCGGCGTAATAGCTACAATACCCCGGCTGGTCCGGGGTATTTTTTTGTTTCTATAAGGCAGGCTATGTTTTATCCGATTGCACAGAAATTAATGTTCGCTTGTGACGCTGAATGGTCACATAACTTCGCGCTGGGTAGCTTAAAGCGTTTGGCGCATACACCATTGGCTGGTTTATGGCGGCAGCAGTTACCGTTAAAGCCGGTAACGGTGGCCGGGATCCGCTTTGATAATCCGCTGGGTTTAGCCGCCGGGCTGGATAAAAATGCCGAGTGTATTGATGCTTTCGGCCAAATGGGCTTTGGTTTTATCGAGGTGGGTACGGTAACACCCCGGCCACAAGTGGGGAATGACAAACCGCGTATTTTCCGCTTACCACAAGCGCAAGCCATTATTAACCGGATGGGCTTTAATAACAAAGGCGTAGATTACCTGGTCGAAAATGTGAAAAACGCCAGCTATAAAGGCGTGCTGGGTATTAATATCGGTAAAAACAAAGACACGCCGAACGAGCAGGGTAAAGATGACTATATCCACTGTATGCGTAAAGTGTACGCCCATGCCAGTTATATCACGGTAAATATCTCTTCACCCAATACGCCCGGGCTGCGCGATTTGCAATTTGGTGATGCACTGCTGGATTTACTGCAAAGCGTGAAGAATGAACAACTGGATTTACAGGCACAGCACGATAAATACGTGCCGGTGTTTGTAAAGATTGCTCCGGATATGGATCCGGTGGCGGTTAGTCAGGTAGCGGAAACCTTATTGAAAAGCAAAATGGATGGCGTGGTTGCCACCAACACCACGCTGGACAGAAGCTTAGTGCAGGGCCTGCGTTATGCTGATGAAGCCGGCGGTTTAAGCGGTTTGCCGGTGCGGGATAAAAGCACCGAAGTGCTGCGCCTGCTGCGCGCAGCGGTAGGGCCGCAACTGCCGATTATTGGCGTCGGCGGCATTAATGACGCGCAATCGGCACAGGAAAAACTCGCGGCCGGAGCCAATTTACTGCAGGTGTATACCGGCTTTATTTATCGCGGCCCGGAGCTGGTTAAACAGATCGTTACCAGCTTATAAGGATCAATAGCTGATCCTGCACAGTTAGAACAAAATAGTCTTTAACATATTGATCAGCTTAGTGTATTTCTGTAAATGTTTAATAAGTAATCGTATTTTAACCGGCAGGGAGTTACATGCTCAGGCCTTCAGAGCGTTGGTATTGGACCTATTGTCCGCAAAAAGACCGCTTGTTGCTGGATATCAGCGACCAGGCGCAATTTTGCTCGCCGTTTAGCGCCTCACAGTTAGTACAACAACCGCGACAGCAGGCTCTGACCATGGCTGATGCTGAAGCTTTTCAATTGATAGAAGACAGCCTGCAACAGTTAGATATGCCAGCTGCCGTGCGGTTAGAGCTATGCCTTACCGCACTGTGCGCGCCGTTTTTGCAGCAGCAAGCGCATAAAAGCTGGTATTTTCAGCAGGGCAGCAGCGCTGATACAGCGCAGTATGATGTAGTACTGCTGCGCGGGTTAAGCAGCCAGTATGCTTTAGTGCTGTCTGCTGACAGCGATTGCGTAAACTGTTTACTGCTGGGTGAGCTCAGTACCCTGGCCGGTAAACAGCTGCCACGTTTGCAGGTGATCCGTGTACTGCGCAATCGGGTCAGCCCGCTTAATATCGCTATTCCATACCGTCACAGCGCCTGATTTTCAGTTGCGTTATTTCCCTTAGCGGCAGATCCGACTACACTAGCGGCAATTTTTACTGTCGCGGAACCACTTATGCCTGCCTTAGCCGCTGTTTCAGCTGAACTTGAACCTTTTTTACAGCAATTGAGCAGTGCCATCACCGGCCAACAATTGCATAAACTGGTATTAAGTAAATACCAGGGCACTGAGCCGTTAAAACAGCTGCAAATTCGCCCGGTTATGCTAAAACAGCACTGGCAACTCAGCTTTACCTATAAATACCAAACCAACGATGTAACGCGTAATTTCAGTGCCGATGCGGCGCTTAGCGAAATTAAAACCTTGCTGGGCCACAGTTTTAGTGCGGCTAATTTGTTTACCGCTGAAACAGAAGTGCAGTTAAGTATCAGTAAAAAAGGTAAAGTGTTGTACCAACAAAAACGCCTGAGTCAGCAGCTGAATACTGCAGCAACAGAGCATAACCGCGAAAAGCTGCGTTATTTAACCCTGCAGCGGCCATTTTTGCGCGAGCTGGGGGTAACCGACGCACAGCAACAGCTGATCCCCGCCATGTCGCGCAAATGGAAGCAGATTAATAAGTTTATCGAGATATTCTCCGGTGCGGTACAGGACACCGGCCTGAGTACACGCACACGGTTGCATGTGGCGGATTTTGGCTCCGGTAAGGCTTATTTAACCTTTGCCGTGCATGATTACTTAACTAATAGCCTGGGATTGGACGCCAAAGTTACCGGCGTAGAGCTGCGGCAAAACCTGGTCGATCTATGTAACGGTACGGCCGCCAAACTGGGCCTGCAGGGTATTGCTTTTGAGCAGGGGGATGTTAAACACTTTAAAGCCCGCGGTATTAACGTGATGATAGCACTGCACGCCTGTGATACTGCCACCGACTATGCCATTCATATGGGCATAGCCACCGGTGCCGACATTATTATGTGCTCACCGTGCTGCCACAAACAGATCCGGCCGCAAATGCAATTACCACCGGTACTGGCGCCAATGTTGATCCATGGCATTCACCTGGGCCAGCAAGCTGAAATGGTTACCGATAGTTTACGGGCCTTGCTGTTGGAAGCGCACGGTTATGATACCAAGGTATTTGAATTTATCTCGCTGGAGCATACCAGCAAGAATAAGATGATCCTCGCTACCAAACGTAAACAACCGCGTGATAACAGTAAAATTCTGCAGCAAATTGCGCAGATTAAACAGTTCTACGGCATTAGTGAGCATTGTCTGGAAAGCCTGTTGCAGTAGGCCTAAAACCAGGTTTCTATTTGCTGCAACAGGTCGTACTGGTTATCTACCAGCCACAAGCTGCGCCATTTATCAAAGGTCAGGCACGGATGCGAGGTGCCAAGCAGCACTATATCGCCAATCTGTGGTGTCAGGGCAGGGCTGTATTGCCAGAATGCATGCTGATCCATCAGCTTAGTGGTATGGCAGTCCTGCAGCTTGTCACTGATTAAGCGGCCATCACGATAAATAGCCAACGCCTGCGGCAGTCCGGCATCGAAGGCGGCATCGCGTTTACCAAAGCCTAATACCGCCAGCCCGGGTTGTGGCAGTGATTGCACATAAACCGCCAGTTCCAACGCATTGTGTAAACTGTCGCCTGCTTTACACGCCAGGGCACTGCGCTGTTCAATTAACTGCTGTGCCTGTTGATAGATACCCTGATCATGGCTGATATAACAGCCGGGCCGCAGTACTATTTGCATGCTGGCCGGCAGGGTGGCTTTGTTTAGTTCAGCGGCAACAATATCGTACCAGGCCGAGCCGGCGCCGCTGATCAGTAAATTGCGGTGCTTGAGCAATTGCAAGCGCACTAAGGCTTTGCATAGCGCGGCGGCTTGTTGCACAAATTGCCGCACACTGTGTTCGGTATCGCTGGTTTTAATCACGCCTTCATAAAACTCTATACCGGCCAGTGCCAACGCCGGCAACCCGGCAATATGTTTTGCTAAGCTGACGGCCTGTTGGTTGCTGCGACAACCGCAACGCCCGTCAGGCACGCCCAGTTCAATCAGCACCGGCAACACCAACTGCTGTGCCCGGAAAAATGCCGCCAGCGCATCGGCATTATCGGCGTGATCAACACAGACATACAGCTCAACGCCGCTGGCTAATAAGCTCGCCACCACCGCCATATTGGCTTTACCCACGAGCTGATTCGCCATAATAAGCCGCCGGGCGCCGGCATCTGCGGCTACCTGGGCCTGGTAAGCGGTAGCCACAGTAATGCCCCAGGCGCCGGCGGCCAGTTGTTGCTGAAACAGCCAGGGCGTCATACTGGTTTTACCATGCGGTGCCAGCAATACGCCGCTGGCCTGTGCAAAGCGTTGCATCCAATGCAGGTTATGTTGTATCGCGCTGTGTTTAAGCACTGCCGCCGGTAAACAAATATCTTGCTGCAGCAGGTTCATGCCCGGTGAGAACGGCGAAGGTGATGCTGCTTTATGCTGTATTTTTTGGTACTTCATAACATCCCGCTGTTGTTTGTTAGTCTTAAATTATGCCTGTTAAACAGTAAATTGCTGTAATAAAGCTATTTTAATATTTACTTTTCCGACTTGCTGGTACAAAGTATCTTTATTGATAGCACAATTGTTACTTTAATAAAAGTTACTGAGTAACACCATAGCGTACTACGGGTAAAACATGATGAGTTACGAAATTGATGTGTTGTCGCGCATTTCCGAACGTTTTGTCGAGATGAGCGAGTCTGAGCAACGGGTGGCGCAGCTTATTCTGGACAATGTTAAAGCCGCAACCGAGATGAGTATTGCCAAACTGTCGGCCAGTGCAGGGGTAAGCCAGGCCACGGTTACCCGGTTTGCCCGCACCGTAGATTGCAAAGATGTGCGCCAGCTAAAGGTGAAATTGGCGCAGTCGTTGGCAGTAGGCCAGCGCTTTGTCGAAGAAACCCCGGACTTAGACGGTATCCAGGGCGTGTACGAAGCGATTAAAAACACCCTGGATTTAAGCCGTAAGCTGCTGGTAGAGGCTGATATTAAACTGGCAGTAAGCTACCTGCAAAATGCACGGATGATTTTTTGTATCGGTATGGGCGGTGGTTCTTCTATCGGCTCGCAGGAATTGCAATACCGCTTGTTCCGTTTTGGTATGCCGGTATGCAGTTACCAGGATGGCTTGTTAACCAGAATGGTCGCCGCTGCGGTGGAGCCACAGGATGTAATGGTCGCCATTTCGTTAACCGGTAATACCGGTGAAATCATAGATTCTGCTGCCATCGCCAGACAATACGGCGCCAAAGTTATTGCCATTACCAAACCCGGCTCAGCACTGGCAGCTAACGCCGATATTGTGCTGGGCTTACAGGCGCCGGAAACCGATTTTATCTACAAGCCGTCTGCTTCACGCTACGCCATGCTGGCGATTATTGATGTGCTGGCGACAGAGGTAGCCAAGTTAAACAAACGCAAATCCCGCGATAAGTTACGCCGCGTTAAATTATCGCTCGACAGCCATCGCGGTGGCGATGATCGTCAGCCATTAGGAGATTAACCACAGCATGAGCATAAAACGTTATGGCATTGATGAAAGTACCGGTACCGGCGGCCAACGCTTACCCTTTGCCAAAGCGGTAGAAGCGGGGGGCTGGTTATATGTGTCGGGCCAAACGCCGATGCGTAACGGCGAAGTCGTGGAAGGCGGTATTGTGGAACAGTCAGAGCTGGCACTGCAAAACTGCATTGATATTATGCAATTGGCCGGTTACAGCCTGCAGGATGTGGTGCATGTTAAAGTGTACCTGACCGATGCGCGTTATTTCAGCAGTTTTAACCGCGTATTTCGTGACGTGTTCGCCGGTGCACCGCCGGCGCGTATTTGCGCGGTGGCCGATTTGGTGGTGGATTGTAAGGTTGAGGTTGATTTAACCTGCTATCGCGCTGACCGGGCCTGATATGAACGGCGGCCATTTCCTGCTCGGCTTTGGCGTGTATTTGCTATTGCTGTTGGCAATCAGTTATCTGGTTTCACGACACCAGCGCAGCAGTGAGGATTTTTTACTGGCCGGGCGCAATGTTTCTGCCAGGTTAACCTTTGGCAGTACAGTGGCAACGATGATTGGCACCGGCACCAGCATGGGCGCAGTAGGCTTTGCCTATAACCATGGCTGGAGCGGCATGCTGTATGGCATCGGCGGTGCTGTGGGCATTTTGCTGCTGGCCTGGTTATTTGCGCCCCTGCGCCGGTTGCGGTTTATCACCATGAGTGAAGAGCTCAGCTACTACGTTGGCGCTAATCAATGGGTAAAGCAGGGCAGTGCCATACTGATTTTCCTGGCGTCGCTGGGTTGGCTTGGCGCCCATATTATCGGCGGTGCGCTGTATTTATCCTGGGCGACCGGTATTGAGCTGTTTTACGCCAAGTTGATCATCGGCGTGGCTTATACCCTTTATGTGATGATTGGCGGCTATCGGGCGGTACTGTGGACCGACAGCCTGATGGCGCTGCTGCTGTTCAGCGGCTTCTTGCTGATGAGCTATGCTGCGGTGCAGGCGATTGGCGGCCCGGCGCATGTCAGCGCTGCGTTGGCTGCTGCCAAACATAGCGGGCTGATCAGCGATATTGGCATGCTGCCTGCACTGTCATTGTCTGTGGCCGTGGCAGTGGGCGTACTGGCCACGCCTTCCTTTCGCCAGCGCATTTATGCAGCGCGCAATGTCGGCACAGTACGGCGGTCTTTTATTTACTCCGGTGTGTTGTATCTGGCGTTTGCGGCCTTGCCGGCGTTGATTGGTATTGCTGCCAGAGTATTAGCGCCTGAGCTTAGTAACCATCAATTTGCCTTTACTACTGTAGCGGTGCTGTTACTGCCTGCGCTGTTGACCTTGCTGGTATTGCTGGCCGGATTATCCGCTACGTTGTCGTCTGCCAGCTCAGATGCGATAGCGGCGGTAGCAATAGTAATGCAGGATCTGTATCCGCGTCTGACCGGCTCTGCGCCCGCTCCGGCACGGGCCATTTTTTGCTCAAGGCTGGCTGTGTTACTGGTATCGGTGCTGGCACTGCTACTGGCCTTGTTAACCGACGACTTAATTCGTTATATCACCGGTATGATCGCCACATTACTGGCCGGCATCTTTGTCTGTGCTGTATTGGGACGCTTTTGGCTGCGTTTTACCTGGCAAGGTGCCCTGGCCGCGCTGGCGGGCGCCATTATTACCTCTTTAGTCTTGTTAAATCACCCCGGCTGGCTGGCGTATTGGGGGAACCCTTGTATTCCGGCGGTCGCGGTGGCCTTGTTGGCGGCAGTCAGCGTGAGCTGGTTAACGCCGCCTGTCGCTATCAGCCGGCAACAGGCGTTGGCGCAAATTAATGCTGCCCGTGATAACACCGTTACGGCACCGCCGTTAGCTGAGCGCTCATCATCCCGCGCTGAAACAACCTGACAGAGGAACTATGCGTATTTTTACCGCCTCCCTGGCCACTGAAACCAATACGTTTTCACCAATGTACACTGACGTACACAGCTTTTATCAGAGCTTTTATGCGCCGCCCGGCCAGCATCCGGCCACACCCACCTTGTGCAGTGCGCCCTTAATTGCCTGTCGCGAGTTTGCCGCTATGGACGCCTCATTGCAGGTTATTGAAGGCAGTTGCGCCTGGGCCGAGCCAGGCGGTTTGTTAAACCGGCACTCTTACGAGCTGCTGCGCGATGAAATATTACAACAGTTGCAACAAGCCATGCCGGTGCAGGCGGTAGTACTGGGGTTGCACGGCGCTATGGTGGCGCAGGGCTATGACGATTGCGAGGGCGATTTACTAAGCCGGGTACGGGCTATTACCGGGCCCGGGGTGATTATCGGCGCCACCCTGGATCCGCACAGTCACTTAACGCCACAGCGGCTGGCGGCCAGCGACCTGTTAATTGCGTTTAAAGAGTTTCCGCATCTGGATTTTATGCAGCGCGCGCGTGAGCTGGTGCAGCTGGCGCTGCTGGCGGTGCGCGGCGAAATAAAACCGGTAATGAGCAGCTTCGATTGCCGGATGATTGATGTGCTGCCAACCAGCCATGAGCCGATGAAGTCCTTTATCAGTAAGATCCGTCAATTGGAGCAACAAGGTGCTGCACTGTCTATTTCGGTGATCCATGGCTTTATGGCGGGTGATGTATCTGATATGGGCACCAGGCTGCTGGTGATCACCGACAACAAGCCGGCTGAAGGCGCAGCATTGGCGCAGGCGCTGGGTATGGAGCTGTTTTCATTTCGCGGTAAAACCCTGCCGCAGTTCAATGATATTAATACCGCGCTGGATTTAGCGCAGCAGGTGGCGGGCACTGTGGTACTGGCTGATGTTTGGGATAATCCGGGCGGCGGTGTGGCAGGCGATGGCACCTTGATTTTACACAGCATTATTGCACGCAAGCTGACCGGCGTAGCAGTAGGTACTCTGTGGGATCCTATGGCGGTTAAACTGTGTTTTGCCGCTGGTGAAGGCGCGGTTATTGCGCTGCGTTTTGGTGGTAAAAGCGGGGCAACAGCCGGGGCGCCGATAGATAAAACGGTAACGGTGCGCTGCCTGGTCGCCGGTGCCGTACAACAATTTGCCGACAGCAGTGTGCCGATGGGAGATTGTGCGCTAATTGAATTTGACGGTATTGAAGTGATTTTAAACAGCAACCGCTGCCAGTCATTTGACCCCAGCCTGTTTCGTGCCTTGGGTATAGCGCCACAGCAGCGTAAACTGCTGCTGGTTAAATCAACCAATCATTTTTATCAGGGCTTTGCGCCACTGGCGGCAAAGGTTATTTATGTCGATGCCGGGGCGCCATACCCCAGCGATCCGACACGCAATAAATACACTAAGCTGCGCCGGCCATTGTGGCCAATTACGCCGCAGCCGTTTGATTAAGCGCCACTATTGCAGCAGGATCCGCTCGATACAGCCGCATTGCTGCACCGTAACATACAGCACAGTGTCATCATGGCTGACGATCAGATTGGTCGGCAGGGCATGGTTTAGCCGGTATTCGGTCAACAGGGTGCCGTCGGCGGTTAATTTGGCGATGCTGCCTTTGCCATAGCGGGCCACATAGAGGTTGCCTTTGCTGTCAAAGCGCATGCCGTCCAAACCATAATCGCTGAAACGGGCGACTAACTGCTTATCACTCAGGCTAAAGTCGTGGTTGATACGAAAACGCCAGATCTTACGTTGCACGCTTTCATTCACATACAAATACTGCTGATCCGGGCTGACAGCTATACCGTTGCTGGTGCCCATAGCAGTATCCAGCAAGTGGCTGCTGCCGTCAGTGTCAATACGCCACAGCTGGCCACTGTTGTCCGCCCAATTTGGATCACTGGCAAAGATAACGCCGTTTTGCATAATGGCCAGATCGTTTGGTTGGTGCATAGTCTTATTGTGCGCATGCACGCTGAGTTGGCCGCGCTGGTAACGCAAAATATTATGTCCGGTGTAATCGGCGATAAACATAGTACCGGCACTATCGAACACTATGCCGTTGCCGGTGCTGCCCGCCGGTAAAGTTAAATACAAAGCAGCGTGACCGTCAGGCGTGACCTTACCGACAGTGCCGTCGTGGCCGAAATTAACCGCGTACAGATTCCCGTTGTTATCCAGCGCCGGGCCTTCTGCGGCGGCGCTGAAGGTGCCAGGAGCGACCCAAACATCACTGTGTGGCGCATGCGCCAGCAGTTGTTGCACAGGCCGGTGCAGCGCTATTACCATTTCCTGTTGTATAGTGCCGGCGCGGGCTAATTGCTGCGTTATGGCTAAGCGCTCTGCGCCGCCAGGCGGTTGTTGCCGGCGGATACTGTCGAGCAAGATGCCGGCAGAGCGGCTTAATTGCTGTACTTGCGCCGCTATGGCGGCCAACGCAGTGTCGCCGGAGCTAAAGGCTGTCGCAGCCTGTTGCCACTGCAATAACTGCGCGGTTATGCGCTCATACGCGGCTTGGTCTTTTTGTTGCAGCCATTGCCGGATATCCTGCTCCAAACGGCGCAGCGCAGGCTGCTCAGCCGGTAAATAATCCACCGGCTGATTAAGTGGTGCGCCACTATGGTACAAGCCGGCGGCTGACTTTTCATGCAAGCGGTGGTAGTAATGCGCCGGCTCTAATGTTTGCGCCAGGCTGCTGAGCGCTGCCAGCCGGTCGCGGCCGGCCAGCGTGCTAAAGCCATGCTGTTGCTGCGATGTCAGCAGTAAATTCGCGTTGATTTCGCTCAGGCTGCTGATCTTTGCCAAACGCCGATACAGGCTGTCTTCATCGCGCACGCCAGCTGATGACCACAGCCGCTCGGCTACCGCAAAGCCATTGGGCCAGAGGCGGATATCAATATTATCCGGCGTTACCAGCTCGCCCCAAAGTGCAATTTCGCCGCCGATAATGCGCGCTTTGCTGCTCTCGTCTAAGGTTTGCGCTTGCCATGTTATCGGCAGGGCGGTAGTAGCCGGTTGTGCCACTGCGATGGCAGTACCACGGACAGCATAAGCGGCATTGCCGACCGTCAGGCTGCCGGCTAAAGTGCCGGTGGAATCCGGGCCGGCGGGAACTGTGGTACCGCCTAAGCTTAGTTCCGCAAACAGCGGTCCCATCCAGCTATCCAGGCTAAAACTGAGCCGGTTAGCATTTAGTTTAAGCTGCTGCACTAGTTGCGGCTGGCGACCATTAAATTGCAGCACAGCGCTGATCGCATCATCGTTGTGATACAGCAGGAACAAGCGGCCTGTTATCGCTGCGCCGCGCTTACGGGCAAAACTAAACTGCCAGGCCGACCAGCTGTGCAATTGGTCCGTGTCCGGCAGTTGCTGCGCCGCCGGCAGCGGATCGTTACGGTAGTGGTAAGCGGCAAACTGCGGTTGATCCAAATAATAACCGGTCGATAAAATGGCCTGATGTCCGGCTGTGGCAGCTACAGCCAGCGATTCAGTGCCGCGCCACGACTGCACCAGCACCGAAGGGGGCAGCTTATCATCCAGCACTTCATCCCAGCCAATCATCTGCCTGCCAAGTTGCTGCACAATTTGTTGCAGCCTGGCATTAAAGTATGCCTGCAAAGCGGGCGCATCCGCCAGTTGCTGTTGCTGCATAAAATCAACAATATGTGGCGTTGCCAGCCAGTGATCCGGCAATACTTCGTCACCACCGATATGCAGGTAGCGATCGGGAAACACTGCGACAACTTCGGCCAGTAAGCTGGCTAAAAAGTCATATACTTGCTCATTTGTCGGATCTAATACGGCTTGATGCACTCCCCAGTGTGTTTCCGGCCGGTTGGCGCCAGGCACCGCCATTAATGCCGGATAGGCGGCGCCGAGTGCGGCAGTATGGCCCGGCAGATCGATCTCCGGCACGATACGGATGCCGCGTTGTGCTGCGTAGTGCACCAGTTCAAGCAACTGCTGTTGGCTGTAATAACCCTCCACGCCGCCGACTTGCTGCAGCTTAGGGTAGTTAAGCGATTCAAAACGCCAGCCCTGGTCGTCGGTTAAATGCAAATGCAGTACATTTAATTTTACCGCCGCCATAATATCCAACTGGCGTTTTAAGGTTTCAATCGGCAAAAAACGTCTGGCCGGATCTAATAACAGGCCGCGCCAGCTAAAACGCGGCGCATCTGTGATCTGCACTGCCGCTATGCTGCTACCGCTGCTATCCGTTTGTACCAGTTGCAGTAAGGTTTCCAGGCCGCGCACTATGCCAATATATGAGTCTGCGCTTAAGCGTATTTGCTGCTTGTTTACGGTTAAGCGGTATTGCTCGGCCATATCTGCGTGCGGTAGCTCAGGCTGCGGCAGCTCAGACTCAGCACTGCCGTTAAGCTGTATTACCAGCGCCGGTGCTGCACCGGTAATAAAAGTCAGCCCGGTTTGCCGGCTTAAGCGCTGTAAAAAGCGTGCCACGGCGGCAGATAACATAGCGTTATTTGCCGGTGTACTCACGCTGAAGTTTGCCACGCTGAAGTCCGCCGTCAGATTAAACCGGCCCGGTTGTTGCGTTACTCCGGCAGGATAGGGCAGCAGTGGCAGCTCTGCCGCCGTGATAGTTGCCGCGCTGAGCAGCAACATAAAAGCATAAAATAAACGCATAACAGCGTACTTGTGTTGTTACTTGGTAACATATTAATAAGCAATAACCGTTAGCTTGTCTAGAATTAGATGCTATATGAAGTTGTTTTTTCCACAAATAATGTTTACTTTTTAATCGTCATGGTACAAAGTAACATTTGATGCTGGGGTATTTGGTAGTAATGCCGGCTTCACCAGGAAGAGCAAGATAAGTATATTGGCCAGGTTTGCAGATGCGCTGACAACAGGGCTGAACGGATTAAAACAAGAACAGAAGAGACTACATCATGTCTGAACTACTCAGCGATAGCTATAACAGCGGTATTAAACGGGCCAGACTCAGCCTGGCTATTTCAGCGGCATTACTGGGGCTGGCTCCGCTGGCGGTACTGGCGCAAACTTCGCCGGAAAATGACAGCGATGTCATTGTGCAAAATAACGACGCGCCGGTCGAGGTTATTGAGGTAAAAGGCTTTCGTGGCAGCCTTAACAGTGCACAGAACCTGAAGCGCTATGCCGATACGGTAAAAGATCTTATTACTGCCTCAGATATAGGCGCACTGCCGGACAAATCGGTTACCGAAGCGCTGCAACGGGTGCCTGGTGTCACTATTGAACGCTTTGCCTCTTCTGATGATCCCAAGCATTATGCTGATGAAGGCACCGGAGTGTTGGTGCGTGGTTTGGATCGGGTGCGCTCAGAAGTTAACGGCCGCGGCGCCTTCAGTGCTAACCCCTGGGGTGGCCTGAGTTATGAAGATTTCCCGGCAGAATTGCTCGGCGCAGTAGAAGTGGTGAAAAACCAAACGGCAGATTTAATCTCCGGAGGTATTGCCGGTACGGTTAATTTGATCACGCGTAAACCTTTTGATTCCGACAAGCGTTTGCTGTCTTTTAATGCCAAAGCGAATTACGGCGATTTTCGCGAGGAAGTTACGCCATCTTTTTCTGCGCTGTACTCAGACAGTTGGCAAACCAATGCCGGTAAATTTGGTTTCCTGATTTCTGCTTCACAATCTGAATATAAATCACGTGGTGATGGCATTGGCTTAGGTAATTTCCATTCCCGCGGTGATGCCTTTGTGCCCACCCTTGATCAATGGGGCGGTATTACCGGCGTTGATCCCGATTCACCTGTCGACGGCCCGGCATTGCCCGGCCAGCCTGCCGGCAGTGTTTGGCATGTGCCGGTAGCCATACATATGAGCACCGCCGACAATGATCGTAAGCGCACCGGTTTTACTACCTCGTTGCAGTGGGCCAATAGCGATAACACTATAGTGGCTACTTTAGAACATATTAATTCTAAAGCCTCGTTAGAGTGGAACGAGCGGCAAATCGGTCAGGCGGCGCAAGGTTTCAGAAGCTTTATGGGCTCGTCACAAAACTGGCTGGATGATGCTGCCAATGGCTATCCGTTAACAACGGAAAACGGCTTTGTTACCTCGGGTGTTGCGCTGGGGGTAAGCCCTGAAACGCCGTTTTTCTATCGCAGTCGCTGGAACTACAATGAAAATACCGTTGAAGACACCTCATTTAACCTGAAGGTAAAACCAACAGATCGCCTGGCATTGAGTTTTGATTATCAGCGGATAGACTCTGAAAAGGTGGTACATAACTACAGTATGTCAGGCCAAACCCGCGGTAATCATGTACATGTTGTATCGCCGTACTTCCTTGATATGCGTGGCTCCAGGCCAACGGTTGAGTTTTTAAGCGATAACATCTTAACTCCGGGTTGGTCTCCTAATGAGGATTGGAACGGACCTGTGCCTAATCTGTTTCTGGGCAGTGGTATGGAGCAGGAAGAACATAATACAGCCAAAGCAGACAGTTTTAAACTCGATGCCAGTTATGAATTTGATGGTGCTTTTACCAGCATTAAAGCCGGTTTTTATTTTACGGATAAAGACTTAACGGTGCGCGATACTGCCTATGAAGGCTGGTCTGCCATTGGTACCCCCTGGGATATGAATGACCGTAATGCCGCCGCCGCAGTTAACCGGCCTGAGCTGTTTGAGCGGGTAGACTTCTCAGATTACTATAACGGCAATGTGCTGATCGGCAATGTGAATAACTTTTTATTCCCCAAAATGGACCTGGTGAGAAACTATGCCGATTCATTACGTCAGGGCTGCCGGGATGGTTGGCATAACGCTACGCTTAGCGCGGCTAATAATGGCGTTTGCAGCGGCACCTATGTGCCTTATGCTGATAAACCTAACCGGGTTGACGGGCCATTTGCAGCACATAACATCAGCTCATCGAATGAAAAGCGCACCGAGTTTTATCTGCGCGGTGACTTTGAAATTGATGCTTTGGATATGCCGGTAAAAGGTAATATCGGTTTGCGCTATGTGAGTTACGAGCTGGAGTCTACCGGTGCCTTTGTGCAGCCCTTAGCCAGTAAACGTGGAGAGCCCGGCAGTTCTTTGAACAATGTGATGCAGCAAGCTGAGTACCGGCGCTATTACGACCTCGCTTCCGGCGAATCGCAGTTAAGCACAGTGAAAGGCACTGATTACGACACGGTATTGCCGAGTTTAAACCTGAACTTCGGCGTTGCCGAAGATGTGGTAGTGCGCTTTGGTGCTTCTAAAGGTTTGTATTACCCCAGCCTGGTAGATGCGCGAAATATCAGCCTGCTGGATTTAGACTACACCCGTCGTTTGCAAACCCCGGGCCAGGACCAGGATGAAATCAACAACCCGGTGGTCGCGTTGGATGATATCGAAGTAACGGCGCTGGCCGGCAACCCTTATCTGGAGCCGGAAGAGTCGGTTAACCTGGATTTAACCGCTGAATGGTATTTCGCGCCGGCCGGTTTTTTAAATGTAGGTATCTTCCATAAAAAGTTGGATAACATTATCCGCAACCGGCAATTTGATCTTGATATTGCCTACAACGGCGAAATTTACGACGTCTCTGCCTATGGTCCGGCCAACACCGGCTCGGGCACTATTCGTGGCGTTGAATTTTCCTACTCGCAATTTTATGACATGTTGCCCGGTGCCTGGAGCGGTTTAGGCTTGCAGTTTAACTACACCTATATCGACCAAAGCGGCCTGGAAGACCCTAACAACGTTGCAGAAGGTACTTTAGGCTTTGATGAAAATGGCAACCGCATCGCAGATAACCGTAATACCTTCCGCGTATTCAGTGGTTTGCCGCTGCAAGGCTATTCCGATCAGAATATGAACATCGTGGGTATGTACGAATACAACGCTATTTCATTCCGGCTGGCTTATACCTGGCGATCTGAATACCTGTTAACTTTGCGCGAATCAGAGGAATACGTTCCTGCGTTTGCTAAAGCGTCAGGCATGCTGGATGCCAGCTTGTACTACAGCATTAACGATAATTGGAAAATCGGTATTGAAGGCAGCAACTTACTGAATACTGAAACCAAAACGCAGTATCAAATGAACCAGGCAGGCGTGAGGACGGATGCACTGAGCTTTACCACCGATCGTCGTTATGCGCTGAGTGTTCGCGCAATTTTCTGATCACTTGAGCATGCTTATATAACCAAACCGCGCAGCAGTAGAGCGCGGTTTTTTTATGTTAATCACTCTGATTTATGCTGTGCCTTATGGCGCAACCCCTGGCCAAGCAGGTAAAAATACTCCAACCAAATGTTGCCCAGCGCATCGCATAAGCTATCCGCAGGGTAAATACCCAACGCCGCGGCGGCGCTTTTTTGGCTGCCGGAAACCAAAAAATTGTTTTTCAACGCCTGGCGTTGCAGCACTTTTTCAAAGGCTCTGGCCGCCATTTCTTCCGGCATCGCCAGATACAAACGGTTGTGGCTGGCATCCAGTTGCCGGCAATGGGCAAAAAATACGCTTTCATTTTCACCGTCTGCCGATAAGAACAATATTTGGTAAGCTGAGCTTAGTAACTCGTTGAGATAATGCGGAATAATGGGCCGGCTTTGTAGCCAGGTAGCGCTGGAAAACTGGTTACGTGTAACGTTATGGCCAAACATTTTAGCGGCAATATAGTGGTCAAAAGCATGAAACCACTCGTGTGCCAGGCTGCCGCCACCGGCATTTTTGGCTAAAGCTAAAATACGCCCCTGTGGCTGGTAATGGGCGCAAACGCCCGGTTGGCCACCAATGCCAAAGGTTAAAGCTAAACTGCCGTTAAGAGATATCACCTCTGGTGGCACCTGCAGAAGTTGCTGCAAGTCGGCAAAGGCGTCAAAAAATAAGTTTGCCGCCAGTTGCAGCTCTTCAGCAGTTACCCAGCGCCCGACATGAATGCTGTTAAAACCAAAAACTTTAACCAGGTCGCTAAAGCTGACGTCGGCACCGCTGCGATGCGCCGGACCATTACGGTAATAGCCCCGTTGTATCCGTGGTACTTGCAGTGTCGTTCGCGGCGCAGTAGTCATGCTTAGTTAGCGGCGTATTTACGGCTGCGCACATAGCCAACCAAATTACTGCCTAAAAACGCCAGTTCCATCAGTACCGCTACCGGTGAGCCGACCAACAGGTTATGGATGATCCAGGCTGTGGCGCCCACAGCCATCAGCAAACGCACTACAACCACATTTTTTTGAAAACTGCCGACCGTGCCAACGATGGCAGCCAGATAGGGCAGCAGGTTTAGCGGATTATTGTAGCTAAGCACAATCAGCAATGTTGACAGCGCCAAAAAGCAGTACATCCAGCGCTGGCGCGGGCTAAGCGCCGCCACCAGAAAACGCACTGCTGTTAAGCCAACAAACAGCGCAGCTTCATACTGGCCCAATACGGCAAAATGGCTGGCGTTAAGCAAAGCGGAGACAAACCAGAACTTCAGCATGCCGGCACGCTCACGCTGCTGAAAAGCAATAATGCCGCCGGCGAAGGCCAACGCAGCCAGCAGTTGCGACAGGGCAAAGCTAACACTAATATCGGGCAAAATAATGGCTCAAAACAAATTCAACAGGTGGCTATGATAACCAATTTGCCAGCCATCTGCGCGCTGCAGATGGCATAACTTATAAGCAGCGCAAAGGCCTGACAAAGGCTTAAGTACCACAAAAGGTATTGGCTATACATTGCGCAGCCGTAGGCGGTAAAGCGAAGTCAGCATCGGCGTCTGCCAGCGTAAAAGGTGTGCGCAGCGCTTTGTGTAGCCGGTTAAACAGGCTTAAATCAGCTTGTTCTGTAGCCAGCGTTATCGCGTCGGCAATTAAATGGTTACGCGGTATTACAGCAGGGTTAGTGTTGTCCATCTGCTGCTGTACTGCGCTTAGCGCAATACCGTGAGTGCCAAGGCGTTGCTGCCATAGCGTGGCCCAATTTTGCCAGCCTTGTTGGTCGGCAAATAACTTAGCTGCCCCGGCACTACTGTCGGTTACTGACTGGCTGAGTAAACGAAAGCTTTGGCTAAAATCAGCCTTATTGGCGCTCATCAGGTTAAGCAGATCGCGGATTAACACTTCATCGGCATTAGTGGTATTAACAATACCGATTTTCGCCGTCATCAGGCGTAAAAATTCGGCTTCATTTAGCCCGTTAAAACCCTGCAATACTTCAGTGGCCAGCTCTACTGCCTTTTCGGGTTGTTCAGTCAGTAGCGGCAGCAGGGTTTCAGCAAAGCGCGCCAGGTTCCAACTGGCGATACGGGGCTGGTTGCCCCAGGCATAACGACCCTGGCTGTCAATAAAGCTGTAAACCTGCGCCGGGTTAAAGCTGTCCATAAAAGCACAGGGGCCGTAATCAATGGTTTCACCGGCGATGCTCATATTGTCGGTGTTCATTACGCCATGAATAAAGCCCAGGCTCATCCATTTGGCTACCAGTTTAGCCTGTGCTGCAACCACAGCTGCAAGCAGCGCCAGGTAGGGATTCGCCTCGTTGGCACAGCCCGGATAGTGCCTGGCAATAACATAGTCGGCAAAGGTTTTCAGCTGCGGCAGATCGCCATGGGCAGCAATATACTGGAAACTGCCAATGCGGATATGGCTGGCTGCCACCCTGGTAAGTACTGCACCGGGCTCTGCGGTTTCACGCTGTACAAAATCGCCGGTTAATACCGCTGCCAAAGCGCGGGTAGTGGGCACACCCAGCGCATGCATGGCTTCACTGACTAAATATTCACGCAGCACCGGCCCCAGTGGCGCGCGGCCATCGCCACGGCGGGAAAACGGCGTTTGCCCGGCACCTTTAAGCTGAATATCAAAGCGCTGGTTATCTGCGCTGATAACTTCGGCCAACAGCAAAGCCCGGCCATCGCCCAACTGCGGTACAAAATGGCCAAACTGATGGCCGGCATAAGCATGCGCCCGTGGTGTTGCCCAATCAGGTAAGGCATTACCGCTAAATACTGCCAGACCGTCATCTGATTGCCAATACTGCTGTGGTAAGCGTAGCTCTGCAGCCAGTTCACTATTAAACGCCAGCCACTGCGGCGCCGGCACCGGCGTTGGGTTGCAAGGTACAGAGAAGGGCGCACCTAAATCAGCCAGGCTGTGTTGTACGGTAAAATTGCTCATATCGGCTATTCGTTGAAGTGTTGTGTTAGCTTAGTGTACAGAGCCGTAACCGCAGATACAAAAAAAACACTTTTTTGAACTTTTCTATGCTATTCAATACTATTAGCACGCTAACGATCTTCAGGAGTTGCTATGACATTGCCCAATCGGGGGGCAGCTTTTATCCGTTACACTGCGCTTGGTGTGGCGTTTGCGCTGTGCTGGGCGGCGCTAAGCGGCGGCCGCGGCTGGTGGTTCTTTCTGCCGCTTTGTCTGCTGCTGATGCTGTGGTGTTATCTGACTAAATTAAGCCTGCCGCCTGTTCGTTTAACAGCAATACCGGGATTTTTGCTGTTTTTCAGCCGCCAGTTAGTGCTGGGTGCTTTTGATGTGGCATGGCGGGCGCTGGCACCCAATCCAAAACTGGCACCACAGTGGCAACGCTATAACCTGAGCTTACGTCAACCGGCCAACCAACAGTTGCTGGCCAGTTTGGTCAGCCTGTTACCCGGCACCTGCAGTGTAAATATTGAAACAGGTCCCGGCGATATGTTGCTGTTGCATGTGTTGGATGGCAACGCCGATTGGCGCAGTAACGTAGCGGCATTGGAGCAGCAGTTGTCGCGGCTGTTATACAACGAGCAAACGCAGGGGGCCGGGTTATGATAGCGCTGGCGGTGGCCTTGCTGTTTACCGTGTTGTTGGGCCTGTGGCGGGTGATTAAAGGCCCCACCTTGTTAGATCGGTTATTATCAGTGCAATTATTCGGTACCACCGGCGTGGCACTGTGCCTGGTATTGGCCCAAGCGCTGGGGCAAAACGCTTTGCGTGATGTCGCCCTGGTGCTGGCGTTATTGGCTGCAGCCGCGCCGGCTGCATTAGTACAGCACTTAAAACATCGCAAAATCAAAGGCAGCAAAGAGGAGTCATCATGATTGATGCCAGCGGGCTAAGCGTGTTCAGTGTAGTGTGCAGTAGTGTGCTGTTACTGGCGGGGCTGATTTTTTTTATTGCCGGCAGCATAGGTATGTTGCGTTTTCCGGACAGTTACAGCCGGTTGCATGCGCTCACCAAAGCTGACTCCTTAGGCCTGGGTTGTATTGTGGCCGGGTTGATGTTTTACGCAGATCTGTGGCAAAACCTGCTGATGTTGCTGATCTGGTTATTGGTCATGGCGTCGGGTTCAGTATCTTGTCAATTGTTGGCCCGCTTTGCCAAAATACAGCAGGATCAGACATGAGTTTGCTGTTGTTTGATGCGGTATTGTGTTTGCTGCTGTTGGTGTTGGCACTGGCCAGTATGTTAAGCCGCCAGCTGGCCCATGCAGTAATGTTGTATATCGCCTTTGGTCTGATGATGGCGCTGGCCTGGGCCAGGTTGGCGGCACCCGATTTAGCCCTGGCCGAGGCGGCCATTGGCGCCGGGCTAACGGGGGCCTTGTGTTTTTCTGCGTTGGCGCGACAGCAACTGCATATCACTGCTGTTGCGCTAAGCTGGCCGCAGCGGCTGTGGCCGGCGATATTTGTGGTGTTGATGTTGTCCGGCATTCTGGCGGCCTTGTTACAACTGCCGCCTGTTGCCGGCCCGTTGCCTGGTGTAGTGCAGACAGAACTGGCTAATAGCGGCGTAAGCCATCCGGTAACGGCTGTGCTGTTAAATTTTCGCAGCTGGGATACCTTGCTGGAGTTAGTGGTGTTGCTGCTGGCGCTGCTGGGCGCTTTGCAGGTAGTCCCCAAGGCTAAGCAAACCGCTGGCTGGTCGCTTAGCCTTGGGTGGAGCCGGTTGTTGGCGCCGATGGTAATCTTAGTTGCCGGTTATTTACTCTGGGCCGGCGCCAGCCAGCCTGGCGGGGCTTTTCAAGCCGGTGCTTTATTGGCTGCCGGTGCTGTGGTACTGCGCCTTAATCAACAACTTAACTGGTTAAGCTGGCGCAACCTTTGGTTAAGGCTACTGGTGGTAGCGGGCGTAGTGGTGTTCGTGCTGGCTGCCTTGCTGGCGCTGTGGCTGACGCCAGACCATGTTGATGCAGTCTGGCTGCGCTGGCCGCCACTGCTCGCCGGCGGCATTATTTTGCTGATCGAAGTTTTTGCCACACTGGCTATAGCGTTAACGCTGACGTTGTTGGTGGTGGGTGAGCCTGCTCAGCAACATAATCGCACGGAGAGCGTATGACAGAGCTCAGCATGACAGAGCTTAACCCGCAACTGCTAATGTATATCGCCACGGCCGCTGGCCTGTTTGCTATAGGCATTTATGGTTTTATTGTCGGGCCGCAAACGCTGCGGCGTATTTTGGCGCTGAATATTATTGGCGCCGGTATTTTTATGTTGATGGTGGCGTTGGCGTATCGTGAGCCTGCAGAGACAGATAGCCAGGCAGCGGTATCGCCCGATCCGGTATTACATGCGCTTATCTTAACCGGGCTGGTGGTGGCGGTGAGTGCAACGGCTTTTGCGCTGGCGCTGTTGGCGCGGTTAAAGCAAGCGTCGGCGACGCAGGACGCGCTTAAACAGGAGCCAGAACCATGATGGTATTGCTGTTGGTGCTGCCGTTACTGGCTGCCTTGTTGATGCTGCTGTTGCCAAAAGTGGCGCCGTTACTGACACTGTTAACAGCTGTTGTTTGCAGCCTGATCGCACTGCAGTTATTATTGCTGGTCAGTGAGCAGGGCAGTCAGTTCATGCTGCTGGCAGGCTGGGGACGGGGCCTGGCAATCGGCCTTGAAGCCAACAACTTAAGCAGCTTGCTTATTTTACTGACCACAGTGTTGCAGTTACTGGTGGCCTTATATGCCTTCACAACATACCGTCGCGATAAACTCGGTGCCGGTTTTTGGCCGCTTAGTAGCTTGCTGCAACTGGGCTTAACTGCACTGTGGTTGTCGCGTGACTTGTTTAACCTCTATGTGTGTCTGGAATTGCTTGGCATCGTGGCCGTGGCACTGGTTAGCTTGTCGGGCGATAAAGCCATTAAGCCGGCGCTGAATTACCTGCTGTTATCCTTATTCGGTTCACTTTGCTACCTGCTGGGCGTGGCGATGTTGTATGGCGCTTATGGTGTGCTGGATATCAGTGCTTTGGCGCTGCAGTGGCAAGCCAATGTGCTCAGTAGCGTGGCGCTGGCGCTGATGACACTAGGTTTAATGATAAAAGCGGCGCTGTGGCCTCTGCATGCCTGGTTGCCTGCGGCGCATGCTGCAGCACCGGCACCGGTGAGTGCGCTGTTATCTGCTTTGGTGGTTAAAGGGCCGTTATTTATTCTTTGCCTGTTATGGTTACAGCTGGCTGCAGCCTCTCAGGCTCAGGCTATGGCAGCGCTATTCAGCCTCTGTGGCCTGGCGGCTTTGCTGTTAGGCGGTGTAGCGGCGCTACGCACACCTTTTGCGAAAAGCCTGGTAGCCTATTCCACCGTGGCGCAGCTGGGTTATGCCATGCTGGCGTTAGGGCTATTGTTGCAGTTTAACCAGCCATTATTTGCCGCTGCACTGTGGTTGTTTGTGTTGGCACATGCGCTGGCCAAAGCCGCCTGTTTTCTGGCTATCGGCGAGATGACGGCAACCTTGGGCGGTAAACGGTTAAGCACATTAAAAGGTGCCAGCCAAACTATGCCACTGGCGATGTTTGCCTTTGCCGTGGCCGGTGGCAGTTTAATCGGCTTACCACCCAGCGGCGGTTTTCTCGCCAAGTGGGCGTTATTGCAAGGGCTGTGGCTGCAGGGCAATCAATTGCTTTATCTGCTGGCAATAGTGGTGGTGACCTTAATGTCGGCCGCTTATGTGTTTCGCGTAGTGGTGCTGGCATTTGACCGCGCCAAACCGGTAAAAGCGGATTTTGCCCCGCATATTATGCCGCAGTGGCTGGCGTTGTTACCTGCGCTGGCTGTATGGGCCATGGCGCTGTACAGCGAGCCCCTGCTACGGCTGTTAAAGCAGGAGGGCTTATGAGCCTGTTTTGGCAGCAATATTTACCGCTGGCCATTATTCTGAGCTCATTAATACCCGGGCTGATTATATTTACGCTGAAAGAAACTCGGGTAAAGCTGCGCATAAGCCTGAATCTGTTGGGTGTCAGTGTAAAGTTGCTGCTGGTGTTGTTAATGTGGCAGGCGGTAAAAGCCGGTGAGCAGTTTTATTTTAGTCTGCCGTTTTTACCCGGTGCCGATTTGGTGCTGCAGGGCGATGCCTTATCGTTGCTGTTTGTCGTGTTATCGTCGGTATTGTGGTTAGCCACCACCATTTATGCTATTGGCTACCTTGAACACTCACCGCTGCGCTCGCGCTTTTTTGGCTACTTCAGCTTATGTGTCAGCGCTACGGTCGGCCTGGCGCTGGCCGGTAATCTGGTTACTTTCCTGTTGTTTTACGAGCTGTTGACACTGGCGACTTTTCCGTTGGTGGTGCATCGCGGTACGGCAACATCACTGGCGGCCGGGCGCAAATATCTGGCTTATACCCTCGGCGGCGGCGTGATTTTGATGTTGGGTGTGGCCTTATTGCATTCATTGGTGCAAAGCCCGCAGTTTACGCCTGGCGGCTATGTGGCGGCGGTATTAAGCGGCAACGAAGGACTGTTAATGCTGGCCTTTGCGCTAATGATCACCGGTTTAGGGGTAAAAGCCGCCTTACTGCCGTTACATGGCTGGCTGCCGCAGGCGATGGTGGCACCGGCGCCGGTCAGCGCCTTATTGCATGCGGTGGCGGTAGTGAAAGCCGGTGCCTTTGGCATTATCCGCCTGGTGTACGATGTTTTTGGCGTAGAGAGCATGCACGCATTGCAGCTGGCTCAGCCGTTAATGCTGCTGGCTGCCTGTACTATTTTGTATGGCTCCTGGCGCGCGCTCTCGCAGCAGGATATCAAACGGCGGCTGGCGTATTCCACCATCAGCCAGGTCTCGTATATTACACTGGGCGTGGCAATGTTGGGGCCGCTGGCGGCAGTAGGCGGCCTGGTGCATCTGGTGCATCAGGGGGTAATGAAAATTACGCTGTTTTTTTGTGCCGGTAACTTTGCCGAAACCCTGGGCATTCATAAAATCCGGGAATTAAATGGTGTAGGGCGGCGCATGCCACTTACGGCTATGGCTTTTACCCTGGGGGCGCTGGGTATGATAGGCATACCGCCTACCGCAGGCTTTATCAGCAAATGGTATTTGGGGCTGGGTGCAGCAGAAGTAGAGCAACCCTGGCTTATTCTGGTATTTGCGCTGTCAGGGTTGATGAATGCAGCGTATTTTCTGCCGGTGGTATACCGCATGTGGTTTTTACCGCAAAGCGGAGCCTGGCCTGAAGAGCAACAGTTGTCAAACCGCTTTGAAACCCATTGGATGCTGTTATTGCCGGCACTGTTTACCACTGTGCTGTTGTTATTAATGGGGCTGTTTGCCGGCACGGAGCTCAGCCCGCTAAGCTGGGCGCAGTTGATTGTCGAACGGGAGTTTCGCCATGACTGATCTTAGCCACTGGCTTTGGCCCGGTGCCGGTTTGGGCTTGGGCGATGAATTTACCCGGCCCTGGTGGTATTTCAGTTTGCTGTTATGGGCTTTGGTAGCTCTGTTTAGCCTGTTATCGCAGCGCCAGGATCCGCACGCAGGGCGTTATTGGCTGTTTTTTACATTGTGTTTTGCCGGCAATATGTTGTTAATCGCCGCGCTGGACGCGGTCAGTTTTTACCTTGGCTTTAGCCTGCTGAGTTTGTCGGCCTATGGCCTGGTGATCCACAGCGGTACCGCAAAAGCCAGACGCGCCGGCCGTTTGTATCTGCAACTGGCGGTGCCGGGTGAAATATTGCTGTTAAGTGGCTTAATGCTGCGGGCCTCTGCAGCCGGCGGGCAGTTTGACTGGCACAGTTGGCAAACTGTGCCGCTGGAGCCGCTAACCTTAACTTTGTTGCTACTGGGACTGGGCTTAAAGGCCGGTTTTTGGCCGCTGCACTGGTGGTTACCGCAAGCCCATCCGGTGGCGCCGGCACCGGCCAGTGCGCTGTTATCCGGCGTAATGATTAAAGCCGGCCTCCTCGGTATGCTGATGTTTTTACCCGCTGCGGATGCTTTAATGCAGCTGTGGGCGCCATTCTTGTTAGTTACCGGCCTGATCTCGGCCTATTATGGTGTCCTGGCAGGCTTATTATACACGCAGCCAAAGGTCATTCTGGCGTATTCCTCCGTTAGCCAAATGGGTTATTTATTGCTGCTGTTTGCGCTGCTGAGTTTAACCGGCGTAGCGGCATTGCCGGTATTGCTGGCCTATGTAGTACACCACGGCATGGCCAAAGCCAGTTTGTTTTTATATGCCGGTATGGCAGGCGAAGCTGCAGGGCGCATCTGGCACCGGGCGTTATTTTGGTTAGCGGCCCTATCTATGATGGCACTGCCGCTCAGCAGCGGCGCTCTGGTAAAAATCGGCCTGAAAACCCAATTGGCAGCGGCCAGTTTGCCCGGTTGGCTGGATGCCGGCGTGCTTAGTCAGCTGTTAACCGCGGGCGCTGTGCTTACGGCGGTACTGTTATTACATTTGGCGGTACAGCTGCATGCGCCTGATAAAAATCAAAGCCGTCATAGCGCCAAAGCTTCTGCTAATACCAGTGCCGGGCGCTGGGCGCTGCTTACGCTATTAGTCAGCGCGCTTTGGGCACTGCCATGGTTTATCGTGCAATATTGGCAATTACCCAGGCCAACGCTGTCGCAAAGCGCTGCGTTATTCTGGCCCTTGCTGTTGGCTCTGCTGCTGCGATGGCTGTGGTATAAATTCAGCTGGCAGCTACCGGCACATTGGTATAACTGCAATGCGCCGGCACTGTATTATTCGTTAAAGTTTAAACGGTTATATCAACCGCTCAGTCAACCTCCACGGCAGTGGCCGGTTATTACTTTACGTCCGCTGGAGCGACGGCTAAACCGCTTGTTAATGTTACCTGTAGTGCCATCTGCGGCGTTAGCCTGCTGCATACTATTTGGTGTACTGTTTTTAACTTTGTGATGGAAAGGGTAATGAATTTCAGGCACAAAAAAACCTACGTTAAAGTAGGCTTAGATGTTGGTTGCAGGAGCCGGATTTGTAGACCTTCGCCCCGCGGTTATAAAGAGGAGCCCGAGGGCGAATAACAGGCACAAAAAAACCAGCACTTGGCTGGTTAAGATGTTGGTTGCGGGAGCCGGATTTGAACCGACGACCTTCGGGTTATGAGCCCGACGAGCTACCAGGCTGCTCCATCCCGCGTCCGTAACTTAACACCGAGCAGAGTGTGTTAAGTTTTTGTTTGCAATGCCGTTTCAACGTTAGTTGGTTGCGGGAGCCGGATTTAGACCTTCGCCCCGTGGTTATAGAGAGGAGCCCGGGGGCTGTTAACTATTACCACTTTCACAATCAATTTGGTTGCGGGAGCCGGATTTGAACCGACGACCTTCGGGTTATGAGCCCGACGAGCTACCAGGCTGCTCCATCCCGCGTCCGTCATTGCGGGGCGCATCTTAGTGTTTTTAACAAAGCCATGCAAGCCTTTATCTGCTTTTATTTTTAAGATGTTGCTTAACTGCTGCTTTGTTAAACAAAGCGCTGTTTTAAGCGGCAATTTAGGGCTTTTACAAAAACTCAAACGGATAAATACCACATTCTGCTATACTGACGGCCATTTTTGTTAGGGGTTTGGGTAGCATGCTGGAATTCTGGGCGTTAACGTCTAAAGGGGTAGAAGAGCTGTTGGCGGATGAAATTCGCCAACAGGGTGGTGAAGTGTTGAAAGTGACCATGGGCGTGGTGCGCTTTAAGGCAGAACTGCGCACCGGGTATCAATTATGTTTGTGGTCGCGCCTGGCTACCCGTATTTTGCGTTTAATACAGTCTGAACCGGTTACGGCCGACAGCGACTTGTATCAGGTGGCGCAAAAAATAGACTGGCTGCAGCATATGGCGCTGCGTAACACCTTAGCGGTGGAGTGCGTGGGTAAACACCCGAAAATAGACAACACCCAGTTTGGTGCTATCCGGTTAAAAGACGCCATTGTTGATCAGTTCCGTGAAGAAACCGGCAACAGACCTGATGTTGACCGCATGGACCCCGATGTGCGCTTTCAGGTGCGGTTAGACAAAGCGCATTTTCACTTTTTACAGGATTTTTCCGGCCCGTCTTTGCACCAGCGCGGTTACCGTGCCGGTCAGGGCGAAGCACCATTAAAAGAGCATTTAGCTGCGGCGCTGTTAAAGCGTTCCGGCTGGCAGGCAGAGCAGCCGTTGTTTGACCCGTTTTGTGGCAGCGGCACTATAGTAGTGGAAGCTGCACTGATAGCGCTGAATAAAGCGCCGGGCTTAAGCCGCGAAAAGTTTGCCTTTGAGGGCTGGCCTGGCCATCGTGATGCGATGTGGCAGCAATTAAAGCAAGACGCCAAAGCGGCAGAGCGGGCAATGCCGGCTACCGTGCAGTTTTGGGGCTCTGACTTTGATGAGCGTAGTTTAGCCAAGGCGAAGCAAAATGCTGCCCGTGCCGGTGTAGCCGCTTATGTGCAGTTTGATTATGCCGATGCGACAGCGTTAAAAGCGCCGGTAACCAGCGTACCTGGCGTTATTGTTACCAACCCGCCTTATGGCGAGCGGCTGGGCGATTTACCCTCACTAATACCGCTGTACAGTAAGTTTTCGTTGGCGTTAAAACAGCACTATCAAGGCTGGCGCTTAGCCATTATTACCTCCAACACCGATTTACTGCGGGCGCTGCGCTTATCAAAAAGCAAAAGCTATAAGTTTACTAATGGCCCGCTGGATTGTGATTTCACCCTGTTTGATTTAACCGAAAAACAAGTCGCGGTAAGCTCTGATGCACCGGCGCTGTTTTTTAGCGAAAGCAGCTCGTTTGGCAATCGTTTGGCGAAAAATGTAAAACAGTTGCAAAAGTGGGCGAAAAAAGAAGGCCTTAGCTGCTACCGCTTATATGATGCCGATATTCCGGAGTATAACGTGGCGGTAGATTGGTACGACGGCGAAGTGGTAGTGCATGAATATGCCGCGCCGGCCACGGTTGATGAGCAGGTATCGCAAAAGCGCTTATTTGATGTGGTAAACCAGGTACCGCAAGTACTGGGTATCAGCTCAGATAAAATGATTTTAAAGGTACGCGAAAAGCAAAAAGGCACTTCGCAGTATCAGGCGTTAAATAAAGCCGGGCAGTATAAAGAAGTCAGCGAATACGGCGCTAAGTTTTTAGTTAACCTGCGTGATTATCTTGATACCGGTTTATTTTTAGATCATCGCATTACCCGGCGGATGATCCAGCAGCAGGCCAAAGGTAAAACGGTGTTAAACCTGTTTGCCTATACCGGCAGTGCGTCGGTGCATGCCGCTATTGGCGGTGCCGCCAGTGTTACTACGGTAGATATGTCTAACACCTATTTAGACTGGGCTAAGCGTAACTTCACCATTAACGGCTTAACCGGCAAGCAGTATCAGTTTGAGCAAGCCGATTGCTTACAATGGCTTGGCCGCTGTCGTGCGCAGTTCGATTTAATTTTTGTTGACCCGCCAACCTTTTCTAACTCGAAGCGGATGCAGGACAGCTGGGATGTACAGCGTGACCATGTTAATTTGTTAAATCTGCTGACGCCGCGGCTGGCACCGGGCGGCAAAGTGATTTTCTCTAACAATAAACGCCGCTTTAAAATTGATATTGTGGCGCTTAATGAGGCCGGCTGGCAGGTAAAAGATATTTCCGCCGCCACCTTGCCGGAAGATTACAAGCGTAACCCGAATATTCACGTCTGTTTTGAGTTAACGCGCTAATAGTATGAATAGCATGCGCCCGGCCTTAACCTTATACAGTACCTGGGGCTGTCATCTGTGCGAGCAGGCCGAGCAGCTGTTGATAACAGCTGGGCTGGAAGGGCAGTTTCAGGTTGCCGATATTGTCGATGACGAGCAGGCATTTGCGCGCTACCGCTTAATGATCCCGGTGTTACGCCGGGGCGATAACGAATTATGCTGGCCTTTTGATGCGGACCAGCTTGCAACATGGCTTAAGGATGTACAGTAGTGGAATTATTACGTTTTCAGCAGGCGTGTTTAGCTTTTGGCACCAACCCGATATTGGATCATGTCGATTTTAGCTTGTTTAGCGGCGAGCGCGTCTGCCTGGTCGGCCGCAATGGCGCCGGCAAATCGTCATTTTTAAAATTGCTGACCGGACAGCAGAATCTGGATGATGGCCAGATAGTGGTGAATACCGGTGTGGTTTTAAGCCGGCTGGAACAAGATCCACCGGCAAAAATGGATGTTAAAATTGCCGATTTTATTCGTGAAGGCGCCGGTGATTTAGCGCAAATAGCGCAGCAGTTTTATACCTTATCTGAAAATTTAGACGGCGCCTCAGATGCCGACTATCGTCTGTTTGAGAAATTACAAAGTGAAATGGACACCCGCGATGGCTGGGGACTGGAGTCCCGCGTTGCCGACCTGTGCCAGCAGTTCAGTATGGATGGCAACGCCAGTCTGGCGACCTTATCCGGTGGCTGGTTGCGCAAAGCTGCCCTGGCACGTGCATTAGTGGCACGGCCGGATATTTTGCTGCTGGATGAGCCAACTAACCATTTGGATGTCGCCGCTATCCAGTGGCTGGAGCAATTTTTACTGAATTTCTCCGGCGCCATTATCTTTATCTCGCACGACAGGGCCTTTATCCGCGCTTTGGCTACCCGTATTATTGATCTCGACCGTGGTTTGTTAACGTCGCACCCGGGCAATTATCAGGAATACCTGGACCGCAAGCAAAAAATGCTCGAAGACGAGCAGCAGCACAATGCGTTGTTTGATAAAAAACTGGCCGAAGAAGAGGTGTGGATCCGTCAGGGCATTAAAGCACGGCGTACCCGCAACGAAGGCCGCGTAAGAGCCCTTAAAGCACTGCGCCGTGAGCGGGCAGAAAGGGTGGAAACCTTAGGTAAGGTCGATTTTAATATCGAGCAGGCCGATCGCTCCGGCAAGTTGGTATTTGAAACCAAAGCCATAAGCTGTGGCTTTAATGGCAAAACCGTTATAGACAAGCTTGACCTGCTGGTGATGCGCGGTGATCGTATCGCCCTGGTTGGGCCAAACGGTGTCGGTAAATCAACGCTGATTAAGCTGTTATTGGGTGACTATAAACACGACAGTGGCGAGATTAAGCGCGGCACCAATATTGAAGTGGCCTATTTCGACCAACACCGTATCGCACTGGATTTAGAAGCCACAGTGCAGGACAACGTCGCCGAAGGTAAACAAGAAATCACCCAAAACGGTAAAAGCCGTCATGTGCTTAGCTACCTGCAGGACTTTTTATTCCCGCCGGCACGGGCGCGTACTCCGGTAAAGGCGTTATCGGGCGGTGAGAAAAACCGCTTATTGTTGGCCAAACTGTTTGCCAGACCAAGTAACTTATTGATCCTGGATGAACCGACCAATGACCTGGATGTGGAAACGCTGGAGTTGCTGGAAGATATTTTGCAGCAATACCAGGGCACAGTACTGCTGGTAAGCCACGACCGCGAATTTGTAAATAACACCGTGACCAGCTCACTGCTGTTTGCCGGTGGCGGCCGCATTATTGATATTGCCGGGGGTTATGACGACGTTATCGCTTACCAGCAACGCATGCAACCAACTGCAGCCACTGCACAAAAAGTGACAAAGCCATCACAGAGCGTTACAGAACAAACGCCGCTGCAGGCTTCTGTTAGCAGTGCTAAGAAGTTATCATACAAAGAACAGCGTGAACTGGAGCAACTGCCGGCTTTGCTGGAGCAACTTGAAGCTGAGCTTGAAGCTTTACAACTGAAAGTGAATGATGCGGAGTTTTTTAAGCAAAGCACAGAGCAAACGCAAGCTACATTGAACCAATTACAACAGACCGAGTCGAAGCTGGCGCAAGCGTATGCGCGCTGGGAAGAATTAGACGCATAAGAATCGTAGTAAATTTTAGGGGCCCCGAATGAAGTTATCACGCATCAGCCTGGCGATATTGCCGCTGTTAAGTCTGTGTTCTGTGCAAGCGGCAGTGTACAGCGTCGTTGAGATTGGTGAAGTCAGCGAAGTAAAGTCTACCTATGCTGCGGCAATAAACGATGCCGGAAGTGTGGTTGTTAATGGTGCTTTGAGCACCAATGCATCAGGTAACGGCAATGGTTTAGGAGCATTTAATTTCCCGTTGGACCTTGATGCTATCGATTTTGAAAGTAATGCCGTGATTGCTTTACTAACGGACGAGCAACTGGCTGATGCTATTAACGGCAATATTGACGCCGCTATACTAAACATTCTGTTGCGTTTTAATCCCGCAAACCAACGCATAGGATACTCGTTGGGGTATGTATCTACTATAGACGGTATGTTACAAAATATGCCGTTGCGTGATCTCACCCGGCAGCGTAGCAACAATGAATATCTATACGACATTAATAACGCTGGTGTTGCAGTGGGGACTGCAAGCACCACCTTTAGTTTGCAGAGTTTTACACCGGCGCCAACAGATACAACTCCTGAGCCTGAAGAGCGCGATGTTTGGGTACCTGAGCTGCCATATCAGTTAGGCGTGGTAGTACAGGATAATCAGGTAACGACTATTCCGGCCCCTTATCAGGAGCTGGGCGGTGGCTTTACTGTAGCCAAAGCTATCAGTGACAACGGCTTGATTGCCGGTTATGGCAGTAGTGGTATGGACGAAGATGATCAGACTGCTATAGAAGAAGATTGTGATGGTTCAAATACACCGGTAAACAACTGTTTGTATAACGATGCGGTAAGCGGCAGTTATCACCAAAGGGCTATGATTTGGCAGTTGCAGGCCAATGGTACGGTTGGCGAAGCGAGAGTGTTTGGTTTTCTTGGCGATAAAAACACCGGTGAACCTTTTGATGGTGAGGGTGTAGATGGCAGCACTTATTTTAGCGTAGCAAACAGTGTTAATAACAACGGCTTGGCGGTAGGCCGCTCGGTATATACTGACTCAGACAGGAATCTTCGTGCACAGCACGCCAGCTTGTATGTTGAAGAGCAGGTGCTACCACTGATTGATCCGCTGGAGTGGTTAAACAGTGATGCTGTCGCAGTGAATAACAATGACATCGTGGTCGGTTACGCCAGCAAAGTAATTAACTCTGTCGGTAGAAACAAGTTTTTTTACCATGATTATAGCTCTGCGCAAACCGTATTCCCGCAAGATTTTTTTACCAGTTCAACCTCGATACCTAATGCGATAAATGATCTCGATCAGGTAGTAGGCAGAGCAGAGGTAATGTTAGCCGGCACAACCACGCGCCGTTATCATGGTTTTGTCTATGATATTACTGCAGACAGCTTCCGTGATCTGAATACCTTGCTGGGTTGTGATGTGCCTTACACCATAGTAGATGCGGCGGATATTAATAACAATGGTGAAATTCTGGCTACTGCTTTGGTTAAGCGCGAGCAGCGTAATGCCTTAGGTGAAGTGGTGTTAGACAGCAGCGGCAATACCATAGAAGAAGATGTGGCCATAGCGGTGAAGTTAATGCCGGTTGCCAATGGCGAAGCAGAAAACTGTGCTTCAGAGGAAACAGAGTATAAACGTAAAGGTGGCTCTTTGCCCTGGAGTTTGCTGCTGTTGTGCTCCGGTCTGCTGTGGTGGCGTAAAACTAAGGTGTGATAAAAAGCTGCTTCGGCAGCTTTTTTTATCTCTGTTGCTGATGTGTGGAACTTTGCTATAAGAAAACGCTGGGTTAGTGTAATTAGATATAAATAAAACTGTCATCAAATCTTAAACAAGTTCAGTTTGTTAGCCATTGTCAAGCAATTAATCTGCCGTATTCAAATTGAACCTTTGCGCAGTCCGGGCTATCTATTAAAGGGTAACCGCAAGACATGTTGCGGTTATTTTTATCACACAAAAGTTGAGGAAGACTGCCGTATGAAAAGACAAAAACGTGATCGTCTGGAACGTGCTCATGCTCAAGGTTATCGTGCCGGTGTAACCGGACGGTCCAAAGAAATTTGCCCTTATCAAGGTTTAGATACGCGCTCACAATGGTTAGGAGGCTGGCGCGAGGCCATCGAAGATCGCAACGTTGGATTGTTTAATAAAGGCCAATAGTTTTATAGGCAAATAGTTTTCTGTGTAGTTATTTACCGCATTAAAAAAGCCCCGGCAAGAGTAGTCTGCGGGGCTTTTGTCATTTTCAGGTTGTTACATTAAAAGCTCGATGTGTCCTGAAATAAACCGACTTTTAAATCTTCTGCTACGTAAATATCACGGCCATCAACACTGACGATACCGTCAGCAATACCCATAAACAGTTTGCGTTTAATCACACGCTTCATATTGATGGTATAAGTGACTTTTTTTGCCGTTGGCAGAACCTGACCGGTAAACTTAACTTCGCCCACGCCCAGAGCGCGGCCTTTACCCGGACCTTCACACCAGCCTAAAAAGAAGCCGACTAATTGCCACATGGCATCCAGACCCAGGCAACCCGGCATTACCGGATCCCCTTTAAAGTGACAGGCGAAAAACCACAGATCTGGTGTTATATCCAGCTCAGCGATAATTTGTCCTTTGCCGTATAAGCCACCTTCTTCAGAAATATGTACTATGCGGTCCATCATCAGCATATTGTCAGAAGGTAACTGGCTGTTGCCTTCACCAAACAATTCGCCATTGGCACAAGCGATTAAATCTTCTTTTGTAAAGCTATTCTTAGTCATGTATGTTTAATCCAGTGAAAATACCGGGCCACTTTAGCGAACACTTGTACGCTAAACAAGTCCGATTTGTGTAAAGCCTTATTTTTACGCGCAAACCGGACAACCGGTTAAGTGTATGACAGTATGATTGCCAAAGAGTGACATCATGACCAATTCCAGTGGAAAAGCGCTGACCAATGCTGAGAAACAGCAGCGTTATCGTGAGCGGCAAAAACAATCCGGTAAAAAAGAGTTACGCGGGTACCTGACGCCGGAAGCGTTAAGCTGCTATGAAGAAATCCAGAAAAAAACCGAATGGAGCGACAGCATCTTGCTCAGTAATGCTATCCGTTTAATGTATGCCGCACACAAATGTGGCCAGGTGGGTATTTTAAACAGCTGGTTAACCGAGCATAAGCGTTGATTTACCTGCGTGGCAGGTGTTGCCGGCGCGTGTTCGGCGTTATAATGCCGTCAGTATATGGCTGAGTAACCAGAGAGCTTTTAATGATTTTGTTTGTACGGGATCTAACCGTTATTGATTTTTCTTACCTGTGCGCCAAGCGCGGTATGTTGGGTGAAAGCTATATTGTTGACGTAGAGCTGCACGGTGGTTTAGATCAAACCTCAATGGTGTTGGATTTTGCCAAAGTAAAAAAAGTGATTAAGCAGGCGATAGATCAGCTGGTAGATCATAAACTGGCAGTACCGGCCTTATCTGCGGCTCTTAGCATGGATAGCAGCGCTGAGTTGCAGCGCTTAAACTTTCAATCGGCACGCGGGCGCATCAGTATGGCGGCACCGGCACAGGCCATTGTGGCTATAGCTGCCGAAGAAATAAATGAGCATAGCGTCACGGCATTTTTGCAGCAGCAAATTGCGCCTTTACTGCCGGACAATGTACAGCAACTGGTTTTTACCCTGCGGCCTGAGGTCAGCAACAGTTTTTACTATCACTACAGTCATGGTTTAAAAAAGCATGACGGTAATTGCCAGCGTATTGCTCATGGCCATCGCTCTACTATCCAAATTTATACCGATGGCATGTTAGCGCCGCGGTTAAACAAATACTGGTGCGAGCGCTGGCAGGACATTTATTTAGGCAGTACTGAAGATGTTTGCGCACCGGCTGAATTACAATATCTGAGCGCCGGCGCCGGTGATTATTGTTTTCGCTACCAGGCCGCTCAGGGCTGGTTTGAATTGACGATGCCGGCTGCGCACTGCGAAATAGTGGCTTGTGATACCACGGTTGAGTGTTTGGCCGATTATATCGCCGCAGAATTAAAGCAATTGGATAACACAAAGCAATATAAGGTAGTGGCATATGAAGGGGTGGGTAAGGGCGCTATCGCTGTTAGCTAGTGTCAGTTTTGTATTGGCAGCACAACCGCAACCACAGCTTGAAGGTCAGCTAACCCAGGGCAGTTTAGTGCGCGGCAAAGCGCCGCTTGGCAGCAAAGTGTTTTTTAATCAAACAGAGCTCCCACTTAGCAGCGATGGCCGCTTTGTGTTTGGTATTGGCCGTGACGCACCACTTGAGCATCAGCTTAAAGTAGTGTTGGACGGTAAAGAGCATGTTTCAACGCTGAACTTTAGCGCGCGGCAATACGATGTTCAGCATGTTAACGGTGTGGCGCAAAAATATGTGACACCGCCGGCAGAGGTTACTGAGCGTATTCGCCGTGACAACCAGCAGGTGCGGGCTGTTCGTGAAACCATATCAGACTTACCATACATTTTTGCTACTCCGGTAATGCCGGCACAGGGACGTATTTCCGGGGTTTATGGCAGCCAACGGGTATTTAACGGTGAGCCGCGCAATCCGCACTATGGTTTGGATGTCGCTGCGCCGGTGGGCGCTCCGGTAATAGCACCACTTGGTGGCACAGTGTTGCTGGCAGAAGATTTATATTATTCCGGCCTGACCCTGATAGTGGATCACGGCTTTGGTATCAGTTCTACCTTTATGCATTTAAGTAAGTTTGATGTAGCCGTGGGGCAAACCATAACGCAGGGGCAGAAGATTGCAGAGGTGGGCACCACCGGCCGTGTTACCGGGCCGCATCTGGACTGGCGCATTAACTGGCAGCAGGAACGGTTGGATCCGGCCCTGCTACCGGGTTTGGTTATAAACTAATGCAGCTAAACTTGTTGTAACCAGGCGTCGCACAATGCTTGTTCTGCAACTGTAAGCACAGCAACCTGTTGTAGTGCGGTATTTAACGTCAGCTGGCTTTGCAATAGTCGATCTTTACGATAAAAGTGCAGTGTTAAGCTACTGCCACTTTGGCTGCGCTTTAACAGCTGTGGCAGGCTGGTGGCACTGATTTTACGCCCATCCAGCGCTAACAGCTGATCTCCGCTCATTAAACCGGCCTGATGCGCACTACCGCCATGATAAACCTGTGTCAGCTGCACCAGGCCATTAACAACCTTGGTTTGTGCGCCGATAAACGCCGGCGCTTCCGTCGTCGCCTCACCGCCGAAATCATCGCCATGCTGCATAGGGCGTAAGGTTAGCTGCAATCCCAGTGCCGGTAACAGTGATACCAAAGGTAGGCTAATTGCCTGTGTTAGCCAGTTATCGGTCAGGGTGGCAAGTTCAGCAAAGCCAAGTTGCTGCAGCACCAATTGTAACGCTTTATCCGGCGTACCTGATGCCAGGTACTGTTGCCATAGTTGACGCACTATCTGATCCAGGCAGGCACCGTGGCGGCGTAGCCAGGCATCCAGACACAGTGCCAGTAACGCACCTTTAGCGTAATAACTGACCACCGCATTAACGGCATTTTCATCCTGCTTATAAAACTTAGTCCAGGCGGTAAAACTGCTGTCAGTCAGGCTTTGTTGCGTGTCACTTGGGTTACGCGTGACTCTTGAGATGGTCTTTTCCAGCGTTTTAATATAGCTTTTACCGTCAATTAAGCCAGTACGCACCAGTGCCAGGTCATCATAGTAGGAGGTGAAACCTTCATATAACCACAGCTGCGGCGTGTATTGCTCCGCTGCCAACTGATACTGCGCAAAGCAGGCCGGTTTTAAGCGCTTAACCCACCAGGTATGAAAATATTCGTGGCTGCAAAGTGCCAGCAGGTTTTGATAATTGTCGTCAATGTCAGCCTGGCCCGGCGCCGGTAAGTCAAAGCGGCTGCACAGCAATAGCGTTGAATTGAGATGCTCCAGGCCACCGTAGCCATCTTCTGTTACCCAAAGTAAAAACCAATAGCTGGTTAAATCGGCTGGCAGGCTGCCGAAGGTTGTTACTTGTTGCCGGCAAATTTTTTCCACATCACCACTAAAACGCGACAAGTCGGTTAAATTGTCGCCTGTTACCACCAGGTAATGCTTAATGTCATCGATGCTGAACTCTGCCAGCTGGAAATGGCCCGCCAGTATCGGGCTGTCAATAAGGCTTTGATAACTGTTGGCCTGATATTCGCCAAAACCAAGAAAATCCGTATCCGTTGCGCGATTCAAGCCGGTAGCAAGCCGCCAGTTTTTGGTAACGCGTGACACTGGTTTGTTGATATGCACTTTATGTGGCAACTGCTGCAGTGCACTGACGCTCAGACACAAACTGGCGGGGTTCAGTACCGCCACTTCGTCGTCAATATAGGCTGCGCGCACCGATAAATCATAAGCATACAGCTGATAAGTTACGGTGACTGTGCAGCTGTTACAGTGCAACTGCCAGCGTTGTTTATCCATTTGCTGCAGTGTGAGCGGCCCGTTACTGTCTGTAGCACTAATGGCGACAATATTGCGGGCAAAATCACGGATCATATAACTGCCGGGGATCCACGCCGGCAGCACCAGTTCATGTATTGCATCAACGGGTTTAAAGCTCAGGTTAACGCTGACCAGGTGTGCGCTGATATCGCTGATATCCAGTCGGTACTTCACAGATTTCATAGTATTTCTCTTTGCCTGCAGTGCTTTGGCGTATTAAGCTGGCTATTATGCCGCTAAAACCGATGAAGGAAAATGACATGGCTGTAGAAACGGTATTCAGTAAAATTATTCGCCGCGAGGCCAATGCGGATATTTTATATCAGGATGAGCTGGTAACGGCATTTCGCGATATCCGCCCCAGGGCGCCGGTGCATATTTTACTGGTACCTAATCAGCTGATCCCGACAGTAAATGATGTAGAGCCACAACACGAAGCGGCGCTGGGGCGTTTGTTCAGCGTGGCGCGTAAAATGGCCGCCGAGCATGGTATCGCCGATAAAGGCTATCGCTTGATCATGAACTGCAATGCCCATGGCGGCCAGGAGGTATATCATATTCACCTGCATTTGGTTGGCGGCAGGGCGCTGGGGCCAATGTTAAGCCGCTGACTAAAGCGTTAACCACGGCGTTGAATACGTATTTCTGTGCGATACTGTTGCAATTGCAGACAAGTCTTATAGAATCCGCGTCCTGAAGCTTTACCGGCAAAGTACTAAAGAGTACAGAAGAGTACAGATATGAATAATGACGCCCTGATCGCCAAACGGATGGAACATGCGGTTACCCGGGTAACCAAGACAGTGTTTCCCGGCAGAACCAACCATCACAATACCTTATTTGGTGGCGAAGCGCTGGCCTGGATGGATGAAGCTGCCTTTATCGCGGCAACGCGGTTTTGCCGCAAACCGCTGGTTACCGTCAGCTCAGACCGGGTGGATTTTAAAGAGTCTATTCCGGCCGGTACTATTATTGAACTGGTAGCTAAAGTGGAACATGTCGGGCGCACCAGCATCCGCGTGCATGTGGATATCTTTGTTGAGCATATGTACAACGATGATCAGCATAAAGCCATTTCCGGCAGCTTTACTTTTGTAGCGCTGGGGCCGGATCGTAAACCAACCCCGGTCATCGGTTAATAAGCCATGCTCATCCGGTCTGTATCGCTGATATAATGCGATCAACACATGGACAAATGCGCTCAGTGAGCAGGGCACTTTACTGTTATTTGGTTATAATCGGGCCATTGTCCGGCCGTAGCGCAGGTTTTATTGGTGTATAAGTTATTTGAAGATCGTACCAGACAGTTCTGGATCCTGCATACTCTGGGCTGGTTGGGTTTTGCCATTGTCAATTATCTGGGTTCTTTGGTGCAGGAAACCCGCGATGCCTATCTGATTGTGGTTGCGCTGGACTCTTACATCGGCTGGCTTATTACTATTCCGCTGCGTTACGCTTATCAAAAAGTATGGCATTGGATACCGTGGAAAATGGTGCTTACAGTGCTGCTGTTGGCATTTGCAGTTGCCGCTATCTGGACCGCCGTACGTAACTTTAATTACTGGGAAATATACCGCCACGGCGCCAGACCGGATGACTGGCTAAAGTACGTGCGTGATACACCGGTAGCCTTTTATGTCATCTTAAGCTGGAGCGGGCTGTATTTCGGTATTAAGTACTATCAAACACTGCAGTTGGAAAAACAAAAATCCCTAACCGCCACCAATAAAGCGCACGAAGCCCAACTTAAAATGCTGCGTTATCAGCTTAATCCGCACTTTTTGTTTAATACCTTAAATGCCATTTCTACCCTGGTTTTGATCAATGAAGCTGATACAGCCAATAAAATGGTAACAAGGCTTAGTGACTTTTTGCGCTATTCGTTGTACAAAGATCCCATTAACAAAGTTGCGCTGGAGCAGGAGATTTACGCTGCCAGGCTGTATCTTGAAATTGAGCGGGTAAGGTTCTCTGAGCGACTGTCGATAGTGTTTGATATTGAGCCTGGTACCGAGCAAGCTTTGGTACCCAGCTTAATACTGCAACCGCTGATAGAAAATGCCATTAAGTATGCGGTAGCCAGCCAGATTAATGGTGGCGAGATAGCCATTACGGCGAAAAAATTTGGTCACGATTTATTACTGGAAGTGGCTGATAATGGCCCGGGTATGACCATTAATGACGGTCTGCCGAAAAGCAATGATAGCGGCGTTGGCCTGGTGAATACCAAAGAACGGCTTGCAGCATTGTACGATAATGACTTTGCCTTGGTTTTAACGCATAACCAACCGCGCGGTTTAAAAGTAAATATAAGAATTCCATTACAACTAGAAAAAACGGAACAGGAACATGCTTAAGGTAATAGTAGTTGACGACGAACCTCTGGCCCGTAAAGGGATGTTGGTGCGGCTAAAAGAATTTCCGGAGCTGGAAGTGGTTGCCGAATGCAGCAATGGCCAGCAAGCGATAGAAAGTATCAGCCAACATAAACCGGACCTGGTATTTCTGGATGTCGAAATGCCGGGCATGGATGGTTTCAGCGTATTAAAGCAATTGCAGGCGCAGCAGCAAAGCCTGCCTTATATCGTGTTCGTTACCGCTTATGATCACTATGCGTTTAATGCTTTTGAAGTCAGTGCGCTGGATTACGTGTTAAAGCCGGTTGAACCGGAGCGGCTACGGCAAGCCGTAGAGAAAGTGCTGAAATTGTTTTTAGCCCAGGATACGCAAAAACATAAAGGCCAGTTAGCGGAAGCCGTCGCCAAACTGACCGGTGATGATGCCGGTAATATTTTACAACGGCTAGATAACGCAGAACCGGTAGTCAATGATCGTTTTCCGGATGCTATCAGCATTAAAGACAGCGGCGAAATTACCCGGGTACCGGTATCGGCTATAGAGTGGGTTGATGCCGCCGGTGATTATATGTGTATCCATACCCGCGACGGCCAGACGCATATACTGCGGCGCACCATGAAAGAACTGGAGCAGGAGCTGGACCCGAGACTGTTTGTCCGCGTGCATCGCTCAGCCATTGTTAACGTGCATACCATTGCCAAGCTGCAAATGCTGGCCAATGGTGAGCATCAGTTAATGTTAACCAATGGCCAGTCAGTAAAAGTAAGCCGCAGCTATAAAGATCGCGTAAAACAAGTCTTCAGTAACTGATGTTGTGTTTAGTCGCTGGCAATGTGCTGTTGCCAGCGCACTAAATACGGGTCGATCTGCTTTTTTCGCTCGCCGGTTTGGGCCAGTGGATACAACACCGCTTGTTGATTAATCTCACCTGCCATCATTAAATGTGCACCCGCTACCAGCTGCTCTACTGCAAAGGCGCCCAGTTTGGTTGCCAGAATACGGTCGGCGCCTACCGGTGAGCCGCCGCGTTGAATATGGCCCAAAATACAGGCACGGCATTCTATACCCAAAGCTGAACTGAGCGCCTCTGCCAGCGCTGTGGTGCCACCCGGGTAACTGTTCTCTGCTACCACCATAATGTAGCTGCTTTTGCCGCGTAGCAGCTGGGCACGTTGAATGGGGGTGATCAGCGTTTTGAGCGCATTGGCCTGCAATGCACCGAATTCAGGGCAAATAATTTGCTCGGCACCGGCAGCAATACCGGCAGAGAGCGCAATATAGCCGGAGTGGCGGCCCATTAATTCCACTAAGAAAATACGTTCAAACGCATCAGCGGTATCACGAATTTTGTCTATCGCATCCAGCGCAGTATCAATTGCCGTGGCAAAACCAATGGTGAAATCGGTGCCATCAACGTCATTATCTATAGTGCCCGGCACGCCGATGATCTGGCCACGGTAATAAGGGGCAATAGCTAAAGCACCACGGAAACTGCCATCGCCGCCAATAATTAACAACGCATCTAACTGTAACCGGTGCAATGCATCAGCCGCCTGGCGGGCGCCGGCATCGGTATGCAGCGCTTTACAACGGGCACTTTTTAAAATAGTGCCGCCTTGTTGGATAATATGCTGCACATGCTGTGGCAACAAGGTTTGTGAATCATCCTCAAGTAAGCCGTTAAAACCATGGCGAAAACCTATTACGTCGATATTGTGCGCAGCGGCGGTTAGAACTGCCGCGCGGATAGCAGCGTTCATGCCCGGCGCATCGCCGCCGGAGGTTAAGATGCCAATGCGTTTTATCATACAGAGTGCTTTCTTCAGGTATTCAGCTAAAAACTGCGTTCAGTATAGAGCCTGATGCCAGTGCCGGGGTTTGATATAGCGCAAGTGACGGTAATTTAGTCGCAACTGCCGGCGATATAACGCGACAAGTTCAGCACAAATAAGCGAAAATGCCGCCGTTGTAACCGGCGAGCTGCGGCATTGTTGCCTGCGGTCAATTAAATCGGGATCATGATGCATCAAATTACAGGTAAAAGCCTGGCTGGTCTGCTGTTAGCGCTCACCACGGCAGTGTTATGGGGCATCTTACCGATAGCGCTGAAAATACTGCTGGATGTGATGACAGCCAACACCATAACGGCGATCCGCTTTCTGGCTGCTGCGGTGATGGTTGGTATATGGCTGGGCCTGCGCGGTAAGCTGCCGGCACTTGCCGTATTGTTCAGCGGCAAGGTAGCCTGGTTAATGCTGATTGCCGTAGCCGGCTTATTGTCGAATTACATTATGTACCTTAGTGGCTTAAATTACCTGAGTGCAGAAACCGGCCAGGTGGTGATACAACTGGCGCCCTTTCTGATGATGCTCGGCGGCGTGGTTATTTTTAAAGAGCGGCTATTGCTGTGGCAGAAAGTAGGCGCCGTGATACTGGTCGCTGGGCTGCTGTTGTTTTTTAACGAACGCTTACTGCTGTTAGTGCTACAAGCCGGTAGCGAAACCCTCGGCGTGTTGTTAGTCATTGCCGCCGCTGTTACCTGGGCCGCTTATGCGTTGGCGCAAAAGCAATTGTTGGTGCATTACAGCTCGAAACAAATTATGTACTTACTCTACGTTGGCGGTAGCATAGCATTTTTACCCTTGTCAGATTTTGCGCCGTTGCAAAGCATGAGCCAGCTACACTGGGCTTTGCTGATTTTCTGTTGTTTAAATACTGTGGTGGCTTATGGCGCCTTTGCCGAAGCGCTGCATCATTGGGAAGCGTCGAAGGTGAGTGCGGTGCTGGCAGTAACGCCGTTGTTTACCATCTTATTCGCCAATGTTATCGGCTGGTTGTTGCCGGGTTTTTTAGTGCCGCAGCAGTTGAATCTGTGGTCCTGGCTTGGCGCCATCTTTGTGGTGTCGGGCTCGGCGCTTACTGCATTGGCGCCGCAATTTGTGCAATACCGCGCAGCGCAAAAAGTCCGCAAGTTGCAACGCGACGTATTTTGAGCTCATACATCGCAACAAACAAAAAGGGCCCGCAGGCCCTTTTTTATTGTTGTAGTGCTTATTTTACCTGCACAATCCTGCAGGTGTTAGATGCGCCTATGGTTTCCATCACGTCGCCGTGCGTCATAATGACCAAATCACCGCTTTTCAGCCCGGCTTTCAGCTTAATAGCATCTATTGCTGCATCGGCCAGGGATTGGCCAACTAAAGCTGTGCTGTCAAAAAACGCCGGATACACGCCGCGGTATAACGCCATCTTATTCAGTGTTTTGCTGTGGCGTGACAGCGCATAAATAGGCTGTGGTGAGGTAATACGTGACATCAGCTTGGCGGTATAACCGGACTCTGTCAGCGTAATAATGGCTTTAATGCCTTCCAGATGGTTAGCTGCATACATTGCCGATAAGGCGATGGTTTCGCTGATCTCGGTAAAGGTAACATCCATACGGTGTTTGGAGATTTGCACACTGGGGTGTTTCTCGGCACCGTCACATACCCGCGCCATAGCACGTACGGTTTCTGTCGGGTATTTACCGGCGGCCGTTTCGGCTGACAGCATCACGGCATCAGTGCCGTCGAGCACGGCGTTAGCTACGTCCATAACCTCAGCACGGGTTGGCATCGGGCTTTCAATCATGCTTTCCATCATCTGGGTCGCGGTGATCACCACGCGGTTTAACTGGCGTGAACGGGCAATAATGCGTTTTTGTTGACCAACCAATTCGGCATCGCCAATTTCTACGCCTAAATCACCACGGGCAACCATTACCGCATCTGAAGCGCGGATAATGTCATCTAGGGTTGCGTCATCTGCTACGGCTTCAGCGCGCTCAATCTTGGCCATAATGCGTGCGTCAGAGCCGGCAGCTTGTGCCAGCTCGCGGGCTAAACGTAAATCGTCACCACAGCGCGGGAATGACACTGCCAGAAAATCGACATCAATCTGCGCAGCGGTAATAATATCGCGTTTGTCTTTGTCGGTCAGGGCAGGGGCTGTTAAACCGCCGCCCTGGCGGTTAATGCCTTTGTTGTTGCTCAGCTTACCGCCTACCGTAACGGTAGTATAAACACGGGCGCCTTCTACGCGCTCAACACTCAGCTGAATGCGGCCATCGTCCAGCAACAGTAAATCGCCGGCTACCACGTCTTGCGGCAGTTGCTTATAGTCAATACCAACCTGGTGCTCATCACCTTCGCCTTTGGCCAGTTCGGCATCCAACACATAAGGTTGGCCTTCTTCTAACTGCACGGCACCGTTTTTAAAGGTTGAGACACGGATTTTCGGGCCTTGTAAATCGCCGAGTATAGCAACGTGGGCGCCGAGCTTTTCAGCAGCAGCGCGCACCATAGTGGCACGTTCGCGATGATCATCAGCACTGCCATGCGAGAAGTTTAACCGGAATACCGACGCGCCGGCCTGGATCAACTTTTCGATTGAAATTTGCGTGCTGGTGGCGGGGCCGAGGGTGGCTACAATTTTAGTTCTTCTGTGCATGGTGTTTTCCTGCTGATAACAAAGAGGGTGTCTTACATGCATTTAAGTGTAATGTAATTTTATTACAGAATACAGCAAGGCGGCGAAGAAAAATTACAGGTTGGTGCAGTTGCAACCACAACTGCACCAAAAGCTTAGTTATTGAAGTCTTTCTTATCAAAGCGCGAGCCACGCAGGCTGTCTTTCACTTTTTTCAGGTTTTCGCGAAACTTAGTGCCACGGCGCAGGGTAAAGCCGGTGGCCAGAATATCAATCAGTACCAGTTGTGCCACCCGTGACGCCATCGGCATATACATGTCGGTATCTTCCGGTACATCCAGCGACAGCACTAAGGTACATTCTTTTGCCAGCGGGCTGTCATAGGCGGTTACACCGATAACGGTAGCGTCATTTTCCCGCGCTATCGCAGCGATATCACACAGGTTCTTGGTGCGGCCCGTATGGCTGATACATACCACAACGTCACCTTCAGCACTGTTAATCGCGCTCATGCGTTGCATTACAATGTCGTCAAAACACACTACCGGAACATTAAAGCGGAAAAACTTATTTTGCGCATCGTGTGCCACTGATGCCGAAGCGCCAAGGCCGAAGAAGGAGATTTTCTTTGCTTGGGTAAGTACATCAACTGCGCGATTAATGGTATTAATATCAACACGTTGCCTTGCGGTATCCAGCGCCGCCATGGTGGATTCAAAAATCTTTGCTGTATAGGCTTCAGGGCCGTCTTCTTCTTCAACATGACGGTTTACATAAGGCGTGCCGTTGGCCAGGCTTTGTGCTAAATGCAGCTTAAAATCAGGAAAGCCCTTGGTATCCAGCCTGCGGCAGAAGCGGTTAACCGTGGGTTCGCTGACATCTGCCATTTTCGCCAGGGCCGCTATACTACTGTGAATAGTGGTTTGCGGGTTGGCCAGAATAACATCGGCAACTTTACGCTCCGATTTACTAAAACTGTTTACGCTATTGACGATTTTTTCCAGCACATTCATCCGGCAATTCCTGACTTATAATTAGGCCTGATACAACCTGTAACGCTTGGTGTTATACAACGGCTTTGTGGTCAAAATAGTATTAAATTTACCACAAAACGACAGATCCGTTGCTAAGGCTGCCTTATTATATAAGAATAGTCAAAACATTACGCGTTATGTAATTTAATTACAAGATATCTGGTTTACAACCCCGTTATGCTGCGCTAGTATGGCCAAAGTGTTGTAAAATTACATCTAAATCAAGGGTCAGTTATGACGACAACAGCACAAAATTCCGCCTGCGACTTAATTCTTTTTGGTACCAAAGGCGACCTGGCAAGGCGTAAGCTTTTGCCCGCCATGTATCAGTTAGAAAAAGCAGATTTACTCTGTCCGCAGTCACGTATTATTGGTGTTGCCCGCGATGAAATGAGCACCGAAGCCTATGTAGAGCTGGTGCTGACCAATCTGAACAAATTTTTAAAAGAACCGCTGGATAACGCTGTATGGCAGCGCCTGCAAAGCAAGCTGGTATATGTACAACTGGATTTAGCCAATGAGCAGGATTACCACAAGCTAACCGCTGTTGCCGACATCAACCAGCGCGTGCCGGTAAGTTATTTTGCCACGCCTCCATCGCTGTTCGGCGCCATCTGTAAAGGCCTGGCGGCTGCCGGGCTGGCACAGGAGCCTGCGAGGGTAGTGCTGGAAAAACCTATCGGCCATGACTTAGCCTCATCTAAGGTAATTAACGATCAGGTGGCCGAGTTCTTTAAAGAAAGCCAGATCTACCGGATTGACCACTATCTGGGTAAAGAAACGGTGCTTAACTTGTTAGCACTGCGCTTTGCTAACGCCATCTTTGCCGGTAACTGGGACCATAACTCGATTGACCATGTGCAGATCACTGTGGCTGAGGAAGTAGGCGTAGAAGGCCGTTGGAGCTACTACGACGATGCCGGCCAAATGCGTGATATGGTGCAAAACCACTTACTGCAGGTATTAACCTTAATTGCCATGGAACCGCCGGCCAGGCTGGATGCCGATAGCATCCGTGATGAAAAGTTAAAAGTGCTCAAAGCGCTGCGCCGTATTGATATCAGCAATATTCAGGAAAAAACCGTGCGTGGCCAATACGCCAGCGGTTTTGTTGCCGGTAAGGCAGCGCCGGGTTATCTGGAAGAAGAGGGGGCAAGGCCAAACAGCAAAACCGAAACCTTTGTGGCTATTAAGGTGGATATTGACAACTGGCGTTGGGCCGGGGTGCCGTTTTACCTGCGTACCGGTAAGCGTATGGCCGGTAAGCTCAGCGAAGTGGTGATTTGCTTTAAACCGCAACCGCACAATATTTTCCATGCTACTTATAACCAACTGCCGGCGAACAAGCTGATTATTCGTCTGCAACCGGATGAAGGCGTGGAAATTCAGGTACTGAATAAAATCCCTGGCCTGGGCGAACATATGCGCCTGCAGGAAAGCAAGCTGGACTTAAGTTTTGACGAAACCTTTAAATCGCAGCGTATTGCCGACGCTTACGAGCGTTTGCTGCTGGAAGCCATGTTGGGTAACCAATATTTGTTTGTGCGCCGCGATGAAGTTGAGCACGCCTGGAGCTGGGTTGACGGCATTCTGAACGCGTGGAAAACCAGCAACGAGCCGCCGAAAACTTATCAGGCCGGCAGTTGGGGCCCTGTTGCCGCGATTTCTATGCTGGCACGTGACGAGCGTAACTGGGAAGAATAAGCCATGATGCAACTGAACCAATTTACTGACACCGGCGCATTAAACGCAGAATTTGCCAAGCGCCTGGTGGCCATTTTACGACAGGCCATTAACGAGCGCGGTGCCGCTTATTTAGTGGTGTCCGGCGGTAAAACACCGCAGGCGTTATTTACTGCGTTAAGTCAGGTCGATTTAGCCTGGGATAAAGTTACGGTGTTGTTGGCAGATGACCGTTGGCTGGATGACACGCAAAACGATTCTAATGAACGGCTGGTAAAGGCAGTGTTATTACAACATAACGCTAAAGCAGCAAAGTTTATCAGCTTGTATGCCGATACGGCGTCAGCCTTTGATGGCGTAGCACAAGTACTGCCACGTATTGCCGGTTTACCCACTTTTGATGCCGTGATCCTCGGCATGGGTGAAGACGGCCATACCGCGTCGTTATTTCCCTGCAGCGAACAAATTCAAGCCGGGCTGGCAGCCGATGCTCCGGCTGTACTGGCAGTGCAGCCAGAAACCGCGCCCTATGAGCGCATATCATTAAGCCTGCCCAGATTATTAAACAGTCGGCATCTGTTTTTACATCTGGTAGGTGCCAATAAACTCGCGGTACTGAATAAAGCAATGGCCGGGCAAGATGTGCCTGCCATGCCAATCCGTGCCTTTTTACACCATCCTGTGGCGCATGTCGCAGTGATGTATACCGAACATCAGGGGTAAATCATGGATCCTGTGATTCAGAAAGTAACCGACAGAATTATCGCCCGCAGCCAACGCAGCCGCGACATCTATTTACAACGCTTAGAGCAGGCCAGGTTAAAAGGCCCGCATCGTGGCGTATTAAGCTGCGGCAATCTGGCGCACGGTTTTGCTGCCTGTAATCAACAGGATAAAGGCGATTTACGCAGCCTGACCAAAGCCAATATCGGCATAGTGTCGTCTTACAACGATATGCTGTCGGCGCATCAGCCATATGAGCATTACCCGGCCATTATTAAGCAAGCGGTGCAGGATGTCGGCAGCGTAGCGCAATTTGCCGGTGGTGTACCGGCAATGTGCGATGGCGTAACCCAGGGCCAACCCGGCATGGAGCTGAGCTTACTCAGCCGCGATATTATTGCCATGTCGGCAGCCGTTGGTTTGTCGCACAATATGTTTGATGGCGGCTTAATGCTGGGCATTTGCGATAAAATTGTACCCGGTTTATTTATGGCGGCTTTGAGCTTCGGCCATTTACCCTTTGTGTTTGTGCCGGCCGGGCCTATGCCATCGGGCATTCCGAACAAAGAAAAAGCGCGGGTGCGGCAGTTATATGCCGAGGGCAAAGTAGGCAAGGAAGAGCTGCTGGCGGCTGAGTCGGCGTCTTATCACTCTGCCGGTACCTGTACCTTCTACGGCACGGCTAACTCTAACCAGTTAGTGGTTGAAATTATGGGCCTGCATTTACCCGGCTCATCTTTTGTTAACCCGGGCACAGAGCTGCGTGATGAGCTGACCAAAGCGGCGGCGCGCCAGGTTACGCGTTTAACCGATTTAGGCACTGATTATCTGCCGATAGGTAAGTTGGTGGATGCCAAAGCCATTGTTAACGGCATTGTTGGTTTGCTGGCCACCGGCGGCTCAACCAACCACACCATGCATTTAATTGCCATGGCGCGTGCTGCCGGCTTTATTGTTAACTGGGACGATTTTGCTGAGTTATCGGCCGCCACACCGCTGCTAACGCGGATTTACCCGAATGGCCAGGCCGATATTAACCATTTCCAGCATGCCGGTGGTATGGCTCTGCTTATTCGCGAACTGCTGGATGCCGGCTTACTGCATGAAGACGTACAAACGGTCGCCGGGCCTGGCTTACGCCGCTACACCCAACAGCCGGTAATGCAGGATGGCAAACTGGTTTGGGTTGATGCTCCGCAAAGCTCATTGGACCCGGATGTATTGGCCACAGTGAAAAAACCCTTTAAAGACCATGGTGGCCTGGAAGTATTGTCCGGTAATGTTGGCCGTGGCGTAATTAAAACCTCGGCGCTGCGTGAAGGCACCGAAGTAGTAAAAGCGCCGGCAGTGGTATTTTCCAGCCAGCACGAATTAGACGCCGCCTTTAAAGCCGGTGAGCTGAATAAAGACTGCATTGTGGTGGTGCGTTTCCAGGGCCCTAAAGCCTGTGGTATGCCGGAGCTGCATAAATTAACACCACCGCTTGGCGTGTTGCAGGACCGGGGTTACAAAGTTGCGCTGGTAACCGACGGGCGTATGTCCGGTGCCTCAGGCAAAGTGCCGGCCGCTATTCATGTTACGCCGGAAGCGATAGACGGCGGCAATATCGCTAAGATAAAAACCGGCGATATGATGCTGGTAGACGGTAACACCGGCCGGCTGGAAGTGTTGTTGTCCGATGCTGAAATGGCAGCACGCGAAGTGGCTACGCTGGACATGGCCGGCAGCTATTATGGCATGGGACGCGAAATGTTTGGCGCGCTGCGCAGTCAGTTAACCGGAGCCGAGCAGGGTGCCTGCAGCTTGTTTACCACTGAGGAGCACCTGCATGGCTAAGTTGCCTACCCACGCTATTGTTGCCGATATCGGTGGCACCAACGCACGGTTCAGCCGGGTGAATTTGACCAGCTTAGCGCTGGATCAGATTGCAGTTTATCCCTGTGCAGAGTTTGCTACCCTGGCCGATGCATTGGCCCATTACCGCCAACAGCATCAGCTCACCGGTATTAAGCACGTGGCGATTGCTATTGCCTGTCCGGTCAATGGTGATGAGGTCAGCATGACCAATTTCCACTGGCATTTCTCCGTGCGTGCTATGCAACAACAACTGGACTTAGAGGCGCTGCAGGTCATTAATGACTTTACCGCCGTGGCCATGTGTTTACCGGCACTAAGCGCAACAGAAAAAGTGCAGTTAGGTAGCGGTGAAGCGCAACCGGGCCAGCCGATGGCGGTGTTAGGTGCCGGTACCGGTCTGGGTGTGGCGCATTTACTGCCGGTAAATGAGCAGTATATCCCGCTGCCCGGTGAAGGCGGCCATGTTGACTGGGCGGCGCAAAACGAACAGGAATGGTTTATTCAGCAAATGCTGGCCAAAGAGTACGGCCATGTATCGCCGGAGCGGTTGTTGTCCGGTCCCGGGCTTGAAGCCATTTATAAAGCCCTGGCGTTATATCGGCGCCAGGTTGTGGAGCCGCTGTCTGCAGCCGATATTGCGCAGCAAGCCTTAAGCGGCGAGTCGGCACTGGCCACGGCCACCGTGCAACAGTTTTTTGCTGCGCTGGGCAGTGTGGCAGGCAACTTAGCGCTGACATTAAGCACCTTTGGCGGCGTTTATGTTGCCGGCGGTATAGCGCCGAAATTATTACCTCTGGCTGGCCAAAGCGAGTTCAGAGCACGTTTTGAAGCAAAAGGCCGGTTTAGCGCATTTAATCGCCGGATCGCCACCTATGTCGTTACTGCAGAGCAGCCCGGGTTAGTGGGCGCGGCAGTTTACCTGAAACAATTTTTGGCGAGTAATTAATATGGCATTTGAAAATTGGCAGTTGCAACCAGATACCCTGTTTGCGCAAGGTCCGGTCGTTCCGGTGATTGTTATCAAAGACCTCGCGGACGCAGTGCCGATGGCTAAAGCGCTACTGGCCGGCGGCATTAAGGTGCTGGAAGTAACCCTGCGCACCCCGGTGGCATTGGATGCCATCCGCTTACTGGCGCAGGAAGTGCCTGATGCCATTGTTGGTGCAGGCACCGTTACTACGGCAGCACAGTTACAACAGGTTGTCGAGGCCGGCGCTAAGTTTGCTATCAGCCCGGGCTTAACCCGTGAGCTGCTGCAAGCCGGTAAAGATGCGGCTATTCCGCTGATCCCGGGTATCGCCAGCATTTCCGAGCTGATGGAAGGCACAGGGCTGGGTTATACCCACTTTAAATTCTTCCCGGCAGAAGCTGCCGGTGGTGTTAAGACATTAAAGTCGATCCACGGTCCTTTTGCCGATATCCGCTTTTGCCCCACCGGCGGCATAAACGAGAGCAACTTTCGCGATTACCTGGCATTACCCAACGTAAAATGCGTCGGTGGCTCCTGGATAGTGCCGGATGAGGCGGTAGCGGCAAAAGATTGGGCAAAGATCACCCAATTATGCCAAACGGCGGTGGCGCAAGCCAAAGGCTGAGCTTAATGTCAGCTGCCATTTAACAAACGCCCGGTATTTACCGGGCGTTTGTTTTGAAATTCGTGCTGAAAACGCGTATAGTAGCGCACTTTTTACCCTTAGCTGTCTTAGCTTGCCCGTATTAACCTGGTCTGGAACACACTGTGATATCAACTGCTAACATTACAATGCAATTTGGCGCTAAGCCGCTGTTTGAAAATATTTCGATTAAATTCGGCGAAGGTAATCGCTATGGTTTAATCGGCGCCAACGGCTGCGGTAAATCGACGTTTATGAAGATTTTAAGCCGCGAATTGGAGCCAAGCGCAGGTCATGTGTTTGTAGAACCGAATCATCGCGTGGCTAAGCTGAACCAGGATCAATTCGCCTTTGAGCAGTACTCAGTAATCGACACTGTGATTATGGGCCATGGTGAATTGTGGGCGGTAAAAGAAGAGCGCGACCGGATCTACGCCAGCAGCGAAATGAGCGAAGAAGACGGCATGAAAGTGGCCGATCTGGAAGTTGCTTTTGGTGAGATGGACGGTTATACCGCAGAGTCGCGTGCCGGTGAGTTACTGATTGGTGTTGGTATTCCGGTAGAGCAGCATTTTGGCCTGATGTCGGCCATAGCACCGGGCTTTAAGCTGCGGGTATTGCTGGCGCAGGTATTGTTTGCAGACCCGGAAATTATGCTGTTGGACGAACCGACCAACAACCTGGATATTAATACCATTCGTTGGTTAGAAAACGTGTTGGCCGAGCGCAACAGCACTATGGTAATTATTTCGCACGACCGTCACTTCTTAAACAGCGTCTGTACCCACATGGCGGATTTGGACTACGGCGAGCTGCGCCTGTATCCGGGTAACTATGACGAATATATGTTTGCCGCCACTCAGGCCCGCGAGCGTTTGTTATCAGATAATGCCAAGAAAAAAGCGCAAATAGCCGAGTTGCAAACCTTCGTCAGCCGTTTCTCGGCTAATGCGTCTAAAGCCAAGCAGGCCACGTCGCGCGCCAAGCAAATCGATAAAATTCAGCTGGATGAGGTGAAAGCCTCCAGCCGCGTAAGTCCGTTTATCCGCTTTGAGCAGCAAAAGCAGTTATACCGTTTAGCGCTGGAAGTAGAAGGCCTGAGCAAAAGCTTTGGCGAGCTTAAGCTGCTGAAAAACCTTGGCCTTACTATTGAAGTAGGTGAAAAGGTGGCTATTTTGGGTGCTAACGGTATAGGTAAGACTACCTTGCTGAAATGTTTGGTAGGCGATTTAACGCCGGAATCGGGCAGCGTTAAGTGGTCGGAAAACGCCAAAATCGGCTACTACGCTCAGGATCATGCGCATGAGTTCAGCGAAGCCATGACGTTGTTTGACTGGATGACACAGTGGAAACAGCCGTCTGATGACGAACAGGCTATCCGCGGCATCTTAGGCCGTTTGTTGTTCTCCCAGGACGATATTAAAAAGTCGGTAAAGGTGTTATCCGGTGGTGAGAAAGGCCGCATGATGTTTGGTAAGTTAATGCTGCAACGGCCAAATATTCTGGTAATGGACGAGCCAACCAACCATTTGGATATGGAATCTATCGAAGCGTTAAACCTGGCACTGGAACATTACAAAGGCACCTTGCTGTTTGTCAGCCATGACCGCGAATTTGTATCGTCACTGGCCAGCCGTATCATTGAAATTACCGATAAAGATATGCGTAATTTCGTTGGCAGCTACGAAGAATACCTCGCCGCCCAATTGGCAAATTAATTGGCTTGATTAATCCACAGCGCCGGTCAGTAATGACCGGCGTTTTTGTTTAAACACTTGATTTTTCCTGCTTTGCCCCAATAACTACTGCAGCTGTTTCATTCACCTATGGTTAGGCCGGAGTGTCTTTTTACCGCTGTCATTTTATGCTGTCGGTTTTATGCTATGTTGGTGCCAACGCCATACTCAATCAGAGGATCTGCTATGAAAATCAATATTGGTATTAATGAAGAACAACGTAAAGCCATTGCTGAAGGTTTATCTGTGTTACTGGCTGACAGTTATACGCTGTATTTGAAAACGCATAATTATCACTGGAACGTTACCGGGCCAATGTTTCAAACCCTGCATACCTTGTTTGAAACCCAGTATAATGAGCTGGCATTAGCGGTAGATGATATTGCCGAACGTATTCGCGCTCTGGGTGAATTTGCGCCCGGTTCATACAAAGAGTACGCCAAACTGACCAGCATTAAAGAAGCCGACGGTATACCGTCTGCAGAAGAGATGATTAAAGATCTGGTGAAAGGCCAGGAAGCGATCGCCAAAACGGCACGTTCTATCGTGCCGGTAGCGGACCAAGCGGCGGATGAAGTTACGCTGGATTTATTAACTCAGCGCATGACAGTGCATGAAAAAACCGCCTGGATGTTGCGCAGTTTGGTAGCTTAACTAGATTAGCGCGCGGGCCCGGTACGCTGGGCCGCATCGCGCCTCATTGCAGCAAACCTGTAAAACCGGCATTTTGACAAAAAACACTAAGTTTTTCCCGCTAAAGCTTGTAAAATCGCGCCAACCAGCAACACTTATAGCAGACACGCTTTGTCAGCAGCGTTCTGCTGCGGGAGACTCAATTCAATGCAAGCCTTGCAATATGCACAAAATGTTGCAGACCTTTTCGCTTTGCCGGAAGGCTATTTACGTGTCAAACAGCTGATGGATTCAGATACTGCCAGTCTGGATGAAGTGGCAGAAGTCATATTATTAGATCCGGTGCTGACATCAAAGCTGTTAAAACTGGCCAACAGTGCCATTTATAATCTGCCGTATCAGGTTGAAAGTGTCAGCAAAGCCCTGTTGGTACTAGGTAAAACCCAGGTGTATAACCTGGTGCTTAGTATTGGTATCGCGTCTGCCTGCAGTAAGGTAGATACCTCCGCCATTGATCTGGAACGGTTCTGGGAGCAAAGCGTCAATGCGGCTTTAATAGCACGGTTTTTGGCGCAAAGCTGTGGCTTAAAACCATCAGATCGGTTTTATGTTGCCGGCTTACTACACAATATCGGCGAAATGGTGGTGTTGCATTACGAAGCGCAACAAGCCAATCAGTGTCAAAACTACACCTCTGACGAGCTGCCGTGGCAGTTACAGCAACGGGTATTGGGTTTTACTTATGCCCAATGTGGTGCTGAGCTGCTGCATTTGTGGCAATTACCCGACAGCATCGTTGAACCGGTGGCGCTGCAACACAGCAATAATTTTAATCAGAAAAACAAAGCGCAATTAATTTTACATCTGGCTGCAAGGCTGGCGCTGGCTAACCAGCATCCGGAAATGTATTCCACCAGGCAACTGGTCGATCCATTCGTTTTAGAGTTGCTGGAATTAAGCCAGCCTGACATTATCCGTGCTATCGATTTCTGCAACACCGAAGGCTTATTTATTCTGTCTGTTTTAAATCCACGCATCAGTACTATCTATTAATTTTTCTATCAGTTCCGGTCGCGTATAAACGCATCTGGTTGATTATTTGGAATATTCGTCCCATGAGCAGTCCTGTAAAAAAAACACCCTTGTATACCGCCTACGCCGGTTCGGCCCTGTTAGAAACGCCGCTGCTAAATAAGGGCAGCGCCTTTACCGCTGACGAGCGCTTGGCATTTAATTTAGCCGGGTTGTTGCCGCCACGCTACGAGACTATAGAAGAGCAGGTAAGCCGGGCTTACATGCAGTACAAAAGCTTTGATACAGCGATTAATAAGCATATTTACCTGCGCGCTATTCAGGACAACAACGAAACCTTGTTTTACCGCTTACTGCAGCAGCATTTGGAAGAGATGATCCCGATTATCTATACCCCGACGGTAGGCGATGCCTGCGAGCAGTTTTCTGATATTTACCGTAGTGCCCGCGGTTTGTTTATCAGCTATCAGGACCGGCATCAGTTAGACGATGTGCTGCGTAACGCCACCAAGCGTAAAGTAAAGGTAATAGTGGTTACCGATGGTGAGCGCGTGCTGGGCCTGGGCGATCAGGGTATTGGCGGCATGGGTATTTCTATCGGTAAGCTGTCGCTTTACACCGCGTGCGGCGGTATCAGCCCGGCCTATACCTTGCCGGTGATGCTGGATGTGGGTACCAACAATGAAAAACTGTTAAACGACCCTATGTATATGGGGCTGCGACAAAAGCGCGTAAACCAGGCTGAATATGATGAGTTTGTCGACTTATTTATCAAGGCCGTTAAACGCCGCTGGCCGGAAGCTATTATTCAGTTTGAAGATTTTGCCCAGCCCAATGCGATGCCGTTGCTGCAGCGTTACCGCGACCAGGTATGTTGTTTTAACGATGATATTCAGGGCACTGCTGCGGTAACTGTCGGCACTTTACTGGCAGCGTGTCGCAGTAAAAACACGCGGTTATCGGAGCAAAAAGTGGTATTTGTCGGCGCCGGCTCTGCCGGTTGCGGTATCGCTGAGCAGGTGATCAGCCAAATGGTGGCAGAGGGCATTAGTGAAGCGCAGGCGCGTGCTCAGGTGTTTATGGTTGACCGCTTTGGCTTACTTACCGATACCACGCCCGGGTTACGCGATTTCCAACAAGCTCTGACACAGTCTTCAGCCGCTATTGCCCTGTGGAGCTACAGCAGCGAGTTTCCAAGTTTACTGGATGTGATGAACTGCGCCCAGCCGGGTATTTTAATTGGCGTGTCCGGCCAGGCCGGTTTGTTTACCGAAGCAGTAGTGCGGGCGATGAAAAAAGGTTGCGCTACGCCGGTTATTTTTCCACTTAGCAATCCGTCACGCCAGGTTGAAGCCACGCCGGAGCAGGTCATAAGCTGGACTGACGGCGATGTGATCATTGCCACCGGCAGCCCTTTCGCCCCGGTAGAGTTTAACGGCAAACGCTACGCCATTGCACAGTGTAATAACAGCTATATTTTTCCGGGCGTTGGTTTGGGGGTTATTGCCTGTAAAGCGCGGCTTATCAGCGACGAAATGCTGCGTGAGGCCAGTAAAACCCTGGCTGCGGCATCACCCAAAGCCAATACCGGAGAAGGCGGTTTATTACCGGCTTTTACTGAATTGGCGGCATTAAGCAAACTTATAGCCTTTAATGTGGCTAAAGTTGCTATGCAACAAGGCCTGGCATTAGAGCTGGATGATGCGCAACTGCAGCAGAAAATTGACGACAATTTTTGGGTACCGCAGTACCGGCAATATAAACGGATCAGTGCCTGAGTTTAGATCTGCTTACAATTTGTTTTAGACTAATACCTTGCTTGCGGGTAGGCTGTATTTTGGTAATAACCAAAATAATAAGGACCCCAGAGCATGTATAAATCTTTAATAGCCATGGCCGTAGCCGGCGTTCTTGCCGGCTGCAACCCGGCACCTGACACCTCTTCAACTACATCAACTACAGCCGCTAACGCAACCACAGAACAAACTCAGCAATCTGAAACCGAGCGGCTTAACCAATGGTTTGAAGTTAAGTACGAAGAGCAACTGCAACAAAGCCCGCTGCAAATGACCTTCCGCGGCCGTAAAGATAAGTATGATCAGGTTGATGACGTCTCGCTGGCCGCTGAAGATCAACAATTAGCGTGGCAGGCAGCCACGGTAGATGAGTTAAAAGCGCAGTTTGATTACAATAAACTGGATGTTGAAGCGCAAACCTCTTATGACGTCTGGGTGTACCAATACGAACAAGCCAAAGAGGGGGTAGCTTTTCGTAAGAACAGTTATATCTTTACCCAAATGCAGGGCATTCATGCCATGCTGCCGCAAATTATGATCAACTTCCACAAAGTTGACACAGCTGAGGATATGCAGGCCTATGTTAAACGTATCGAAGGTATCAGCCGCGCGATAACGCAGTTGCTGCAGCGGGCACAAGCCAATGCAGAGCACGATGTGCGGCCGCCGCGCTTTGCCTATGATGGTGTGCTGCAACAAATTAATAATCTGATCACGGGGGCGCCTTTTACTGAAGCAGAGCAGGATATTCCGCTGTGGAGCGATGCCAAAGGTAAAATTGATGCCTTGGTTAAAGCAGATAAATTAACCGATGAGCAGGCAAAACAGTTAGAAACAGACACTAAAACCGCATTGCAAAGCCACTTTTTGCCAGCATACAACGCGTTAAAACAATGGCTGGAGCAGGACATCAGCAACACCGATGAAATTGCCACCGGCGTGGCTAAACAAAAAGACGGTATAGCTTATTACAACTATGCGTTGAAATCGTCAACCACAACCGATTTAACTGCAGAGCAAATCCACCAAATTGGTCTGGATGAGGTTGAGCGTTTAACCAAAGAGATGATCGCCATTAAAGAACAGGTTGGCTTTAACGGTGATTTAGCCGCCTTCTTTAAATTTATTAAAGATGATGATCAATTCTATTATCCGGAAACCGACGAAGGCCGTGAAGGCTATCTGGAGGACTCACGCCAGTACCTGGCCTTTATTAACGAGCAACTGCCGAAGTATTTCGGTATTTTGCCCAAGGCCGATTTGATCGTAAAACGGGTAGAGCCGTTTCGTGAACAACCCGGCGCAGCGCAGCATTACTTCCCGGGCACGCCGGACGGTGCGCGGCCGGGTATTTACTACGCGCATTTATCCGATATGCGCTCAATGCCGAAAAATGAGATGGAAGCTATTGCTTATCACGAAGGCAACCCCGGTCACCATATGCAAATTTCTATTGCACAGGAGCTGACCACAGTACCGACTTTCCGCACTCAGGCCGGCTTTACCGCTTATTCAGAGGGCTGGGCACTGTATTCTGAGCTGTTGGCCAAAGAAATGGGCGCTTATCAGAACCCGTATTCAGACTTTGGCCGCTTGATCACCGAAATGTGGCGCGCGGTGCGGCTGGTGGTAGATACCGGGCTGCACAGCAAAGGCTGGAACGAGCAGCAGGCGATAGATTACTTTATGGAAAAAACACCGATTGCCCAGGGCGCGGTTGTTTCTGAAGTACGTCGTTATATCGTTTGGCCCGGCCAGGCCACGGCATACAAAATCGGTATGATTAAAATTCAGCAACTGCGCAGCAAAGCACAGGCTGAGCTTGGCGATAAGTTTGATATCCGCGCCTTTCACGATACTGTGCTTGGCGGCGGTGCTTTGCCACTGAGCGTATTGGAGAAACGGGTGAATAACTGGATTAACACCGTCAAAGCCGGCAAGTAAAACCGGCCACGTTATTATCTGCCCCGAACACAGGCCGCAATAGCGGCCTGTTTTTTGCCTGTTGTTAAGTGCCGGTATCACTTGACAGGAGAGCTTATGAAAGTTGAATCATTCAGAGAGTTATTAGACTGGACATCCGGTTACCACCGGCATTTATCTAACTGTCTTGCCCACTGTGCCCGGCATCAGCCGGACGATCGCTGTCAGATGTTACTGAATTACCTGTCTGACAAAGAAATGCAACTATCTACAGAGGTGTTCGGTTTCCGGCAAATTGGTGAGGACAAGGCGTTAAACACCTGGTGTACCGAGCATTTAGACCGGCACCCGCTACTGGTGGGCGCGGCCTGTGATGATGCCTTTGCGTCTATGAGTACCGCCGAAATTATTACCGAAGTGGAAAACCAGCATCAGAAAATTATCTTGCTGTATCAGAATTTGTATGACCGCTCTCATCCGCCCAAAATGCAGGAGCTGCTGGCAGAGGTGCGCGATTTGGAACAACAGGCTGCCCGGCAAATGGTGCAGGGAGCAAACAGGTTGGAAGACATTTAATCACGCGCAGCAAGCGTCGGGTAAACTTTACACTCCGCCGTGTAATATTGCGTGTCTGTCAGCGGCATATTTGCCGCCAGGGTGAGTTGTTGGCAGAAGCTGGCGTACTTAAAGGGCGCAAAGTTACTTCATATAACAGTATTAAGACTGATTTGAAAAACGCCGGCGCCATTTGGATGGACGAGCAGGTAGTAGTAGACAATGGCCTGGTAACCAGCCGGACTCCTGATGATTTAGATGCGTTTAACAAAAAGCTGGTGGAAGAAATTCGTGAAGGACGGCATACCGCCTGAAACCCTATTGATTCAACCCATACCTTTAAACGGATGGCCGGGGATCTGGCTTAGTAACAGCATTACTGGCAAACAAGCAAGGATGCTGTCAAACTGCAAAGCGATTGCACCAGACGCTGAACTGAAGCATAAAATCTCAGGTATCAAAAGGAGTGGGTTATAAGTACGCTACATAATGCGGCGATACCGGGTGTTAACGATTTGTGGTTTTTGCCACTTGGCGGTACCGGTGAAATAGGCATGAACCTGAATTTGTACGGTCATGCCGGCCACTGGCTGATGGTTGATTGCGGAGTCACCTTTAACAGCCCGCTGGCACCGCAGCGTAATGAGCAACAACCGGCCGGCGGGCAAGCTGAAGTACTGGCTGCTGATCCGGCGTTTATCAGCGCACAACAACAAAATTTGTGTGGCATTGTCATTACGCATGCACATGAAGATCATATCGGCGCCTTGCCACAGCTGTGGCAGCGTTTTAATTGTCCGGTGTACACCACGCCGTTTAGTGCAGAAATATTACGGCGTAAACTGGCCGGCAGCGCGCTGTTGGGAAAAATGCCGATTATTGAGGTGCAAAGCGGCGCTACGCTGAATGTGGGCCCGTTTTGCCTGCACTGGCTGGCGATTACCCATTCTATACCCGAGCCGCATGCACTGCTGATTAAAACGGCTGCCGGCACGGTATTTCATACCGCAGACTGGAAAATGGATGCCGGCCCCATTACCGGACGGGCTTTTAAGCAGGCCGTGTTTAAACGTTTGGCGCAGCAAAACATTACTGCCATGGTATGTGACTCCACCAACGCGCTGCGCGAAGGCTTTTCAGTGTCGGAATCAGACTGTGCAGTAGCGCTGCATCAGGTGATTAAAGCCGCAACCGGCAGGGTGGTGGTAACCGGCTTTAGCTCCAATGTTGGCCGGCTTATTTCACTGGCACGTATTGCGGCAAAAACCGGCCGTTACCTGGCACTGCTTGGCCGGTCGCTGAATAATATGGTCGGCGCAGCCCGGGCTACCGGCTATTGGCCGGACGAATTAACGCTGGCAGATGCCGGCCATATCGGTTATCTGCCAAAAGAAGAAGTGCTGGTTATTGCCACCGGCTCCCAAGGCGAACCACGGGCCGCGCTTAGCCGCCTTGCCGATGATAATCATCCGTTATTGCTGCTGGATCAGGGCGATTTGGTCATTTTCAGCTCTATTATTATTCCCGGCAATGAAATGCTGATCAGCCGGCTGGTGGAAAAGTTTAACGCCCGCAATATTCAAACTTTGCAAAGCCACAATACCACGCTGCCGATCCATGTGTCCGGTCATCCGAATCGCGGCGAGCTGGATCTGCTTTATCGTTGGGTGCAGCCGCAAATAGCAGTACCGGTGCACGGCGAAGCTGCGCACTTGGCGGCCAACGCCGGCGTGGCCAAAGCCGCCGGTGTACCGCAGCAGCTTACCGGTTTAAACGGTGATTTATTTGTGCTGGCACCGACACCGCGTTTGTGGCCCGGTTTTGCCAAAACAGGCCGCATTGCCTTAGCATAAACAGCAACATTTCAACGAAACACACAAACAACAGAGAGCAAAATGACATTAAAAAGTTTGTCTGGCCTGATATACAGCCTGCTTTTAGCCAGCCCGGTGCTGGCAGAACAACCTGCATTACCGCTGTGGGAAGCCGGTTTAATAGGCATTAATGTAAACCAGTTGGCGTACCCGGGCTCAGATCAGCTGGTACGGCGCAATTTTATATTGCCGTATCTGGTGTACCGCGGCGATATAGTGCGCGCCGATCGCGAGAATGTTGGTTTACGTGCCTTTAAAACCGCTACTGTAGAGCTGGATGTTGGTTTTGCCGGTTCTTTGGGCTCATCAGATGCTGATATTACCGTGCGGGAAGGTATGAGAGATTTAGGCACCCTGGTAGAAGCCGGCCCGCGCTTGCGCTGGACCTTAAGCGACGATGTATTGGGCGCGCGGCTAAGGGCTGATTTTCCGCTGCGCGCAGTGTTTGATTTAAGTAACAGCCTGGATTATCGCGGTGTCAGCTTTGAACCCGGCTTGTATGCTGATATTACAACCGCCGCCAATACCTTTTATGCGCTTGGCGTCAGCGCGCTGTTTGGCAGTGAAAAACTCAGCGATTATTTTTATCAGGTCTCCGCCGCCGATGTAACTGCACAGCGGCCGTTGTTTGATGCCCGGGCTGGTTTAATCGCTGTGCGCGGCTCGGTAAGTGCCGGCAAAAGGTTTACAGATAAATGGCGTGGCTTTGGTTTTGCCCGCTATGAATCGACCAGCGGCGCAAAAAATGCCGACAGCCCACTGCTGGTGCAAACCGGTGGCTGGTCGTTTGGCGTGGGTATTACCTATATTTGGGCAGAGTCGGCGCAAAAAGTCGCCTGGTAACAAGGCATAAAAGCGGCGGGGCTTGCTTTGCCGTAACAAGCCAGCCGCCGTCTTTGTAGATGATCAGAGTTTAAACGGGGCAAAATCGTCGCTGCTGTGACGTTCAGGCAATTGCGGGCCGTCGCCCCAATTGCGGTTAACAATATAACCGCGCTTCACAGCAGGGCGCTGATCAATTTGTTTGGCCCAGCGCATCAGGTGGGTATAGCTTTGCGTATCTAAAAACTCGGCAGCATCGTAGGCACGGTTTAGTGCTATACCGCCATACCAGGGCCAGATCGCCATATCGGCAATGCTGTACTCGTCGCCGGCAACAAACTCATGTTTTGCCAATTGCTTATCCAGTACGTCGAGCTGTCGCTTGGTTTCCATGGCATAGCGGTTTATCGGGTATTCAAACTTTTCCGGTGCATAAGCATAAAAATGGCCAAAGCCACCGCCGACAAAGGGCGCGCTGCCCATTTGCCAAAACAGCCAGTTTAACACTTCGCTGCGTTTGGCAGCGTCTTTGGGCAAAAAGGCGCCGAACTTTTCTGCCAGGTACAACAATATAGAGCCGGACTCAAATACCCGGTTGCCGTTGCTGGTATCAAGCAAGGCCGGAATTTTGGAATTGGGGTTTAGCTCAACAAAACCGCTGCCAAATTGGTCGCCGTCTTTAATGCTGATAAGCCAGGCGTCATATTCAGCCGCGCTATGGCCTGCGGCCAGCAACTCTTCGAGCATAATGCTGACTTTAACGCCATTGGGCGTGGCCAGTGAATACAGCTGCAACGGATGTTTGCCTTTGGGCAACACTTTATCGTGGGTGGCGCCGGAGATCGGGCGGTTAATGCTGGCAAACTGGCCGCCATTTGCGGCGTCCCACTGCCAGACTTTTGGTGGGTTATAGCTTTGATTCATAATGATTCCTTATGCTGTGCGGATATAGTCAGCTACTGTACGATTGGCGTGCGATAAATATAAACTACACAGGATATAGTTGCGCAGGTACAACATCACAAGGGGCTGACAAACAACATGTATATCACTTTGTTCTACCTGATAACCCAAGCGGCTAACCAGTATGCAGCTTAAATGGCTTAACTCGCTGATACAGGTAACGCCACAGCAGTGGGACGCGTTGTTTTGTAATGATGATAAAAACGCAGACAATCCGTTTTGCCGCCATGCCTTTTTACTGGCGCTGGAGCAGGGCGGCAGTGTCGGTGCCGGTGGCGCTAAGCATCACAGCGGCTGGTACAGCCAGCATCTTACGCTGTGGCAGGACGACGTGTTGCTGGCCGCGGTACCGGGCTATATTAAAAGCCACTCATACGGTGAATACCTGTTCGACTGGCAAATTGCTGATGCGTACCGCCAGTATCAGCTGCCTTATTATCCGAAATGGATAGCGGCCATTCCTTTTACGCCGGTAACCGGGCCCAGGCTTGGCGTGCTGAGCAGCAACCTTACCGACAGCCTGTTGCCGCATATCTGCGCCGCACTAAAGCAGCGCCTTGGCGCGCAGGATTTCTGCAGTGTGCAGTGGCTGTATAACAGCGCGCAATTGCAGCAAAACCTGACCGGGCAAGGCTTTTTAGCCCGGCACGATGTGCAGTTTTTATGGCAAAACGCCGGCTACCGCCAGTTCGACGATTTTTTGCAGCAACTTGATGGCCGTAAGCGCAAGCAACTTCGTAAGGAGCGCAGCCGCACGGCGGGTTTTCGCATTAAAACCCTGCACGGCAACGAGCTTAGTGCTGCACATTGGCAGGCGGTTATCCGCTGCTACCAGGCGACCTATGTAAAGCGCTCCGGCCATCAGGGCTATATCAGCCCGCAAAGCTTTATGGCGTTGGCGGATACTATGCCTGGTAACATAGTGGTGTTTGCTGCTTTTGCCGGCGCATCTGAAGATGAGATGATCGCCGCCGCCCTGTGTTTTAAAAGTAGCGATACCTTATACGGCCGTTACTGGGGCGCACTTATTGATGCTGAGCATCTGCATTTTGAGCTGTGTTATTACCAGGGCATTGAATACTGCATCAGTCAGGGGCTGCGTTACTTTGATGCCGGCGCCCAGGGCGAGCATAAACTTAAGCGCGGCTTTGAGCCGGTGCTGCGTTATGGCAGCTACCTGTTTGCCGATACGCCGTTAAGCAGTGCGATAACGGCGTATTTTCAGCAGGAAACTGCACATCTGCAAGCGTACCGTACGGCGGCGATGCAGGCTTTGCCGTACAAAAAAATATAATAGTCAGTGCGCTAAGCTTGCCTATACTGACATCAGCGGCGTTGTTGTCGCAGGAGCAACAGCTGCTCATGGTTTGCCCATGTTACTGCAAATTACTACTGCACAATTTAAGGTGGTTATGACACAGGCTTCATTAGCAGCATTATTCATCCTGACGGTAACTGCCATGCCACTTAGTGTTACTGCCAAGCCGTTATGGCTTACCGACATGGATGAGAGTGCACTGGTGTATAACAGCGTGCCCGGCATCGATATTAATGCCGCTACGCGGCTGTTATTGCTCGAACATATGCCGGGGCATCAGGACAGCGTCACTATTGTTAATAATGAGCGCGCCTTTCAAATATTAAAAGCGGATACGTTGGCCTGTACCGGCAATAAGGTACGCAATAGCGAGCGCGAAAGCTTTGCCTATTTCAGCGACGTACCGCAGCTGATTTTCCCGGGCCTGCGGTTATATATGCTAAAAGCCACAGCAGAAAAGGCCGGCATAGCCGCGCTGCAGCATGATAGCCGCCATTCCTTTGCCGATATCAGTGCCAGGTTGCCGCGCAGCCGCATAGGAATTGTTGGCGGGCGTAATTATGGTGAGCTGCTGCAGGCTATTTTTGACCAGCTGGCGGCGCGCAAGCGCATTTACACCCGTACCGGCAATGATATGAGTGCAGCAGCGATGCTGGATATGCTGGTAAACGGCAGGGTAGACCTGGTAGTGGAATACCCCAATGTGGTGCAGTATTACAGCGAAGCGTTGAACCACGCGGTGGAACTGGTTAGCGTAGAGATAAGCGAAGCGACAGAATATACCGGCGGCTACATTATGTGCAGTAAAACTGAGCAGGGCAAAAAGCTGGCACAGGCATACAGTAATGCCATACAACTTGCCAGCAAGGATAAACGCTATCTGCAGGCGCATTTGCGGTGGTTTGATGTTAGCTCACACCACAAAGTTACCGCCTTATACAACAAAGTGTATAAAACAGAGTTTTAGCCTGAAGCTTATTAACCGCCGTTACGTAAAAACTGCAGCAGGCGGTTGTTTGCCGGCATGCTGTGGTCTTGCTGTAAGCTAAAACCGGCCGCGCTGGCTAACGCTGTAACCGCTGCTATATCGCGGATACCCATCGCCGGATCGCGGCTTTTCAGTGATTGATCAAATGCTCTGTTGCTAGCGCTGGTAAAGCGGCCGTCATAGTTAAAAGGCCCGTAAATACAAAGCATTGCCTGCTCACTGAGTAACTCATTTAAGCGGCTGAAAAACTGCTCAACCACCGGCCATGGCATAATATGCAACGTATTGGCGCTAAACAGCGCATCAAATTGCTGCGCAGGCAGTGCATCGGCACTGATATCCAGCTGTAATGGCAAGGGCAGGTTAGGCAAAGCTGCACGGCGCAGCCTTTCGGTTAACCCGGGCAAATACAACGCCTGGTCCGACGCCTGCCAGCGCAGATGCGGCAGAGCAGCAGCAAAATGCACCGCATGCTGGCCGGTACCACTGCCCACTTCCAGCACCGTACTGCAGTTGGCAAACGCCTGTTGCAGCACCGCTAAAATAGGCGCTTTGTTGTTTTCACAAGCTTGGGAGAAGGGCAGATCAGTTGGTATCATACTACTTACCTTATCAGAAATAGTGCTGTTTTCGCAGTCTTTGATTATTAGATTCTATCAATAAACATTGCCTTATGGCTGTGATTTAATAATTCCACAAATGTAAAAACAACGCGATAATTGACAAAAAATATGGACTAAAAAGCTCAACACCTTCTGAACGCAATAACGTGTGTTTCATTTGATACTTAAGCTCGCAAAGTAATAAATATAGATAGTCTTTTAGGCGCCACTTATCTGTAAATTTCGTAAGTTCTATTTTGAATCGGCTATTCGGGTATTGTTGAGGGGAGTAATATATATATCTTACAAAGAAAAATTTGCAGCTATAAGTATATTTGGATTTCTCAATGTCGTTGGCAGATTCTTGATACATATGCCAAGACATTCTACCTCTGAACTCCTGCTCTTCCACATCATAGTAAAAAAAGCCTCCATTTTCGAATAAGTCATCAACCCAAGCATCACGCAGTTCTTTGTGGAATTTACTAGCGTACGTGTAATAACGAAGCGTTATAACGATCAAAAAGAAAGCTAATAAATGCGTTAAATTTAGCGGATTCGAAAATTCTATTTTGAAAATAAATGTATTAGCCTCTTTAATAACTGCCCCTGAAAGACTAATCGCCAACAATATAAAAGAAAAAATTGCAATCAGCTTCCTGTTGCTGACAACATTATTATCTTCATTGATCTTGGATATCAAATCTGATTTATCTGATTCTTCTTTTGTCATGCTACCATCGTGTTCCGGTAAGAGCGCTTCTGATTTTCAGTTATCCATATTAAGTTCATGATGTCCTTTATCAATTATTTTAAATAATCTGCAGTATACAACAACATTTCATGAATAGTTCCTATCCCCCTGGCTACAATCAATGTCATGTTCGCAGGTGAACAGGTGAGGGTGGTTAAGCGCCGTTAATGCTTAAAATATGTTAAATACTTGCGTTATTAGCTGACTGCGAGTTATGTTCTACGCGAATTAACAACAACTCACAAGCTCCAAGGAAGTGCTAATGTCGATTTTCCTGTCTGCAATTGAAGCAATAAACTCAGGTTTTCAGCTATTTAAGAATCTGAAATCGTTACCTTTTAATAAGGGAAAAGACGTTAGCCGCGATACCTTAAACACCATTCCGGAGCGTTTTATTTATCTGTTTGAGTGCCATGGTGTGCACCGCAACCAGATACCGGCTTTTTTTTGCCATGGCATAACACTGCATGCAATGACCGATCTGGCCGAGCTGAGTAAACTGCTTACACCGGAAATTTTGCAGCAAGCATCCAGCTTATTCGGCGTAAGGCAGGACTGGCTGGAGTGCGTAAGCGATAAAATTTACAACGTACCAGACTTTTATAAACACCCGGAAGAATTTGAACAGCACATAACTGAGCTTAAGCAAACAACCAATGAGTTGTGGTGCTATGTGCTTAGAACGCATGAGTCTGCGCACGCAGATGACAACTCAGATGGTGCATTTCTGTTTGTAGAGACGATAGGCGCAATTAATAATCGCGAAATCGTCAGATATTATCCGGTAGGACATTTACGTATTGGCTACTGGAAAAGCCGTGCAGATTTTGCAGCAAACTGCGGCTTGCTGGTTAAGTCCGGTATTCAACAAGTTGGTAAGTATGCAAATAAAGACTGGCTGAAAAAGTTTAACCGCGGAATGGTTATTCCTGAATACGATTATCAAGATGGCAGCGTTGCTGTTGCATCATCTGCAGTCTGGTATATCGATCAGTTTTTTGAAAGGCCTGAACATTTCTTAAATGGTGTGGACGCCGAAGCAGACAACTTTGGTTTGCACAGCGCTGTTGAACGCTGGTTGCGATGGAGTGAAAAGGGTTACTTTGATTCATTTGGCGATGGTAGCCATCCAAGGTGCCGAAAACTGTTTGAGAGGAAGCTGGAGGAGTTGCTGCGGTAGTTTGCTTAAAACAGCCTTATTATAATAATTATCAATTTAACATAATATACATTATGGGCTATAAAGTATTTGTTGGCTTTGGCACTATTGCTATCAGATTGTCCGCCTTACATCTGTTAAATCACCGTATGAATTCAATTCAGGCTTTTCATTTAAGCTTAACGCTGTAAAATGCTGTCATACTGTTTTTTACCTTACAGGTTATGTATGGCACTTACTATTCGCCCCAATGACGAACAACTGGATATTTTAGCCAAAGCGCAGCGTATGACTGCCGAGCTTACTTACTCTAAAGCTATCTTTAAAGGCCTTGCCGAATATGTGCAGCTGAAAAAAGACTTTGATGAGCTGGAGAAAAAACATAACGCTTTGGCACATGCCCATGCTGAATTAAAAGAAACCGTAACCCTGTACGTTATGGCTAAAACCAAGCTGGAGCGTTTGCTGGAAACCAAAGCGCCTGATTAGGCGCTTTAATTTAATTAAGCCGCTTCTACCGGTTTTATACCTACCTGAGTTGCTTCGCCGGCTTCGTTCACCTGGCGTACTGTAAGTAACAGTTGATCCAACCGCACCTGGTCGCCGATAACCACGCGGCGGTGAAAACGTTGCGCTATATAGGTAGACAGTGTTTGCTGCTTGTCTTCGCCGGCAAAGTTTATCGTATAGAATGAATCTAAATCGCTCAGGCTGATATCGCCGTTAAGTACGAAATCACCAAAGAAGCTGCTGTTACTCAGTACAGATTTCTCTGCATCTTTGGCCAGCACTTCACTGATTTTTTGTACATGCTTTAACTTGGCCAACACCATTAAGGTATCGTGAGCGTTAAATACCGGTTTTTTCTCCGGCAGGATCCATTCGCCGTCGCGTATTACGCCTAAAAATTGGATTGGCTGTTTAAAGGCTAAATCTTGCCAGCTTAATGCCAGCACCGGTGATGTATCGGTTACTTTAAACGCCAACACTTCCATTACATCGTTACTGGGTACAGCGTCCAACGGCATGGCCTGGTCTGGCGCCAGTTCGGCCGGTACTTCCAGTTTTAACCAACGTGCTACCGGCACTATGCTCCAGCCTTGCACCACTAAAGAGACGATCACCACCACAAAGGCTACGTCGAAATATAAATGTTCATCCGGCATGCCGGCTAACCACGGGAACAACGCCAGAATAATCGGTACCGCACCGCGCAAGCCAACCCAGCTGATAAACAACTGATCGCGCGCCGGAAAACGAAACGGAATTAAGCTGAGAAACACTGCCACCGGCCTGGCGATAAAGATCAGGATCGCGGCCAATATCAGTGCCGGCACCAGGTGGTTCATTAAATTACTTGGTACTACCAGCAAACCTAACATCAGGAACATGCCAATTTGGCTGATCCAGGCTAAACCATCGTGCATGCGCAGGATATGGATAATTTGCGGTAACCGGGCATTACCCACCAGATAACCCATTAAATACACAGCTAAAAAGCCGCTGCCACCAAAGGAGTTGGTAAGCGCATAAATAAAGATACAGCTGGCCACCGCCAACAACGGGAAAAAGGCAAAACTAAGCGGCAGTTTGCGGCATAAAAACACAAACACCCGCCCTGCTGCATAACCCATAACACCGCCGACTACGGCTTGTTGTAAAAAGATGGTGGCCACTTCCCAGCTTAGCGTTTTGCCCTCGGCCAGTACGCCCACCAGGGTTAATGTCAGTATTACCGCCATTGGGTCATTACTGCCCGACTCAATTTCCAGCGTTGAGGCCACCCGCTCTTTAATACGCAGGCCTTGTGACTGGAAAATAGAAAATACCGCAGCCGCATCGGTAGAGCTTAGAATTGCGCCGAGCAATAAGCCCTGCAGCAAGGTCATATCCAATAAATAAGCCGCTGAAACGCCGACAATGCCACAGGTTAACACTACGCCAAGCGTTGCTAACATTGATGCCGGCGCCAGGGCGACGCGAAAACGCTCGGGGTGGGTACGCATACCGCCGTCAAACAGAATGATCACCAGCGCGATAGAGCCGATTAAAAATGCTACCTGCGGATTGTCGAACTGAATGCCAACCAGGCCTTCTTCGCCGGCCAGCATGCCAATAACAAGGAATATCAATAGCATAGGCGCGCCAAGACGCGCCGAAATAAGCGTTGCTATAATACTGATTACAAAAAGAAGACCGCCAACTAATATTGCGAGGTTTATGCCATCCACCCTAACCTCCTGATTAATTAAGCGTTTGAAAGCTCCCGTACTATGGCATTAAGCGCGTCCAGTGGCTTCGCGGCCTTGGTAACGGGACGGCCGATCACCATATAGTCGACACCTGCGGCTAATGCTTGCGCCGGTGTCATCACACGTTTTTGGTCGTCCTGGCTGCTGCTGGCCGGACGAATACCCGGGGTAACCAGGCAAAAGGCGTTGCCAAACTGTTGTTTTAACAGTGTAGCTTCCTGTGCTGAACACACCACTCCGTCTAAACCGGCCTTATGCGTTAACCCGGCCAGCTTTACCACCTGTTGTGCCGGTGTCAGGTTAATACCCAGCTCAGTCAGGTCGCTCTGCTCCATGCTGGTTAACACGGTAACGGCAATAAGGTGAGGTTTATCAGTACCATAAGATACCAGAGATTCACGCGCTGCGCTCATCATTTTACTGCCGCCACTGGCATGTACGTTGACCATCCATACGCCAAGATCGGCAGCAGCTTTAACTGCTTTGGCCACGGTGTTGGGGATATCGTGAAATTTTAAATCGAGGAATACATCAAAGCGGCGCTGCTGTAATTCCTGCACCAGCTGCGGGCCGAAATGAGTAAACATTTCTTTGCCCACTTTTAGCCGGCATAAGGTTGGATCCAGCTGGCTGACTAAGTTCAGCGCTGCGGCTTTTTGTTCAAAATCAAGGGCGACCACCACCGGGGTTTGACAAGACATCTGCTTTCCTTTCTAACGACCGTCGATGCCGCGAATGGGTTCTACACTTTCCCATTGCTGACAAGACGGACACAACCAATAATGTTTGCGGGTTTTAAAGCCGCAATTGCGGCAACTGTATAACGATTTTTTTTCCAGGTAGGCGTTCACCAGCTCTTCAACAGAGGATAACACCTCAGCCGCCGGTGCCGATTGCTGCTGGCGTATTTGTAATAACTGCTGGAACAAGCGAATGCCGGGTTGCTGTTTTAGCTTATCAAGCAAAAACTGCTCGGCAGCCGTGGCGGAACCGTGTTCAGCCAACCAGCGCGCCAACAGCACTATGGCGGTAATATTGTGCTGTTTATTGGCCAGCTGGCTTAGCAGCTGATACCACTCATCATCGGCAAGATCGCATTGCTGCAACAGCGGTAGTATTTCGGCGCTCCACTGCGGTTTATGTTCCACAATATACAGCAATGCTGATTTGGCCAGTGCTGTTTGTTGGCGGCCAAGCGCCAGTTGCGCTAATTCAAACTTTGGCCGGATAGCGGCCGGGTAATGCTCTGCCAATTGCAGCAGTGTGTCGGCATCTTGCTGCGGCAACTGTTTAAGAGCTTCAATTTGCATATTCGCCTGGGCAATACGCAAAGAGCGCGAATCGGTATTATCTACTGCGGCACTGTATTGCGCGGCTTTGTGCCACTCGTGGGTAGCAATAAAGATACTGAATAACTGCTTTAATGCGCTCTCGGCCAGTACCGGCGATTTTACCAGGTTAACCAGCAGTTTTTCTGCTCTGTCATATAAACCGGCAGAGAAATAGTCTTTTGCCAGTTCAAACTGAATTTGTTGTGCCTGTGGCTTGGGTAGCTTTAGCTGATGTAACTTTTCATGAATGCGGATCGCCTTATCCCAATCGCCTTTGCGGCGAAACAGGTTGGCCAATGCCAGATAGGTTTCAATGGTAGCCGCTTCGATATCCAGCAGTTCAAGCAACTGCTCTATCGCTTTATCTTCCTGATCTGTTAATAAAAAATTTAAGCCGGACGACAAATTGCGGGTAATGTTGGCGCGGCCTTTCAGCTCTTTATGCTTAACGCTGTTGCGGCCCATAAACCAACCATAGGCTGCTGCTACCGGTAATAACAAAAACAGCAGCTCTAACATAGGCTAGCTGTTTTCCGTTGATTTACGCAGCCAACCCTTAGCTTTACGTTGCAATGAGTACAGAAGAGCTATCATCAGGCCAAGTACAATGCCTAATAACAGGAAGATCAGTGCGATGTCGACAACTCTTAAGCGGGCACTGATAACAAGAAGGTGTAAATCAGTCAGTTGCTGATTAATAGAGCCAAACAGCACCCCTACTACAATCAGGGCTACTATTACTGCGATATAAAGTAGTCTGCGCAAGGGAAACTCCGTTTACGCCTGCAAACTCAGGATAATGAGGTTCAGGTATTATCTTTTACGCGGTCACGTAATTCTTTGCCCGGCTTGAAATGCGGTACATATTTACCGTCCAGTTCAACTTTATCACCGGTTTTAGGGTTACGCCCTACGCGTGGAGCACGGTAGTGCAATGAGAAACTGCCAAAGCCACGAATTTCGATACGTTCGTTGCCAGCTAATGATTGTGCCATCTGCTCGAGGATTTCTTTAACTGAAGCTTCAACATCCTTGACCTGAATATGGGGGAAATCAGTAGCTAATTTTTCAATTAATTCAGATTTGGTCATAGACCCTCCGGCAAACCTGCGGTTGGATAAAGCAGGAGGCACAAGCCCCCTGCTTTGCTGGCAATTAATCCTGCTTCTGAGCAGCTTTAAATGCTTCGGCCATAGCGTTACCACCAAAATCAGCTTCTTGTTGCTTGCTGTTGACAGTATCCATAGCTTCTTTTTCTTCAGCTTCGAACTTCGCTTTGATTGACAGGCTGATTACGCGGTTTTTGCGGTCAACACCCATTAAACGAGCTTCAATTTCTTCGCCTACTTTCAGTACCGTAGTGGCATCTTCAATACGCTCACGCGCGATATCAGATACACGAACATAACCTTCTACAGCACCTTCTAACATAACAGTAGCGCCTTTAGCGTCAACGGCAGTTACTTCACCTTTAACGATAGCACCTTTTTTGTTGTCAGCAAGGTAGCCGTTGAACGGGTCTTCGTCCAGCTGCTTGATACCTAAAGAAATACGCTCGCGCTCAGGGTCAACTTGTAACACAACTGCGTGTACTTCGTCGCCTTTCTTGAATTCACGAACCGCTTCTTCGCCAGTGGCGTTCCAGCTGATGTCTGATAAGTGAACCAGACCATCGATGCCGCCGTCTAAGCCGATGAAGATACCGAAGTCAGTGATTGACTTGATCTTACCGCTTACACGATCACCCTTGTTGAAGCCCTTAGCGAACTCTTCCCATGGGTTGGCTTTACACTGTTTCAGGCCTAAAGAAATACGACGACGTTCTTCGTCGATTTCCAGAACCATAACTTCCACTGAATCACCTAAGTTAACCACTTTAGATGGGTGGATGTTTTTGTTGGTCCAGTCCATTTCTGACACGTGTACTAAACCTTCAACGCCTTCTTCGATTTCTACGAAGCAGCCGTAATCAGTCAGGTTAGTTACGCGACCAGTAATGCGGGCGCCTTCAGGGTAACGTGATGCGATAGCGGCCCATGGATCTTCACCCATTTGCTTCAGACCTAAAGATACACGTTGTTTTTCGCGGTCGAATTTCAGTACTTTTACCGGAATTTCGTCGCCAACATTAACGATTTCGCTTGGGTGCTTAACGCGCTTCCATGCCATATCAGTGATATGCAGTAAGCCGTCTACGCCACCTAAGTCTACGAATGCACCGTAGTCAGTCAGGTTCTTAACGATACCTTTAACTTCCATGCCTTCTTCCAGCGTTTCTAACAGCTGGTCACGTTCATGGCTGCTTTCTGATTCAATAACCGCACGACGTGATACCACCACGTTGTTACGCTTCTGATCCAGCTTGATAACTTTGAACTCAAGTTCTTTGTTTTCCAGGTGCAACGTGTCACGCACCGGACGTACGTCTACTAATGAACCAGGCAAGAATGCACGAATACCGTCAACTTCAACTGTGAAACCACCTTTAACTTTACCAGTGATAACACCGATAACAGTTTCTTTGTCTTCACAGGCTTTTTCCAGGCGTACCCAGGCTTCGTGACGTTTGGCTTTTTCGCGAGATAACAGGGTTTCACCGAAACCGTCTTCAATCGCATCTAAAGCAACGTCAATGATGTCGCCAACGCTTACTTCGATTTCGCCGCTCAGATTTTTGAACTGCTCAACCGGAATAGCGGCTTCTGACTTCAGGCCGGCGTCAACCATGACGACGTCTTTCAGAACGGCTACAACAGTACCTTTAACAATGGCACCCGGACGGGTTTCGATCGACTTGAGGCTTTCCTCAAATAATTGTGCAAAATTTTCAGTCATATTCACTTTTTCAGTTAAGTGCGCCACAGAACATCATGTTCATATGGGGTTGCTAAATTTACCTGTTTAAATCCGTTTAACAGGCTGTCCAAAATACGGTTTTGGCCTGGTTCACACCACAGCGGGTAATTTCATCCCGGCGTAGTTCAGTACCTCTTCCAACACTTGTTCAATCGATTTATTGGTCGAATCCAGCATATAGGCGTCGGCAGCTGGTTTCAGCGGCGCGGTGGCACGGTTTATATCGCGCTCGTCTCTGGCTTGGATTTCGTTCAAAAGGTCGCCGATATTAACATCAAAGCCCTTTTCTTTCAACTCTAAATAACGCCGTCTGGCGCGCTCTTCCGCGGTGGCTGTTAAAAAGATTTTAACGTCTGCCTGCGGAAAAACCACAGTGCCCATATCGCGACCGTCGGCCACTAAGCCCGGTGCTTCAGCAAAAGCACGCTGACGGCGCAATAAGGCTTCACGCACCCTGGGTAACGAGGCTATTTTCGATGCCAGGCCGCCGACTTCTTCGGTACGGATAGTGTGTGATACGTTCTCGCCTTCCAGCGTAATACGCACATTGCCCTGTTCGTCACTGCTGAATTGTACATCCAGATGAGCCGCTAACGGCTGCAGGGCTTCTTCATCATCACAGGGAATATTATGGTGCACAGCGGCAAGGGCCAGTACGCGGTATATTGCGCCACTGTCGAGTAATTGCCAGCCTAAACGTTGTGCCAGCAGGCGACAAATTGTGCCTTTGCCGGAACCGCCCGGGCCATCGATGGTAATTACTGCTGCAGAGTGTGGCATCCTACCCCCTTTCAAACTACTGGTTAATCGGATTTCAAAACCGCAGTATTATACAGCTTTTTGCGACAAAATCTGTGTTTAATTAAGATAAAACGAAGGAAAGACGCGCAGTTGGAAGGCTACGCGTCCGGATGCTCCGGGTGATTTAACACGCCAGTTGCTGAAATAAACTGAAATAGGTCGGGAAGGTTTTGGCAGTACAATCCGGATCTTCGATCGTCACAGCAGTATCGCTCAGTGCCACTAACGAGAAACACATGGCCATACGATGGTCATTGTAGGTGGCAATACTGGCGTGCTTAAGTGTAGCCGGCGGTGTCACTTTAATGTAATCGTGGCCTTCTTCTACCTCTGCGCCGACTTTTCGCAGCTCCGTTGCCATGGCTGCTAAGCGATCGGTTTCTTTTACCCGCCAGTTATAGACATTGCGGATAACCGTAGGCCCTTTGGCAAATAACGCTGTGGTGGCAATGGTCATGGCGGCATCGGGTATAGCGTTATAATCGCGGTCTATGCCGTTAAGTTGGTTACGGGTAACCTTTATATAGTCATCGCCCCACTCGACATCAGCGCCCATGGCTTCCAATGCGTCGGCAAAATGAATATCACCCTGCACTGCGTGTTTACCAATGCCGGTCACTTTTATGCTGCCGCCTTTAATCGCCGCCGCCGCCAAAAAGTAAGAAGCCGATGACGCATCACCCTCTACCAGCCACTGGCCGGGCGAGCGGTACACCCGATTACCCTTAATGCTAAAACGCTTGTAGTCATGGTTTTGCACGCTAACGCCAAAACGCTGCATTAGCGCCAACGTAATATCAATATAAGGCTTGGATACCAGCTCACCGATGATGTTTATCTCGCTGTCACCATCAAGCAGCGGCGCCACCATTAACACGGCGGTTAAAAACTGGCTGGAAATGCTGCCGTCAATTTGCATACTGCCGCCCTGCAGCGGCTTGCCTTTAATCTGCAATGGCGGAAAATCTTCGCTGCCAAGATAGCGGATATCGGCCTGCCACTGGCGCAATGCATCAACCAAGTGACCAATAGGCCGCTCATACATCCGTGGTTCGCCGGTTAGGGTCACATCGACATTGGACGCTGCCAGCGCCGCAGTTAATGGCCGCATTGCGGTGCCGGCGTTACCCAGAAACATGGTCAGTGCATGCGGATGGTTAAACAGGCCGCCAATGCCATGTACCTCACATTTGCTGCGACAATCAGACAGCTTATAACTGATACCGAGCGCTGTTAAGGCATTAAGCATATGCCTGATATCGTCGCTATCAAGCAAGTTCGTGATCTGTGTTGTGCCTTCTGCCAGTGCCGCTAATAACAGCACGCGGTTAGAGATGCTTTTTGAGCCGGGCAAATGCACTTCACCGGCAACCTTGGCAATAGGGTTAAGGGTTAATGTTTTCATCCGTGTACCCGCTCAAATTCCTGCATAAAGCTCACCAGGGTTTGTACGCCCGCTATTGGCATAGCGTTGTAGATACTGGCCCGCATACCGCCAACCATACGGTGGCCTTTTAATGCCAGCAGGCCATGTGTTTCAGCCTGGTCGACAAACATATCGTTTAAACGCTCGTCAGCTAAGAAAAACGGTACATTCATCCACGACCGGTACGCCGGGTCGACGTCATTGCTGTAGAAATCACTTTTATCAATATAATCATACAGTAAACCAGCTTTCACCCGGTTACGCGTAGCCATCGCGGTAACGCCGCCCTGCTGTTTTAACCATTTAAACACCAGCCCGGCCAGATACCAGGCAAAAGTAGGTGGCGTGTTAAACATGCTGTCGTTTTCTGCGGCTAAACGATAATCCAGTACCGATGGAATAACCGCATCTTTGCCGGGTAATAAGTCTTCACGCACTATGGCCAGGGTTAAACCTGACGGGCCGATATTTTTCTGCGCGCCGGCATAAATAACGCCATAGCGGCTGACATCAATTGGCCTGGATAAAATGGTAGAGGATAAATCGGCTACTATAGCGCTGTCGGTTTGCGGCAAGGCGGTAAACTCGACACCATCCACGGTTTCATTCGGGCAGCAATGTACATAGGCTGCGCCTTCGGTTAGCTGCCAGTCATTTGGTGCGATGACAGTACGGATACCGCCGGCGCTTTTTTGCCGGATATCCTGCATCTTAATGCTGCCGAATTTTACCGCTTCTTCCACCGCCGATTTTGACCAGGCACCGGAGACAATATAATCGGCAGTTTGGCCGGGTTTTAATAAATTAAGTGGTACTGCCGAGAACTGACCACGGCCACCACCGTGCATAAACAGCACCTTGTAATTTGCCGGAATACTGAGTAAATCGCGTAAATCCTGCTCTGCTTCGGCGGCGACGCGGATAAACGGCTTGCTACGGTGGCTGATTTCCATTACCGAGCAGCCATGTTGTTGCCAGTTAATAAATTCCTGTTGTGCCTGCTGCATTACCTCTGTCGGTAACATTGCCGGGCCGGCACAAAAATTAAAAGTGGTCATCTTTACTACTTGCTCCTGATTTAGCACGTCTATTCAACTGGCTTGGTTGTATTACTGCTGCCGGCTTAGTGCCGATCTTTAATTTGGCGCTGATAAAAAGCAAAACGAGCGCAGAAGCGCCCGTTTTGTATTTGGTGTTACTCTTCTTCATCCTGGGCTAACTGAGTGTCCGTCAGTACAGTGCTGGCGGCTTTTTCTGCCTCGGCCGCTGCTAACTCTTCCGCATCCTGGATTTCGTCCACCTTAGCCACGCCAACCACTTTCTCGTTGTCAGCGGTGCGGATCAGGATCACGCCCTGGGTATTACGACCCACTTCAGATACTTCATTAACACGGGTACGTACCAAGGTGCCTTTGTTGGAAATCATCATAATTTCATCCAACTCGTTCACCTGCACCGCACCTACCACCAGACCATTACGCTCGGATACCTTAATCGATACCACGCCCTGAGTAGCACGGCTCTTCGCCGGATATTCGGTTAACGAGGTCCGTTTACCGTAGCCGTTTTCCGTTACCGTAAGAATTGGCCCCTCGCCGTTTGGAATAATTAACGACACCACTGAGCCACCTTCGCGCAGTTTAATACCACGCACACCGGTAGCAGTACGGCCCATGCCGCGCACCTGATCTTCAGTGAAGCGCACTACTTTACCGTCGTCAGAGAACAGCATAATTTCGCTGCTGCCATCGGTAATACCAACACCGATTAAGCGGTCGCCGTCGTTCAGGTTAACGGCAATAATGCCGTTTGAACGTGGCCGTGAGTATTCCACCAGCGAGGTTTTCTTCACAGTACCGTTAGCGGTGGCCATAAACACATATTTATCAGCTTCGTACTCACGTACCGGCAGAATAGCGTTAATACGCTCGCCTTCTTCCAGCGGCAGTAAGTTTACAATCGGCTTACCACGGGCAGTACGGCTGGCCAGCGGTAATTGATACACCTTCATCCAGTACAGACGGCCACGGTTAGAGAAACACAAAATAGTATCGTGGGTGCTGGCAACTAACAGCTTATCAACAAAGTCTTCATCTTTTACCGTGGTGGCGGCTTTACCCTTACCACCGCGGCGCTGCGCCTCGTAATCAGACAATGGCTGATACTTGGCATAGCCCAGGTGCGACAAGGTTACGACCACGTCTTCTTCTGTGATCAAGTCTTCCATATTAATATCCAGCATATTGTCCTGGATATCGGTGCGCCGTGCATCAGAGTACTGCGCTTTAACCGCTTCAAGCTCTTCGCAGATCACTTCCATTAAGCGCTCCGGGCTCGCCAGAATATGCAGTAACTCGGCAATCAGCTCTAGCAGCTGCTTGTATTCGTCGAGGATTTTCTCGTGCTCAAGCCCGGTCAGCTTATGTAAGCGTAAATCCAGAATCGCCTGTGCCTGTTGCTCAGTGAGGAAATACAGGCCATCGCGAATACCGAAGTGCTCTTCTAACCATTCCGGCCGCGCCGCATCTTTACCGGCCCGCTCTAACATGGCGCTGACATCACCTAACTGCCAACCGCGGGCAACTAAACCGGCTTTGGCTTCTGCCGGGCTGGCAGAGTGTTTAATCAGCTCGATAATCTCATCGATATTGGCCAGTGCGATGGCCAGACCTTCGAGGATATGCGCACGGTCGCGGGCTTTGCGCAGGTCGTACACGGTACGACGGGTAACCACTTCACGGCGGTGCAACACAAAGCACTTGAGCATTTCAATTAAGCTCAGCAGCTTAGGCTGGCCCTGGTCCAACGCCACCATATTGATACCGAACACCGTTTGCATCTGGGTGTTGGTATACAGCTGGTTCAGCATTACATCGGTTGACTCACCACGCTTAAGTTCAATAACAATGCGCATACCGTCTTTGTCAGACTCATCGCGCAATGCGGAAATGCCTTCAATGCGTTTTTCTTTTACCAGTTCGGCAATTTTTTCAATTAAACGGGCTTTGTTAACCTGGTATGGAATTTCGTTGACGATAATGGCTTCACGGCCGGTTTTCTCGTCGGTTTCTACCACTGTTTTCGCGCGGATATACACCTTGCCACGGCCGGTGCGGTAAGCTTCTTCAATACCTTTGCGGCCGTTAATAATAGCGGCGGTAGGGAAATCCGGGCCCGGGATGTACTGCATTAACTCGTGCAGCTCGATATCCGGGTTCGCAATTAAGGCTAAACAGCCATCGATAACTTCAGTTAAGTTATGCGGCGGAATATTGGTGGCCATGCCCACAGCAATGCCGCTGGAGCCGTTAATAAGCAAGTTAGGTAACTTGGTGGGCATGACTGCCGGAATTTGTTCGGTGCCGTCGTAGTTGGGCACAAAATCGACAGTTTCTTTATCTAAATCGGCCAGCAGTTCGTGCGCAATACGCGACATCCGTACTTCGGTATAACGCATCGCAGCAGCAGAGTCGCCGTCGATAGAACCGAAGTTACCCTGACCATCAACCAGCATATAGCGCAGCGAAAATGGCTGAGCCATCCGTACTATAGTGTCGTACACAGCACTGTCGCCGTGCGGGTGGTATTTACCGATAACGTCACCTACCACACGGGCAGATTTTTTATAGGCTTTGTTCCAGTCATTGCCCAGTTCCTTCATCGCGAACAGCACGCGGCGGTGTACCGGCTTTAAACCATCCCTTACGTCCGGTAAGGCGCGGCCAACAATGACGCTCATTGCGTAATCGAGATACGAATTCTTTAATTCGTCTTCGATATTAATAGGAACTATTTCTCTGGCCAGATCTGTCATAAAACGCTAATTTCCCTTAAATCAGATAGATAACTCGCTTTTGTCGATGTTATAAAGCGCGAGACAACGCAGGATTCTAACACAGAAAATCACGCTTGCCATGCCCCAAATGCAACGCAAACTAAGCTTCGGCATTGCTCAAATGGATCAAGGCTTTATAATGCGCAAAAACTAACGAGCATGTTATATGACTGCAGATATGAATGTTGATGCCGGCGAAATCGCCAAGTTTAACGATATTGCCTCGCGCTGGTGGGACCCGTCAGGCGAATTCAAGCCGTTGCATTTACTTAATCCGGTACGTTTAAGCTATATCAGTGACGAGCTGCAGGGCTTATTTGCTAAAACGGTTATTGATATTGGTTGCGGCGGCGGCATTTTAGCCGAAAGCATGGCGCGCTGTGGTGCTAATGTCACCGGGCTGGATATGGCCGAAGACTCGCTCAGTGTGGCAAAGTTACATGCGCTGGAAGCCGGGGTAAGCGTCAATTATCAACAGGCCACTGCCGAGCAGTATGCGCTAAGCCAGCCAGCACAGTTTGATGTGGTTACCTGTATGGAAATGCTGGAGCATGTGCCGCAGCCGATGTCGGTGGTGCAGGCCTGTGCCGATTTAGCCAAACCCGGCGCTACGCTGTTTTTTTCTACTTTAAACCGCACGCGTAAAGCCTGGCTGCTGGCCATTGTCGGCGCCGAGCAGGTATTGAAACTGGTGCCCAAAGGCACGCACGAGTTTAATAAGTTTATCCGCCCGTCAGAGCTGATGCGTTTTATTGAGCAGGCCGGATTAGAGGTGGCGGATGCAACAGGCCTGCACTACAACCCACTGAACCAGAGCTTTAAAACCGGCCCCGGGGTAGATGTTAACTACATTGTAGTAGCACGTAAGCCGGCCTGAGCAGAGGCAGTGGTTAATTTAGCAGCATTTAAATAGCTGGCGGCTATAAAAAAAATATTGATAGAACAAATAAATTTAACCAGAAAAAAAGCTTGCTTCAGGCAGGCTTTCCCCACGACACTGTTGCCGCGGTTAGCAGCTACTAACCGCCGTTTCAGCGCTGCAAATCTGCCGAATTACACCCTTGCAAAAAAGCCGGATCCACACTATCTTGTGATCACTTTCTAAAAAGCATCTATATGTTGTGTAATTAAGCAACAATAGCTGCCGGTAAAATGGCCGTGCGCTACATGGCTGATGATAACAACACATACAACTGAAACGGAAATCTGCAGCGATGACTCAATCTCTTTTCGTCACTAAACGTGATGGCCGCCGTGAACCTTTGGATCTCGATAAAATTCACCGCGTTATTACCTGGGCCGCCGAAGGCTTATCCAATGTATCGGTGTCGCAGGTTGAGCTGAAGTCTCATATTCAGTTTTATGATGGCATTAAATCTGAAGACATTCATGAAACCATTATTAAGGCCGCCGCGGATCTGATCTCAAAAGACTGCCCGGACTATCAGTATCTGGCGGCACGTTTAGCCGTGTTCCACTTGCGTAAAAAAGCCTATGGCCAGTTTGAGCCGCCGCACCTGTACGACCAGGTAGTGAAGATGGTTGAAGCCAAACGCTATGACCAGCATATTCTGGCCGATTACAGCCGTGACGAGCTGGAGCAGATGAACAGCTTTATTGATCACGGTCGTGACTTAAATTTCAGTTACGCTGCGGTTAAACAGCTGGAAGGGAAATATCTGGTGCAAAACCGCGTTAGCGGCGAAATTTACGAAAGTGCCCAGTTCCTTTATATGCTGGTAGCGGCCTGTTTATTTGCTAACTACCCTAAAGCCACGCGGTTAGATTACGTGCGCCGTTTTTACGATGCCTGCTCCTTGTTTAAGTTGTCACTGCCAACCCCGATTATGTCCGGCGTGCGCACCCCTACCCGTCAGTTCAGCTCTTGCGTGCTGATTGAGTGCGGCGACAGCCTGGATTCTATCAATGCTACCTCCAGTGCCATTGTAAAATACGTTAGCCAGCGCGCCGGTATCGGCATTAACGCCGGCCGTATTCGTGCGCTGGGTAGCCCAATCCGCAACGGCGAAGCCTTCCACACCGGCTGTATCCCGTTTTACAAGCATTTTCAAACTGCGGTGAAAAGCTGCTCGCAAGGCGGCGTGCGCGGTGGTGCGGCCACCTTGTTCTACCCGTTGTGGCATTTGGAAGTTGAATCTTTGCTGGTGTTGAAAAACAACCGCGGCGTGGAAGAAAACCGCGTACGCCACCTGGATTACGGCGTACAGTTTAACCGCCTGATGTATACCCGGTTAATCAAAGACGACTATATTACGCTGTTCAGCCCGTCTGATGTGCCTGGCTTATACGATGCCTTCTTTGAAGACCAGGAAAAATTTGAAGAGCTGTATGTTAAGTACGAAGCCGATACGTCTATCCGCAAGAAGCGCTTAAAAGCCCTGGAGCTGTTCACGCTGTTTATGCAGGAGCGCGCCAGTACCGGTCGTATTTACCTGCAAAACGTCGATCACTGTAATACCCACAGCCCGTTTAACCCCAAGTTAGCGCCGGTGCGCCAGAGTAACCTGTGTCTGGAGATCGCCCTGCCAACCAAACCGATGAACGATGTTAACGATCCGGAAGGCGAAATTGCGCTCTGTACGCTGTCAGCGTTTAACTTAGGTGCTATTGAAGACTTAAGCGAGTTAGAGCCGTTGGCCGAGCTGGCCGTGCGCTCACTGGACAGCCTGCTGGATTACCAGGACTACCCTATTCCGGCCGCTTTCCATGCCTCAATCAGCCGGCGCACCTTAGGTGTGGGTGTAATTAACTATGCCTATTACCTGGCAAAGAACGGCGTGAAATACTCTGATGGCTCAGCCAACGGTTTAACGCACCGTACCTTTGAAGCTATTCAGTATTATCTGTTAAAGGCATCAAACAAGCTGGCACAGGAATTTGGCGCTTGTCCTAAGTTTAACGAAACCACTTATGCTCAGGGTATCTTGCCAATAGACACTTACAAGAAAGATCTTGATAAAGTGTGTAACGAGCCGTTGTTACTGGATTGGGAGCAACTGCGTAAAGATATTCTCAGTCATGGTTTACGTAACTCTACGCTGTCGGCATTAATGCCGTCAGAAACTTCGTCGCAAATTTCTAATGCCACTAACGGCATTGAGCCACCACGCGGCCATATCAGCGTTAAAGCCAGTAAAGACGGTATCTTAAAGCAGGTAGTACCGGAGTATGAGCGGCTGAAACACCAGTATGAGCTGTTATGGGATATTCCTAACAACAGCGGCTATATCTCACTGGTGGCGATTATGCAGAAGTTTATCGATCAAACCATCTCGGCCAATACCAATTATGATCCGAATAAGTTCGACGGCGGTAAAGTACCGATGAAGTTATTACTGCAGGATTTACTGTCGGCCTATAAGCTGGGTGTAAAAACCATGTATTACCACAACACCCGTGACGGCGCGTCAGATGTCCAGGAGGACATTAAGCCTGAAGCGGAAGACGACGGCTGTGCCGGCGGCGCCTGTAAAATTTAATAGTTAACTAAACGGGCTGCTACTGCAGCCCGTACTTTGTAATAAATCCCTGTTAGGACGATAAGTGGCAATGGCGTACACAACCTTTAACCGACAAATAAATGACCAGATGAAAGAGCCGATGTTCTTCGGTAATCCGGTGAACGTTTCCCGCTATGATCAGCAAAAATACGGCATCTTCGAAAAGCTGATTGAGAAGCAACTGAGCTTTTTCTGGCGGCCGGAAGAAGTCGATGTCAGTAAAGACCGGATTGACTACCAAAACCTGCCACCGCATGAAAAGCATATTTTTATCAGCAATCTGAAATACCAGACCCTGCTCGACTCTGTGCAGGGCCGCTCGCCTAATGTGGCGTTTTTACCGATAGTATCACTGCCGGAGCTGGAAACCTGGATTGAAACCTGGGCCTTCAGTGAAACCATTCACAGCCGCAGCTACACCCATATCGTGCGTAATATCAGTTCAGAGCCGCATAAAGTATTCGACGACATTATGCTGAACGAAAAGATCCTCGAGCGCGCTGACGATGTCACCCGCTACTATGATGATTTGATAGACGGCATTAACCTGTACCAGCGCTGCGGTGAAGGCACTCACACCATTAACGGCGAGACACACAGCATCAGCCTGTATGAGCTGAAACGCCGTTTATACCTGTGCGTGATGTCGGTCAATGTGCTCGAGGCAATCCGTTTTTACGTTAGCTTTGCCTGCAGTTTTGCCTTTGCTGAGCGTGAATTGATGGAAGGCAATGCGAAAATTATCCGTCTGATTGCCCGTGACGAAGCACTGCATTTAACCGGCACCCAGCATATGCTGAATATTATGGCCGCCGGTGATGACGATGCCGATATGGCAAAAATTGCCAAAGAGTGTGAAGAAGAAGCTTACGCCATTTTCCGTAAAGCCGCTGAGCAGGAAAAAGACTGGGCAGAGTATTTGTTTAAAGACGGCTCTATGATCGGTCTGAACAAAGATATTTTATGCCAGTATGTCGAATACATTACCAACAGCCGGATGCAGGCTATCGGCATGAAAGCTATTTTTTCTACCACGCAAAACCCTATTCCGTGGATCAATACCTGGCTGGTATCAGACAATGTGCAGGTCGCACCACAGGAAGCCGAAATCAGCTCCTATCTGGTTGGCCAGATTGACAACGAAGTTGATGGTGGCGACTTCGGCGACTTCGACCTTTAGGCTATGCCCCGGGTTAAGGTTACAGCAGGCGTTGTCATCGACTTTGATGGCCGCGCCCGCACCCTGCTCGATGCATTGGAGCAGCAAAAGCTGGCAGTAAACTTTCATTGCCGTGAAGGCTATTGCGGCGCATGTCGTTGTAAATTGCTGTCGGGTGATATCAGTTATATCAATGAGCCGCTGGCTTTTGTCCGTAAAGGTGAGTTTTTACCCTGCTGTAGCACGCCGTTGACAGATATCGAAATTGAAATCCCCTGATTGTATGGTAATTTCTCTGCTGATCCAGCAGACTAAGCGCATTATGCGCTGATCTTTAAGGAGATCATTGATGAAAGCCCTGCTGTTATTTATCGCTGCCGCCGTGTCTTCTGCAGACGTAAGCCATGCTTCAAATGTAAGCCACTACGAGCAACTGCTGGCCAGCGCCAGATATACTGAGCTTGAACACCAACTGATCCAGCAGCCTGATTACAAACAGCAGGCTCAGTTATTGGTTATTTATGCCAGAGCATTAATTAATCAACAGCGACTCGAAGATGCCAATACCCTGCTTAACTATGCGATAGAACAGTTTCCGGATAACAGCGAGCTGAACTATCTGGCCGGCTTAAGTAAAATTCGCCTGGCCAGTGACGGTAATGTGTTTGCCGCCAAAGAGCGTGCCGCCCGCGGTGTCGCACTGCTGCAAAAGGCGGTGAGCATTAAGCCGGATCACTATGCTGCGCGCCAGGCGCTGATAGATTTTTACAGCATAGCGCCGGCTGCCGCCGGTGGTAATAAAGAGTTGGCTAACACTATGACAGTGCAGTTGGCTGAAGAAAACCCGGCCCAGGCACTGCTGGCCCAAAGCCGCATTTTACTGAATGAGAAAAAACCGACCGAAGCATTAGCCCTGCTGAACAGCATAATACCCAACCCGCCTAATCCGCGGCTGCTGGCACGTAAAGCGCAAATATTAAATGAGTTGGCGCTGTACGATGAGGCCTTTAGCAACTATCGTCAGGCAGCTGAACATGCTACGGATTTAACCGATAAGTATAATGCGCTGTACCATATTGGCCGTTTAGCGGTGGTGGCAGATCAGGATGCAATGGTGGGTATTACTGCGCTGCAGCAGTATCTGGATTTTTACCGCGACAGCGATAACAAAACTCTGCCGTGGGCTACCTTGCGGCTGGCACAGCTGATGTATCGTACCGGTGATAATTTTGAAGCCAGTTTGCTGGTGGCCGGTTTGACTAATGCCCAGGTTGAGAATGAAGAGTTTAATCTGATTTTGCTGAGCTTACTCAGTGCGTTAAAACCCAAAGAAGCAAAGGCTGAAACAGAAGCAGAACACAAACAACAGGAGATCTGATGATCTCCTGCGTTATACCAGCTTACTTCCGAATACCTTCTACCGTCAGATCTAACTGCACAGTAGCCGATGCCGGGCCCAGGTCAGTGTTAATCGCAAAGTCTTTCAGGGTCAATGTAGTGGTGCCGGCAAAACCTGCGCGGTAACCGCCCCACGGATCTTTGCCTTCCCCCAGTTTCTCTGCCGCAATCACTACTTCTTTGGTCACGCCATTCAGCGTCAGGTTGCCGTGTAAATCAAAGGTTTCACCGGCTTTTGGCACAATTTTAGTGCTGACAAAGGTTGCTTTCGGGTGTTTGCTGACATTAAGAAAATCGCCGCTGCGTAAATGTTTATCGCGCTCGGCATGGTTAGAATCAACGCTGGCAGTATCAATAGTCAGCTGAATTTTTGCTTCAGTCAGTTTATCAGCGTCATAGCTGAAGTCGCCGGAGAAAGTATTAAAACGGCCGTACAGCCAGCTGTAGCCTAAATGGCTGATTTTAAATTGGACAAAAGCATGTGCACCTTGAGTGTCAATCACATAATCGGCCGCTTGGGCCGGTAAGGTCATCATTGCCGCCATCGACGCAGCCAGTATCAGTTTTTTCATCTTGTTCTCCAGGGTTAAGGTTTACGGCCAAACATGCGTTTGAGCGTGTGGTCTTTATCTATAAAATGATGCTTTAATGCTGCTACGCCATGCAACAGCGCCAGTGTTATTAAGCTATAAGCGACATATTCGTGTACCAGACCGGCGATATCGGCCTGATTGGTAAACAAGGCGCCAAGCGACGGCACTTCAAACCAGCCGAATACCGCTATAGGCCGGCCATCTTCAGTGGAGATTAAATAACCACTGATCACCAGCAATAAAATGGCCAGATACAAACAAAATTGTACTATGGCAGAGGTTTTCTTCTCCCAGGGCCGGTGCGAGGCCAGCGATTGTGGCGGTGGACTAATAAAGCGCCACAACAGGCGCAGTAACATCACTATCGCCAGCAAAATGCCAATGCTTTTATGCCAGTGCGGCACTGTGCGGTACCATTGACTGTAATAACTTAAATCTACCATCCAGAAACCGGCTGCAAATAAGCCGAATACCACCAGCGCAACCAACCAATGCAGCACAACGCTGACTACACCATAATGTGATGAACTATTTTTTAGCATGCAGCACTCCTTAAGCTTAGCGATAATAGAGCAATATGAATAAAGTAAAATTGCAATATTGCTGTTTAACCTTTCTATTTATTAGAACTATTTGCTGACGGTACAACTGGCATAGTACAGAAACAACAAAGCCGGCAAAGTGCCGGCTGTGTGAACACAAAAAACTTAACTGACTTACTCGAACTTACCGTCGCGAATATGTTTATCGCCACGCTGTTTGGCCAGTTCAACCTGGCGTTGGCGTTCGGCAAAAGCTGCCTTTTGCTCGTCAGTGGTTTTATCATGACAATGTGGACAGCTTAAGCCTTTAACATAGTGCTCAGATGCCATTTCAGCGGTTGATAATGGCATACGACAGGCATAGCACTGATCATAACTGCCCTGCTCCAGGCCATGTTTAACTGCGACACGTTGATCAAACACAAAGCACTCGCCTTGCCACAGGCTGTTTTCCTGCGGCATTTCCTCTAAATACTTTAAAATGCCGCCGTCGAGGTGGTACACTTCGTCAAAGCCCTGCTCTTTTAAAAACGCAGTGGATTTTTCACAGCGAATGCCACCGGTGCAAAACATGGCGACTTTTTTATGTTTGGTTTTGTCCAGGTTTTCTGCCGCCCACTGCGGAAACTCACGAAAGGTGGTGGTGTTAGGATTGACGGCATGTTTAAAGGTGCCGATAGCCACTTCGTAATCATTGCGGGTATCGATCAGGATGGTATCAGGATCGCTGATCAGTTGATTCCAGTCGTCACCTTTAACATAGGTGCCGACAATGTGCGCCGGGTTGATACCCTCAACGCCCATGGTAACAATTTCTTTTTTCAGTTTTACTTTAGTGCGGTAAAACGCCAACTCATCAGACAGCGACTCTTTATAGCTCATGCCGTCAAAGCGGCCATCGGCATCCAGCCAGGCTTTAACCGCATCCACGCCTTCGCGCTCACCACAGATGGTACCGTTAATGCCTTCTTCGGCCAGTAACAAGGTGCCTTTAACTTTATTGGCCACCATGTAGTCGTACAAGGTATCGCGCAGCGTAACGTAATCAGGTAAACGGACAAACTTATATAAAGCAGCAACTACATACATATCTCACCTCTTGCAACGTCGGATCGTAAATCCGCAGCAATATTAAAAATCGCGCGTATTATAGCGTCCGCCGTAATTAAGGCAAGGCCACAACATTAATGTGGTTTTTCCAGCAGGGCCGTAAGGTTCAGCTGCAATAAATGCTCACCGTCGGTAATGGATAACAGCGGCTCTTCACGCCACACGCTGAGTTTCATATGGCTTTTTAACATCAGGCAAAACTCTGCCAACTGCGCCGAACTAAGGGTGAAAATACGCTGATTAGCCAGCCAATCGTTATGCTGTGCTTTTGTGGTTTCCTGTTCGTCCAATACCAGCAACAATTGATCCGCCAGGTGTGAGGCGCGCAGCAGGCGTTTTTCAGCCACCAACTCCAGTTGGCACCAGAGTTGGAAATGCTGTTGTTGATCCTGAATATACAAGTCAGGCGCTTTACCGCCGGAGTCATCTTTAGCAAAACCGGGGTGTTGCTCGTACAAGCTAAGATAAGCCAATAAGCGTTTGGCAAAATGTTCAGCACTCTCGCCCTGCCAGGGGGAGACATAATGCCGTTGTTGCTGATAAACATGGCTGGCTTCGCAACTGTATTGCAGATCCAGCTTTATTACCTTGCTGGCCATTTGCATGATAGCAACCCCACTAAACCAGACTCTGCCTGGCGTAAGCAGAGTTTAGCTGTTAATACTGGTCACTACCAAATGCATAGCCAGTGCCAACAATAGCAAACCCATTAAGCGGTCAAACCAGTAGCCCTTTAACAGTAAAAAACCTCTTACTTTAGTGTGGGTTAACACCACAGATAACATACAGAACCAGGCTGCAGTGGCGACAGACATATAAACACCGTAGGTAATTTTGTAAGAAAGTGGCGTAAGCGGCGAAATAATGACCGCAAACAACGATAAAAAGAACAAGGTTGCTTTCGGGTTTAAGCCATTGGTAATAAAACCGGCAGTAAAAGCTTTACCGGCAGAGGGCGCCGCCTCGTCTGCACTGCCGGCACTGGTTTGCTCCGGATGTGCCGGCGCTTTGCTGCGCAGCGCCAGTATGCCGATATAAGCCAAATAGGCCGCAGCAGCCAAACTTAATGCCTTGAATAACCAGGGGGTGGTTTGGATAAGCACCGCTATACCCACTAACGACCAGGTAACATGCAACAGTATTGCTGCACCAATGCCGACACTGGCCGCCAGCGCTTGTGGCCGGCCAAAACGCACAGCATAGCGCAGCACTATGGCAAAATCCGGCCCGGGGCTGGCCACCGCCATCAAATGTACTAATGCAATTAACATAAACTCCGGCCAAAAACTCATAACGTTAAACCTGCTCTGTAACAACACCGATTTCAATAAGTTGCATTCTAATAACTTAGTGCAGCCCTATGCCAGCAGTTAATCGCGCCGCGGCGCCGTTTTATCCTGTCACAGCTAAGGTGACTTGCTGCAGCAGGATAATCCTGTAAAATGTTATAACATCACGAATGCAATAATTAAAAGGAAGCCGAATGCGCAGTTTATCTGCTTTGCCACGTTACAGCCTGTTAGCCAGCCTGGTTGGTTTGGCGTTTAGTGTGTCAGCACAAGAAGCGGCCCAACGTTACAGCGGAGTTATTACCGACAATCAGGGCCAACCGCTGAAAAACGCCCGCGTGCATATTCATGGCCGCCAGCAATATGTGTATGCCGACGAGCTGGGTCGCTTCAGTATTCAGGCCCCTGCCAATGCTGAGTTGCATATCTCGGCTGCCGGTTATGGCGACAGCTTTGTTACCGTAACGCCGGCCCGGCCGGAGCTAAATATCAATCTGGCACCAGGCGGTATTGAGCGCATTGTGGTTGCCGCCTCCGGTATTCATAAATACAACCTGGAGATGGCCACTCCGGTATCTGTGCTGACCGGTGAAGAATTAAGCCGGCGCACCGAGCCAACCATTGGCGAAACCCTGAAATATGAGCCCGGCGTACACGCCAATTATTACGGCCCGGTTGCATCAAGCCCGGTGATCCGCGGCCTGGACGGCCCGCGTGTGCGTATTTTAAATAATGGCCTGGATACGGCAGATGTATCACGCATCGGCCCGGACCATGCCATCAGCGCTGATGCCATTACCGCGCAACAAATTGAAGTCCTGCGCGGCCCTGCAACCCTGCTGTACGGCAGCGGTGCCATCGGCGGCGTCATTAACGTGGTAGACAACCGTATTCCGCGCCAGTTACGCGCAAGCAGCGAAACCAAACTGGAAAGCCGTTATGTTGATGCGTCAGATGAAAAAACCATAGCGCTGAACCACGAAGGCAGTAGCGATAATATCGCCTGGCACTTTGATGGCTTTAACCGTGATGCCTCGAACTATGACGTGCCCCGCTTCACTAACGACGAAGGCGAAACCCTTACCACGTTAGAAAATTCATGGACACAAAGTAAAGCTATAAACGGCGGTGTCAGCTATATCGGTAACCGCGGCTTATTCGGCATCAGCATTGGCCGGTTAGAATCTGATTATGGCATTCCCGGCCATCATCACCATGCCGATGAACACGAAGAAGAACATGACGATGAGCATGAAGATGAGCATATGCATGCTGACGAAAATGTCTTTGCTAAGTTAAAGCAAAACCGCATTAGCATGGCCGGTGAATGGTATACACCGTTTTCCGGTATTGAAACTTTATCGTTTAATGCGGCTTACACCGACTATCAGCATCAGGAAATTGAAGCCGGTAGCGTCGGCACAACCTTTAAGAATAAAGCGTTGGAGAGCCGTGTCAGCCTGGAGCATGAAGAGCTCGGCGGTTGGCATGGTCTGGCAGGCTATCACCTGCAACGTGCGGATTACCGTGCTTTTGGCGAAGAAGCCTTTACGCCCGATAGCGACACTTTGTCGCAAGCCGTATTTGTGCTGGAAGAGAAGCAGTTTGGCAATATTTCTGCCCAGTTAGGTGGCCGGATCGAACATACTAAACATCAAGCCGGTGCAATAGCGTTGAGCCATGATGCTGATAGCATTAATGGCCTGACTAACAGCTTTACGTCACTAAGTGCTTCGGCCGGTTTGGTTTGGGAATTTGTGCCGGGCTTTTCCTGGGCGCTGGCACTTAGCCGCTCAGAGCGCGCACCAGGCGCAGCAGAGCTGTATGCAAACGGTGCCCACATCGCAACCAGCAGCTATGAATTAGGCATGCTGTATCAGTTGCACGATGGCGAAATTGAGTTGTCACAGCAGAAGCCGGAAAAAGAAACCGCCAACAACATCGATATCACCTTTCGCAGTTTTAAAGGTGATCTGAGCTTTACCTATAACTTCTTCTACAACAAGGTGCATAACTACCTGTACCTGGCTGATACCGGCCTGACCATGGAAGATTTAGCCCACGACGAGCATGAAGAGGAACACGACGACGCAGAGCATGAAGCACATGAAAGCTTTGCGGTTTATCAGTATCAGCAGCAGGATGCAACCTTATACGGGCTGGAGTTTGAAGCACGCTACCGGCTGGACCCTGCGCAATCGTTGAATGTGTTTATTGATACCGTGCGCGCCAAGCTGGACGGTGGCGATTACCTGCCGCGTATTCCACCGTACAAAACCGGTTTAGGCTATCAGTATTCAGGCATCAGCTGGAGTGCTGATATTGGTGTAACGCGTTACGCTAAGCAGAACAAGGTGGCTGCCAACGAAACGCCAACCAAAGCTTATACCCTGCTCGATGCCAGCCTGAATTACGACTTTAGCTTGTCGCAGCTGGATATGACGGCATTTGTACGCGCCACTAACCTGACCAACGAGCTGGGCTTTGTGCACAGCTCGTTTATCAAAGCCGATGCGCCGCTGCCTGGTCGGGCTATAACACTTGGTCTCAGGGCCACGTTTTAACAAATTTAAGCCCGGTTCAGCCGGGCTTTTTATTGCGGATTATTACAGAAAGCGATCTTTAAAACGGCCCCACTGATAGTAACCCTGCTGACCAAGCCGTCTGAACGCCGGTAGCGGAAATGGCGCCAACCGGCTTTGATATATCGGCAGCGGTGGTACAGCAACACCGGTGGCTAATTCCGCCAGCCTCACACCGGCCAGGGTGCTGAACGACACACCACTACCGCAATAACCGGCAGCGTAAAACAGCCCGGGTTCAGCTTCGCATATCCGCGGTAAGTCGTCATAGGACACGGCCACCCAACCGCTCCAGTGATAGTCACAGCGTAAATCGGCCAACATCGGAAAACAGGCTTTTAATGCCGCCAACAGACGAGCCGGATACACCGCTTTTTCGGCATCCTTGCCGTACACCGCACTGCGCCCGCCAAATAAAATGCGGTTATCCGGTAATTTACGGTAGTAGTATTTCAACGCCCGTGTATCCATTACCAGCTGCGTATGCTGTAAACCACTTTGCTCCAGTTGCGCCGGCGTGAGCCCCTGCGTAACAATAATACTGCTGAGCACCGGCAAACAGGCGCGGTTTAACGCCGGATACAGGCCTTTGGGTGTATAACCATTAGTAGCCAGCACCAGTTGTTTACAACGGAGCCGTGCTTTTGGCGTCTGCAGCAAAAAACCACCGTCAGTTTCACGTTGCCAACTCAGCAGCGGTGAGCCGGTATACAGCTGTACCCCGCTTTGCTGTGCCATAGCGGCATAACCCTGTGCCAAAGCCAGCGGGTTTACACCAAAACAATCGGGGAATTTAATCGCGCCATAAGCTTGTGCATTGTGCATATAGTCGCGCTTTAGCTGCTGTGGCGATACATACTCTGCCTGATAACCAAACTGACGTTGTAAAAACGCCGCTTGGGCCGGCAGATCTGCCGCCATGGCGGCGTTATGCGCGACTTTTAAGTACCCTTCAGGCTGGCTGTCACAGCGGATATTACCAGCCGATATCATCTGCTTAACCTGTGCAATAGCCACGCCGTATTCCTGATGAAATAAGCCGGCGCACTCTGCGCCAAAACGCTGTATCAGTTGCGCCAGACCCAACCGCCCGGTGCCGCGCAGCACAAAGCCGGCATTGCGGCCACTGCAGCCCCAACCTGCCTGGTTAGCTTCCAGTACGGTTACTTCGCGGTTAAAGCGTGTTGCCAGCTGATAAGCACAGCTCAGGCCAGTGTAGCCGCCACCGACAATTACCACATCGCTGCGCAAGTCCTGCTGCAAAGGCACAGTCGGGGCAGCTATGTCAGTGTGCTGCGCCCAATAAGAATCCGGATAGGCCTGGCTGGCGCCAATATTGCGGTCGAGCAGCGGATCATACATTATGTTCTGTCTCAGGGTGTTCTGCCTCAGGAAACAACAGCACCATTTCTGCAGCACTGCAGTTGCATAAGGCGCCGCACACCGGGCAGTGGTAGCCCACAGTTTCAGATAAATGCCGCCAGCGCTTAGGATGAATTTTCACTAAAGTAGCACCGGCATGGCTGAAGTAACGCTGTGCCGCGTTACCCGGGCTCTCCCGCCAGATATGGGCCAAACCGGCTGTTGCGCCCTGGCGGCAAAGTGCGGCAACAGAAATGTTCAGCAAAGCTGACGCTACACCTTTGCCGCGCTGTGCCTGGCTTACGCCCACCGATTTAAAATAAGCCATCTTTGCTGCCTGAACCGGCCACAGCGCCTCACTGCACCACTGATCCGGTTGCCACTGTCCGGCCGCAAAACTCAACCGGTAGCCGACAACCTGCTGCTCTGCATCCAGCGCAACAAAACTGGCATTAATACCCTGTGTAATGCCTTGTTGTTGCATCTGCGCCAGGCTATTGAGGCTCAGGTAATTATCGCCGTGGATCTGATTGGCCAGCTTGATAACGGCAGGAAAAAAAGCAGAGGTAAGTTCGGTAATGTGCACTTTGCTGTCCGCGTGAAAAACATCATGCAGTTATAAATCAGTTTTCCGCTTAGCTGCAATCTGTTTTTTTGCCTGCAATCGAATGCAATTACCTAAACCGGAGACGAAATGCCAGAAATATACGATAGACAACGGCGCCGTAATCTCATATGGTTATTAAGGCGTAAAAACAAAAGCATAAGCGCCAGATAAATAAAACTTAATCCAGGAAAAAACTATGAAAAATCCTAACAACTACAATCCGGTTGCGCGCGCAGTTAAGTTTGCACTGGCTGCGTCATTGTCGTTTGGCATCAGCGCGACAGCAGTGGCACAAGAAGAACAAGCTCCGGCGGCGAAAGAGCAGGCAGTAGAAAAGATAGCCGTAGTAGGCAGTCGCTCGGCTCCACGCTCTATTGGTGATTCTCCGGTGCCGGTTGATATTATCGGTGGCGAGGAGTTAAGCAAGAACGGTAACAGCGATATGCTGAATTTAATCAGTACCACTGTGCCGTCGCTGAATGTTCACTCAAACCCGATAAGCGATGCGGCTACGTTAATCCGTCCGGCTAACTTACGCGGCTTATCTGCTGACAGTACTCTGATAATGATAAACAGTAAGCGCCGTCACAAAGCCTCTGTTATTGCTTTTTTGGGCGGCGGCATTAACGATGGTGCTCAGGGCGCTGATTTGTCCGTTATTCCGGGTATTGCGGTAAAGCAAGTTGAAGTGCTGCGCGATGGCGCTGCAGCACAATATGGCTCTGACGCTATAGCCGGTGTTATCAACTTTGTGTTGAAAGATGCTTCGGAAGGCGGCAGTATCGAAGTTAAACAAGGCGAAACCTATGAAGGCGATGGTACTTCAACTGAAATTGCCGCAAACATTGGTATGCCTTTAACCACCGATGGTTTCGTAAACCTGAGTATGCAATACAAAAATGTGGATGCTACCAGCCGCAGCGTACAGCGTCCGGACGCGCAGGCGTTTGCCGACGCCGGCAATACGGCCATTGCCCCCATAGCTCAGATTTGGGGCTCACCGGAAATTAAAGACGATATTACTATCTTTGCTAATGCCGGTTTAGATTTAGGCAACGGACGTGAAGCCTATATGTTTGGTAACTACTCCGAGCGTGATGTAACAGGCGGTTTTTACTATCGTAATCCACACAACCGGCCGGGTGTATTCTCCAATGACGAAGGTGAAACTCTGCTGGTAGCGCAGTTAGATCCCAATATTGCCTGCCCTACGGTAAATATCACCACTGCTAACGTACTAACACAGCCGGACTACCTGCTGATCGCTGACCCTAACACAGAAGTAGGCAGAAACTGTTTTGCCTTTAATGAAATGTTCCCCGGCGGCTTTACGCCAACATTTGGCGGTAATATTACTGATACCTCATTATCAATTGGCACCAAGGGCGAGTTCAAAGGCGGCTGGCTAGATGAAATTTTATACGATTTCAGCGGTACAGTAGGCCGGAATGAATCAACCTACAAAATGACCAACACCATTAACGCCTCACTTGGTCCGGATTCCCCTACTGAGTTTAATCCGGGTAAATACATCCAGTTGGAAAAAACCTTCAACGCCGACTTTGTTAAATATTTGCCGGTTGGCTTATATGAGGATCTTACCCTGGCGTTTGGTGCTCAGTGGACGGAAGAATCTTTCGAAGTTGTATCCGGTGATGTAGCGTCGTTTCAGGTAGGCCCTTTGGTAGACCAGGGCTTCAGCATTGGCTCGAATGGTTTCCCGGGCTTTAAACCGGAAGATGCCGGCGTTTATTCGCGTCGCAACTACGCTGTTTACAGCGATATTGAAGCTGACGTAACAGAAGACATACTGTTGGGCTTTGCTCTGCGCTATGAAGACTACGATACTTTCGGTGATACATTAAACTACAAATTAACCGCACAGTTCCGCCTGACTGATGATTTGGCAATGCGCTATTCTCACAGCACCGGTTTCCGTGCGCCGACTGTAGGTCAGGCAAATGTCAGTAACGTGCAAACTAACCTGTCTTCCGGCGTACTGGTTGACTCCGCTTTACTGCCTCCAACTAACCCTGTCTCCGTCGAATTGGGCGGTACTGAACTAACGCCTGAAGAGTCAAAAAGCTTTGCCGGTGGCCTGGTTTATACCCCGGGAGATTTCTTCTTTACGTTGGATTATTACTTTATTCAGGTTGACGATCGCATCAGTCAATCCAGTAAAATCAATTTAACTGACGCTAACAGAGAGGCGCTGCGTGCTGCCGGCGTGAAAAACGTTGATTCCATTCAGCAGGTAAGCTTCTTTACCAATGACTTTGATACTACAACGCAAGGTATAGACTTTGTGGCCAGCTATTCCACCAATTTATTGCAAGGCCGCAGCAGTTTCAACCTGGCGTATAACTGGAACAAAACCGAAGTTGACAGCGCTACCGCTATTACCGGTTTAGATAAAGTCTCACGACTGGAAAACGATTTACCCAATCACCGCGCCACGTTTACCTGGTCACAAAGCTGGGATGATATCTCAATGTTTGTCCGCAGCAACTACTATGGTGAATACCAGGGCGTGCACGTAGACTGGGTGGGTACACCAGGCTCGCCGGGTACAGAGGTTAATGCCAGTGCTAAGGTAACCTTTGATGCTGAAGTCAGTTACTTTATCAATGACGCCTTTATCGTATCAGCAGGTGCACAAAACATCTTTGATACTAAACCGGAACGGCTTAATCTGAGTGCTGTTGGCGAGCCAAATGGCGCCTTTGGTGCTAAGTACTATGAAACCTCGCCTATGGGCATTAACGGCGGCTACTGGTACTTAAAAGGTACTTATAAGTTCTGATAATCAGCGCTTAACAGCTGCAAAACAAAAAATCCGCTTCGGCGGATTTTTTTATGTTTAAGTTTCGCTGCTTAAAAACGGTTATAACGCTGCCAACAATGCCTGCAGCGGATGTTTCGGTTTGTCCCCCACCAGCCGTTTAACCTGGCTGCGACAGGAAAAACCGGTTACCAGAATTCGCTCAGTACCAAACTGCTCAACCGGAGCACGCCAGCTCATATCAAACAGCGCTTTGCTGTTATCCAGATTTTGCGCTTCATGGCCGTAAGTGCCCGCCATACCACAGCAGCCTACGCTTACCGGCTTTAAACTCAGCCCGGCCCGGCTGAATATGTGCTGCCAGGCTTGCTCGGTTGCCGGCAACGCCGTTTTCTCGGTGCAATGCGCCAGTAAGGCAAAGTCAGCGCTGTTACTTACCTGCGGTAAGCTTTGCTGTACCAGCCATTCGTGCAGCAGCTGTACATTAAAGTCACCACGCTTATCGCCCAGGGCTTTGTTGTACTCGTCGCGGTATACCAGCACCAAAGATGCATCCAGGCCTAACATTGGAATACCAAGTGACTGCAATTGATTAAAGAATGCAGCGGCGGTAGCCGCGGTTTTAGCAAATTCGCGCAAAAAGCCTTTTACATGCTGCGGTTTGCCATTGGGTAAAAATGGCAGCAATATCGGGTTAAAGCCGAGCTTTTCCAGTAAGCGCAGTGCATCTGCCACCAACTCTGCTTCATAAAAGCTGGTAAAGGGATCTTGCACCAGCAATACAGTGCGCTCACGCTGCTCAGCACTTTGCTGCTGCAATGCTGTTAAATCAAGACGATAACGCTCACCTAACTGCTGCGCTAATGTTGGCACCGACAATAACGGCGTATCCACATAACCGAACGTTTTTTTCAGCACCGCAGCAGTAACCCGGCGTTTTAGCATAAAGTTAACCAGTGCCGGCGTTTTGGCGAGCAAGGGCGCTGTACGCTCAATATTAGCGACAATATAATCTTTTGCCGGGCGCAAATAACGACTGTGGTACAGTTGTAAAAACCTTGCCCGAAAGGATGGCACGTCAACTTTAACCGGGCATTGACCGGCGCAGGCTTTACAGGCCAGACAGCCCTCCATAGCATCCATCACTTCGTGCGAGAAATCCTGCTCACCGCGCCGTTTTGCCAGCGTATTCTGCATACGCTGCCATAAGCCTTTGATAGTGCCGGATTGTTGCAGCAGTTGCTGCTCCTGCGCCAGTACATCCATGCCTTGCATTTCGGTTAGGCGTAACCATTCTCGCATTAAACCGGCGCGGCCTTTAGGGCTGTGGCGTCGATCTTTAGTAACTTTGCTCGACGGACACATCGGCGAGTTTTCTTCGTAATTAAAACACAGGCCGTTGCCGTTGCAGTTTAAACTACTGTCAAAGCTGTCTTTAACGGCCAGCGGAATTTGCCGGTCAAACCAGGCGCGCTTTTGGCCATCTACCGACACTAAGCTGTCCGCACTGTTAAACGGCGTACAAATTTTGCCGGGGTTGACTCTGTTGCGCGGGTCAAAGGCGGCTTTAATTTTGCGCAGCTCAGTAAACAGCTCATCGCCGAAAAATGCAGGGCCGTATTCACTGCGATAGCCCTTGCCATGCTCGCCCCACATTAAGCCACCATATTTGGCGGTAAGTGCCACCACCTGATCGGAGATAGTGCGCAGTAGTTGCTCTTGCGCCGGATCGCATAAATCCAGCGCAGGACGCACATGTAACACACCGGCATCAACATGGCCGAACATGCCGTAATGTAAGCCATGGCTGTCAAGCAGTGCACGAAACTCCATAATAAAATCGGCCAGATTTTGCGGCGGTACCGCGGTATCTTCAGCAAAGGCAATCGGTTTTTGCCGGCCGGCGGTATTACCCAACAAGCCCACCGCCTTTTTGCGCATCGCATAAATATTACCAATAGCAGCGTTATCGTAGGTTAGCTGATAACCAATAATGCCATCGGTTTTGTTAGCAATGGCGTCATCCAACCGCGCGGTTAACGCCGCAATTTTCTGCTCAATGTCGCTTTGCTGTTCGCTGTTGTACTCCACCATGTTCAGCCCCTGCATTTCAATGCCGGGAACATCGGTGATCAGATCCTTTACCTGATGCCAGATAATATCGGCGCGGGCTAAACTCAGTACTTTGCTGTCGACGGTTTCAACCGACGTTGCCTCTGCCGCCACCAGAAACGGCGCGTTACGCAGCGCGCTTGCAAAGCTGTCGTACTTCACGTTAACCAGACATTTATATTTGGCAATTGGCGTGATATTCAGTTTGGCTTCAACGACAAAGCCTAATGAGCCTTCCGAGCCGGTAATAATGCGCGATAAATCAAACTCGGTTAAATCGTCATTAAACACATGCTCTAAATCGTAACCGGTTAAAAAGCGGTTTAAGCGTGGAAATTTGGCCAGAATTTGTGGCCGGAAGTCACGACAGCTATCGAGCACCTGACGGTAAATACGGCCGATGCTGTTGGGCTGCTCGGCACGATGCTCGGCTTCAAAGGTGGCCATTTTGTGCGTTTTTAGTATATTGCCGTCAATAAGTACCGTTTTTAACGCTAACACGTGATCGCTGGTTTTGCCGTACACCAAAGAGCCCTGACCTGAGGCATCGGTATTTACCATACCGCCAATAGTAGCGCGGTTAGAAGTGGATAAATCCGGCGCGAAGAAAAAGCCGTAAGGTTTTAAAAAGGCATTCAGTTGATCTTTAATTACCCCGGCCTGCACCCGCACCCAGCGCTGCTCAACGTTAATTTCCAGAATGTTGCGCATATGGCGCGATAAATCCACCACTACATGTTCAGTCAGGGCCTGGCCGTTCGTGCCGGTACCGCCGCCGCGCGGGCTGAATTTAATATGCGAGAAGCTCGACGTTTGCGCCAGTGAGGTCAGAATAACCAGATCGTCAGTAGACTTGGGCAGCAATACTGCTTGCGGTAAGGCCTGATACACGCTGTTATCAGTAGCAACGGCTAAACGGCTGCCATAACTGGTTTCGATATCACCGCTAAAACCGGCGGCAACTAAGGCTTTACTGAAAGCGACAATGCTGGCATCCAGCGCGAGTTCGGGATTAAGCTTTGGGATCATAACGGCAGACACTCGGCAATAAGTGCCTGCAGTATAACATTAACTTTGTGTCGGGATCAGCTGGCAGCAGGACGGAATTTCTGTGAAATACCACGCAGAAAATAGCGCAACACTTGTTCCTGGCAGGCACGATAGTGTTTATGATCCGGCCGGCGGAAAAACGCACTGAGCTCATGCTTACTTAAACGGAAATCTGCGCCCTCTAACAGGGCTAAAATGTCATCATCTTTCAGATCAAAAGCAATTTTTAGTTTACGCAAAATAATATTGTAATTCAGCTTGGTTTCCGGCTCCGGAATAACACCGTCTTTGGCACCGCGACGCTGGATAATTACGCCATTAAGAAACCCGGCCAGCAACACATCGCTGATTAAGGCAAAGTCTTCGCTTTCATCAGATTCCAGCCAGGCCATCACCTGCTCTTTTGTTACCGTGACATTGGTTAAGGCAAAAATGGCTATCATGCCGTGGTTAGGGGCATTTAGCGTGTAGCGCAGGCTGCGCAGTACGTCGTTGTTGGTCAAGATAGTGTCCTGTAGCAAAAGTCAGATGAAAAACGGCGGCTATAATACCACAGCCGCCGTTAAATCCGTATCTTGCTGCTTAGTATGCGGCAGCTTAAGGCAAATGCCCCAGTTTGCTGGCCTTAGTGGCCAAATAACGGTGGCTGTGGGCGGTGGTTTTTACCCGGTGCTGTACCCGCTCTAACACATTCACGCCGGCATCGGTTAAGGCTTTAAGCTTACGCGGGTTGTTGGTAAGCAGGCGTACCTGGCCAATACCTAATTGCTCAAACATTTGCGCCGCTATATCGTACTCACGCATATCCGGTAAAAAACCCAGAATTTCATTCGCTTCTACCGTATCCAGGCCTTTGTCCTGCTCGGCATAGGCGCGAATTTTATTGATCAGGCCAATGCCGCGGCCTTCCTGGCGTAAATACAGAATACAACCGCGGCCCAGATCGGCAATTTTACGCATCGCTGCTTCTAACTGCGGACCGCAATCACAGCGCAGGCTAAACAGCGCATCACCGGTTAAACATTCAGAATGCACCCGCGCCAGTACCGGCTCAGCCGTAGTCACATCGCCCAGGGTTAATGCGACATGCTCTTTGCCATTGGGCGCCTCAAAGCCATGCAAGCGAAATTCGGCAAAAGGGGTTGGCAACAAGGTTGAGGTTACAAGTTTTAATTTCATCATGACTTCTCAGATAACGGCCGCACTTACACAGCGCAAGCTTTATTGGCTACAGCGCAAACTTTATTGGGCCAATACAGGTGTAATTCAAGCTAACCTGTTGCAGGCATTATAGCAGCCTGTGTAACGGTTGACGCGACGATATTGTGATAGTATCACAAAAAATCACGCTCAGATGCGGCTAATGTCAATACCGATAAAATCCGGCTAACCGGCGCAGCAGCCATGCAATTTTAAATAAACCGGCTACAATAGCCGCTCTTTCTGCTATGGGTACTCTTTCATGTTAAGTTTTTTCGAACGTATTATTAAGCCCTTTCCGGCCGTCGAGCCCAGCCAACCTCCCCAAGGCATACTGGCGTTTTGCCGGCATTACACCAAAGGCATGGAAACATCGCTTATTCTGATGTCAATAAGCACTGCCCTGCTGGCGATGCTAGAGGTGTCACTGTTCAGCTTTATGGGCCAGTTAGTCGATTGGCTGGTGCAGAATGAACCCGAAGCCTTATTTACCAGCGAGCGCGCCACTTTAATAAAAATGGCAGTGGTGACAGTAATATTGCTGCCGGCACTAAGCTTTTTTCATGCCGCTATCGTGCACCAGACGTTACTGGGCAACTACCCTATGTCTATCCGCTGGCTGGCACACCGTTATCTGCTGCGGCAAAGTATCAGCTTTTATCAGAACGATTTTGCCGGCCGTATTGCTACCAAGGTAATGCAAACTTCGCTGGCGGTGCGTGAAACCGTAATGAAACTGCTGGATGTGATGGTGTACATCTTGGTGTATTTTGGCTCTATGTTATTTTTTATCGCCGATGCTGACTTGCGACTGATTATTCCGATGCTGGTATGGCTGGCCATTTATATTGCTATGCAGTTTTACTTTGTACCACGCTTAAAAGCGGCTTCTACCCGCCAGGCCGATGCCCGCTCGGAAATGACCGGTCGTATTGTCGACAGCTACACCAATATCACCACTATTAAGCTGTTTTCGCACACTAACCGTGAAGAAGCCTACGCCAAAGACAGCATGGAAGTGTTTTTAAAACCGGTATACCGCCAGATGCGTTTGGCTACCGGGTTAAGTGTGTCAGTGCAAACACTGAACTACTTTTTGGTATTCGCCATCGCGGCCTTATCCATTTACTTATGGGCTGAAAGCGCCATCAGCGTTGGCGCTATTGCTATCGCGGTGAGTTTATCGCTGCGCTTAAACGGCATGGCACAGTGGATCATGTGGGAAGTCAGCAGCCTGTTTGAAAATATCGGCACTGTGGCTGATGGCATCACCACCCTGTCGCAGCCGGCGCAGGTATTGGATGTTATTGATGCCAAACCGCTGCAGGTACAGCACGGCGCTATCAGCTTTAATAATGTCTGTTTTAACTACGGCAAAGCCGGCAGCGACAATGGCAAAGCGCCGGTGCTGCAACAGTTAAACCTGCAGATTAAACCGGGTGAAAAAGTGGGTTTGGTCGGCCGCTCCGGCGCCGGTAAATCTACGCTGGTAAATTTATTACTGCGCTTTTACGATGTCGAAAGCGGCAAAATTCTGATCGATGGCCAGGATATCAGCCAGGTAAACCAGGAAAGCCTGCGCCAACATATAGCTATGGTAACCCAGGATACCTCCCTGCTACACCGTTCAGTGCGTGACAATATAGCCTATGGTAAGCCGGATGCCACGGAAGCAGAATTACAGTTAGCGGCAGAGCAAGCCGAAGCCAGTGACTTTATCAGTGATTTAACCGACCCCAAAGGCAACGTCGGCTTTGATGCCCAGGTGGGCGAACGCGGGGTAAAATTATCCGGCGGCCAGCGTCAGCGCATTGCTATAGCCCGTGTATTGCTTAAGAACGCGCCGATTTTAATTCTGGATGAGGCCACCTCTGCGCTGGATTCCGAAGTGGAAGCGGCCATTCAGGCCAGTTTAAACACCCTGATGGCCGGCAAAACTGTGATCGCCATCGCTCACCGTTTGTCTACGATAGCGCAGATGGACCGCTTAATCGTGCTGGATCAGGGTAATATTGTCGAGCAAGGTACGCACAGTGAGCTGATTAACAGCGGCGGTATTTACGCTCAGCTGTGGGCGCACCAAACCGGTGGTTTTATCGGCGTGGAATAATACGCGTTGTAGTTAACCACCGGCACCCGCCGGTGTTAACTACAGACGACATTACTGCAGTATTACCCTGGCGTTAACCGGCTGTACCGGCCGATTATTGTGATGATGCATTACCTGCAGGAATTGGTTTATTTGTGCCTGTGAAGCTGAAACAGGTTGTTTCATCACCAGCCAGCGCACCCCTTCAGAGCAAGGCGGCGTTGTCAGCGAGCCGTTAAAACGGTAGTAATCACGTTGTGCCGGCAAAATATCCAGCGCAGAAATATCCGCTGCTGTTGGCCTGGTTTCGCCCTGCTGCGGCATTTGCGCCCAGGCTTTACTCAGCACACTGTTAGCCGCCCCTGATGTAACCATGACTGCAACAACGGCTAAATGCCCGTCTTTGTCAGCATGCACCAGATGCGCTTCCATCGGAAAGGATTTGCCGTTTATCAGGTTTTCACTGGGCAGATGAAAATGAAACTGCTTCAGTTCAAACACAATACCATCCACTGTAATCGTATTGCCCGGCAACATATTAATTTGCACGGTGTGGCCATTATTAATAATGTTTGCGCTACCAGCATGGTAGTTAAACTTCACCGGCTCTAACTTAGCGTCAATAAAGCCGCTAAGATTAACCGGTGATTGATTACTGCCGGCGCAACTACTGTATTCCGGGCTTAACTGCACCCAGTTATCCGGCCCGGTGTCGCCGCTGTAACTCCAGCCAGCCCCCTCACCGGCGCAGGCAATGCCTGATGACAACAAGATACCAACTGCAAGCAAAGTGCGTTTCATGTGTTTCCTCTTAACTGCCTTACTAACGGAAGTAACAACATAAACCGCTGGCCGTTAAGATTGCGTTAAGAGGATAATGGCGGCGCTACCTGCGGAAAATTCAGCACAAAACGGGTACCGCCCTCTGTCGGGGTTTCCAGCTGCACATCCCAACCGATATGCTCAACCACACGTTTAACAATAGATAACCCCAAGCCCATGCCTTCGTGTACCGGGTGTTCGTTACCGTGTACAAAACGTTCAAACAACCGCGCGCGAACGGCAGCCGAAATACCCACGCCGCTGTCCTCCACCACTAATTGCCCGGGCTTAAGCTGCACCAAAATATAACCCTGTTCGGTATGGCGGCAAGCATTGCGCAGCAGATTGCCGATAACAATACCGGCCAGCTCCGGATGTACTCCGGCCAATACCGGTGTGGCCCATTGCAGTTGGCATTGTACGGCTTTGCCTTGTAGCAGCGGCTGACAGCGTTCCATTTCTGACTCAATAATCGTATTTAGTGCTGTACAGGGCGCTGCGCCGGTGCCATGGGCTCGTGCCAACAACAACAAAGCGCTGATGCGTTGTGCTGTTTCGGCTGCCACGCGGCGGATACGCTCTGCAGCAATATATTGCGCCGACTGCGCCGGCAACTGCACCGTCAGCAGCTCTGCTGCGCCCAGGATTACGGTTAACGGTGTACGCAGTTCATGGCTGACATCGGCGGTGAACATTTGCTCACGCTGCAAAAACTGCTGCAGCTCGTTAGTGCGTTTGGCAAAAGCCCGTGCCAGCACACCAATTTCATCCGGTGCAGAAAGTGATGGCAGCGCGTTTGCTGCAGCATTGCGATTCACCGCATCGGCCAGGGCGGCTACCGGTGCAATAACGCGGCGCACGCTTAACACGCCAAGCCAGGCAGCCAGTAAAACACTTACGACAAAACCGGCAGCGAGAGAGAACAAGATCACCCGCTCAGTATCTTCCAGCCCGGCCGGCGCGCCGATAACCTGAGCTTCAATAACCTTTACCGAGATATAACTCACCAGACTAAAAGCACCGGCGACGACCACGGCCAGCAAAATATAGGTAAGCGTAATATGTTGTTTAAGGGACAGTCTTGGCTTCATCGGAGCTCATCAGGCGATAGCCGGTACCCGGCAGGGTTAACAACATCGGGTAAGCAAAGGGCTTATCCAAAGCACGGCGCAGGCTATGAATATGAGTGCGCAGCGCGTCGCTATCGGGTGGCTCATCGCCCCAAACTTCACGCGCTAATGCTTCCCGCGTCAGCAATTTTGGCGCCACCCGTATTAAAGCAGTAAGAATTTTGTAGCCGGTTGGCGTTACATCTAATACCTGGCCGGCGCGGCTTACCCTGAGCAGGCTGCTATCCAGTTGTAACTCATCAAATGTCAGTACCGCTTGCACATGCTCATTACGCGCACGGCGCACCAGGGCTTTTAGCCGTGCGTCCAGCTCCGGCAAGGAATAGGGTTTTACCAGGTAATCGTCAGCGCCAACAGCAAAGCCGGTCACTTTATCTTGCTCAGTGTCGCGTGCAGTTAACATCAGTATCGGGGTGGTCAGTTGATATTCCTGCCGCAGTACGCGGCACACTTCCACACCGTCCATCCCCGGCAGCGACAAATCAAGCACTATGGCATCATGAAAGGATGTTGTAGCGCACAACACCCCTGCCTTGCCGTGCCGCGCTACATCCAGTGTGTAACCAAGCGGTTCCAGATAGCCGTACAAATTCGCGATAATATCCGCATTGTCTTCAATAATCAGTATATGCATCCGCCAACCTGTTCATGCGGCCAGGGTGGCCGTTAGTACATGGCAAGAAGTGTATCTTAAGGCAGAGTTTTCACAAAGCGCAGCTGAATACTCCGGCGTTAGCAACGGGGTTAACCCGGCTAACGCCGGCAAAGGCCGTTATTTTACCTGAAGTTTATTGTTGACCGCATGTACACCGGAGGTTGAAGCGGCAATCATTTCAGCCTGTGAGCGCTGCGCCTGAGTTTCCACAGTGCCGGAAAGGGTTACATCACCTTTGCGCGTTTCAATCTGAATGTCTAAATGCTGCAACTTCGGATCAGCCATCAGGGCGGTATTCACCGCTGTGGTGATATTAACATCATCTCCATCACCATCTTCGGTTGTTACGGTTAAATCCGGGGCACCGGTTTGTGCATTGACATTACCGCGATCACAGCTGCTAAGCAGCAGGCTACCTGCTAACACTACGCCAGCGGTAACTAAAGTACGTTTTATTGCTTGCATTTTAAGCTCCTTCACGCTGCGAAAGTGCAGAGTAAAAACCATCATGCGGTAACGAAAAACAGATATCTGTGCGCTGGCAGACATATTGCAGCAGGTACTTTACGTTAGTACAAAAAAGCCCGGCGCTGAGGCCGGGCTGTTAAGGGTTTTATTCAGCTTGCGTAATGTCTGTTATTTCTGCTCTTGCTGCTGTTTTGCCAGCCGCTTTTCCCAGAAGGTCGCGTTTTTAATGCCGAGTTTAACCGGATCAAAAATAATCGGGCCACCGGCTTTTTTCTGTACTTCAAAGTCACGCAGGCAGCGCATGGTGGGCTTGTACATAAAGAAGATAACCAGGATACCCAGCACGTTAACCCACGCCATTAAGCCTACGCCTATATCGCCGATATTCCAGATATAGCCGGCGCTGTTAACCGTGCCGTAAGCCACCATAAACATCAGCAGCAGCTTAAACACTATATTAGGCAGCTTGTTGTTAAACACGCGGTTTAAATACGCCACATTGGTTTCGGTAATGTAGTAGTACGCCAAAATGGTGGTAAAAGCGAAGAAGAAAATAGCCAGCCCCGCAAACACCTGACCAAACTGACCAAATACACTTAACAATGCCATTTGCGTAAAGGCCGGGGATGCCACTTCAGTTGCTGCATCGACATTTTGCAGCAGCATAGTACCGGCACCTGTTACAGCATTAAAGTTTTCCGTTTGAATATTGTATTGCTGGGTAATTAAGATCATCAGGGCGGTAGCGGTACAAACAAACAACGTATCCACGTAGACTGAAAACGCCTGTACTAAACCTTGCTGCGACGGATGGTCTACTTCGGCGGCCGCGGCAGCATGCGGGCCCGTGCCCTGGCCGGCCTCATTGGAGTAGATGCCCCGTTTTACACCCCAGCCAATGGCAGCACCAAAACCGGCTTGTGCGGTAAAGGCATCGCTTAAAATTAAACTGAATATACCAGGCACCTTATCCAGATTCAGAAACACCACTATTAACGCCAGCACTATGTAACCCAATGCCATAAAAGGCACGACAATTTGGGTAAAGTGCGCAATACGCTTAATGCCACCAAAAATAATAAACGCCAGTACAATAAGGATCACCGCCAGTGCTATCAGTTTATGGGTGCCCACTTCACCAAACGTGGTTACCACCATAACGCCGTCACCAAACACCTGGGTTACCGCATTACCTACCGCATTGGCTTGTACGCCGGGTAGGAAAATACCACAGCCAATAATGGCCGAGACAGCAAATAAAATACCCAGCCAGCGCCAACCGAGGCAGCGCTCAAAATAGTAAGCCGGGCCACCACGATACTGGCCATTTTCTTCTACTTTATACAGCTGACCTAAAGTAGATTCGACATAAGCCGTACTGGCCCCCAGAAAAGCCACTACCCACATCCAGAATATAGCGCCCGGGCCACCAAAGCCGATGGCGGCGGCTACACCGGCAATGTTACCCACCCCCACGCGACCGGACAGTGATACTGCCAGCGCCTGAAACGACGAAATACCTTTGTCAGACTCGCTGTTGTTCAACAGCAGCTTGCACATTTCTTTAAAATGGCGTACCTGAGCAAACCGGGTCAGTATTGAGTAAAACAAACCGGCGCCCAAACACAAATAAATCAGCGCCGGGCTCCAGATAATGCCGTTCAGCGCACTAATAAAGCCTTCCATTTCCCTTCCTTATAGTTATTTTTAAGCACATTTTGTTATACGCCGCTTAATTTGCCACAGCGAAAACAGAATAGCTATGCTGTTAACCGCCGGTTTGCCGCAGATCTGCGGTAATTTGCCCGGCTGCGGCTATTTCTTCATCATGCGCCTCGTCTACCCAAGGCTCGGCCAATGCTTGTTTGTACCATTGTTGCATAGCCGGCAGGTTCAGCAGCGTTTGCACATAAGCCATGCCAGTCTCACTTAACTGCAGGCCGTAGCTCTGCACCCGAAATGCTACCGGGGCGAAAAATGCATCCGCAGCACTAAACTGTTTACCCGCCAGAAAAGGCCCGCCAAAGTCGGTAAGTCCTTGTTCAAACAACTCCGTAATGCGGTCTAAATCACGCTGTAACTCTGCTGTAATGCGGTGTAATTTAACGCGATGGCCACAGCTCATGCCACAGATATTACGCAGTGCACTAAAGCCGGAGTGCATTTCTGCCGCAGCACAACGCGCGAAAGCGCGGGCTTTCGCCTCTTTGGGCCATACCGCCGGATAGCTTTCATACAAATATTCGGCAATGGCTAATGAGTCCCATACCACTATGTCTTTTTGCACTAAGCACGGCACCTTGCCGCTAGGCGAAAACACGCGGAATTTTGCAAAGTTACCTTGCTGGCTAAACGGCACCAGCTGCTCAATAAACGGAATATTCAGCTGTGTCATCAACAGCCAGGGCCGTAAAGACCAGGAAGAATAATTTTTATTGGCAATATAAAGTTCACGCATTGTCGGCTCCTTAGTTACTATCCACAGAGTTAATGTTTACAGTCAGGTACTATGTGCTGAAGTCGTGCCAGGCACAACCGGCTTTTAATGCAACAGATATAAAAAAGCCCCGGGGGCACGGGGCTTAATAGCTGACTTATTGCTTGCCGTATTTTTCCGCCAGATACAGCCAGGTTTCCAGCACGGTATCCGGGTTTAGCGATACACTGTCGATGCCCTGCTGCATTAACCAGGCGGCAAAGTCTTCGTGATCCGACGGGCCCTGGCCACAAATACCAATATATTTACCTTTGGCTTTACAGGTTTTAATGGCCATTTCCAGCAATTTGTAAATCGCCGGGTTGCGCTCGTCAAACAAGTGAGCTATCAGACCGCTGTCTCTGTCCAGCCCCAGGGTTAACTGAGTTAAGTCGTTCGAACCAATTGAGAAGCCATCGAAGTATTCTAAAAACTCCTCTGCAAGCAAGGCGTTAGAGGGCAACTCGCACATCATAATCACCCGCAGGCCGTTGTCGCCACGCTTTAAGCCGTGCTCTGCCAGCAAATCGATTACGCTGCTTGCTTCACCCAAAGTACGTACGAACGGGATCATTACCTCGACATTGGTAAAGCCCATTACATTGCGCACCCGTTTTAATGCTTCAACTTCCAGCGCGAAGCAGTCACGGAAATCTTTGGAGATATAGCGCGAGGCTCCACGAAAACCGATCATCGGATTTTCTTCGTGCGGCTCGTACTGGCGTCCACCAACTAAGTTAGCGTATTCGTTCGATTTAAAATCAGACATCCGCACTATCACTTTTTGCGGCGCAAAGGCACAGGCTAAGGTTGCGATACCTTCGGTCAGTTTGGCAATGTAAAACTCAACCGGATCGGCATAGCCGGCAATCATCTCGCTAATGGTTGCTTTAAGCTCCGGGGTTTGCGCATCAAAATTCAGTAATGCTTTAGGGTGCACGCCAATCATGCGGTTAATAATAAATTCCAGCCGCGCCAGACCAATACCGGCATGCGGCAGTTTGGCAAACGAGAATGCCCGCTCAGGATTGCCGACATTCATCATTATTTTTAAATCCAGCTTTGGCATTTGGTCAACGCGGCTGCTGACCACCTTGTATTCCAGCTTACCGTCATAAATAAAACCGGTATCGCCTTCGGCACAAGACACAGTAACCTGCTGGCCGGTTTTAATTTTTGCCGTAGCATCGCCACAGCCAACCACTGCCGGAATACCCAACTCACGGGCAATAATGGCCGCATGGCAAGTGCGGCCGCCACGGTTGGTGACAATGGCCGATGCCCGCTTCATGATTGGTTCCCAGTCGGGGTCGGTCATGTCGGTTACCAGCACATCGCCCGGCTGAATTTGGTCCATCTGCTCTATGCCTTTGAGCACCTTGGCGGTGCCGGCACCAATACGTTGGCCGATAGCACGGCCTTCTGCCACCACTGCGGCTTTAGCTAACAGCTGAAAACGCTCCATGCTGTTGCTGTCTTCGCGGCTTTTTACCGTTTCCGGCCGCGCCTGCACGATATACAACTTGCCGTCGTTACCGTCTTTGGCCCACTCGATATCCATCGCGCGGCCATAGTGCTGAGCAATAATAACGGCTTGTTTGGCCAGCTCTTCTACTTCGGCATCGGTTAGCGAGAACTGCCGGCTGCGCTGTGGCTCAATATCCACCACCTTAACCTGCTTGCCGTGGCCTTGCTCGCCCGAATAGATCATCTCGACTTTTTTGCTGCCTAAGTTGCGTTTCACCACGGCCGGGCGGCCTGCTGCCAAGGTGGGTTTATGCACATAGAATTCGTCCGGGTTAACAGCGCCCTGCACCACCATTTCCCCCAAGCCGTAAGAAGACGTAATAAACACCACATCTTCAAAGCCTGATTCGGTATCAATGCTGAACATGACACCGGATGAGGCTAAATCAGAGCGCACCATTTTTTGCACCCCGGCCGATAGCGCCACGCCGCGGTGGTCGTAGCCCTGGTGCACGCGGTAGGAAATAGCGCGGTCGTTAAATAACGAGGCAAATACATGTTTAATAGCGACGATGACGGCATCATAGCCGCGCACGTTTAAGAAGGTTTCCTGCTGGCCGGCAAAAGACGCATCCGGCATATCTTCGGCGGTGGCTGATGAGCGTACGGCAAAAGATACATCTTGCGCTGCGTCCGGATGCAGTTGTTGGTAAGCCTCGCGAATGGCTTGTTCTAACTCCGGTTGAAACGGCGTATCAATAACCCACTGCCTGATTTGTGCACCGGCTTTGGCCAGTGCGGTTACGTCGTCAACGTCCAGGCCGTCGAGCAGCTGATAAATGCGCTCATTAACACCGCTTTGTTCAAGAAATTGGTTAAAAGCATAGGCTGAGGTGGCAAAACCGCCCGGTACCTGTACGCCGGCATTCGCCAGATTACTGATCATCTCTCCCAGAGAGGCATTTTTGCCGCCCACCCGATTTACATCGTGCATACCCAGGTTTTCATACCAAATCACAAATTCTTGCACAGTTAATCTCCATTTTTTGTCGAGTGGCGTGTAAGCTTACAAACAGCGCTACAAAGCACAGCGATTTTACACTGCCACTCAGGCTAAATAAAACCTTAATTTTCAATGTAATTTTATAACGACAAAACGGAGTAACCGGTGCGCACAGCCTTTTATATCTCAGATGGAACCGCTATTACCGCAGAAGTGTTTGGTCATGCCTTACTTACTCTTTTTCCTGCAGAATTTGAGCATGTTACCATCCCGTTTGTCGAAACCTGTGATATGGCCGAGCAGGTAAAGCAACGTATTAACGATCGTTATAAAACAACGGGACAACGGCCACTGATTTTCCAAACCTTTGTTGATGACCAGCTGCGGCAGATTATTAACAGCAGTAACGGCGTCTGCTATGACTTCCTGAATACTTTTGTTGAGCCTATTCAGCGCGAGCTGGGGGTAGCACCGGTACCAAAAACCCACCGCACCCACAGCATGCACGAGAAAAGCTATGACTTTCGCATCGATGCTGTCAATTTTGCGCTGGCCAATGACGATGGCTCTAATCTGAAAAATTTTGCCCAGGCCGATATTATTCTGGTGGGTGTAAGCCGCTCCGGTAAAACCCCGACCAGCCTGTATCTGGCGCTGCAATATGGCATTAAGGCGGCAAACTACCCTTTTGTCGAAGAAGATATGCAGCAACTGCAGCTGCCCGACGTTTTGCGCCACAACAGAGAAAAATTGTTTGGCTTAACCATTACGCCACAGCGGTTAAGCCAAATTCGTGAGCAGCGCCGCGCCAACAGCCGCTATGCGTCTTTGCGCCAGTGTCAGCTGGAGCTGGCAGAAGTGGAAAACCTGTATCTGCGCGAGCAAATCCCGTATTTAAACTCGACACATTTATCAATAGAAGAGATTTCAGCGAAAATCATCGCCAAAACCGGGCTGAAGCGGCATAAGTATTAAGAAGTTAACCCGGTTTGTTGCAGCATATCGTTAATGGACAGTGGCGCAGCCTCGCCGCTTTCCAGCCGTTTTATCTGCTCAACCAACAGCGTATTTACCGGTGTCGGCAACTGATACAGCTGCCCCATTCGCACCACAGCACCATTTAAAAACATGATTTCGGTGCGCTTTTTTGCCTGGATATCATCCCACATAGAAGAGCGCGCCTGTTCATCTATCTCCAGCATACTGGCGGCCGCAAGACGAAATACTGCTGTTGGCAAGCGTAAAAACCAGGGTAATAATGCGTTCGGCAAACCGGTATAGGACACCGGCTTTATACCGGCTTTGCGGCAAATATGCAGCCACTCCTGCATAGCTGCCGCCAGTAATAAGCGGCAATCAGGGTCCAGCAGTTGTTGCTGCAGCGACAGGTTGCTGATGGCATTTAAGGCATTATTTAAGTTCAGCAGCAGCTTGCCGTATTCGGCGGCCGTAATATCGTCGCATAGCTGCACCGGCAGTTTTAATTGCTTAAAGGCGTTAATAATGTAATTAACGGCGGCATGGTCATTCTGCTGCCAGACAATGGCGCCGGCGCTGGCACGATGGAATTGGCCGGCACGGTTTTTAACCACATTAAACGGTACTATGGCGCGCAGTACCGGGTTGGCTAAGTCCTGGCTGAGCATTTCACCAATACCTATGCCGTTTTGCATTGCAACTACCGGCACTTCAGGCCGTAAAAAGCGTTTTAATTGCGTTAGCATCGGCACCAGCGCCGTGGCTTTAACGGTCAACAGCACAACATCGCATTCAATTAAGCTGTTAAGCGAACTGTAAAATGCCACCGGTTGGGCAAAATAGGTGTGATGGTCAAACGAGGTGGCGCTTAAGCCATGAGCGGCCAGCTCTAATGCCATGGTTTCACGGCCGAAAAATTTTACTTCCAGTGCACTATCCTGACATAAATGGGCACCGAGATAACAGCCTATGCTGCCGGCACCCACTATGCCAATACAATAACGCTGACCTGCGGTGGAGTGCCGGCCAGCGTCTTTTGCCTGTTCTGATAACACTTACGCTCCTTTGAGCGCGTGATTATTTACGCGCAGTGCGTAAAGTATCGGCAATCAGAAAGGCTAATTCCAGTACCTGGTCAGCATTTAACCGCGGATCGCATTGGGTAAAGTAACGTTTACCCAAATCATGCTCGCTTAAACCATAAGCACCGCCGGTACATTCGGTAACATGCTCCCCGGTCATTTCCAGGTGGATACCACCGGCATGGCTGCCTTCTGCTTTGTGCACTGCAAAGAAATTGCGGATCTCACGTAAAATAGCTTCGAAGTCCCGCGTTTTATAGTCGTTGCTGGCTTTTACCGTATTGCCGTGCATCGGATCTGAGCTCCACACTACTTTACGGCCTTCCTGTTGTACGCGGCGCACCAGCGCCGGCAGTTTATCTGCCAGTTTATCTGCTCCCATCCGCGTGATCAGGGTTAAGCGCCCTGCCACATTATTCGGGTTAAGTGCATCAATTAAGCGGATCAGGTCGTCCGGCTGCATGCCCGGTCCCACTTTTACGCCGACCGGGTTATGAATGCCGCGGAAAAATTCAATATGCGCATGATCCAACTGGCGCGTACGCTCACCTATCCATACCATATGCGCCGAGCAGTCATACCAATCGCCGGTTAACGAATCACGCCGTGTCAGGGCTTCTTCGTAATTCAGCAGCAAGGCTTCGTGCGAGGTATACAGCTGGGTTTCACGGATAGAGGGTGAATTCTGTCCGGTAATACCGCAAATTTCCATAAAACGCAGGGCTTCCTGAATACGCTGGGCGACATCCTGATAGCGATCTTTCAGTGGGTTAGATTCAACAAAACCCATATTCCACTTGCTCACCTGATGTAAATCGGCCAGACCGCCCTGGGCAAAAGCGCGCAGTAGATTCAGCGTAGCAGCAGAGTGATGATAAGCCGTGGTTAAGCGGTTTGGATCCGGTAGCCTTGCCGCTTCAGTAAACTCAAAGCTGTTAACGATGTCGCCACGATAACTGGGCAATGACACACCATCAATAGTTTCCAGGTCGCTGGAGCGCGGTTTGGCATATTGCCCGGCCATACGCGCCACCTTTACTACCGGTAAGCCACCGGCAAAGGTTAACACCACCGCCATTTGCAACAATACTTTAAAAGTATCGCGGATTTTTGGTGCGTTAAAATCGTTAAAACTCTCGGCGCAATCGCCACCCTGCAGTAAAAAGCCCTGACCTTCTGCAACCTGACCGAGCTGACTAAACAAATCCCGCGTCTCCTGGGCAAATACCAGTGGCGGATATTTATGTAATTGCTGTTCAACACGATGCAATAAATCCCGATCTTTATAGCCAGGTTGCTGTTGGATCGGGAAGCTGCGCCAGCTTTGAGGCGTCCAGGTGGTCACGATGATTTTCCTATGTCTGATTATCTGCCAAGCAAGTTATAGACTTCCGGACGTAAATTCAATGCCGGCTTTGGCATAATTTATGACAATTTCTTCAGATAGCAGCAAAGCGTTGAATATTTCGCCACTAATGCCGGTAATTGTGGTTAATTTACACCTTTTCGGTCAGCTTCAACTGTTCCAATAAGCCATCACAGCCCTGCTCTATCAACTGCAACACCACAGCAAAACCTTTACTACCACCATAATAGGGATCCGGCACTTCGCTATAGGTCGGATAAGACGGATGATATTGCATAAATAATTGCAGTTTATGTTGCAGCTCTGCAGGACAGCGCCGCTTTAATTCGGCCAGGTTGTCTTTGTCCATTGCCAATATCAGGTCGTAATAGGCAAAATCGCTGTCGGACACCGGCCGCGAGACAATGCTGCCAAAATCGTAGCCGGCGGCGACACCTTCGCGTACCGATCGGCTATCCGGTGGCGCACCGCGATGTGATGCGCTGGTACCGGCCGATTCAATTTCTATTTGCAGACCACTGTGGCCGGCTTTTTGCCGCATTACCGCATGCGCCGTTGGCGAGCGGCAAATATTACCCAAACAAACCAATAACAGTTTTATTGCCATACAGGCTCCGGTTGATAAATTAAGCTGTGCTGTCAGCACCTTATAAACGGCAAGTTAAATGGTTGCAATTCAACACTGTCGGGTACAGTATAAGCAGAATCCACTTTTCGCCACATCAGCAGTACGCAGGAGCACAACTGATGGATAAGTTTACTAAACTTATCGTACTCTCAGAACAAGAGTCATTGCATAATCTTACCCTGTTAGCACAATCTATAGGTATTAACGTACAACAACAGAGTAAAAATGCCGTGTTGTACGGTGCGCCGCTAAAATCCGGCGTGTTATTGGCTTGTCCATACGCCAACAGCGATTTAAATAAAAAAGGCCTGTCGACAGAGCTGCAATATCTGCTGCATAAAGCGCCGCTGTTTTTGTTTCAGGCAGAACGTAGTTTGCTGGACGCCAACCAGGCACTGTGTGCCGGCATTCGCGGCGTGATTTTTCGTGATGAACAACTGGACCGCGTACTTACGGCATTAAAAACGATGATGGCCGGGCAGCTATACTATGCGCGTAGCGTTATGTCAGAGTTGGTTGATCAAATGCTGCAACAGAAATTGTTAAGCAGCACCGACTCACTGGCGGTACCGGATAATAATTTACTGACACGGCAGGAAAAACGCATTATTCAGCTGGTGGCTGAAGGCGCCCGCAACAAAGAGATTGCCGAAAGTTTGAACATCAGCGCCCATACAGTAAAGGCGCATTTGTCGTCCATCTTTCGCAAAACTAAAGCACGTAACAGAGTGGAGCTGCTGCGTTGGCTGCAGCAGCCTGTACGTCAGGAAACACCACCATTATTTAAACTGGCTTGATCATCTGCGCGCCAAAAGCCGCGTTGCTGGCCTTGCTCAACTAACTCGACTAACGCCGCTTCTATCGCCTGTTTCACACAATACTGCACAGGCTCATTGGTCGAATACCCGCCTTCTGCTTCCAGCAAACGGTTAAGCGACACATAACGGAACAAGCCGGCCCGCAGCTCTTGCGAAAACACTTTTTTGCTGCTTGATACAGATAACAATACTTGTCCGGTATAAACATCTATCACCCGCAAATAAACGGTGACTTGATCTTCACGATACAACTCTGAGGCGCCGATACCGAAATACTCGGCGCCAATACCGCCGGTGGTTAAATTGGTTTCATAGCCGATAATACCGCCTTCAAACAATAAGCGGGCTTCCTTCAGTGGCGGTAACTCTGCGGCTTTTTTATTCGAACCGTGAATTTTGCGCTCTGTCAGCAGGTTTTGTAAGCCTTCGCGCTCCAGTGGCGCAAACCAGCCGCTATCGAGCAGAATTTGCGTCAACATTGAAGTTGCGCCCTGGGTTACTGCAGTAGAGAAGCTCGACACATTAGCCTGGGGTTTATATTGTCCGGTTTGGTCGCGAAACGCATACACCGATACCGGAATAGCCGTACGCGGTTTACCCTGTTGTTGCAGATTTTGCATTAACGGGCTGACACTATCGATGGCAGCACCGGAGATATTAAGTTGTGGCTTTGGCAGCAATGAGCAACTGCTTAGCAGCATAGTGGCAGCTAATAGTAAGTACTTCATCTTAGCCTCCGATAGCCGGTATGGTAATAACGGTAATTTCACCGCTGCTAAGGTTGGTAATGTGCACCACTACACTGCCATCGGCTCCGCCGCTGACTTCCACCATAAACTCGCCGGTGTTATACACACCTTCAACTAACTCGCCATCGGCAATGCGCCGCGTTAACGAGTTAATAATGTTACGCTCCAGCGCGTCCTGAAACTTGTCAACAAAAGACAAGCCGCCTCGATCAGCAGTATGATCATTTTGGCTTTGCGCTTTTTGCAGCAGAAAATTGCCGTTTAACGGATTACCGCCAAAACTGGGGTTTATCGGCGTATAAACCAGCTCGGTAGCGTAAGCAGTACTGCAGCACAGCAGCCCTATCAGCGACATCAGCTTCATTATTATTATTCCTTTTACAACTTGTCAGCCAGCGGTTCACCCAGCATTTTGCCGGTTTGAATATTGGCTAATTCATTAATACTCAATAGTACGGCTTGCTCAGCCATTTGTTTAACGTCGTTATAGCGCCGGCCAAAATAGGTTTGATATACCCGTGTTTGGTTCATTTCTACCCAGAGAAAAGTACCGGCCTGAGGATACACCTGCTCGTAGATCACTACCGTGACACCGTCGGTGGACGGCATATCACGCCAGTAGCCGGAGTAATAAAAAGTGAAATCTTTACCGAAGCGGGAAATAGTGCGGTCCAGTACCAAACCACCCAATTCAATATCTGTCGGGCGCACCATAGCGGAGCAACAGAGTAACAGCAGTGTGGCGATAAACTTCATTTCTTTGCTTACCTGAAAAACGGTCAGCGCCGGTTCATTGCACCGGCGCTGACCTCAAGCTTAGTTTTGCACAACAATGGCGGTGTTGTAATCACCGGTCTGTGTTACCGACATCAGGTTGCCGCTACCGGCCTGACCACCTAATACCAGGTTATCATTACCTTGTTGCACAATGGATACCAAACCGTCGTTACCGGCCAGGGCAAAATAGCCGTCGTCACCGGCAACCCAGTTACCGCTGCCATCTTGCAGAATATCCAGGCTGTTACCGCTACCGGATACCAGAATATCAACCAGGTTAATATCACCGTTCTGTTCAATGGCAACAGTATTGGCCGATACCACCACATCACTGGTCAGCAACACTTCATTGGCCATGCCGGACTGATCCACATAGATGTCGTTGGTATCACCCATAACATCAACCACGGCATAGTTTTCGTCACCAAATTGTTGTACATCGGCAATGTTGCCTGCGCCAACCAAACCAACACCGGCAATATTGTTATCGCCGCGGCTGTATATAGTGCCAACGTTAGCATCACCAATCAGGATCATTTCACTGATATTGCCATCACCGTTTTGGCGGATCTCAACATTATGGCCATCGCCGTCGGTAGCAAACAGCGCGCTGTTCAGGTTGCCGTTTTGCCATACATCTACCTGGTTATCATTACCTATCAGACCAATTGGTGCCTCTACCAGGTTACCGTCACCGCGCTGATCAATTAACACCAGATTTTGCTCACCGGCCAACGGATCCAGTAAAAACTGGTTACCATTACCATCTTGCATCACATCTACCAGGTTGTCATTGCCGGCAACATCATAGGCAATAAATACGTTGCCATCGCCTTGTTGCGACACGAAGAAGCTGTTGTTGTCACCGGTTAAACCGACAATACCGCCTACGTTGGCATTACCTGTTTGCTCTGCTTCAAAGGCATTACGGTTACCGCTTAAGTTAAACATGCCGGATTCGTTATTATCACCCACCTGCACGCTGAATAAGCTGTTGTCGTTGCCACTAAAACCGGCATTACTCCAGTTCGCCATACCCTGCTGTTCTATTTCAACCAGGTTAAAATCACCTGACAGGTTAACAAAAACTTCGTTAACATCGCCGGTTTGCAGCACGGCGACATCGTTGGTATTGCCGCTGACGATTGCTTCGGCCTGGTTAAAAAAGCCATCCTGGGTCACAGTGACGGTGTTGTCATCACCTGCAATGTCGATATAAGCAATATGCCAATCGGTTAATTGCTCTGTGCGCACCTGGTTATCGTTACCGGCAACAAAGTTGTAGGCTTCTAACCAGACACCGTCCTGAGTAACAGTGCTGTTGTTGGCATCACCATTTTGCTCGATAACGACTAAACTTATCTCACCGCTTTGTGTCACTTCTGCCAGGTTGCCGCTAACTGCCGCAACGGCAGAAGTTTGGTTAATCACAATTTCATTGCTGACAGCTAATGCCGGGCCGCTGACAACCAGTGCAATAGCTAACCCCAAAATATGTTTACGTGGAAATGTTACGTTCATAAAATTCTCCCTAACTCATTATTAGTATTGAATAATCGAAATTTCTGCACCGACACCGGACTGCTCAATGGAAAAATGCCGGTTACCCCACTGTTCAACCCGGATCAGATTATCTGTACCGCTTTGAATGATCTGAGCTGAGTTGTTATTGCCAAACTGGCGCAGTTCGGCTTGATTCCCCATGCCACTTTGTTGCAGCAGAATTTGGTTTAACACGCCCTGCTGCAGTAACACAGCGTAATGCCCGTTACCGGATTGAGTGACATCAGCAACGTTAAGATCACCAAGCTGGGTTATATCGACACCGTTTGCCAACGCATGGCGCTCCAGCAAAGATGTGATTTGCACAGAGACATCCGCTACTGCTGTAGCTGAGCTCACTGCAACGCCAAATATCAGTAGCCATTTAGTAACATTAAACACCGCTATTCCCTTTCACTGTTGTTACAAAAGCTAGGCTAAAGCACTAACAGAAAGCCGCAATAGGAAAAAACAGCTATTTTACTAATTAGTTATTAATTAGCTGTAAATATTTCAAACGTTTTAAATCATTAATTTATGCATTTCCATTAACAACCAACCCACCAAAGCGACTAAGACATTAGGGCTATTTTTTAAAATAAGTTCATCTCAGGTTAACATTCGTGCTATCCCTAATTGTGCTAAAAGGTAAGCATATAATTAATGATTAGTTAAATTAGGGACTATTATGACTCATAAAACACTTATTGCCCTCGCCGTAGCAACAGCTCTGGTTTCTGCCGGTGCCATGGCCAACAGCAGCACAGGTACTGAAGATTCCATCCTGGTGATGTTTAAACCCGGCGTATCCAAACAAGAACGCCAGCAACTGATTACGCAACAAGGTGCCAGTCTGCGTCAGTTAGATGCGCAGGGTCGTGATATGAAAATGCGTTATGTGGCTGATGGCCGCATCGTAAAAGTTAACGTACCTAAGGGCGTAGACCGCGATCATTTGATTAAAAAGCTGGCGGCGAATCCGGCCGTTGAAGTAGCAGAACCCGATTATCCGGTAAAAGCACTGGCAACGCCGGATGATCCGCGTTTTGGCGAGCTGTGGGGTCTGCACAACACCGGTCAAAGCGGTGGTACTGCCGGCGCAGATATCAAAGCCGTTGACGCCTGGGATATTTCTACCGGCAGCCATGACATCATCATCGGTGTTATTGATACCGGCATGGATTACAACCACCCTGATCTGATTGATAACCGCTGGGTGAATCCGGGCAGCTTACCGGGCAGTACCTACGGTTACTCTACATTAAATGCTGAACAGGACCCGATGGACAGCGACAGCCACGGTACCCATGTTGCCGGCACTATCGGTGCTTCAGGCAATAACGGCACCGGCGTGGTTGGCGTGAACTGGAATGTTACCCTACTACCGTGCCAGTTCCTTGGCCCAACCGGCGGCAGCACTGCCGGCGCTATTGAATGTATCAACTATTTTACCGATTTAAAGCTGAACCATGGTGTAGATATTAAAGCTACCAACAACTCATGGGGCGGTGGTGGCTTTTCTGAAACCCTGCGCGCTGCGATTCAGTCCGGCGGCGATGCCGGTATTCTGTTTATTGCTGCAGCAGGCAATGACGGCGTTGATGCTGACAGCACGCCAATGTATCCGGCGGCCTATGACCTGGACGTTATCGTGTCAGTAGCGTCAACTGATCGCAATGACAACCTGTCAATTTTTACCAGTGGCGCATCCAACTACGGTTTAACATCTGTTGATTTAGGTGCACCGGGCTCAGCAATTTTGTCTACTATCCCGGGCGGCGGCTACGCCAGCTACTCCGGCACCTCTATGGCGTCGCCGCATGTTGCCGGTGCTGCTGCATTGTTGTGGTCAGTCAATCCGGATATTACGCCGGCTGAAATGAAAACCATTCTGATGGACTCAGGCGACAGCTTAGCGGCATTAGAAGGAAAAACCGTTTCCGCTAAACGCGTTAATCTGGTGAATGCCATGGTTGAAGCGGATCCTACGCCGTCGTTTAAACTGACTCTGACACCACGCACACAAGAGATCACCGCCGGCGATGCTGCACAATATACGCTGGATATCGGCAATATTGCCGACTGGATGGGTGATGTCGCGCTAAGCGTAGACGTGCAACCGGCACTGGATGGTGTCAGTTTATCTGCCACTACTGCCCAGCCCGGCGACACGTTAACGCTGGATGTGGTCACGTCAGCAGAAACGGCCTGGGGCAACTATCAGTTCACCATCACCGGTACCGACACCGCCAGTGGCGAGCTGGTAAAATCGGTTAACGCCAGCCTGAGCGTGCTGCCGCAAGGGCTGCAAGATTACCCTTACAGCAACACTACCCCGGTGGATATTCCGGATAACATTGCCGACGGTATAGAAAGTGTTATTACGGTGCCGCAAGCCGGTAATGTATTTGGTACTGATGTGGGCGTAAACATCACTCATACCTGGCGTGGTGACTTAATTGTTAAGCTGCGCTCGCCACAAGGGACAGAGCATACCCTGCATAACCGCACCGGTGGCAGTGAAGATGATCTGATACAAAACTGGCAGCTGGACAGCTTTAACGGCGAAAGCATGCAAGGTGACTGGACCTTACTGGTATCAGACAATGCCGGGCTGGATACCGGTACGCTGAACAGCTGGGACCTGACATTAACCGCATTATCGGATGATGGCACACCACCAGGCCCGGTAGCGCCGATAGCAGATTTCAGCTTTGTCACATCCGGTTTAAGCGTTAGCTTCAGTGATATGTCTACAGACGCTGACAACGATATCAGCAGTTGGAGCTGGGATTTTGGCGATGGTAATGTCTCTGCCGATGCTATCCCGACACACAGCTATGCAGCCGCCGGCAGTTACAATGTCAGCTTAACCACCACCGATGCCACCGGGCTCAGCGATACTGCAGAGCAAACCGTTACCGTGACCGACAGCAATATTGACCTTAGCGTACTGCGCTCTGTGCGTACCCGCACCGGTTCAACTATTGTTGACCTGCGCTGGAGCGGCGCCGATGCTATGGTGGACTTGTATCGCGACGGGCAGTTGGTGGATACGCTGGATAACACCGGTCGCTATCGTGATCGCTTTAACTCACAAGCTGCAACGGTAACTTATAAGCTTTGTTTAACTGCAACCGATGCGTGTTCAGCTGATGTGGTGGTGAATTTCTAACCCCCGGCTCAGTTTGAAGTGAAGGCGGCTCAGGCCGCCTTTTTTTATGGTTGCAGTTCCAAAGACTGACGCTACTATAGCGGATAGTCATTAGCGGATAGCCATCCGTAACAACCGGCGGCTAACAACGATAGTATATAGTAACAACCGCGGATAACGCTTTCAGCATCGGGCTGAGCACGCAGTAAGGAGTTCAGGTGTTAACACAGTTGCACAAGGTAGAACAGAGTTTAAACCAGGTGATCCTTGGCAAACCGCAACAGATCCGTTTGGCGCTGTGTTGTTTGCTGGCAGAAGGTCATCTGTTGTTAGAAGACTTACCCGGCATGGGCAAAACCACGTTGGCGCATGCGCTGGCCAACAGCCTGGGCCTGAGTTACCGCCGTGTGCAGTTTACCAGCGATCTGCTGCCAGGCGATTTGGTCGGGTTGAATATTTATGATGCCCGGTCGCAGCAATTTCGGTTTCAAGCCGGACCGGTATTCAGCCAGGTGTTACTGGCCGATGAGATAAACCGCGCCAGTCCGAAAACCCAAAGCGCCCTGCTCGAAGCGATGGAAGAAAAGCAGGTGTCTGTTGATGGCGAAACCCGTGCCCTGCCCACGCCTTTCTTTGTTATTGCCACACAAAATCCGTTATTTCATGCCGGCACTTCTGCCTTACCGGAGTCACAACTGGACCGTTTTATGTTCAGGCTGTCGCTGGGGTTTCCCGATCACCAGGCTGAACATCAGTTACTACAACGTGACAGCAGCCGTTCGCGGCTGGAATTACTAAGCGAACAACTGAATACCGAACAACTGCGCGCCCTGCAACAGCAAGTGCCGCAAGTTAAGGCATCGGATGCATTAATTGATTATCTGCTGGCTTTGGTTAACAGCAGCCGCCATCGCAGTGATATGTTACCGTTATCCCCCCGCGCATCAAAAGCTACCTTACGTGCAGCTAAAGCCTTTGCTTTTATAAACGGCCGTGACTATGTCAGCGCAGAAGATGTGCAACAGGTGTTTCCCTATGTCGCAGAGCACCGGCTGGATCCATCCTCTGCCGCACAGGAAAGCCGGTTAAGTCAGATGTTATTGCAACAAACGCCATGTCCGATTTGACACTAAAACAGCGGTTGTATCAGCAGTACCTGAGTGTTATCCGCCGCTATCTGGATAAACGCCAACCGGCTGCCGACAAAGTTACCCTGGCACAAAAGCTGATTTTTATTTTACCCACCCGCTATGGCTGGTGGTTTGTGCTGCTGATTGCACTGCTGTATTTATTGGGCACTAACTACCAAAACAACCTGATCCTGCTACTGTGTTATTTATTGTTGAGCTTGTTTTTGCTCAGCATAGTGCTGGTGTACCAGAATATGCGTGGTTTAACACTGCAATGCCGCACCGCGCCGGCCGGTTTTGCCACTGAGTCGCTAAATGCCGTGCTGCAACTCAATGCTGATAAACCACACCTGATGCTGAATTTCAGTTTTATGCAACAACAACACAGCGTGTTGATGCCGGGCCTTAATGCGGAGTTAACATTGCCGTTGCCGGCAACCCGGCGCGGTAGATATGCGCTGCCGCGTATTAAGATCAGCAGCCAGTATCCGTTTGGTTTATGGCGTGCCTGGAGCTATGTTGCCCTGGCGCAAGATTATTGGGTGTATCCGCGCGCCGAAAAAATGCTGCAACAGTACGACGATAGCCCGGTAGCAGCTACCGGCCCACTGCCGCAGACTCAGAGCGGCGATACGTTAGCACCGTACCGCAGCGGCGACAGCCTGCGCCATATGGTGTGGAAGCGACTGGCACGGGATCCGCTAAACCCGGTGGTGCGCCAGCAACAGTTTGCGCCGCAAGCTGAGCCATGCTGGGTGGTGGTGACGCCGGCAACCGGTGAAGCCTTAGAGCGCCGCCTGAGCCACGCGGCCTGGCAGCTGCTGGCATTGGAGCAATCTGCACAGCGTTACGGTTTAAAGCTCCCCGGGCTGACATTACCGCAAGCTTGCGGCGCCGCCCATCTGCAACGTTGCCTGCAGGAGTTAGCCCTGTGTTAAAGCAAAAAAACCTGTTACTGCTTTGGGCCGCGTTGCAAACGGGCATACTGTTGTTGCTGCAACAAGCCTTTAGTGGCTGGATTATCGGCGTGTTTTTGCTGCTGTTGTTGTATCGTGTTGATAGTGTCCTGCGTAACCGGCCTACACTTAGCCTGAAATGGGTTAACCTGCTGGCCGGCCTTGTGGCCATTGCTTTATTTGTTAACCTGCGCCAGGCCGGCGTGCTGCACTTTATGTTACAGATACTGCTGCTGGCGGCGGTGGCACGGCTATTGGCACTACAGCATTTGTATGAAGCCAGGCAGTTGGTGTGGGTACATTACTTCTTAACTGGCTGTTGTTTTATTCTGCATCAGGATATGGCCATTGCCATGCTGGTGTTTGCCGTCTTTTTGCTTAATTTATACAGCCATTATCGTCTGTTTGCGCCCACAGGCGCGCAGCTGAACTGGCCGCAAACCGGCCGTGCTGTATTGATTATTTTACCGCTGTGGCTGGGGATGTTTTTACTCTTCCCCAGGTTGCCGGCATTCTGGCAAATTCCCGATGCCAATGTCGCGGCCACCGGGCTGGGTGACAGCATTGACCCCGGCAGTATTGAAAAACTGGTGCAGGACGACAGTCTGGCGTTTCGGGTTGAGTTTGACGGCCCTTTACCACCACGGCAGCAGTTGTACTGGCGGGCGCGGTTATATGAAGAGTTCGATGGTCGCAGCTGGCACGTCAGCGCCATGCGCCGCACAGCAGCACGTTATACGCCGCCGGCAACAGCAACTGAAAAAGAGGCAGCACAGCAAAGCTACAGCGTTATTGCCGAAGCCAGCCGGCAAACCAGCCTGTACGCTCTGGCCCGGCCACTTAGCGTCAGCGGCAGTGTGCGGCTTAACGCCGGCGGCCTGGTCAGTGCCAATAAACCGCTGAGCCAGCGTCTGAGTTACCGGGTTAACGGTATTTACGGCCCGGCGGCTTTGCTGTCAGAGCAGGAGCAACAACTTAACCTGGCGCCGGGGGCAGCTAACCCGGCGACAAAACAATTTGCCGCAGAGTTATTGCAGCAATATCCGCAGCCGGCACAGTTGGTACAGGCGCTGACAGAGCACTTTAGCAGCCAGCCGTTTTACTACAGCCTTACGCCGCCTTTATTGCCCGGTGCAAACAGCGTAGATCAGTTTCTGTTTAACAGCCGTACCGGGTTTTGCAGCCACTATGCCTCCGCCTCCGCCGTGATCCTCAGAGCCGCAGGCATTGCTGCCAGAGTGGTGGGCGGCTACCAGGGCGGACAATGGCACCCGCAGCAAAACTATCTGGCCGTAAGGCAGCGTGAAGCTCATGCCTGGGTAGAGTATCTGGATAACGGTGTCTGGCAGCAGTTTGACCCCACCGCCGCTGTTGCACCTGAGCGTATTTTGAATAACCTGGATGATATCTTGCCACAGGAGCAGCGTAACCTGCTGAGCTCCGGTTGGCGTCAGTTGGCCTTTTTGCAAGCCGCACGGCAGCAGTTAATGCATCTGGATTATTACTGGTCGGTTTGGGTACTGGGTTTTAATGACAATAGCCAGCAACAGTTGTGGCGCCAACTTAAGCAGCAATTGCCGGTTATCGCCGCAGCAGCGGCAATAGTGTTACTGCTTACCGGGATTGTGATTGGCCGTCATCTGCTCACACGCAGGCAGCATACATTGCCAGCCGCTACGCTGTTATTGCACCGCGCCCTGCGGCCGTTATTGGCGCAAAAACAGCCGACGCAACCCGTTTCAGCTTATTTACGACAATTGGCGGCCAGCCAAACACAACACAGTGCATGGCTGCAGCAATTAGCCGATTATTATGAGCAGGCCGTTTATGCCGAGCAGCCACAGGCATTAGCGCAGCTTGCAGCACTGCTCAAACGCCGGCGGCGGCAGGTAAAACAATTACGAAGCAGTATTAAGAATGCGTAGTGCGGTTTGCAGGTGCTCTGCACAGTGAATACCTAAGTCGGTTAAGTAACCGCCATCGGCCTGTGACACCAGGCCTTTATCGTACAGCCGTTTTATTGCCTGTTGTGTTTCGGCATCGGCGGACTGGTGGATCTTAATACCTTCCATAGCACTGTCGAGATTAAACAAGGTTAACACGCGAATTTCTGCATTAAGTTGTGCTGATATGGGCATAGGTGCGTTCCTGCTCTGTTGTTTTACTCACCATAGCTGCCCTTGGCCTAAAAGCAAAGCGCTGATGTGAAATAGCACAGTAAAAAGCCCGGCGATTTCTCCGGGCTGATACAGGCTGGCGTTGCAGATGAATGTGCTAAGGCAGAATATCAGCCGCCAGCGGTGTTGCCATCGGCTGTGCTTTTAACGGCGCAACCGGTTGGCTCTGCAGTTTTTGCTGCAGGTAAGCAATGGCTTGCTCTAATTGCGCATCCCGGCCGTTAAACCGGGCATAAGGTAAGTTATCCACTTCCTGATCCGGTGTTACGCCATAGCCTTCAATGATCCAGCGCCCGTCCATGGCAAACTGAGCGGTTTCCGCCACCCGTGCCATGCCGTTATCGGCCAGCCGGTTGCGGCCGGATAACCAAACACCGGCGCCGGCAGTGCGCTTACCGATTAATGGCCCCAGTCCCAATGCTTTAACCCCGGCGGAAAAGGTTTCACCGTCGGAATAGGTCAGTTGGTCGGTTAACACCACTAAATGGCCACGAAACGCCTGCTGCATATTGCTATAGGCATCACCTTGGGTTGATTGCCAGAAAGCCCAGGCGCGGCGCAGCAGTTTTTCAATGATCCAGCTGTCAATATTGCCGCCGCGGTTGCGTCGCACATCAATAATTAAGCCGGGTTTATCATAGTGGGCATAAAACTCGCGGGCAAAACCGGCAATATCATTAGCGCCCATCGCATACAAATGTAAGTAACCTAACTGGTTAGCTGTCGCACCGGCAACCTGTTGCTGATTAGCCGATACCCAATCGCGGTAACGCAGCATGCTGTCATGGGCACTGCTAACCGGCTCGACGACTGTTTGCCATTGCTGCTTGCCACGTTGCAAAGTTAGCAATACTTGTTTACCGGCCTGATTGCGCAGTGCCTGAGTCAGGCCCGGTAAATCTTTAACCGCCAGCCCGTTAATGGCTGTCAGGGTATCGCCCACTTGGGCATTAACACCGGGTTTCGCCAGTGGCGCTGCCTGAGCCGGCAGTTCGCTGTCCGTGCGGTAAATATGGCTGATGCTGAGCCCTTCTTTGCTTTGGCTGAATTCTGCCCCCAAACTGGCAGCTTTAGCCGCAGCTGCGTCGTTGCGGTACTCACCACCGCGCACCTGTGAATGCAATGCATTAAGCTCGCCCATCATCTGGGCAAAAATATCATCCAGCTCATGGCGGTCGGTAACTCTGGCCAACAGCGGCTGGTATTTCGCTTTACTGGCGTTCCAATCCAGGCCGCGCATGCCTTTATCAAATAAAAAATCGCGGTGCATACGCCAGCCGTCGGCAAACATTTGTTGCCACTCCTGTGCCGGGTTAATGCTCAGCTGCCAGCTGTCTATATTAAGCCTGGCTTTAGCCAAATCTGCCGGGGCTTTATCGCCGGCCTCCACCACATACATAGTGCCGGCGCCGTTGCCACTGTGTTTACGCATAAACAGCTTTTTGCCATTGGCCGCCAGCTGATAGTCAGCAATATCGCCGGCAAACACCTCAGCTTTGGCTTCTGTCTGGCTAAACTTAATCTGCTTTAATACCGGTTTACTATCCGGGCCACTGTTGCGATCCAGCAGGTACAGCCGTTTATCCGCGACGGCCAGTTGTTGATAATTACCGGCTGCTACCGGTACCTGCCACAAGCGGGTATTCAGACCGTCCCAGTCCACCAACGAGGCTTTTTTGCCTGTCCGGCTGGCTTTGGCTGCGTTGTCATCACAGTTTTCCAGCTCCTGCACGGGGCGAAACGCAAAACAAGCTTGTTGCTTCAGGCTGACAGCAAACAGCTGGCTGCGCCGATCAAACATCGGCCCCAGATTTCTGTCGCCCCAGGGGCTGCCCGGGGTGGCGGAAAATTGTCGATCGGAGGCAAAATACAACCAGAGGCCATCCGGGCTGAAGGCAGGCGTATAAGATTGATATTTATCTGAGGTAATAAGCTGGCTTCGTTGCTCCGCCAAGCTGTACAACACCACTTGTGAACGACCGCGTTTGGCCGGGTTTAATGTAAATGCCAACAATTTGCTATCGGCTGACCAGTTGATATCGTCATAACCTGCCAGGCCGATACCGCCACTGTAGACCTTGCTGTTGCGCCCATTGCTGAGTTGCAACAGCCACAGATCGCCGTTTTTATCATCGTGCGCCAGATATTCGCCATCGGGCGATAACATCAGCTGCCAGCGATGGCCGCTGCCATCTTTGGTTAACTGCTGCGCATCAGCTGAGCCATCGGCAGCAAAGCGCCATATTTCGTTGTCGCCACTGTGATCATTAATGGCATAGACCCATTTACCGTCTTTAGACAGCACCGCAGAGCGGGAACGGCTGCCGGCCGGTGTACTGATTTGCACCAGCCGTTGTTTACCCGGCATAGCAACCGCAATCTGGCTGCGGGCAGTTATCACCACTTTGTCGCTGTTGTCGTGCTGCGCCTGATACACCGCGGAATTAAAATACTGCAGTGGTTTACTGATAATACGCTCGCGCTGTTGCACTAAATCAGACTGTATCTCAAGCGCCAGAGTACGGCTTTGACCATCGGCCAGCTGCAGCAGCTGCAAGTCGGCGCCCAGCTGATACACAATGCGCCCGTCTGATACACTGATCCGGCCAATGCGCCAGTCCTGATGAAAACTGTGCTGTTTAACATCACCACCTGAAGCGGCAACCGACCAGATATTGCTGTTACCGTCGGCATCACTGACAAAGTACACCCGGCCCTGATAAAACAGCGGCTGGCTGATGCTGCCGTTATGGCCTTTGCCCAGCTGCACGGCTTCATCTTTGCTGCCAAGCGTCCAGCGCCATAGTTCACCCATGGCACCACCGCGGTATACCTTGCTATTGTCGCCGGTTAATTGCAAACCAAAGCGGCTGAAAAAGACATTACCACCCTGCTCGTCTATGCTGCCGCCGGAGGCATCGGCCAGCGGTAAGGTTTCAGTGATTAAACTTAGCGGGTCAACCGTTTTCAGTAGCCAGTAATTGGCCGGGCCGGCGGCGCTGTCGGTAGCATATAAAATACGGCCATCGGCTAACCACTGCTGAATACGCACGCGGCTGTTTTCATAGCTGATACGTTTGGCTACGCCACCGGCTAACGGCATCAGATAAATTTCCGCAGCACCGTCGTAATCAGCGACAAAGGCCAGTTGGCTGCCATCAGGCGACAACAGCGGCTGGGTTTCTTCTGCCGGGTGGCTGGTAATACGCCGGGCTTGTTCGCTGTTTAGCGAGCCCTGCCATAAATCGCCTTCAGCGGTAAACACCAGTTGCTCCTGCTGCAATACCGGTGAGCGGTAATAGCCCTGTACTGCCAATGCAGGCAAAGACAACAACCCCGGCAAAGCCAGGCTTAGTAAGGTGTAACGTAGTTTCATTATGGCCCCGTAGCTATTTGGTGTAGTTATGTTGCTGTTGTGCTTCAACTTAGCAGAAGCGGCACAACGCGCCAAACAAAAACGACCAAATAACTCCAAGGCATGATTAGCCGGTAAACTACCGCAGAACATCCTCTAACGCTTTGATACACAGCGCGATATTCTCACGTCTGGCAGCATAGCCCATCAGACCGATGCGCCAGGCTTTACCCGCCAAATCACCCAGGCCGGCGCCTATTTCCAGGTTGTATTGCGCCAATAACTGTTTGCGCACGGCAGCATCATCCACGCCCTGCGGAATATACACACTGTTCAGCTGCGGTAAGCGGTACGGCTCTGCCACGACAAACTCCAGCCCCGCGTTCGTTAAACCTTGTTTTAGCAGCTCATGCATTTGCTTATGCCGCAGCCAGCTTTGCTCCAGCCCTTCAGCGGCCAGCAAGCGCAGCGATTCATGCAAGGCATATAACGCATTAACCGGTGCCGTGTGGTGATAGCTGCGCTTAGCACCGCCGCTCCAGTAACTCATTACCAGGCTTTGATCTAAAAACCAGCTTTGTACCGGCCGCGTACGCGCTTTTATCCGCTCAACCGCTTTTGGCGAAAATGACACCGGTGATAAGCCAGGCACACAGGATAAACACTTCTGACTGCCGGAATAAATGGCATCTATGCCCCAGTCATCTACCCGCAGCTCAACGCCGCCTAACGAGGTAACGGCATCAACAATAGATAAACAGCCATATTGCTGCGCCAGTGCACACAGGGTTTTCGCATCCGACAACGCGCCGGTCGAGGTTTCAGCATGCACAAAAGCCAGATATTTAGCCTGCGGGTTAGCTTTTAAAGCCGCTGCCACTGCCGCCGGGTCTACCGGCTCGCCCCAGGCATTATCGACAGTGATTGCCGTGGCGCCGCAGCGCTCGACATTCTGGCGCATCCGCTCGCCAAATACGCCGTTGCGGCAAACGATTACCGTATCGCCTTGCTGCAGTAAATTAACAAAGCAGGTTTCCATACCGGCACTACCAGGAGCTGATACTGCCAGTGTCATCTCATTTTGGGTTTGAAAGGCATACTGCAGCAGCTGTTTTAACTCATCCATCATGCCGATAAACAGCGGGTCTAAATGGCCTACTGTTGGTCTGGCCTGAGCGGCTAAAACCTGTGGGTGTACATCTGAGGGCCCGGGGCCCATCAGGATACGGCGGGGGGGTAAAAAAGCGTCTATTTTCGGTGCCGGTAACATAGCCTGTTGCATAGTAACTCCGTACAGTTATTTTTGCTTTACCATAACAAAATCGCGCTTTGATAGCAGTATTGTTCGGCTATTGCCGCTATTCAAGGGATCTATAGTTCAAAAGAGCAATAGCTCAAATGATTAATAGTGCCACCGCCGCGCCAGGCTGAGGTATAATGCGCGTTTTTGCGCTTAAACGCCGTTTCAGGAACCCTGCTATGAGTACATTACCCGCCTGCCCTAAATGCCAGTCTGCTTACACTTATGAAGATGGCGCCCTGTTAATTTGTCCGGAATGCGGCCATGAATGGTCGGCCAACGCGGTGGACACCCCGGACAGCAAGCAAATTCGCGATAGCGCCGGTAATGTGCTGCAAGATGGCGATAGCGTAACGGTGATTAAAGATTTAAAAGTCAAAGGCTCATCTTCAGTGGTAAAAATCGGCACTAAGGTAAAAAACATCCGTTTGGTGGAGGGCGATCATGATATCGACTGCAAAATAGATGGCTTTGGCGCCATGAGCTTAAAATCGGAATTTGTGCGTAAGGTACAAGATTAAAAAGTACAAGACCAGCATAACAAAACGGGGCCTTAAGCCCCGTTTGTGTAGATTAGCTGATACCGGTTAAAAACGTCCGCGCAGTGCAGCAATACGTTTCTCCAGCGGCGGGTGGCTTAAAAACAGCTCAGATTTCGCCGCACCACCGGCAATACCAAAGGCCATCATGCTGCCTTCTAAGCGGCTTTCGTGGTTATGCTTTAACCGCTCTAATGCAGCGATCATTTTATTCGGCCCGCCTTCCAATTTCGCCGCACCGGCATCAGCCCGGTATTCACGCTGGCGTGAGAACCACATCACAATAATACTGGCCAATACGCCAAACACCATTTCCAACACAATTACAGTGGCAAAATAAGCTAAGCCACCGCCCTGATTATTATTGCCGTTATTGTTCAGCATGCCGGCAATTAAGCGGGCAAGGAAAATAACAAAGGTGTTTACCACGCCCTGGATCAGCGTTAACGTAACCATATCGCCGTTGGCAATGTGCGACACTTCGTGCGCCAGCACCGCCTCAACCTCATCTTCGCGCATATTGCGCAGCAAACCGGTGCTTACTGCAACCAAGGCATCGTTGCGGTTCATGCCGGTGGCAAAGGCATTCATTTCCGGCGAGTCGTACACGGCCACTTCCGGCATACCAATACCGGCAGCTTTGGCCTGGCGCGCTACGGTAGTCATTAACCATTGTTCGGTAGCATTGCGTGGCTGTTCAATCACCACCGCGCCGGTGGAACGTTTTGCCATCCATTTTGAGATAGCCAGAGAGATAAAAGAGCCGCCAAAACCAAACACAGCGGCAAACACCAGCAAACCACCAATGCTGCTGCGATCAACACCAAGGAAACTGAATACGATATTGAGCACTATGCTCAGCACCAAAATAACCGCCAGGTTAGTGGCTAAAAATAAAACGATACGCTTCATACTGCTTTCCTCAATTGGCTTACTGCACTGTACTATATGGGCTTAGAGGGCATTTTCAATTTAATCGCGGCGGATTATTTGTAAGAAAAGGTGTCTGCAGTAGTGCTTTTGACTACAATGGCTGCAACATGAAGGAGTTAGCCATGCAATTATTACTACTGAGCAGTTCACGCGCGCATAACAGCGCTTATCTGGCGCCTTATATGGCGTGGCTTACGTCGCATTTACAAGGGGTAGATGAACTGCTGTTTATTCCTTATGCCGGTATCAGCATTAACTATGATGACTACCAGGCCACAGTGCAACAGGCACTGGCCCCTTTGGGCATTACAGTGCGCAGTATTCATCAGTTTGCCGACGCCCGCCAGGCTGTAGCACAAGCGCAGGCCATTGCGGTAGGTGGTGGCAATACCTTCCACCTGCTTTATCAGTTATATCAACAAGATATAGTGCAGTTGATTAAGAAACGCGTAACCGAAGGTGTGCCCTATATCGGCTGGAGTGCCGGTTCAAACATTGCCGGCGCCACTATCCGCACCACTAACGATATGCCGATTATTGAACCGGCTTCGTTTAATGCGTTAAACCTGTTACCGCTGCAACTGAACCCGCATTACACCGACTACAAACCGGAAGGTTTTCACGGTGAAACCCGCGATATGCGCTTAGCTGAGTTTATGCAGCTGCATCCGGCCACACCCATTATTGCCCTGCCCGAAGGTACGGCACTAAAACGCAGTGGCAACAGCCTGACCTTGCTTGGTAGCGACGGCGGTTATCTGTTTGTCGGCGGTAATAAAACGTCACTGGCAGCAGACTGCGATTTAACTGAGTTTTTGCTGTAACGCGATAACAATCAACTGCTAAGACCCAGAGGTTAGAATACCCGATCAGTCGACACAGAGTGTCTGAGCGGACGCGAAAGCGGTAGCGAGTTGCTGTGGCGAGCTTATCGGGTGTTGTAACCGGCGTTGGTGCAAAATTGTGTCGCCAGCTCTGTTGCCAACTGCTGATACTGCGCCTGATCCGGCGCAAAAGGTACAACCCCTAAACAAGGCGCAGTGATACGCTGGCGTAAATCAGCAATATTTTGCTCCGGCAGCGCCATATCCGGGTCAATACAATTCGCTACCCAGCCCAACAGCTTGCAGCCGCTGCGCTCAATTTCGCGCACGCTTAGCATGGCATGGTTTAAACAGCCCAGTTTCATCCCTACGATCAAGATCACCGGTAACTGCTTATCGGCCACCCAATCGGCCAGATAACGCTGGTTGCTTATCGGCAATAACCAACCACCGGCGCCTTCAATTAATAATTGCTGCACCGGTAATTGCTGCCACTGGGCCAAGGCAGCATCTAACTGCGCTTCGTCAATCGGTAATTGCTCGTTAGCGGCCGCCAAATGCGGTGCCACCGGCGCCTGATAACAGATTGGATTGATCACTTTATAAGGTAACGCGATACCAGAATGCTGCTGCAACAGTAACGCGTCACCATTGCGGCCCTGGCCGTCAGCCCCCGCTGCTATTGGCTTTACGCCAACCGCTGTTGTGCCCAGCGCTTTAAAGCCTTGCAACAGCAGGCTGCTGACATAGGTCTTGCCGGCGTCAGTATCGGTAGCGGTAATAAAGCAGCGGTTAATTGGCATCTTTATAGCCACTGATAATCAGCACCTGATAACTGGCCGGTAAGCCCAGTGTAGTGCGGTGGATATCATAAGCCCCGGCCAGATTATGCCAGTAGCCTTTGCCGGTTAAACCACGGCTTTGCCGTCCGGCAACCTGATTGGCACCCAGCGCTTTTAGCTCGCGCGCCAGGCTGATAACGTCCGGATAAAACAGCGGGTAACAACGTTGTTCAAACTGCCAGCGAATGCTGCTGACCGGTTTTGCAGCAGCGATTACCTCAGCAGCAGGCAAAAAGCGGTTTACATGCTGCTGTTGATCCAGGCTGGCAAATGCCTGCTTCAGCTCTGCCAGGGTACCATCGACCAACGTCGTCAGTACTACGCGGCCGCCGGGCGCTAATATGCGGTCTATTTCAGCAAATACCGCCGCCGGTTTGGCGCACCACTGCAGCATTAAGCTGGAAAACACTTTATCAACGCTGTGCGCTGCCAATGGCAATTGCTTAGCATCTGCCTGTAGATAGTTTGTGGCTAAGTGACCCGCTAACTGCTGGCTGGCGGCTTTTGCCAGCATACCGGCGCTTAAATCTGCCGCAGTAAACCGGCTGCAATAGCTGGCAAAGCGCGGATGGATCCAGCCCGGGCCGCAGCCTAAATCGAGCAAATGGCCCTGGTTGTTTGCCGGCAGCAACGCCAACGCATCCAATGCCACCTGTTGCTGCAGCCGCGCTGCCGGTAAATAACTGTCGCAGGCTTTACCAAAACTCTGCGCCACCTGGCGGATAAACTCCGGTGCAGCGATAGCCGCTGTCACAGCACCTGTCACAGTACTGGTCATAGTACTGGTCATAGCACCTGCCTTAATTGTTGCAGCAACAATGTAATATCTTCTGCCGTATGCGCCGCACTTAGTGTAATGCGTAAACGGGCACTGCCCTGCGGCACGGTTGGCGGGCGAATGGCGCTAAGCCAAATGCCCTGTTGTTTTAGTTGGTTACTGACAGCCACAGCGCGCTCGCTGCTACCCAATACCAGGCCCTGAATAGCGCTGTGCGAATTAAGCAAAGGCAGATCGGCGCCCAGGCGGCGAAACAAGGCGATATTGCTGTGTAGCTTGTCGCGCCGCCAGTTATCGGCACGGCACAGCTCAATGCTTTTTAGTACAGCTGCACACAGCGGCGGCGGCAAGGCCGTGCTGTAAATATAATGCCGGCCAAACTGTTCGATATAATCGATCACGGTTTTACTGCCGCCAATAAAAGCCCCGCCAACGCCTAATGCTTTACCAAAGTTGGCCATAGTGCAAAACAGCTCACGTTGCTCAATACCCTGCGCCGCCGCTGTGCCTTTACCCTCCGGCCCCAGCACGCCCAAGCCATGGGCATCATCCAGCAGCAGCGGTGCATCATAGCGATGGCACAGCGCCAACATGGCTGTAAGGTTCGGGCTGTCGCCATCCATACTGAACACACCTTCGGTCACCACCATAGGCTGTTCATATTGCTGCAGTAACAACTGCAAGGCAGATATATCATTGTGGGCAAAACGTTTAAAACCGGCGTCACTGTGCCGCGCCGCATCTATCAGCGAGGCGTGGCTGAGTTTATCCAGCAATAAGGTGTCGCTTTTACTGCTGAGTGTCAGCAGCATGGCTTGGTTAGCAGCAAAGCCGGAGGAGAACAGCAATACCCGCTCTACGCCCAGCCAATCGGCTAAGCTGTCGCTAAGCTGCTGGTGCACCGCATGCTGGCCGGTAACCAGTGGCGAGCCGCTGCTGCCGGCGCCAAACTGCGCTGCGCCATCGGCATAAGCCTGTAACACCGGGGCTGCTGTAGCAAGATCCAGATAATCGTTACCGCAAAAGTTGAGGTAACTTTTACCGGCAACAACGACCAGCCTGCCGTTGTAACGCTCCAACGTTACCGGAGTGCGCAGCAGTTGTTGTGCTGCGCGCTGCTCAAGCGCCTGGCTTAACTGCGCCAGCCTGGTCTGTGGCATGTTTACTGCGCCGCGTGAAACTGCGGCGGGTTAACTTGCTCTTTAATCGCATCGGCCAGTGCCAGTTCATGCGCTTCGTCAGACACATCATGGCGCTGCTCCGGCTTAATACCCAGTTTGGCAAACAGCTGCATGTCAGCATCAGCTTCCGGGTTATCGGTAGTCAGCAGTTTATCGCCATAGAAAATAGAGTTAGCACCGGCGAAGAAACACAGCGCCTGCATTTGCTCGTTCATGCGCGAGCGGCCGGCCGATAACCGTACATGGCTTTGCGGCAGCATAATGCGCGCTACTGCTATAGTGCGGATAAACTCAAAAGCATCTAAATCGTCAACATTTTCCAGCGGTGTACCGGCAACCTTTACCAACATATTGATCGGCACGCTTTCCGGGTGCTCCGGCAAGTTAGCCAGCTGCATTAACAGCGCTGAGCGATCGTTTGCACTCTCGCCCATGCCCAAAATACCGCCGCAGCATACTTTCATACCGGCATCACGCACATGGCTTAGCGTATCTAAACGGTCCTGATAGGTGCGGGTGGTAATAATTTCGCCGTAAAACTCCGGTGAGGTATCCAGATTGTGGTTGTAGTAATCCAGCCCGGCGCCGGCGAGGGTTTGCGCCTGTTCAACGGTTAACATGCCCAGTGTCATACAGGTTTCCAGCCCCATGGCTTTTACACCCTGCACCATTTCAATAATGTATGGCATATCACGCTGCTTTGGGTTGGTCCAGGCGGCGCCCATACAAAAGCGGCTGGCGCCTTTGTCTTTAGCGGCTTTGGCCTGAGTTAACACCTTTTCCACTTCCAGCAGGCGCTCACGCTCCAGCCCGGTATTGTAGTGGCCGCTTTGCGGGCAGTATTTACAGTCTTCTGCACAGGCACCGGTTTTAATCGATAACAAGGTGCTTACCTGCACTTCGTTTGGCTTAAAGTGCTGGCGGTGCACCGTTTGCGCCTGAAACAATAAATCGTTAAACGGCAGCGCATAAAGTGCATTGACCTGCGTTAGGGTCCAGTCGTGGCGGACAACAGCCTGCATAAAAATCCCTGTTTAAATTGAGGTTAAAGGTGTTTTCGGCTAGTCTAACCGCCACCTTTGCGTTGTCAACGCTGACCAGAATTAAAACTTTACTGAAGGTTAAATAATGAGCATTGATTTGGCTTTTGATCGCACCCATATCTGGCACCCTTACACTTCGATGCAAGACCCGTTGCCGGTGTATCCGGTGACCGCCGCGGAGGGCTGCGAGCTGGTGCTGGAAAATGGTCAGCGCTTAATTGACGGCACGGCATCCTGGTGGTCGGCGGTGCATGGCTACAACCACCCCGCCCTGAATGCTGCGGTAACAGCGCAGCTGGGTAAAATGGCGCATGTAATGTTTGGTGGTATTACTCATCAGCCGGCAGTTGAGCTGTGTAAACAGTTGCTGAGTATGGTGCCGCAGCGTTTAACCAAAGTATTTTTGGCCGACAGCGGCTCTATCGCGGTAGAAGTGGCGATTAAAATGGCGCTGCAGTATTGGCTGGCAAGCAGCACACCGCAAAAGCAAAAGTTAATCAGCCTGCGTAAGGGTTATCATGGCGATACTTTTGCCGCTATGGCGGTGTGCGATCCGGTAGATGGCATGCACGATATGTTCGCCGCCTTACTGCCACAGCATTATTTTTTACCGGCACCGCAAAGCCGGTTTGACGGCGAATTTTTGCAAAGTGATATAGCCCCGCTTGAGCAACTGCTGGCAGAAAACCACAGCGAAATCGCTGCGCTGATTTTAGAACCTATAGTGCAGGGTTACGGCGGTATGCGCTTTTATCACCCGGAGTTTTTACGCCGCGCCAGAGCCTTATGTGACGAATATAAAGTGCTGCTGATTGCCGATGAAATTGCCACCGGCTTTGGCCGCAGCGGTAAATTATTTGCTTGCGAGCATGCCGGTATTCAGCCGGATATTATGTGTGTGGGTAAGGCACTGAGCGGTGGTTATATTACGCTGGCGGCCACACTGTGCACTGATGAAGTGGCGCGCGGCATCAGTTTAAGCCAGGCCGGCGGTTTAATGCATGGCCCTACTTTTATGGCCAACCCGCTGGCCTGTGCCGTCGCCAATGCCAGTTTGGCGCTGATAGCACAAGGCGACTGGCAGCAACAGGTCGCCGCTATTGAAGCACAGTTAAAGCAGGAACTGGCCGCTTGTCGCCAATCGCCGCTGGTAAAAGATGTGCGGGTGCTGGGGGCTATCGGAGTGCTGGAGATGCATAATAAGGTGGATGTGGGTGCACTGCAGCAGCAGTTTGTTGAACTGGGGGTATGGATCCGGCCGTTTAACAAGCTGATTTACGTGATGCCGCCGTTTATTATCCGCCCCGATCAGCTAAGCCAACTTACCTCAGCCATGCGAACGGTAGCCGGGGTTTAAACCTGCCTGTACAGGTACAGCAGCAAACCTATGCTGCTAAGCAGCAACATCACTATATTAAAGTGCAGATGATCGCCGCGCCGGCGCAAACGCAGCCGGTTTAGCAATAAACTCAAACCACTGACCAGCGCCACGGCCCACAGCAGGTATTGCAGATAAACGGTTAACTGCGGGTGCCAGTCGCTGCGAATTTCTATACCCCAGTAACGCACCAGCCCGGTATCCAGCTCCGGGCTGGCGTAATGTGCTACCACCATGCCGGCAATAAATAATATCCAGCCCAATACTGCCAGCCAGCTAAAAGCCCGGCATAACAGATCCGGTCCGTGGCGACGCTCATATTTTTCCGGCTTTTCCTGCTCTGAAGTCAATTTTAAAGTCCTGATAACTTTTACTTGTTTTGTGCGCCTGGCTCAGTATCATTACCGCTTTACGCAGTTGTCTAAGTTTACACCCTCTGGAGTTTGTTGCATGACGCACGCCGTTATTAAAGATGTTTTAGCTGGTCGCTATGCCGTTGGTGAGTCAATCACCGTTAAAGGCTGGATCCGCACCCGCCGCGATTCAAAAGCCGGTATTTCCTTTTTAGCTATTCATGATGGCAGCTGCTTCGATGCGGTACAGGCCGTAGCCCCTTCAGACTTGCCCAATTACGAAGCTGAAGTAAAACGCCTGACAACCTCATGCTCAGTGGCCGTTACCGGCACTGTGGCACGTTCTGAAGGCCAGGGCCAGGCATTTGAACTGCAGGCGACTGTGGTTGAGGTATTAGGCTGGGTAGAAAACCCGGACACCTACCCTATGGCACCCAAGCGCCACAGCATGGAATACCTGCGTGAACATGCGCATTTGCGCGCCCGTACCAACATTATGGGTGCAGTTACCCGCGTTCGGCACTGTTTAGCCCAAGCGGTACACCGCTTTTTCCATGAGCAGGGTTATTACTGGATCAGCACGCCTATTATTACCGGCTCAGACGCTGAAGGCGCCGGTGAAATGTTCCGTATCAGTACGCTGGACTTGGAAAACCTGCCACGTACCGACAAAGGCAATATTGATTACAGCAAAGATTTCTTCGGTAAAGAAACCTTCTTAACCGTATCCGGCCAGTTAAACGGCGAAACCTATGCCTGTGCCATGTCAAAAATTTACACCTTTGGCCCTACTTTCCGTGCCGAGAACTCCAACACCAGCCGCCATTTAGCCGAGTTTTGGATGATTGAACCGGAAGTGGCCTTTGCTGAATTAAAAGACATTGCCCAACTGGCAGAAGATATGCTGAAGTACGTATGTAAAGCCGTACTGACCGAGCGCGCCGATGATATGGCATTTTTCGCCGAGCGTATCGACCCAACCGCCGTAACCCGGTTACAGCAGTTAGTTGACTCGTCTTTCGTGCGGATGGATTACACCGACGCTATCGAGATTTTAAAAACCTGCGGTAAGAAGTTTGAATACCCTGTGGAATGGGGTGTCGATTTACAATCTGAGCACGAGCGCTACCTGGCTGAAGAGCATATCGGCGCACCGATCATTATGCAAAACTACCCGAAAGACATTAAAGCCTTTTATATGCGCTTAAATGCCGACGGCAAAACCGTAGCGGCAATGGACGTACTGGCACCCGGTATCGGTGAAATTATCGGTGGCAGCCAGCGTGAAGAGCGGCTGGAAGAGTTTGATAAGCGCCTGGCTGAAATGGGCCTGGATAAAGAAGACTACAGCTGGTACCGCGACCTGCGCCGCTACGGCACAGTACCCCACGCCGGTTTTGGTTTAGGCTTTGAGCGTTTGGTGTCATACGTTACCGGTGTAGGTAACGTGCGCGACGTTATCGCCTTCCCGCGTACACCGGGCAACGCTGAGTTTTAACCTCTCCCCCAATGCAAAAAAGGCGCTTTAAACAGCGCCTTTTTTATTGCCTGTAGCAGCCAGCCATTTGCTCATTTTCTCCCAGGCCTCAGCTTGGCTGTAGGTTCTTCCTTCAAGTACAGCCCGCTCTCCCGTTGAGAGCCCTGCAAGCAGCTCAAGCCGACGCTGCAGCAGTGGCCGTATGTGACTGCTGTTGTTATGTTTAACCATATAAAGCAGATACCACCTTTTCTTGCGGGTTAAATTCTATGTTGCAGCTAAGCAAGTGGAAATGCAGTGCGCTGCTTTGAATAATGCGCTTACCCTGCGGCAGGTTTTCCACTTTGTATTCCGACAAATTAATCGTATTTAATTGCCGGATTACACTTGCGTAAGAAGTCCCTTTACTAAAGTTGCCGCAAAGATAATAGACTTCCTTTCGGGCTTCGTTGGCGAAAAAACCGAAAATCAGTAAGCCCAAGATGCTGATTGCTGCAGCAATAAGTTTTAGTTTAAGCATAATTTTACTGTTCATTAGAGGATGTATCCAAAGAACATAACGTTCCACGTTCCGGATTTTTGTGAGCGAAGCGAACAGAAATCCCAAGTGCAGTGGATTGTTATACTTCTTGTTGAAAAACCACGCTTTCCCAATCGCTCCAACTCACCTTATTGTCTTCAATAAAGCTTTCTTCCCAGTCTGTATTACTATCTCCTAAATTTAGAGCGATAGTAGTATCACTAGTTCTCCTAATATCAAGATTCTCTTGACCATAAATTTGTACCCTAGCGGTATACATTTGGCAGCCCATGCAATTACAGGTGTCACTAGTACATTCGCTGTTAAGCAGCAACGTTAAGTCGTTGTCGAAGTCTCTGAATAAATGCGTAAATGTGCCATTCTTATTGTCAATAGTGAACAAGACTGAATGTGCTACTGTCGAGTTGGCCTCGTTATTAAGAGATTCCATGTCTTCAATAATTGCACCTTTTAAAAGTTCTCCAGATTTATTGAAAAGTGGATCAACAAGAACATTAAATCCTCGCTCAGCAGCGCAGATCATAAATCTATCAAAATCGTCATCTGTCTCAATAATATTAAGCTTGTACGATTCATAGGTGAAACCAATGCTAGACCAGTTTTTAAGGTAACCTTTTAGATCCATCGGAGTTGTAACAAGAAAAGCAGAGTTATTTACCAGTAATAGGTGGTCGCTTTTAATATCAACAAATGAAACTAATGGGGCATAAAAGTTTTTTACCTTATCGTGAAGTTGCGATATCCCCCGGGTATATTGAGTAATTTCAAACTTTAAGCACTCGATCAAATCGACCGGCCGGCTTGAATTATTTTGTATATCATCATGCATCCCTTGTATATCACCATCTAATGAATAACAAAGTGGATTGCCATTTTCCTTTGAATCTTCAATCCAATTGTTGAGCTGGCTGCATACTAGTTCGGCTCTTTCTGTATCATAGCGTTGAACACGTCCGCGCTCCTGAACATACCGAACACCTCCATCATCCAAGACAGCTTTAATACAAAGATGGCCGCCTTTATTTATAGAAGATTTAGAGTTCCACAAAACACGCTTTATTGGTTGGTTAAATGCTGAAAATCCAGCCCATAAAGCTTGTCCGTGATCAAGGCTTAAGAACCATCGTTGATAATCGAAATTTTGCAATTCAGGATGTTCATCCATGCCCGGATTATTTGCAATACCTAGAACCCTATCCGACTCCCGCAGACATCTTTGGTGAATCATTCCGGCATCAAAAGGTAAGCCTTCTTCGTTAACTTCAATTAGGATTGAGGAATTGGAAAGCCCTCCTTGACAATGGATACACTTCGAGACTTCTTTATTACCAAGAACTTTATTTCGTACTTTTTCTGAATATGCGACAGCTATCGGGCTGGAATCAAAGTCATACTCGCCATTTATCGGCACTAGCATAATCTTCTTGTCTTGAATCCATTCCTGCTCTTCTATAAACCTTTTCGCCCCTGAATATGTTGAAAACCTCCCGTACAGCTTATACTTAGACCCTCCACCCATTTCGATTTCGCGATCATGAAACTTGAGTCTAAACTCTCCATTGTCATCGAACCTATATAACTCCAATAAAACAATGTCAAATTCAGGTAGGAACGAGTCTATTATTACGACTTCTCTTCCCGAGCAAATGTTATATTTGTCAGGGTCAAAATGTACCTGGAAAAAAGAGCTGTTATCTTGATTAATTCCGTTATCAAAATCTTTTCTTTTGACAAACTTTTTTATAACAGAGTTTATCCCAGCAATATCAACTGATTGACGCTCCTTAGACCAATCCAGGGTCTTTGATATTAGGTATCCCCATAGTAACTTAGGATTAGTAGATAGCTGACTTGAAATTGATGCCAGAAATGCTTTTTCATAACTTCCGTTATTTTCTATATCTAAAGCAATGACATGTATTTTACGTATAAGATTGCGAATAAACTCGATATCATTATCTACAAATCCATTTTTCTTTAATGACCTGCTTATACAGCTTAAAAATATTTTATATGTTAACTCTTCTGATTTTGAAATGGGGTTATCTTGAAGATCTGTATCATTAAGTCTTGCTGATATTGTTATTTTTCTGAGATCAGAAAGAATTTTTCTCGACGAATCATTCGACGTTACTATTACATAACGCTCACACTTGTTTTGAGAGGCTTTATATTGCCTAACGAACTGGTCAATCGTTTTGTAGAATTCAGAATTCGCCTTATCTGAGAGCGAAAGCTTCCTTTTTACTTGCAGATAGGTTTTAGAGCGTTCATGAGAGATAACAATATCATCGACAGCATCTTCAGTTTCAAATGAAACTTTACATATTTTCGCTTCATGTTCCCGCTCAAGCATACTGGCGCAGTCTAAATCCAGCCCCATGGATAAAACAAAGAAGGCTGCGACTCGTTGCTGAAAGTCAATTCCGCTGTTTGTGGCTGCTCCGCCTCCGGTTCTTTGTGTCATTTATCTACTCTAATATTTAGCTTATTATGTGGGTATAAAAACCGACCGCTCAGCAGCACAACGCCGCAAGCAGGGGCCGACTGAAAGGACGTCCCGCTCCAAAGGGGCTGTATTCCTTGTTTATTATACGCGCCACCAGTAATATGCTCTTTGAAAAGTACCGCAGTGTTCATTAATAATACGCTCATAAAAGACTGGTTCATGTAGTATTATTTTCCATGTAGACGGCAAATTAAATTATTAGGGTCAGATAAGAATTAAAAATTATTTTTTTCAGCCTTTTAATTTTCATCTGACCCCCGTTTATTATTTCATCACAGATATCTAAGATCAGCCGTTTGTTGGCTGTATCGATTTGTTAGCTTCTTCCATAATTCTAGAAACAAGCTCGTCTATCAGTTTGTCTAGCTCCGAAAATAGCTTATTATCAAAGGCTCCAAACTTTACCGATAGAACCTTTTTGCATCTAACATACTCTAGACAGCCACAGTGAAACGAGAGCGTCAGGATTTCTTCATCTAGGTGATTTGAAATCTTTTGCAATGCGTTCTTCTCCATCTCTTTCGTGAATTTCAACATTGCTTCTCTTGCCCACTGTTCGCCTATCTCAGCAATGATTCCGTGTTCACTTTTGGAAATATGCGTAGCATTGAGTTTCGCCAAAAGCTCTAGCTTCTCCTTTCCTCGCAATCTATATGCTAGTACGGGCGAGTCCTGAGACAACCTGGATAGTGAATCTTCGAATGGTTGAAGCAGTCTTTCATTTATATCGGTCTTAGAAATCTCGGCGACACGGCTAAAGTAATCCTTAACAATCTCACCTATTTTGGTTTCGACTTCCTCTAACTGTATATCAAACCCATGGGTACTTAATCGATCAGCATAATGAATAAGGTACTCTTTTGCTGCTTTGCTTGAATCGAAAATAGATGCAGAAAGTGCATGCCTGATTTCAAGCAGGAGATACAGAACCTGCCTGGCGCTGCGCTTTGATTCAACCCAGCCCCTATACCAGTAACCAATAGCGCTTAAGATAGCGGCAAAGGCTATGCCAATCATTGCCAAAAATGATGCTATAACGTCCACACTAGAATCCATTGTATCGCTTCCATGATTTCAAGCTAATCACCCCGCGCGTGCTCGCGAACTAGCGAGCTGTCGTAATTATTAGGATCAGAGAAAAACTAAACATAATTTTTTCAGCTTTTTAATTTTTATCTGACCCCGTTTATTCGGATTGCTATACCCATGGCGACTTTTCAATTCTTCTTAATAGCATAGAAGCCAGACTCAAGTGATCTAGGCACTCTGTAGGAGTTTCTTTCATATTTGGCTCATGGCCCCGAGGATTTCGAATTGCCATTACGCTACCAGAGAAAATAAATTTATAGCCCTCTTGTTCATCTGTTTCGCTTATAGAGCTCAGAGCGTTGAGTTTGACTAAAGGAGATTTTTCGTTAAACGCCCTCATCATCAGCTTTACACCCGTATCCGATACTCCTGCCAATTTAGCAACTTTCTTATCCACATATTTGTATGCTTCGAATGTTGCCTGAGCATAATGTGCATCATCAAAAAGCTTTTGAGTGAGCGATGCAATATCAGGGTGCATGTTTCTTTCGTCAAAGGGATGCACTCCTGTTGATTCCTCTTGAGCTGGCGCAGACGTATATTCAAAAGCTCTTCTAGTAATTGACTCGAACCGTTTAAGCACATTAGTCATTCAAGAGATTCTCTCTGATACTCTTGAAAATATTGTCGTAAGTTTCCTTGGATCCATCTGCAGGCAAGTTTATTTCAATTCGGACACTGAGGCCGAAGTCTCTATTCGCTCCTTTGTTGCCTGACCGCTCACTTAGAAATAAAGAATTATCTGATTTGGCAGGTTCTTGCTTTTTAGGAACATCTCTCTTAGTTGTTTTTTTTGGCGCATCACTATTAACTTTTGGTTTCGCCCCTCGAGGGGTCGGAAGTTCGCCGTATCCAGACAACGCCGAAAATATTTTAAAAGTTCCAGCCTGTCTCTTTCCGATAGTTACGCTGGTTTGGTCGGCACGCCTAAAAAACGTGATTAAAGAATCTTCATCCAGAGTCCAAGCTTTTTCACCATGAAGGTCAAACAGATCTGAGTAGGCCTTTGAAACCAACTCTTTGAATGATGATGAAAACTCCTCGTCCTTATGATGAGAAAATACGTCTGCAGCCTCATTAGTCCTCTTTCCATCTGAGTCAATCACCCCAACAAACTGAAGCGCGTTAATAACATAACTTTCGTTATTTGATGCTAGTCCAAGTCTTTTTACAGTATCTGAAGTGACACTCATCGGAAATGAATTACGCAGCTGAAGAATCATTTGCGCAATGTTTCCCGGACCGGATATGTAAGGATGGGAGTCTGCCATAACTTTTCCTTTTTAAATTGTTGATTAGGTATAACATCAAGCGCAGCGACAGTTTGTGGAGTGGCGTTTTGTGCTAGCGTAGGAAAGCACAAAATAAGCCACAGAACAAACTGTCCGACTGGCACGTATTGTTAGGTACCTTTACGTATTAATCGGCTTTCTATCATTAACTTCTTGCCTTTCTCAGTTAAAGACCAAAATGTTGCCAAATTTCCTTTAACAGTTTTAAGCCGCTCTGTTTTTATGAGTCCGTAAGCTTCAAGCTGTATTTTTATAGTTTTAAATTCTTGTTCGTTTATAGAGGCGCTGCTGCCAGATTTTCCTTCCCGTTCAAGCAAGCAGGCAGCCAACTTGCCATCTACAGCTGACTCATTGTAATAGTCAACAAGATATGGGGATAATAGTGAGAACATTTCTTTCCAAGAAATTACGCTTTTAAACTTGTAGTTTCTTGCGTCAAAGCCCCGTTGGTAAACCTTGTATTTACCATTGACTGTAAATTCTGAGTCGATATCAGCGATATCGATTACATCGAAGGCATTCTGAGCTCTATTGTCATTTATGACTTTTTGGAGGGTTGAATTTTCTTTTCTTAAATCATTAACCTCTACTAGAATATCTTCATTTGCTACGTGGTTCGCTCTAACCCAGCCTATGGCTGGATACATTTTAATAGTTTTAGTCATACTGAGAGCCACTAGCCCAGGAAGCTCCTTTGCAGCCGTCCAAAACTTAACCAGGCGGCCATCCATGACTTTGTCTCTAAAGCTAAATAATTTGTTTCGTAAATCTCCATCTTTTTCTGACTTTCCAAATGGAATGTCATCTGGCTTACCATGTATTAAAGCAACAACTTTCAGTCCATTTTCTACTGCATAATCAAATTCTTTCTCTGTGTAACTTATGCCATCATCAGTAGTTGATCCATACCGCCCACCAATAATCAACAAATAATAGTCGCAGTCATCAATAACTCGTTTTATAAACTCCCACTGCTCCTCATCTGCAGCAGGAAACAACTCCATTCCGGCAGGTATGCAATCCATCTCCATAAGAGACTGGATGACGTGTTGCCGCTCTTCTTTTAAGTCAGCGTAAGTTGAACTTACAAATACCTGATACCTTTTTTCCATTAGATTCCTACAATGTACATGGAGCGACACTTAACATTTTATTTTTGAGTATGCTCGTTTTCTCAATTCCTAGACCGGAAACGAAAATTGATAATTTATTGGAAAAGAACCACAAATCTTCAATCTCGATTTTCACGTTTTGGATAAACGAGCATGCATTATATTTCTGTGAGTGAGCTTTATATTTCTGCGCCCAGCTGCCGTAAGCAGTTAACTTAGCTAAAGTATTTTGCAGGCGCAACATATATATGTGCCGTGTAAACGGAATATGTCCACTGTTTTGGCGGTGTTGTTAAGTAAAACTGTGCAGTTGTGCAGGCTGGCGTGTGGTATGGCAGGCAATAAAAAGCCGGGCGTTGTGGTTAATGCCCGGCTGTTAGTTTGCTTTAAAGCAGCTTAGAGGTAGCTGAAGAACTCGGCCGGATCCGGCGTGTGCCGCTTGGCTGGTTCACCACTTGGGGTGCCTAAATACAGGAAGCCGACGATTTCGTCGTCTTCACCCAGTTCTAATGCTTGTTTAACAAAATCGAGTTGGGCGTAGGTGCCGGTGCGCCAGATACCGCCGAAGCCCTGAGCAAAGGCCGCTTGCTGCATCGCCATAACGGCACAGGCGGCGGAATGTTGCTGTTCAATTAACGGCACCTTGGCGTGCTCTACCGCTTTGGCAATACACACCACTACCATAGGCGCGCGCAGTGGTAACTGCCTGGCACGTTCGAGCAAATCATTAGAGATAACCGGGTCGTCTTCTACTGCCGCTTCGGCAAAAATATCACCAAGGCGACACAGTGCCTGGCGCCCTTCGGCAATAACAAAGCGCCAGGGGCGTAAATTACCGTGGTCCGGCACCTGCAGTGCGGCACGTTTAATATTGTCCAGTGCCTCGCCGGACGGCGCCGGTTCGGTTAAACGTGCAGAAGAAAAACGGCCGGTAAGTAACGTCAATGCATCCATAAAAAACCCCGATGAAGTTAGCGGCGTGCCGCCTTGCAAATTAACAGTAAGCTTAACATCAGATTATGGCAAGGTAATGCCCGAAACACAGGGCGCTAACCTGTTTGCTGTTTTTTAATGCGCTTTTACCCATAATGCCTGTTGGTACAGCGCCAAATACTGCTCTGCCGCCTTTGGCCAGCTGAAATTTTGAGCCATACCGTTTTGTTGCACACTGCGGTAACTACGCGCCTTAGCGTACAACTCTTCAGCTTGTTTTAACGCCAGTAGCGTGGCACTGATATCCGGCTCAGCGTAACCAATACCGGTAGCGCCGCGTGCCGGCCAGGGTTTAACCGTATCTTTTAAACCACCGGTTAACCGCACCAGCGGCACAGTGCCATAACGCAGGCTGTACAGCTGGTTTAAGCCGCAAGGCTCAAACAAGGATGGCATCAGGAAAAAATCGCCGGCGGCTTCAAGCTGATGCGCCATCGCTTCACTAAAACCCTGCACAAAACGGAACTGCGCCGGAAATTGCTGCTGCAACAGCGTAAGCGCTTTGCAGTAGCGCGCCTCGCCGGTGCCCATTACCACCACTTGCGAGCTGGTGTGTGCCAGCCACAGTGTTAATGCCGGTAGCAAATAATCATAGCCTTTTTGCCCGGTTAAACGGCTTACCGCAACAAATAACGGCACTTTTGCTTCATTAAGCTGTAACTGATTGCGTATTGCCGCTTTGCACAGCGCTTTGCCGCTTAAATCGTCGGTATCATAGTTGGCGCTAAGGTAGGGATCTTTAGCAGGGTGCCAGATATCATAGTCACAGCCGTTTAAAATACCGGTAAAATCGGCGGCACGCTGCTGGTATAAACCTGATAGCCCGACCGCTTCCGGCTCGTGCATCAGCTCGTCACGGTAACCTGCACTTACGGTGTTGAGTTTGTCGGCGTAACGCAGTGCCATCGCCAGAAAATTTAACTCATCATGGCGCTGTGGTTCAATATCTAACTCATGGCGCCAATGCGGCGCGCACTTTTCCTGATAAGCACCATTGTGAATACTGAACACAAAAGGTACCTGTGCCAGGCTGCTGTTGCCATAGTGCTGCTTTAAATAATACGCCGCCGCTGCACTTTGCCAGTCGTGGCCGTGGATCAGGTCAAATTTCTGCTCGGTTTGCTGCGCCCACTCCAGCGCTGCCTTGCAAAAAAACGCAAACCGCAGCGGGTTATCAGTGTAACCATGCTCACCGTCGTCATACGGCCGGTCACGGCGGAAAAAGTCATCATGCTCTACCAGTGCTATATCCACACCATCCAGGTTGAAGTGGCGTACAGCACAACCAAAGGCACGCCCGGCCAGATGAAAATACACCGATTGCCATTCGGTTGTGCTGTGCTGATACAAAGCACCGTAACGCGGTAATGCCACCGTTACCTGATGCCCGGCTGCCAGCAGGCTTTGCGCCAAACCACGACATGCATCGGCCAGGCCACCGGTTTTAATCAGGCCTTCATATTCACTACATATAAACAAGATCCGCACTACTGCTCCGCCCTTTTAAATCTCTGCGCTTACTCGTAAGCTGGCTTAGTCAAAACCGATCATCGCGCCTTTGGGGATCACGATAACGCCACTGGCCGACACATGAAAGCGCTGTTTATCCAACACCGGGTCTTCACCGATAATAGTACCGGGCGCAATTTTAACGTCCTTATCAATAATGGCACGGCGAATACGGCAACCGCGGCCAATATCGTTGTTACCCATCAGCACGCATTTTTCAATATAGCTGTGGCTGTGTACATGCACGTTAAAGCCAAGAATGGACTGATACACAATAGAGCCGCTGACAATACAACCGGACGCCACCATAGAGCTGATAGCCTGACCGGTGCGGTTGGCCTCGTCATGAACAAACTTAGCCGGCGGCACCGGCGGCGTATAGCCGCGCAGCGGCCAGTATTTGTTGTATAGATCAAACGGCGGCGCTACTGAGATCAGGTCCATATTAGCTTCGTAATACGAATCTATGGTGCCGACATCACGCCAGTAACCGCTGCTACTCTCGCTCTCGCCACGAATGGTGTTGGAAGAAAAGTCATACACATACACCTCACCGGACGGATACAAGCCCGGAATAATGTTATGGCCAAAATCGTGTTTCGAGTCGGCCTGCTTTGCGTCGTCTTCCAATACCGACACCAGGGTTTTGGCTTCAAAAATGTAGTTACCCATCGAGGCCAGTACAAAGCCGGGCTTGCCGGGTATGGTTTTCGGGTTGGTTTTCGGCTTTTCTTCAAAGCCGATCATTTTGCCATCGGCATCTACTTCTATTACACCGAATTCATGTGCCTGCTCTACCGGCACCGGTATTGCCGCTACGGTAAGCACTGCCTGCTTGTGACGATGAAAATCCAGCATCTGGCGTACATCCATTTTGTAAATATGATCGCCGCCAAACACACAGACATGCTCCGGGTCCAGGCCATGAATTAAATGCAGGTTTTGGTAAATGGCGTCAGCTGTACCTAAATACCAGTGTTTACCGGTTTGCATTTGCGCCGGGATCGGGTCGATAAAACGGTTGGTTAAACCGGTAACCCGCCAGGCGCGGCTTAAATGCTTCATTAAAGAGTGGGATTTAAACTGAGTAATAACAAATATTTGCAGTAAATCTGAATTGACAAAGTTATTTAACACGAAATCGACAATGCGGTAGTTACCGCCAAACGGTACTGCAGGTTTTGCTCTGACACCGGTTAACGGGGCTAAGCGCGTGCCCTCACCGCCTGCCAGTATCATGGTTAATACCCCGGACATAGAAACTCCCTGTTGTGCTTGCTGTGTGTGTTTTTTATGCAGTTTGCAAAGCTGATACCAGAATAGCAGCCTGCATGGCGAAAAGGCCAGCAGTCAATATGCATAACTGTTTGCGCCAGCACAAGATAAAAGCCGTAAATGTCTTAAACATGACAAAGGCACCAAAATGGTGCCTTTATTAACACATATCACTAATACAGTGCATGCAGTGGCACCAGACAGGTGCCGGCTGTCAGATAGCGGCGGCCAGCTCCGCGCCCTGACGAATGGCCCGTTTGGCATCCAGCTCGGCGGCCACATCGGCACCACCAATCAGGTGCGGCGTAATGCCATGTTGCGTTAACCCTGCAACCAGGGCGCGTAACGGTTCCTGACCGGCACAAATAATCACGTTATCGACATTTAAACAGCGCTCTTCGCCGGCAATCTCCACCCACAAGCCGTTATCATCGACTTTCAGGTAGTTAACGCCGGCAATCATCTCAACGCCCTTTTTCTTCAGCGAGGCACGGTGGATCCAGCCGGTGGTTTTACCCAGCCCTGCGCCCACTTTGCTGCTTTTACGTTGCAGCAAAAATACTTTTCGCTCTGCCGGTTGTGGCAGCTCGTCCGGCAGTAAGGCGCCACGCGCCTGGTAGCTGTGATCAATACCCCAATCTTTTAACCAGGCCTTTGGTTGCAAGGTTAACGAATGTGGCTCTGTCAGGTACTCCGCTACATCAAAGCCGATACCGCCGGCGCCGATGATAGCCACATTTTTACCCACGGCTTTGTGATCACGCAATACATCTAAATAGCTCAGTACTTTTGCATGGTCGCTGCCGGCAAGGCCGATATCACGCGGCACTATGCCACTGGCCAGCACCACTTCGTCAAAACCGGCGGCTTTTAAACTGTCTGCGGTTTGCTCGCTGTTTAAAAACAGTTTTACCGCATGCAGCTCCAGCATACGGCCAAAATAGCGCAGCGTTTCGTGAAACTCTTCTTTACCGGGAATTTGCTTGGCGTAGTTAAACTGGCCGCCAATCTGGTGCGACTTATCAAATAAATGCACCTCATGGCCGCGCTGGGCGGCATAAACACTAAACGCCAACCCGGCCGGGCCGGCGCCCACTACGGCGATTTTTTTCCGCGTTGCTGCAGCGGTAAAATTCAGCTCGGTTTCATAACAGGCACGCGGATTAACCAAACAGCTGGCGCGTTTATTTTGAAACACATGGTCCAAACAGGCCTGGTTACAGGCAATACAGGTATTAATCAGCTCGGCCTGATCCGCCGCCGCTTTGTTAACAAAGTCGGCATCGGCTAAAAACGGCCTGGCCATACAGACCATATCGGCCTGGCCGTTGGCAAGAATATCCTCAGCCACCTGGGGATCATTAATGCGGTTGGTGGCAATGACCGGAATGCTCAGTTGGGTTTTTACCCGTTCGGTGATCCAGCTAAAGGCTGCGCGCGGCACCATAGTGCCGATGGTGGGCACCCGTGCTTCATGCCAGCCGATACCGGTGTTAATTAAGGTGGCACCGGCAGCCTCTATGGCTTTGGCTAACGCCACCACTTCATCGTAGCTGTTGCCATCTTCCACCAGATCCAGCATAGATAAGCGGTAAATAATAATAAAATCATCGCCACAACGCTGACGCACCGCCTTTACCGTTTCAATGGCAAAGCGGCAACGTTTATCAAAACTGCCGCCCCATTCGTCGGTACGCTGGTTGGTGCGCGAACAAATAAACTGGTTAATTAAATAACCTTCCGAGCCCATTACCTCTACACCATCATAACCGGCCTTTTTTGCCAGCTTAGCAGAGTGCGCGAAGTCTTTTATCGTGTTCCTGACCTGTCTGGCCGACATTTGCGCCGGTTTAAACGGCGTAATAGGTGACTTAATGTTGCTTGGCGCCAGGCTAAACGGGTGATAACCGTAGCGGCCGGCGTGCAGTAACTGTAAGCAAATCTTCGCGCCGTGCTGATGCACTGCCTGCGTAACCTGCTTATGTTTACCGGTTTGCCACCAAAAGCTCAGTTGGCTGCCAAAGGGCACCAAATTGCCACGAAAATTCGGGCTGATACCGCCGGTAATAATTAAACCGACACCGCCTTTAGCGCGCTCTGCGTAAAACGCCGCCAGTTTGGCAAAGCCATGCTTCTCTTCTTCCAGGCCCGTATGCATTGAGCCCATAATGACGCGGTTTCTAAGCGTGGTGAAACCCAAGTCCAGTGGTTGTAATAATTTTTGGTATGCCACATTACCCTCTCTGGTCGTACCTGTTGTTTGGGGCAGACTTTAGCTGCTTTGCTACCGTATAGCAAGCTGTGCCCACAGGCTTAATTGCTGTAACACATTTACTTACAAATTCCGTTTAGCCTTTAACGCCAAATTGGTTAGCATAGCATTATGCACAAGTTGTGATATTTAAACAGGAATTACCTATGACAGAGAGACGCCCCGGCTTGATCCGCCGGCTGTTCAGCGCCATTGCCCGGCTTTACCGCGGCTTTCGTTCCATTATCCTTAACCTGCTGTTTATCAGTATAGTGGTGTTGCTGGCAGTATCGATTTTCAGCAGTGATGATAAAGTAAAAGTGCCGCACACTGCCGCCCTGGTGTTGAACCTGACCGGTGACCTGGTAGAAGAAAAACGCTGGACTGACCCAATCGCTACAGCCATTAACGAAAGCCTCGGCGGCCAGGAAGAATCGCCGGAAGTGCTGGTAAGCGATGTTGTTACGGTAATTGAGAAGGCAAGCAAAGATAACCGTATTCAGGCACTGGTGTTGGATTTGTCCATGCTGGGCCGTGCCTCGCTGGATAAAATGCAACTGATAGGTAGTGCTATTGAAGGCTTTAAAGCCAGCGGCAAAAAAGTACTGGCCTATGGCGGTTACTATGGCCAGAACCAATATTACCTGGCCAGCTACGCCGATGAAATTAGTTTAACCCCAATGGGGGCGGTCATTCTGGAAGGCTACGGCAGTTACCCGATGTACTACAAAAATGCGTTGGAAAAGCTGAAGATCAACACTCATGTGTTTCGTGTCGGCACTTATAAATCTGCCGTTGAGCCATTTTTGCGCAACGACATGTCAGATGAAGCCAAAGAAGCCAATATTGCCTGGTTAACTGAGCTGTGGAGCGACTATAAACAGCAGGTAGCACAGCGTCGTGGCTTTGCCGTAGATAACTTTGACGAAACCTATGCCGCCCTGCTGGAAAAACTTACTGCTGCAGAAGGTGATCTCAGCCAGTATGCGGTAAACGCCGGCCTGGTTGATCAGATAAAAAGCCGTGAAGCCTTTCGCCGTGACCTGATTGCTATCGTCGGTGAAAATGACGACCACACGTACAACTATGTTACTTTTGCTGATTATGCCGATTTAGTTATTCCGGCACAGCAATTTGATAACCCGCTGACCGACAAGGTTGCCATAGTAGTGGCACGCGGCGTGATTGTTGATGGCAGCGCCAAAGCCGGCACTATCGGCGGTGATACTACCGCTGCCCTGTTACGCCAGGCCCGCCACGATGACAAAGTAAAAGCCGTAGTGCTGCGCATTGACAGCCCGGGTGGCAGTGCTTATGCATCCGAAGTTATTGGCCAGGAAATCAGCTTGCTGCGCGAAGCGGGCAAACCGGTTATCGCCTCTATGGGTGCGGTTGCAGCCTCAGGTGGTTACTGGATAGCCGCACCGGCAAATGAAATTTGGGCTGCACCTACCACTATTACCGGCTCGATCGGCATCTTTGGTTTACTGCATACTGCTGAGCAAGCTATGCCCACCTTGGGCCTGAATGTTGACGGTGTCGGCACCACTGAGCTGGCCGGGTTATCTGCAGGCTTACCGCTGTTTAAAGGCCTGGAGCCAAAAGCTAAAGACTTGTTTCAATTACTGATTGAACGCGGTTATACCGAGTTTTTAACCATGGTGGGTGAAAACCGCAATATGACCAACACTGAAGTAGATAAGGTAGCGCAGGGCCGTGTTTGGACCGGACGTAAAGCGCAGGAGCTGGGCCTGGTAGATAAACTCGGCACTATTGATGACGCCATCAAAGCAGCGGCAGACAAAGCCGGCCTGAGCAGCTACGACGTTAAAGTGGTGCAACATAAACTGACGCCGGCTGAGCAAATGATTAAAGATTTGCTCGGCGAAGCCAAAGCACAGGGCTGGTTACCGCAGACTGCGATCAGTGCCGAGCAAAAACTGCTTGGCAAGTTAACCCAACAACTGAAGCAGGATTTTGTGTTACTGAACCAGTTTAACGATCCGAATGGCGTTTACTCGTACTGCGTTAGCTGCAGCATTAACTGACAGTTAAGCCGAAGTCGATTACAATGCCCGGTACCTACCGGGCATTTTTATTTGAACTCCAATTTGAGCATTATGAGCAGAAAACGCATTTATGTCGCCTACACCGGCGGCACCATAGGTATGCAACATTCCAATCAGGGCTATGTGCCGGTGCCGGGCTTTTTAACCGATACGGTAAAACGCATGCCGGAATTCTACCGTGCAGAAATGCCGGAATTTGATATTCATGAATACCACCCGGTAATTGATTCATCCGATATGACACCGGAGCATTGGCGGCATATTGCTGAGGATATTCAGCAGCAATACCATAACTACGACGGCTTTGTGGTGCTGCACGGCACCGACACCATGGCCTATACCGCTTCGGCGCTGTCTTTTATGCTGGAAAATTTAGAAAAACCGGTGATTATTACCGGCTCTCAAATTCCGTTGGCGCAAATGCGCTCTGACGGCCAGGTTAATTTGCTCAATGCGTTGTACCTGGCGGCCAACTACCCGATTGCCGAAGTGGCGCTGTTTTTTAATAACCAGCTGTTTCGTGGCAACCGTGCCACCAAAGCCGATGCCAATGGCTTTAATGCCTTTGCCTCGCCGAATTTTCCGCCGCTGCTCGAAGCCGGTATACATATAAACCTGGTGGCCGGCCGTTTAAGCCAAACCAAAGTGGCCGCGCCGTTAACCCTGGCCTCTGTGGTACCGCAGCCGATTAGCGTGGTCACGCTGTATCCGGGCATTCATACCGACGTGATCCGCAATATGACAGCGGCACCGGTACGGGCGTTGATTATTAAGTCTTTTGGTGTAGGTAATGCACCGCAGCGGCCAGAGCTGCTGCAAATTCTGCGCGATGCCACTGAGCGTAGTTTAATTATTGTTAACTGCACCCAATGTTTTAAAGGCACAGTAAATATGCAGGGTTATGCTACCGGCAATGCGCTGCAACAAAGCGGCGTAATAAGCGGCTACGATATGACGTTGGAAGCCGCGCTGACCAAACTGCATTACCTGCTGAGCAAGCCGCTCAGTGCAGAGCAGATACGCCAACAGATGCAGCAGGATTTACGCGGAGAACTTACTGCTGACTAAGGCGGGAGGACCAATTTACCCACGCTGTACGGCTAACTTTAGCTGTCAGCGTGGGTAACACAGTAGCTGAATATCAAACAAATAATGCTTTAACCCGCGCCAGCAACGGCAACTCGGCTTGCGTTACCGGACCAAACTGCAGCCAGCGTTTTAGCAGGCTGTGTTTATCCAGTGCACTACCCTGATTGTGCTTATCCGACAACAACAATAACTGCACCTGTTGCCTTGCGCTTTGTTCACCTGGCGGCGACGGCATATCGGCTATCAACTCTAACGCCAACGTCAGTTGCGCCCGGTTAAACTGCTGCTCCTGCTGCTTGTTAAAACACTCTCTGTAGCCGGCAGGTAATTGCTCCGGGCTAACATCTGTAGTGCCAAGCAAGTCAAACATCTGTGCAAACTCACGTTGCTGCTGTTGCTGCTGCCATGTTTGCTGCTTCTGTTGCAGTTTATCCTGTAACCGGCGTACGGCTTGCTGCGCGTCTCTGCCATCAGCCTGAAGCGCCTGCAGCTGTTGTTGCAGCTGTGCCAGAGCATCAGGCTCGTTAGCCGCCTCTACTGCCGCAGTTAGCGCTGTCAGCTGCGCTTCAAGCTGTTTCAGCTGTGCTTGTTCGGCTTGTTTTTGCTGCTCAAACTGCTCTGAACGGGCATTAAAGAAGCCATCGCAAACGGCGCGAAATTGCTGCCACAGTGCTTGATCCTGCTTACGGGCAGCATTACCGGCGGTTTTCCACTGCTGCTGACATTCTTTCAGCACCTTAGCGGTCTGATTGGGTTCAGCCAGATTAAGTGCCGCTTGCGCTTGTTCAATCAGCTGCTGCTTGGCCGCAGCGGCCTGTTGCTGCAAGGCAGTTAATTGCCCGCGCAGCGGCACAAGCGCCTGGTTAAATTGCTCGTTCAGTGCGGTAAATTGTTGTTTATCAACGGCGCCGGCCTGCTGCCAGCTTTGCTTAAGTTGCTGCAGCCCGGTATCCAGCGCTTTGGCGTCCGGCTGGCTCAGGGCAAACTGCTGTGCTTGCGCGATGATCTGCTGACGTTGCAGTACATGCTCAGCCCGCAATGCATCCTGAGCAGCAAAATAGGCACGGCAAGGTGCGAACGCTTGTTCACACGCTTGGTCAAAGGCGGCGTTCAGTTCTGTTTCTAACGCCGGGTCGGCTTTGCCCAAACTGTTCCATTGTGCTCTGGCGTGTTTTACTTCGTCGGCACGTTGGCGCATCTGGTTTTCTGTCAGCTCGCCGCTTAGCTGTTGCATCTGTTGTAATAACTGTTGCTTACGCGGCGTGGCAATATATTCCTGCCAATCGGCCAGTTCGGCCATTTTATCGCGGGCAAAGTCGTAGTCTTTACTCAGCGGCACTTGCTGCGCGGCGGTTAGTTGCTGATAATCCTGTTCAATACCTTTAAATAAGCCAAACAACACTTTGTATTTACCGGCACTGTATAACCGGCGGTACTGAGCCAGCTTACTGCGGCACTGGCGCTGGGTTTTCTCTGCTTGCTGACTAAAAGCTTTTTCGGCCTGCTGCCATTGTTGCGCCAGAGCGTTTTTCGCCTGCAGTAAGCTGGCCGGTACAGCAATAATCATCGCTTTGCTCAGTTGCCTCCACTGCTGTTGCCATTGCTGTAATTGCTCTGACGCTATGGCAAAGGCTTCCGCAGTGTCGGGCAGCGGCTGCGCCGCCCAATCTGCCACGATACGGGTTAAGCCAGTTAACTGCTCTGCTAATTCCGGCAGCTGCGTTAACTGCTGCTGTAACTGACTGATGCGGTTATGCAACGGCGTCTTATTTGTTACATCAGCAGAGGCCAGCTCTGTTGCCAGGCCGCTAAGCTGTTGTTCTAACTGCTGCGCTGCACTGATGTCGGTGGATAACAAGGCCTGCTGCAAGGCGTGCTCCAACGTATCAATACGCTGTTGTATTACCTGTTGCGCTTCGGCTTTGGCAGCGGCGGCGGCCTGCTCTGCCTGTTGCCGGCTAAGCTCTGCTAAGCGCGGCGCTAACCACTGGTTAAGCTGCGCCACAATTTTGTCGTATTTAGTACGAAATTCTGCCGCTTCAGTGCCCAGGCACGCCAACTCTGCTTCCAGTTGCTGCCACTGTGTTTGATACTCCGCCAATTGTGCCGGCAGTTCTGCCAGATCAACCCGGTCGCGTGCAGCATTTAGTTTGGCCAATAACAGGGTAAGTTGTTTACGCAACAGTTGCGGCTTTTGTTTTTCTTCCTGCAGCTGTGCCAGTTTGTGTTGTACGCCGGTCAGCAATTCACCGTCGAGCTGTTTGGCCAATTTTTCCAGCAGTTTTTCGTCATCAATTTGTGCCAACAACTGCTGCTTTTGCGCCAATTGCAGCACCGGGTCCTGCAGTGCTTTAACATTAAGCTCAGCTTTATTTAAACGCTGTAGCAGGCTGAATTTAATGCCGGCGTCGGTTTCAGTTTGCGCCAGTTGCTCCAGAATACTGCTGCGGTTGCACTGGGCAATAAATTGCTGCTTTAATTTCGGCTCGACCTGATTGTGCAGTAACTGTTTAATCAAGGTTTGTTCGGCCAGTTGCTGCAAACGCTCTGCACTATCTTGTTTACTGGCTTGCCACCACAGCGAAAAATCGTTCAGTTTGGTCAGCGCAGCTTTGCGCACTGCTTCAGCGCCGTCGTTAAACGCCAGCTCATGCAGCACGGTTTTATGCGCCTGATCATTGCTGTTCAGTTCAGTGATGGCCAATTGACGCACAGCGGCATCCGGATGTTGCCACTTTGGTTTGAAAAAACGTTTAAAGATCATCGTGCGGGAACCTTGCAATGGTCGGCTGAGTTTCGAATTGTTTTTTTAGTTCGGCTTTGGATTTTTGCACCATCTGGCCATCGGCGCCGATGGTAAAGAGCTCGTTTGATTTTAATACCTGCGCCTGGTACGCCATCACTAATTGTAAGCTGTGCGCACGCTGGGCTTCTGTCATGGCATTGCCATCTGCCCAGCGCCCGGTGGCAACAGCTTCGGCCAGTTTTTCATAGGTGTCAGGCGTCATCGCCTGCACTAAGGCATTAAACGGCATTTATTTACGCCCTTTCTTCAACAGCATAATGCGGATGCGGGTAATAATGTACCAGCAAAAGCCGATGGCGCTCAGGCCCATAAAGGCAATTTGCTGCAAGCTGCCCTGCGCCGGCGAAAACCAGTATATGGAGCCAAAGCCACCCAAAAACAACAGCATAGACAACATGCCATGATTCATCAGGCTTTGTGATTTGCTCAGACGTTTATCCCGTGCCAGCGATTCCAGCTTTTCTGCTGACAGATTGCTCAGGTCTTGTTTACAGCCGCTGCATTGCGGGCTTTTATCAGAAATTTTTTGTCCGCAAAACGGACAGGAAATAATAGCCATGGTACTCCAATCTAAATTGCGGCGGCTTGCTCCGCCTACTGCATTGCCTGGTATATTTTACTCATGATGCTGCCATACATACCAGTTTCAAACTGATCGCCGGCAAAATAATAACTGTCGTCACCTTGTGCCACAATCGGGCTGTGCTTTTTATTGGTCAGCAGCACCACCACTAAGCCGTAATACGGATCAATAAGCGTAGCGGTTCCGGTCCAACCGGTATGACCAAACGCATAGGCGCTGGCATAAGGACCAAAGTGCCAGTTTAAATCGCCCTGCACCGCCGTGCGCCAGCCCAGCCCCACGGTATGGTCGCTGACAGAAGGCCGGACAAACTGCTGGATAATGGCCTGGCTGAACACCGGCGTTAACTCATAGCCGCCGTGCAAGGCCAGCATGGCAAGGTTTGCCGTTTCGCGCGCAGTAGAAAACAAGCCGGCATGGCCGGCTACGCCGTCAAATGCATACCGGGCTTTTTCATCATGCACGGTACCGCGTACTACCCCGCCCTGATCTGCCGGAAACTGCACGCGGCCACCGCGGCTGTTGCCATCCAGCTCAGTGGCAGCGATCTGTGTTGCCGCTATACCTTTACGCAGCGGATTAAACAGTGTCTGCTTCAGCCCCATTGGCCGGTACAGCTGTTGTTCAAGGTATTGATCCTGCGGCATACCAGTGATGCGTTCAATCAACAGCCCCAACAGCATATAGTCGATATCACTGTACACCGCTTTGCCGCCGCGCTCGCGCACAAAGGGCACTTGTGTGGCAATCAGCTGCATCGAGCGTGCACGGTCGGTGGAATAAAATGCCGCACCATGGCGGTTATCCGGTTTATGAAAATGTACTTCCGGCTCGTAGCCGGCATTGTGCAGTAACAAATCACGCACCAGCCGCTGCTCGCGGCCATCGCCCTGATATTCTGCCAGGTAATGTTGCAGCGGCAAGTTAATATCCAGCTGCCCGCTATGCACCAAATGCATGATGGCATAGTTAGTGGCGTACATTTTGGTGTTAGAAGCCAGGTCAAACAAGGTATCTGTCTGCATCGGCTCAGGCTGCGCCAGCGCTTTACCGGTGGTGTCATAACGGCTGGCATAGCCGTAGGCGGTGTGTTTTACAATTTTGCCGTCTTTGGCAATCAGCAACACAGCGCCGGCAAAGCCCATGGTTATTTCGCGCTCAATCAGCTCATCTAACTGCGCTAAAGTCTGTACAGACATAGCAGCATCTTCTGCGGTGCCGTCAACTAAGCGCGGATAAGGCACCACTATGCGCAGCTGCGCCCCAAGCGGTTGAATATCCAGCAATTCCAGCTGGTTAAGACCGTCACGCGTTACCTTGCTGATATCCAGCGTCAGGTAGCGCCCCAGCGCTGCCGGTGCAGTTATTGGCAATACAGTACCGTTAATACTTAAGGTAAAAGATTGCGTGCTGCCCAGATCTACCAGCAACTGCCCCTGCTGACGATAGGCGGTAAAACCAGCGCGGTTATTCACCCAAGCGCGTTTACTGCTTGTTTGTGGCCAGCTGACATCCAACTGCCCCACGGCCTTGCCGCTAAGCAGAGCCTGGCGCTGTATCTCAGTTTGGCTGCCAAGCGGCAACGGCGATACAGCCAGCCAGTGTTGCACTGCAGCACAGCTGGTTAGCGTCAGGATTACTGACACTAACAGCAAACGCTTAGCCCCGGTTAACATCGACGTTATCAGCGCAGTTTATCTACCACCGCCAGCACGGCCGGCAGCATATCCTGGCCCAGTTTCATTGAGCGTATATCAGACCAGCCATAGGCGTCATCCGGCAGGTTGGCGTTATCTTTAAACGGCATTTCTACCGTGTACGCCAGGCAGTTAAACTGCTCTCCCACCCAAGCCGTAGCGACGGTCATATTGGCTTTACCCGGCTCGTCCAAATCATAGCCAAATTCGGTCTGGAACTCCGGCGTTACCGCCAGCAGAGTTTGCTTAAACAGTGTTTCCAACTGTTGAATGCGCTCGTTATAGGAAGGCACGCCTTCGCTACCGGCAACAAAGTTATACGGCAGGTTTTCATCACCGTGCATATCGAGGAACAGATCGACACCGGTTTCCAGCATTTTTTGCCGCACCAGATACACTTCCGGGCTTTTCTCCAGCGACGGGTTCAGCCACTCGCGGTTTAAGTTCATGCCGGCAGCGTTAGTACGCAAATGGCCGCGTACCGAGCCATCCGGGTTCATATTCGGCACTATGTAAAATACCGCTTTGTCCAGCAAAGCACGGGCTACGCCATCGTCTTCATCCAGCAGGCGGTCCAGCAGGCCTTCTATCAACCACTCGGCCATGGTTTCACCCGGATGCTGACGCGCAGTGATCCAGATTTTCTTTTTGCCTTCTTCCGGCTCACCGACAATTAACAGGCTCATATCACGGCCGTCTAAGGTTTCGCCCAGCTCAACTAACTGACAGTTGTAGTCAGACTGTGCCTGGTGCAGTAAATCCATATGCCGCTCGTAGCTGTATGGCGCAAAGTAAGCGAAATACACCGAGTTAGCTTCAGGAAAATGCTTAATAGTTAAGGCCTTACCGTCAAAGCTGGTGTCTACGCGAAACCAGGTTTGCCGATCATAAGACGCCACCGCCTGATAATTTTTCCAGCCATCCGGATAAGCAGAACCACCGGCGTTGGTGATGGTTAACGTATGCAACTGGGCATGTTCAGTGCTTAAGCGAAAGTGAAACCACTGGTAAAAGTCAGATTGATTGTCTTTGCGGATGGCCAGTTGAATGTTGTCCGGAGAGTCGGCCTGTAATACTTCGATATTACCGCTGTCAAAATTGCTGCTGATTTTCATAATCGGATCCATTGGTTGAAACTGTGAGATTATTAAAAAGGATTCTAACAGGTTAGCGCTAAAGAAAAAGCCGCTTAAAAGCGGCTTTTCGGTAAAGTAACGTTTTAACGCGCTATCGGCAGTGTCGGGTACTTAATACCGGCCATATCGTTCATTACGCGGATAACCTGGGTGCTGTAACCAAACTCGTTGTCATACCACACGTACAACACACAGCGATCGCCATCTACAATGGTGGCTTGCGAGTCAACGACACCGGCGTAGCGTGAACCGACCAGATCTGATGAGACGATTTCGGTAGAAGCAGTAAAATCGATTTGATCCTGCAATTCTGAAAACAGCGAGGTGCGTTGCAGAAAATCGTTCATCTCGTCGCGGTTGGTTTCGCGATTTAAGTTCAGTGACAAAATGGCCATCGATACATTCGGCGTCGGTACACGAATAGCATTACCGGTTAACTTGCCTTTTAACTGCGGTAACGCCTTGGCCACAGCGCTGGCCGCACCGGTAGAGGTTAATACCATGTTCAGCGGTGCTGCGCGGCCGCGGCGCTCGGCGCTGTGGAAGTTATCAATCAGGTTTTGATCGTTGGTGTACGAATGCACCGTTTCAACATGGCCGTTACGGATACCAAACTCATCTTCCAGCGCTTTTAATACCGGGGTAATCGCATTGGTAGTACAGCTGGCGGCAGAAACAATTTTATGCTCCGCTAAAATCATATGCTGGTTTACACCATAAACGATATTCGGCACATCGCCTTTGGCCGGCGCAGTTAACAGCACCTTAGCTGAACCTTTGCTGTTAAAGTGGATGCTCAGCTCTTTATCGTCTTTCCAAATACCGGTGTTATCTACCACCAGTGCATCACTGATACCATATTGAGTGTAATCAACCAGTTCCGGAGAATTGGCGTAAATCACTTTAATAAAGGTACCGTTGGCTTTAATGCCCTGGTTCTCTTCATCCACGGTGATGCTACCGTTAAAGGGGCCATGGATAGAGTCACGGCGCAGCAGGCTGGCGCGTTTTTCCAAGTCACCTTTTTTACCGCCGCGTACCACTATGGCACGTAAGCGCAGTTTGCTGCTCGGGCCGGAGCGTTCCAGCATTAAGCGCGCTAACAAACGGCCGATGCGGCCAAAACCGTACAACACTACGTCTACCGGTTTTACCTGATCTTCATGATCCAGCAGTTCGGCCAATTCACGCGCTAAATACTGCTCCAGCTCGGTGCCGTTAGCCGCATTTTTATAAATATAGCCATACGCCAGCTTACCGATATCAACCCGGCCCGGTGCTAAATTCATTTTGCTTATCGCTTCGAGTACCGGAAAGCTTTCGCGTAAACGCAGTTTTTGTCCTTCAAACCGTTCGACACTTTTGTGGGCTTTAATAATGTCGATAGTGGTGGCATTAACCAGCGGACGACCATACACCACCACTTCAATACCTTTGTTACGGTATAAGCGGCCGATAATTGGCTGCATGTTTTCGGCATATTCCTGGCGTTCCTGCCAGCTTTTCTGGTACTGCTCTGCGTGCGATAGGGTCATGTGTAGAGGCCTTTTACTTCAGTAAGATGAATTAATCGGTGATGCCAAAGCACGGTCTGCGCCGCTGATGCTCCAACGGCGCGTATTGTAATAGAAGTTGAAAGCCTACGACAACAGTTACAACAATTTTATTCTGCGCTATCGCTAAAGCTTAACGACACCGAGTTTACGCAATAACGCTGGCCGGTGGGTGCCGGACCATCGTCAAACACATGGCCCAGATGTGCATCACAGTTCGCACAAAGGATTTCGGTGCGTGTCATGCCATGACTGCTGTCTTGTTGATATTTTACCCGGCCTTCTATTGCCTGATAAAAGCTGGGCCAGCCGCAGCCGGCATCAAACTTGGTGTTTGAGCTAAACAACTCAGCACCACAACATATACAGTGATAAGTACCGGCTTGCTGATTGTGCAGCAAGTCGCCGCTAAACGGATGCTCTGTGCCTTTAAGCCGTGTGACACGGTATTGCTCGTCGGTTAAGCGTTCACGCCACTGCTGTTCAGTAAGTTGTTCGGTCAATTGTCCGGTTAGCTTCATTGCGATTCCCCCTGATGTTGATGTTTCATCTCAAGCCGCCATTCGCGGGTGAGTTGCATACGCCGGCGCGGGTAAGACTCTTTTGCTACGATAAGCTGGCCAATCCGGTCCAGCCGGAAGTGACGAAATTCGTTACGCAATTCGCACCAGGCCACCAGCATACGGCTACGGTCGAAAAACGCCAGCATAATAGGCCATACCATGCGTTCACTGGCGGTGCCGTCTTGCCGAATATAGCTGATTTGCAACCGGCGCTCACGACGGATGGCTTCACGCACCTGCCGCAAAAACGCGGCGCCTTTGTCATCGCGGGTCGGAAAGGCCAGCAAACCTATATCATGGATCCGGTCACGTAAATCTGTCGGTGCCGACGCCGCCACTTTTGCCAGCACATTGCGGGCAGCCGCCACTAACTCATCATCACCCTGCCCCTCGACCCAACGCAAGCCCAGCGCTAAGGCTTCCAGCTCAGCTTCATCGAACATCAGCGGCGGCAGAAAAAAGCCGCTTCTGAGGATATAACCAATACCGGCTTCTCCGTCGATACCGGCCCCCAGGGTGATCAGCGTTTGAATATCGCGGTACACCGTACGTACCGACACCTGTAACTGCTCTGCCAGTACGGCCGCCGTTACCGGATGCCGGTAGTGCCGCAACTTGTCCATTAAGCGAAATAAACGTGCTGTTTTATCCATAGTACTTACTGTTTAACCCTGGCCTGTACTGCAGTTTACCTCAAGCTGCTGACAAAGTATGTCAGCAGGCTTTTTGGAACATGTGATGCAATACTGTCATGTAACACTATGATTATTATTCATTCACACAACCGTCATATAAATTTGGTTAGCTGGCGCCGGATATTTCAGGAGTATAATAATGCCAACCCTTACCCGACGTGATTTTATTAAAGCCTCTGCTGCCGGTTTTGGCAGTGTGGTAATTTCAACCAACCTGTTGGGCTGCAGCAGTGATACCCGCGCGCCACAGCCGCTGCCGTACCGCGTGCAATTTTTGCATGGCGTTGCCAGTGGCGACCCCAGCCATGATGCGTTAATTCTCTGGACCAGGCTCAGCGCCGATGCCGCTCAGGTGCCGGTGCAGTGGCAGGTAGCAACAGACGCCGGTTTTACCAACCTGGTGCGCAGCGGTGACACTCAAACCTCGGCAGCCAGCGACTACACCGTAAAAATAGATGTGCGTGATCTGAGCGCCGGCACAGTGTATTTTTACCGCTTTATCGCCGGCACGGTTATCTCGCCGGTTGGCCGCGGTAAAACCCTGCCGCAAGGCGATGTCAGCTCAGTGAAACTGGCAGTATTTTCCTGCTCAAATTATCCGGCCGGCTATTTTCATGTTTATGCTAAAGCGGCAGAAATAGCTGATTTAGATGCGGCCCTTCACCTTGGCGATTATATCTATGAATACGCCGCCGACGGCTACGCCTCTGAAGATGCGGTGGCACTTGATCGCGTGGTGCAACCGGACAGAGAAATCCTCAGCCTGGCCGACTACCGCCAACGCTACGCGCAGTACCGCACCGATGCGCAGCTGCAGCAAATTCATGCTGCCGCACCCTTTATTGCCGTGTGGGATGACCATGAAATTACCAATGACAGCTGGCGCGATGGCGCCGAGAACCATCAAAGCGATGAGGGTGACTTTACCGCGCGCAAACTGGCTGCGCTGCAAGCCTATTTTGAATGGATGCCCATTCGCCCTGCCAGCAGTACCGATCAGCAAACCATTTATCGCCAGTTTCGCTTTGGCTCCCTGGTAGACTTACTGATGCTGGATACCCGCATTATCGGCCGTGATGAACAACTGGCCTATGGCAACTATGTTGACCCGGTAAGCGGCCAGTTAGACGCCGCACGCTTTAGCAGTGATTTAAGCCAGCCTAACCGCACTCTGCTCGGTGCTGAACAGTTGCAATGGCTGTTGGATAAACTGCAGCAGTCTGATGCCAGCTGGCAGGTGTTGGGGCAACAGGTGTTAATGGGTCGCATGCAGCTGCCGGCGGCTATAGCATTGCAACAACTGAGTATTAACGACTTTGCTGAACTGGCGGCCTTAGCCCAACTGGCCGGGCGGGCACAAGCCGGCGATCCAACGCTGACAGGCGCTGAGCTGGCCTATTTACAAGCGAATCAGCAACGCTTGACACCGGAGGTTATCGCTTTGCTGCAGCTGCCGGCGATCCCTTACAACCTCGATGCCTGGGATGGTTATCCGGCAGAGCGCGAGCGGATATTGGCACATGCGCAGGCGCTGGGCAAAAAGCTGCTGGTACTGGCCGGTGATACGCATAACAGCTGGGCCAGCCATTTAAACCTCAGCGATGGCACGGCCGTCGGCGTTGAACTGGCGACCTCGTCGGTAACATCGCCCGGGCTTGAGCAATATATTAATCTGCCCGACAGAGATGCTGCCGCAGCCACCGAAGCCGGACTGGTGCAGTTGGTGCCGGAGCTGCAATACAGCAATGTCTACGACAGAGGCTTTATGTTGTTAACCTTCAGCCCAACAGAGCTGCACTGTGATTGGTTTTATGTTGACGGCATTAAACACAGCACCGCAGCGCTGTTACCGCAGCGGCAACAGCGGGCTACAGTAACCTTTAACGACACAGCGCCAAGGTTAACCTTAAGTAATTGATGGTTAAAAACAAACAAGCCGGCATTGAAAACCGGCTTGTTTAATGCTGTTGGGCCAACACTTAGTCGGCAAACAATTTGGCGATAGTACGATAATAATTGCTGGCCTTTGTGGCGTTATCATTTTGCAGCGTCGCCATTATTTGCCGGATTTGTGCATCGCTGTCGGCTAATACAAAGCTGTAACCACCAGTGGCAGAAGTACGGATACTCATACTCAGTTGAATAGTGCCGTCATTGCTGCGGATAAAGTTCAGGCTGTCGCGTACGGCAAAACGCTCTAAACTGTAGTAGAAAAACTGCAGCGCAAACTCAGTTTGCTGAAATGACGTAGGAAAATCTTTACGCACACTAAGGTAATCACTAAAAGCGCGGGATACCTGCTCACGGTCAGCAAATTTGTTGCCGGATAGCGCGCTTACGCCACTAAAATGCAGACGGCAATGGCCCGACGCTTTTTGTTCTATCATGCGCCAGCAGAGTTTATTTTGTTCAGTATTAAAACTAATGCCGGTTTTTGCCAACAGTGGCAATGATATTAAACTGAAGCACAGCAGCAGGATCCATCGCATTGTTATCATTTTGCATCTCCATGACAGCAGTATTACTACCTTAACAACATAAATACTCAGTGAGTAGTTCTTTTATAGCTGCTAATTTAGCTGTATGCAATTGATCCTGATATAAATAGCGGAACTTACTGCCAACGTCAGTACATTAGCTCAAGGCTTTAAGCTGTAATCAAAATCATAATAATGTTGGCCGTTTTCTATCCTGATGGCCATTTTTCCGCTTAAACCGCGCAGCTCGTCCGTGCCCGACTCCGGCACCACTTCCAGTACCAGCCGCTGCTCTGCATTGTGCATAATGCCAAAATGCTGCAATACAAAGCTGCCGCTTTTACCATCAAGCCGGCCACTCACCTGTTCAATCGCCACGTAACCGGCCGAGCCTTTCACCGCCGTCAACGCACTGAGCATTTCACCTTTGCTCGTTGCGCTAAGTGCCCCGTCAAAGCTTTTATCAATACTCATTCTACCGAGGGTATTACCATGCTCCCCGATGGCATAAGTGGGCATGGGTTGTAGTTTTACCTTAAAACTGCCTGATGCTTTCATTGTCAGCTCTCATATAACATTATAAAAATCCATCAGCACGCTTTACTTGCCGGCGGCCCGCGTTGGCAACGTTGCTACCGGAATAACAGCCGGATCCGTTATCACCTGTCGCTGAGTCAGATAAGGCAACAGAATGTCGGTTTCTTTTTTAACCACACCGTAGCATTCGCAACTGAGTGCTTCAAGCCTGGCGCGATCCAACACTTTAATTAAACCGCGCGAATAAGATATAGCGCCCAATTGCTGCAATTTAGACGCGGCCTGAGTAACGCCTTCACGCCGCACTCCCAGCATATTACCGATAAATTCCTGCGTCATGGTCAGATGATTATGTGACAACCGGTCCATCGACAGCAGTAACCAGCGACACAGCTGCTGATCTATCGAATGATGCCGGTTGCACACCGCTGTTTGCGCCATCTGCGTGATCAGCGCCTGGGTATAACGCAACATCAGTAGCAATAACTGGCCGTGGCGGTTAAATTCTTCTTTCACCAGTTGCCTGGGCAGGCGGTAAGCGAAACCGGCACTTTGCACCAAGGATCGGCTGGGTGTGCTCTCGCCACCCATAAACAGCGAAATGCCGAGTAAACCCTCATTACCCACCACCAAAATTGCCGTCGAGGCGCCATTTTCCATCATATATTGCAATGACACTATAGAGTCGGTGGGAAAATAAACGTGTGCCATAGCGCGGCCGGATTCGTACATCAAGGCGCGCAGCGGCAGCGGCACCAATTCCAAATGCGGAAACAGCCGTGCCTGCACCTCCGGCGACAGTGCTGCCAACAGATGATTCTGCTGCGGATGCGGTTGGGGTTTTACTGACATAAAAATCCTCGCTACATGGGCGTATTGATCTCGAACCGGCTAAGGCAAACGTCAGCTGAGCATACGCCCTACCCGGCACTGCTTCAGTGCGGTAGCGCGCAAGCATGATGTTGTGGTACTTGATATGAGCTTAAATTGTTAACATAACACAATACGCCGGCAGCGCCGAAAATTTCAGCTGCGGCCGGGTTCAAAGCTATCGTAGCGCGGTAAATTAGCGTCTAAATCTTCCCAATTGGCTTTGGAGCTGTAAAAGTTATGCGATAGTGGCCGCTCGCTGATCTCGCTGTTTAAAATGCCCAGCCGGATGCGGATACGCGCAGGGTCGTCAGCATTACTGCTGTATACCGGCGAGCCGCAGTTACGACAAAAATGCCGCACACGGCCTGGTTTAAAGGAAAATTGACTTAAGCATGCTGCGCCTTTTACCACTGCAAAGTCTGTGCTTTGTACAAAGCCATTGGTGGCAAAAGCCGTACCGCTGGATTTACGGCACAGCGAGCAGTGGCAATGAATAATACTGCTGATTGGCCCGTTAATTTCAACTGCGACTTCACCACACAAGCAGGCACCCTGATACATATTTACTCCCTTATAAAGTACTGAATGAATTTGTTAAAGTAAGCTGAAATTCAACGCGCCGTTGACGCTGTCCCTGAGCGCGTCCATAGCGGCATTTATGGCTTGTTCCACCGCCACACGGCTTAGCCCGGTAACCGTAAGCAACACCGTACGCGTGGCATTGCGCTGGATCTGATGATGCAGCCTGGCTTGCTGCGGGGTAATTTCCCCGGCCAACTGTAAGCGCTCTATCATCACCAGGTTTTCCGCCAGCTTTTTGGCTTCCACGGCGGCATAGTCTTTAATGTCGGGCCATTTATCCGACAGTTCACTGTTAAAGGCCTGCAGCATAGTAGCGCTGAGTTCTGCCACATTTAAGCTCATGCTATTTCCTTAATCTAACCGGTTATCCGCCGCGTTTTTTCGCCAGTTCAAGCTTTAAAATTGCCGTGATACTGCTGTCAAAGCTGGTACGCAGATTATCTACCTGGCTTGGGGTAAAACAGCCCAACTGATGCAACTGCTCCAGAGCAGTAAGGCTGTCTTGCAACAGCTCTACCTGCTCCACGGTTATCTCGTTGGCAGCAATGGCTTTGCTTCGCACCGCTATAGCGCTCAAGTCGACTTTTGCCTGCTGATAAAAACTAATATGGTTGCTGTAATTACACTCCGGCAAACCGGCCTGGCTTTGTACCGTGATAAAAAACAGCGTTACGTCTTTTTGCAGCGCCGTGACGGCATTGTCGGTTTTTTCATCATAGCTACTGATCAGCTTTACCGTGCAGCCGGATAACAGCAACAACAACGCCAACACCGGCCATATTGCATAGCATCGCAGCGCATAGGGTTTAGCCGCATAAAGCCTGTTCTGCTTAAGTAAGGTCACATTAGTCTCCGGCTCACGTTAATCTGCATTAGTGGCATGGCCGCATAAAGGCGCCGATGCTCTACGTTTAAAACTGCCAGACAATTTCGTTGCGCAGCGCTTCAACAGCCTTTTTCATCTTCCCCGCAACGGCCACATAAACAAAGCTGCCGTTATCAAGCGCGACACATTTAACCGCAGCGCGGTTTTGCAGGTGATTGCCGTACACATAGTTGCCGTTTTGCACCACAGAGCCAAACTGCATGGTTTCAAGCACCGCTTTGCCTTTCGCCGCACATTGTTCTGCAGACAAGGTAAGTACTTTATGGCCGGACCATAACTGCGGCGTGTAAGGTTGGCCGGTGTATACCGTTTGTTTGACAACCTTCGGCGGCGCAGGACTTTGCGCAACTGCTTGCACCACCGGCTGCGGCGCTACAGGCTTAGTGGCACAGGCCGATAACAACAAAGCTGACACCAGCAGCGAAGCTTTACATATTGAATCTTGCACGTTATTCATTCCTTTGGGTTTATTAAGTTTGTCGATTACCGCAATGAGCTTCCAACCTATTTACAGACTGTTTGGCTTAGCCTTGGCATAAATATCCGGCCGGTAAATTTCCATAAAACTCTCCGGCTTATTGAGTGCGGTAAAACCGTATTTGGCGTATAAACCGTGCGCATTCGATGTAGCAAGGGTAAAACGGCGTACATCCGCTACGCCGGGGTGTTGCAGTACCGCTGTCATTAACTTTGCGGCGATACCCTGAGCGCGATACTCCGGCCAAACAATAACATCCACCAGATTAGCGAACGTCGCCTGGTCGGTAATAATGCGGCAAAAACCTACTTGCTGGTTTGCGGCATAAGCGCCCAGACACACCGAATGTGTAATGCTGCGCCGCACAATATCCAGCGAAATGCCTTTGGCCCAAGTGCTTTCTGTACAAAGAAAATGATGAATTTTGCCAATATCCAGCCGTGATTTATCATCGCTGATAGTTATTTGCTGCATCTGCTCTCCCTGTCATTACCAGTATTCAGCCTACGACCTGGATACTGAAAACAAAAACTAATGCGATGATCTGCAGAATAAGCGCCAAAGGTTGTTGCATATAGCCGGCCTGCTTTTAGTTATTGCGAACAAGCTTTGATGCTAGTGGATTTTATTTGCAAAGTGAACAACTTATTTACAACGACAGATATAAAAAAACCACCCGCAGGTGGTTTTTTTGAGCAGTCTTACCCGCTTATTTCAGCGTAACGCTAAGCTTGCTGATTACGTTAAGCGCTTTTTGCGTGGCTAGCTCAACATTGTCACTTAACGCCAGTGCGACACCCATCCGCCGCTCGCCCTGCACTTCGGGCTTGGCGAATATTCTCAGCTCGGTATCCGGCTCGCTAAGTGCCTCTGCCAAACCGTGGTACTGAATATCCGCGCTGTGGCCGGGCACCAGCAGCACCGCAGAGGCTGCCGGACCGTATTGCTTAATCTGCGGGATTGGCAAACCTAAAATAGCGCGGGCGTGCAGCGCAAATTCGCTCAGTTGCTGCGATATCAGCGTTACCATGCCGGTGTCATGTGGCCGTGGTGATACTTCAGAGAAATACACCGCATCGCCTTTAATAAACAGCTCTACACCGAATAAAGCACGACCGCCTAAGGCCTCTACCACCGCTTTAGCGTAGCTTTTCGCCGTTTCAAAAGCCTTGTCACTCATAGCCTGCGGCTGCCAGCTTTCGCGGTAGTCGCCTTTTTCCTGGCGATGGCCAATGGGCGCACAATATTGAATACCGGACATCGAATTTACTGTAAGTAAGGTGATTTCATAGTCAAAGTCGATAAAACCTTCAACGATAACCCTGCCCTTACCGGCTCGGCCTCCTTCCTGGGCGTACAGCCAGGCAGCGTCTAAATCTGCTGCAGAGCGCAGTACGCTTTGGCCTTTGCCGCTGGATGACATTATCGGTTTAACCACACAAGGGTAACCAATAGCATTAACCGCGGCGATAAAGCTGTCTTTGTCACCGGCGAATTGAAACGGCGAGGTGGCCAGTTTTAGCTCTTCTGCCGCTAAGCGACGAATGCCTTCGCGGTTCATCGTCAGATTTACTGCTTTGGCGCTGGGTACCACGTTAAAGCCGCAGTCTTCCAGCTCAATCAGCACTGAGGTGGCTATCGCTTCCAGCTCCGGTACTATTAAGGCCGGCTTTTCACTGATCACTAACTGGCGCAGTGCGGCGTTATCCAGCATCGACATCACTACGGCTTTGTCGGCTACCTGCATTGCCGGCGCATTGGGGTAACGATCTACAGCGATAACTTCGCAGCCGTAGCGTTTAAGCTCAATGCACAGCTCTTTGCCCAGCTCGCCGGCGCCTAATAACAGCACCTTAGTGCTGCTGGCTGTGCCAGGGGTACCTATGTGTTGGATGTTTTGTGGGCTCATTTTATTTTCACCATTGGCCGCTGCGGATTGCTCCAGTCAACATGGAACATTTTACCTTTGGCTTTATCGGTACGCTCAAAGGTGTGGGCGCCAAAATAGTCGCGCTGGCCCTGCAGTAAGTTGGCCGGCAATACCGCGGTGCGGTACGAGTCGTAGTAACTGAGCGCTGAGCTGAGTGCAGCTACCGGAATACCGGCCAGGGTGGCATTAGCCACGGCTTTACGCCAGTTTTGCTGATACACCGAGATTTGTTTGGCAAAAAACGGGTCCAGCAGCAGGTTCTCCAGCTCGTCGTTACGCTCGTACGCGCCGGTAATAGATTGCAAAAATACTGCGCGGATAATACAACCGGCGCGCCAGATTTTGGCAATTTCAGCAAAGTTTAGCTGCCAGCCGTGCTCGTCGGCCGCCGTTTTCATTAAGTGGAAACCCTGGGCGTACACACAGATTTTGGCGCAGTACAATGCATCGTGCAGTGCCTGAATAATCTCGTGTTTTTGCTCAGGCGAAATCAAATTTTGCGCCGGACCGGCCAATACCGTAGCGGCTTTTACCCGCTCGTGTTTCAGTGCAGATAAAGATCTGGCATACACGGCTTCAGCAATAGTCGGTGATGGGCTGCCAAGCTGCAGGCTGCTCACCGCCGTCCAAAGCCCGGTGCCCTTCTGGCCGGCTTTATCCATAATCACGTCGACCAGCGGCAGGCCGGTTTCCGAGTCTTTGGTGGCCAAAACATCGGCGCTGATGCCAATTAAATAGCTGTTGAGCGGGCCTTCATTCCACTGTTTAAACACCCCGGCAATTTCAGCGGCCGGCATGCCAAGAATGTCGCGCATCACCTGATAGGCTTCACAAATCAGCTGCATATCGGCGTATTCAATGCCGTTGTGCACCATTTTGACATAGTGACCGGAGCCGCTTGGTCCAATATAGGTGGCGCAAGGCTCGCCTTCGGTAACCGGGTTACCCGGTTCAAAGCGCTCTATTGGTTTGCCGGTGGCCGGGTCGACTTTAGCGGCAATGGCTTCCCACAGCGGTTTAATCCGTGTCCAGGCGTACGGGTCGCCGCTTGGCATCAGTGACGGGCCAAACCGGGCACCGACTTCACCACCGGATACGGCAGTAGAAAAGAAGATAAACTTGCCTTCGAAGTCTTTTTCCCGCGCCACCGTATCGGTCCACAGACTGTTGCCGGTATCGACAATAATGTCATCGGCCTGAATGCCGGCGTCGATTAATTTATGACAAACATCATCCACCGGTTTGCCGGCCGGCACCGATAACACCACCAGGTGCGGTGCCGATAACCGGGCCAGTAATTCAGTGTACGAGCTGCAGGCGATAACGCGGGCCGGTTTGTCGCCACGCTCGGCTTTATCCTGCGCCAGCACGGCTTCCAGCTTCTGGTGGTCCAGATCAAAGGCGGCAACGCGGTAGCCATTGTCTGCCAGGTTCAGGATCAGGTTTTTACCCATTACACCGGCGCCGACAAAACCGATATCACAAAGTGCAGCTGTGTCTGTCATCTGACATTCCTTCATTATTTTTCACTGTTACGCGCCGCCAAACAGCCGGGCAGTAGCGTCTGAACGGCGCGCATTATACTGAAAAGGACCGGATAAACCTACTGCCACACCGAGATACTGTGTGCATTCTGCTGATACTGTTGCAATTTAACCGTGCGGCTTTGCGCCAGGCCTTTATCAACGCTGGTGTCGAACAATAATTGCCAGGGCCGCTGCGGCAAGGTTAACGCCACCGTTTTGGCCGACGCATTAAACACAAACAGTAAGCTGGCTTTGGCGGCCTTATTGCTGATTTGAAACATACAACCGGAGCGCTCCGGGTCATGCCAGTCGTGTTGCTGTTTCTCTGTGCCATCAGGCAAATACCACTGGATCTGGTGTTTGTCGCCGTGCAGCTGATAGCTGTCATCAAGCAGCGATAACTGCTGCAGGCAGCTGTATTGGCGTCGGAAAGCCAGCATCTGGCGGACAAAGTTCAGAAAATCTTCTTCATTGCTGTCCAGATGCCAGTCCAGCCAGCTGATATCGTTATCCTGACAATAAGCATTATTATTGCCACACTGGGTGTGGCTCAGCTCATCACCGCCTAACCAGTGGATCATGCCCTGGCTCAGCAGCAGGCTTGCCACCAAATTACGCTTATGTAAATAGCGGTTAGCCAACACAGTGGCGTCTTTGCTTTGGCCTTCCACGCCATGGTTACAGCTTAAGTTGTGGCTGTGGCCATCGCGGTTTTCTTCACCGTTCAGCCAGTTGTGTTTATCTTTGTAGCTTACCAGGTCATGCAGGGTAAAGCCGTCATGGTAGGTTAAGTAGTTTACGCTGCAGCAGGCCGGTTTATGGTGTTTCTGGAAAATATCGCGCGAGCCGAGCAGCCGGGTGGTAAATTCCGGCAATACGCCTTTATCGCCGCGCCAGAAAGCCCGGAAGGTATCGCGGCATTTGTCGTTTAACTCGGACCACAGCGCCGGAAACTGGCCCAGCTGATAACCCATAGGGCCGACATCCCACGGCTCAGCAATCAGTTTTACCTCTGACAGCACCGGGTCCTGGGCAATAATTTGAAAAAACGCTGCATAGGGGTTAAAGCGTTTATGCTCGCGCGCCAGGGTGGTGGCTAAATCAAAGCGAAAGCCATCCACCTGCATCTCGGTGACCCAGTAACGCAGTGCATCCATAACCAGCTTTTGCCCGGCCGGATGCGCCACATTTAAGGTATTGCCACAGCCGGTGTAATTGCTGTGCTGGCTAAAATCGGTGATATCGGCATGGCTTTCAAACAGGTAGTAATGCTTGTTGGCTAAGCCACGCAAGCTCAGCACCGGGCCGTCCTCGCCCGCTTCTGCCGTATGGTTAAACACCACATCTAAAATAACCTCGATGCCGGCCTGATGATAACTGCGCACCAGGGTTTTAAACTCAGTTACAGCATCACGGTACTGATAGCGCGGCTCCGGGGCAAAAAAACTTACCGGGTTATAACCCCAGTAATTGCTCAGCTGCAGCTTGTTTAGCCTCGGCTCGCTTAAAAACGCCGCTACCGGCAACAGTTGCAAGGTGGTAATACCCAGTTGCTGCAGGTGTTTAATTACCGCCGGATGGCACAGGCCCAAATAGGTACCGCGCAACTCTGGCGGTACGTCGGGGTGCAACATAGTCATACCCTTAACATGGGCTTCGTAAATAACGGTTTTTTCCCGTGCGATTGCCGGTTTAACACTGTCTTGCCAGTCAAAACTGTGTGCTGACAGCACACCTTTGGCCAGCATATAGTGGCTTTTAGCGGTGTATAAACGCTCGTTAAAACTTAAACTGCGGTTAAGTTGTTTTACGTAGGGGTCAAGCACAATGCGCGCGGCGTCGAATACCAGCCCGGCATCGGGGTTATGCGGCCCGTCGGCTTTTAACGCATACAGGGTGCCATTTGTAATGCCGCTGACCTGTAAATGCCAGATATCACCGGTGCGGGCATTAAAGCTCAGCTCACCCAGCAACTCTTCGGTGTCGGGTTGATATAAACACAGCATTAGGGCCGTTGCATCCGGAGCGAACACCGCAAAATTCCATACTGTGCTGCCATCCGGTGCCTGGCTGCTCTGTGCACCCAACGGCGATGCTTTACCCACAGCTAACTTTAATACCGGAATATGGTTACTCATAGCCTACCGCTTCTCTGTTATTGATTACGCTCAGGTATTTCTGACTGCTTTGCTACCAGCTCTGCCAACAGCCTTGCTAAGTTTTACGTTAGTTTTTTGCGTAAGTACAGTGTCGCCAGTGGCGGTAACTGCAGGCAAATATGCTGCGCCAGGCCATGATACTCTGTTGCCACACTGCTAAGCACACTGCCAACAGCGTAATTGCTGCCCCAATAGTATTCGCTGTCAGTGTTGAGGATCACCTCATAATCACCAGCTTGCTCTACTCCGAGTAAAAAGTTGTTGCGTGGTAGCGGTGTAAAATTACACACTACATATACCGCATTACCCTGGCTGTCGCGGCGCAGAAAACTTAAGGTGCTGTTGTCGGCGTCCTGGTGATCCAGCCAGCGAAAGCCGTCGTGGCTGTAATCCAGTTCATACAGCGGCGCACAGCGACGATAGGTGTGGTTTAAATCGCGTAGCAGCTGCTGCATACCACGGTGTTTGTCGTAATCAAGTAAATGCCAGTCGAGGCTTTGCGTGTGGCTCCACTCTCTGCCCTGGGCAAACTCATTACCCATAAAATTCAGCTTTTTGCCCGGATGCGCAAACATAAAGGCGTAATAAGCGCGTAAGTTGGCCGCCTGCTGCCATTCATCACCCGGCATTTTATTCAGTAAACTGCCCTTGCCGTGTACCACTTCGTCGTGCGACAGCGGCAAAATAAAGTTTTCGTTATAGGCATACACCATGGAAAACGTCAGATCGTTGTGATGATAGCGCCGGTACGCCGGGTCTTTGCTGATATAACGCAGGCTGTCGTTCATCCAGCCCATATTCCATTTAAAACCAAAGCCCAGACCGCCCATATCCACCGGCCGCGAGACCATAGGGAATGAGGTTGACTCTTCGGCAATGGTCATCACCTGTGGAAACTTGCTGTACACCTCAGTGTTAAACCAGCGGAACAAGCTGATGGCTTCGTAATTGTGATTGCCGCCGTCGATATTGGGGATCCACTCACCTTCGTTACGCGAATAGTCCCAGTACAGCATTGACGCTACCGCGTCGACGCGCAGGCCGTCGATATGAAAATGCTCTAACCAGTACAGTGCACTGGCCACCAGAAACTGGCGCACGTAGTCTTTACCGTAATCGTAAATGCAGGAGTTCCAATCCGGGTGCCAGCCGCGGCGCGGATCTTCGTATTCATATAAATGGCTGCCGTCAAAACGCGCCAGACCGTGACCGTCTTCCGGAAAATGCGCCGGTACCCAATCCAGAATGACGCCAATACCGGCCTGGTGGCAGGCATCAACAAAGTACTTAAAATCATCCGGCGTACCAAAACGTGATGTGGGTGCGAACAAGCCCAGCGGCTGATAACCCCAGGAGCCGTCAAACGGGTGCTCCATTACCGGCATCAATTCAATATGGCTGTAGCCCATATCCAGCACATAGGGAATAAGTTCAGCGGCAAGTTCCCGGTAACTCAGCGGCTGGTTATCTGCCCCACGCCGCCAACTGCCGGCCTGCAGCTCATAAATGCTGATTGGGCTGTTAAGCGGGTTAACCGCTTTACGCTCACGCCAGTCTTTGTCTTGCCATTGATAGTGGTTATGGTCGTACACTAAAGACGCATGCGACGGGTATTGCTCGGCATAAAACGCCAGCGGGTCGGCTTTATGCGGCAACAGCAGCCCCTGGCTGTCTTTTATTTCAAACTTATAGCGCACCCCGGCGGCAACTTCCGGCACTACCAGCACCCAGTGGCCACAATGGGTGCGCTGCATCGGGTGAATACGGCCATCCCAGCTGTTCATATCGCCGATTAAGCTGACATTAGCCGCGTTGGGCGCATACACTGCGAACCGTGTAGCGGTAACGCGTTTGCCGCCAACATCCAGCGTAATAAGTTGCGCACCCAACTGGCGGTACAGGTTTTCCGGCTGGTTGGCGACATAATGCACGGCATAAAAGGCTTCGTCGGTAAACTGGTACGGGTCGTACAACTGATATTGATAACCGCCGCTGTGCACCTGCAGGATATAAGCTTCCGCTTTGCGTTTTTTGGCTAACACCAGCTCAAACACGCCGGCATGATCGGCACGGGCGCTCAGCTCACCTAATACTTTACCGCTTTTGGCAGAGACAGCGCTAACCGCAGTAGCATGTGGCAGATACACCCTCAGGCATAACCCAACCTGGCTATCGGCCTTAAGCGGCTGCCAACCCAGCAGCGAAAACGGTTCTGCACACTTTACCTGTTGCAATAGCGCTAAACTCATAACGGATCCCTTTTATTATTTCTGTTGCTTTTGCTGTTACCTTAACAGCCAACGCCGCAATAGCGATGGCATTTTACGCCACAGCATTTTACGCAAAAGCGCCGGCTTAACCGTTACGGCGTGCGCTGATGTCAGTAAACAGCTGTAAAATATCGCTGTTTTGGCTCCATTGCTCTATCGGTTGGCTTAATTTACGCCGCCAGTTCGGGTATTCGCTACTGGTGCCGGGAATATTGACCGGCTGTGTCATTTGCAGCGCATCTTCGAGCTGTAAGCACAGCAACTGGCTTGATGTGGCCGCTAAATGGCGCTGCATGGCATAGTTAAGCGTGGTGTCCATACCCAGATGCTCGACACTGCGTTCATAATGTAACGGCAATATACTTTCACCCTGAAAAGCATGGCCGTGCAAGGAGTCCAGAATACGTTGTTTATTGGCATGACGCTGCGCATACAAGCCCTGCAATTGCGCCTCATCAGTATACAGGCCCAGCTCCTTACCCAAACGCAAGTCTTCGCAGTGCCAAAAGCCAATCAGCGTGGGTAAATCGTGGGTCGTTAAGGTGGCCATTGCTTGTTGCGGGTAATGCGCCGGTGAGATATAGCCACCATCGGCGGCGGTTTCAAAGAAAAACACGCGGTAAGAATACACACCGTACTCTTCTAACAGCTCGCGGATGCCATCAGGCACTGTGCCTAAGTCTTCACCGATAATCACCGCCTGATGACGCTGGCTTTCCAGCGCCAAAATGCCGAGTAAGTCCATCAGCGGATAATACACATAGGCGCCACCACCGGCATTTTCTGCCGTTTTCGGCACCCACCACAACCGCAGCAGCGCCATAACATGATCAATACGCAAGGCACCGGCATGCTGCATATTGGCGCGCAGTAAATCGATGATCGGTTGATAGCCCTGTTTATACAGCTGGTACGGGTACATAGGTGGCAGGCCCCAGTTTTGCCCGGCCGGGCCCAAAGGGTCCGGTGGTGCGCCCACGCTGGCATCACGACAGTACAGCTGCGGGTTAGCCCAAATTTCAGTGGAGGCCTCGCTGACACCGACGGCTAAATCGCGGTACAGCCCCAGCAACATACCGGCGTCTTTGGCCACTTGCTGCGCCTGCGCCAATTGTTGCTGTGCGATAAACTGCAGATAGCAGTAAAAATCCAGCTCAGCTTTGTGCTGTTTGGCAAACTGCTGCACTGCTGCCGATTGCGGTTCCCGGTATTGTTCCGGCCAGTTCGGCCAGCCCCAACACATGCTGTCTTGCTGGTATAAATGCGCATGCAGCGCATCATACAACGCCAGTTGTTGCAGGCTGTCGCCGCCATCGAGCTTAAACTGCTTAAAAGCTTTTGCCTGTGCTTTGTTGCCGGTTTTACTCTGCTCGATAAACCACTGATACAGGCTTTTCATTACCGGCAGCTTTAACTGCATTACGCCGCTGTAATCGACATAGTCTTTGCTGCGCTGTGCGCTTAGCTCTGCACGAAAAGCCGGTGCGCTCACCAGGCTTTGGCTACGGGCACAAGCGGCAAAGCCCGGCATCGCCGTGACATCAATATAACTGATATTGAGCCAACGTCTGGATGAGGGGCTGTAAGGGCTGGCACTTTCCGGCATCGCCGGATATAAAGCATGGATTGGGTTTAAGCCGATAAAATCAGCGCCAACCGCAGCCAGGTAGTTAAGCGTTGTAGCCAGATCGGTAAAATCACCTATGCCCCAGTTACGCTCTGAGCGCAGCGCATAAAGCTGCAGCGCGATGCCCCACTGTTTTTTATGTGCAAACGCCTCCGGCTGATAACAGCGGCCCGGGGTAATAATCAGCTTTTGCGTAACAGCGCTGCCAGCTAAACGCAGTTGGTGATAACCGGCGGCCAGGGTTGCGCTCAGCGCATGTTGGTACTGATGGTATTCCACCTCATCCAGCACCACCACCTGCACCAATTCACCTTCTACCGGCGTCAGGTTAAAGTGCTGCTCGTCACCGCTTTCGCTGGTTAAGATAAGCGACAGCTCGCTGTTGGCTTGCTCCAGGTTTACCTGCAGCAACAACTGTAACGGCTCGCCCTCGCGCTGCACTGATACCGCCTGCAACGGTTGTTGCCAAAAATCCAGCTGCCGCTGCAGCAATTGCAGTGCCGCTATGTCGTCATCATCAGTATCAAAGCCCTGAGCTTGCAGTAAGGCCAGTTGGTTTTGCTGACTGACAGTGGTCGGATTACCCCAGGCATCATTAAATTCAGTTTCAATACCACAAAATGCGATCAATTCAGCCAGTAAGGTGGCGTCCATGGGAATTCCTTTTTATAGTCAGAGGATTGTCAGTGCGCTAAGGCTCATTTTAGGCCGCCTTGGCGCTAAAGTCATTGTTCATTTATGTCATTTAATTACATAAATAATGGTTTTATAGCGTTTTAAACTTGAAAAAGTCGGTTAATAATGTAATTTTACTACACAACTTATCTCGCAAACTTTCAGAACATCTATTTAACGGGGTTAATATGACTATTCGTGTGGCGATTAACGGCTTTGGCCGCATTGGCCGTAATGTGCTGCGTGCTTTGTATGAAAGCAGCAAAAATTACGATATTAAAGTGGTAGCGATCAACGACCTGGGTGACGCTGCTATTAATGCACACCTGCTGAAGTATGACACAGCGCATGGCATTTTCGCCGCTAACGTTGAGCACAGTGACAAAGCCATTTACGTTAACCAGGATGAAATTATTACGCTAAGTGAGCGCAATCCGGCTAAGTTACCGTGGCAACAACTGAATGTAGATGTGGTGCTGGAGTGTACCGGCCTGTTTACCGACCGTAAGTCTGCCGGTGCGCATTTAGAAGCCGGGGCGAAAAAAGTGATTATCTCGGCGCCGGCTAAAGATGTCGATGCCACTATTGTTTATGGCGTAAACCAGCAAATCTTAACGCCGCAAATGAACATTATCTCTAATGCTTCCTGCACCACTAACTGCCTGGCACCGATTGCCAAGCCGTTAAATGATGTATTGGGTATTGAGTCCGGCCTGATGACGACGATTCATGCTTACACTAACGATCAGCGCTTAAGCGATGTATATCACACTGACGTGCGCCGCGCCCGTGCTGCAGCCATGTCGATGATCCCGACCAAAACCGGCGCTGCCGCCGCTGTAGGTTTGGTAGTACCTGAGCTGATGGGTAAGTTTGATGGCTTAGCGGTGCGCGTGCCGACATTGAATGTATCACTGGTCGATTTAACCTTTATTGCCGGTCGCAATACCTCCATTGATGAAGTAAATGACATTATCCGCAAAGCGGCATCAACTGGTGTTATGGCAGAAGTGTTGGCGGTAAACGATTTACCGCTGGTGTCGGTTGATTTTAACCACAACCCGAAATCGTCGATTTTCGATGCCACCGAAACCCGTGTAAACGGCCGTTTGGTGAAAGTAATGAGCTGGTACGATAACGAATGGGGTTTCAGCAACCGTATGCTGGACAACACCGTTGAGTTTATGAAACACGTTTAAAACGTTGCAGCCTGAAACAGCCAGCTTTATGCTGGCTGTTTTGTTTAACAGCACGTTTGGCTGTTATGCTGCAGAGCAGGAAATTCTTTCTTCACCGCCTTCAACAGCACATCCCTGTGCTGTCTCAGCCTGCGCGGCGTTCATGCCGCTGTTACGAAAGAACACCTGCTCCACAGCTCTTACGTTTAGCTTTATCGTCCGGGAGAACAAACATGGTAGAGACAGCCATTAGCCAGCAAACCGGCTTTGCTCATTTAACCGACCTGCCCTGCATTAAATTGCAGTACGGTACCGCCAGCGCTGTTGTTTCGTTGTACGGTGCTCAGGTGTTGTCGTATCAACCGCAGCCCGGCAAAGAACTGCTGTGGCTATCGCCAAAGGCACAATGGCATAACCAGACGGCTATCCGCGGCGGTGTGCCGGTATGCTGGCCCTGGTTTGGCCCGGCAGGCGCAGTGTTTAACCCCGCGCAAGACGCCTTGCCAAATCATGGTTTGGTGCGTAACCGGCTGTGGCAACTGATACAGCAACACAGCGGCCCAACTGCTGCCAGCGTGACGCTGATGACAGAGCTTGATAATCTGCCGTACTACAGTGGTAGCGTTAAGTTGCAACTTTGTTTGACCTTAACAGACAGCCTGAGCATAGCGTTAAGCTGCAGTAGCCAGATGCCGCAACAGGCAGCTTTACACAGTTATTTTGCGCTGGATAATATAGCGAACGCTGCAGTGCGGCCGTTGCCGGACAGTTATTACGACAAAGTCAGCGACAGCATGCAGCAAAACAGCAGCAAGGTCGTGCGGATAACCAGCGAAACCGACCGCATCTATCCGGACAGTGCCGCCCAATTAAGAATGGACAGTGACAGCAGTCAACTGGCCCTGACACAAACAGGCCATGATGCAACAGTAGTGTGGAACCCGTGGCAAGAAAAAAGTGCCGCTACTGCAGATCTGGCAGCAGACAGTTACCGGCAGTTTATTTGTGTTGAAACAGCAAGACTGTCCAGCGCCGCAGCTACGCTGGCGCTGACCCAGCAAATTAAAGCGCTTTAAAAATCAACGCCTTTTAAGAACTGTTTCAGATCCTGCTGCGGGTAACCCAGTTGCCCCAGCAGTTCCGGCACTTCATCCATTGGCATAAACACATTTTCAAAGTGCTCGATAATGCCATATACATCTGCACCTTGATCCTTAAGGTGCTGCGCGGTCGCCAGGTGAATATTGCGTACAAACTCGCTGGTCATTTGCTTAACTCCAACTTATTTTTTGCCGCCTGATAGTGGCTATTTTTTAAGCAAAGCTCAAGCAGTAATTTCGCATTTTAACGCCAACTCGACTGAAACTGTTGTTTTAGTATGCGTTTTTCTCCATCGGCAAAAATCAGTTCTAACTCAAGTTGCCACTGCATGTCCGGGTCGCTGCAAGCACCCAGTAAAAACTCTGCCTGCCACAGTTTACCCTGCTGACTGAACCGAAGCGGTATTTGCCCCATATACATCGATACCCCCGTCAAATTGCCACGAACCGCCACTACATCTGCCGCCGTTAGCTGTAATTGCAGCGGTGTTTCTACCGGCGCATTGCCGGGCGTAAGCTGCAGTTGCAACTCAGCGTCGTTTAGCAACATAAGAGATAAAACGGGCGCTTTGTCCGTTGGCTGACAGCCAACAAGGCAGATAAACACCAACAAAAACGGGTAAAATAGCCGCATAACCAACCAGTAAACACAGAATATCGCCGTATTGTACGCGGTTTTAATGAAAAGCTTCAAACTGCGGCTACACTTGGTTGTTTAGTGAGCAATGACTTTGTTCTAAATCATAAAACGGGCTGTTTTACCTATCTTTTCAGGGGTAAAACCCTTAATATGCAGCCCCAAATTGGCAGGGAAAACATTGCAAACATTGGGTGTATTATCCTGCCTATAACAAGAATGGCTGCGCAAACAGCCTGTATCAGTAACCAGCACTAACTGCAGCGGAACTCAACATGAGCCAGACCAAATCGTTAAATGTTGACTACAACTATCGCGTTGTCCGCCTCTTTGCCTTAACCACCATTTTTTGGGGGATTATCGGCATGGCGGTGGGCATGTTAATCGCGGCCCAATTATATTGGCCGGCATTAAACTTCGATACGCCCTGGTTGACCTATAGTCGTCTTCGTCCTTTACACACCAATGCGGTAATTTTCGCCTTTGGTACCAGCGCCCTGTTCGCCACCAGCTATTACATAGTGCAACGCACTTGTCAGGTGCGGTTGTTTGCAGAAAAGCTGGCCATGTTCACTTTCTGGGGCTGGCAGGCAGTTATTGTTGCCGCTGTGATCACCTTACCGATGGGTTTAACCAGCAGCAAAGAATACGCCGAGCTGGAATGGCCAATCGATATTCTGATTACGCTGGTGTGGGTATCCTATGCCATCGTATTTTTCGGTACTTTGGTAAAGCGCAAAACCAGCCATATTTACGTGGCAAACTGGTTCTTGGGCAGCTTTATTCTGACGGTAGCGGCATTGCACATTGTTAACAGCATGGCGATTCCGGTTAGTGCGTTTAAATCGTACTCTATTTATGCCGGTGCTGTGGACGCGATGATCCAGTGGTGGTACGGCCATAACGCGGTAGGTTTCCTGTTAACTGCCGGCTTCCTTGGCATGATGTACTACTTTGTTCCTAAGCAAGCCGGTCGTCCGGTGTATTCATACCGCTTGTCTATAGTGCACTTCTGGGCGCTGATCGCGCTGTATATTTGGGCCGGCCCGCACCATTTACACTACACTGCCCTGCCGGACTGGACTCAGTCATTAGGTATGGTGATGTCGGTTGTGCTGTTTGTACCAAGCTGGGGCGGCATGATCAACGGTATTATGACGCTGTCCGGTGCCTGGCATAAGCTGAAAACCGACCCTATTCTGCGCTTCTTAATTGTGTCGCTGTCGTTCTACGGTATGTCGACCTTCGAAGGCCCGATGATGGCAATCAAATCAGTAAATGCGCTGTCACACTACACAGATTGGACCATCGGCCACGTACACTCAGGTGCTTTGGGTTGGGTTGCGATGATCTCAATCGGTGCGATTTACCACTTAATTCCTGTGCTGTATAACCAGGGCCGGATGTACAGTATTTCACTGATTAACACCCACTTCTGGCTACACACCATCGGCGTAGTGCTGTATATCGTGGCAATGTGGATCTCCGGTATTACTCAGGGCATGATGTGGCGCGCAGTGAATACCGACGGCACCTTAACTTACAGCTTTGTGCAAAGCCTGGAAGCGTCAATGCCATTTTACCTGATGCGTTTTATTGGTGGTGTTTTTGTCGTGGCAGGTATGTTGCTGATGGCGTACAACGTTTACAAAACGGTGCGCGCTAAAGATGAATCACTACAACCTGTACCAGCAGCAGCGTAAGAGGTAAATCATGTCAAACAAGAATCATCATGACAAAATTGAAAGAAGCGTTGGCCTGCTGGCAATACTCAGTATCGTGGCCATCAGCTTTGGTACTCTGGTGCTGATTACGCCACTGTTTTTTATGGACGAAACCACCCAGCCGGTCGATGGCATGGTGCCTTACACGGCACTGCAGTTGGAAGGCCGTGACATTTACGTCCGCGAAGGCTGTGTTGGCTGTCACAGCCAGATGATCCGGCCGTTCCGTGCAGAAGTAGAGCGTTATGGCCACTATTCTGTTGCCGGTGAAAGCGTATGGGATCACCCTTTCCTGTGGGGCTCCAAACGTACCGGTCCGGATCTGGCCCGCGTTGGCGAGCGTTACAGTGACGACTGGCATTATGCACACCTGATGGATCCACGCTCTGTGGTGCCGCAGTCTAATATGCCGGGTTTCCCGTGGTTGGATAAAAACCTGCTGGACGGTAAACACACTGCCCGCAAAATGGAAGTATTACAAAGCTACGGTGTGCCTTACAGCGAGGAAGATATCGCCGGTGCAGCAAGTGCAGTTCAGGGTAAAACTGAAATGCAGGCCCTGATTGCTTATTTGCAATCGCTTGGCACACACCTGAAGTAATGCCCATGGAATACGCAACGATACACAGTATTTTTACCGTGATTTTGTTTGTCGGTTTTATTGCCTTCGTGATCTGGGCATACAGCAAAAAGCGCAAAACCGATTTTGACCAGGCAGCAAACTTAGTGTTTGACGACGAACAAAAAGCGCAACAGAAAACCAAACAGGAGTCCGATCATGAGTAGCTTTTGGAGTGCTTGGATCATAGTGTTAACCCTTCCGGTGTTGATCGGCTGTGCAATACTGCTGACCTGGAACCTGAAGAATTATGTGGGTGTGCCTGAAGATCAAACGACCGGCCACGAAGTAGACGGTATCTCTGAAATTAACAACCCGTTACCGCGTTGGTGGACTTATATGTTCGTGCTAACACTGGTGTGGTCAGTGTTTTATCTGGCGGCTTATCCCGGGTTAGGCAACTTTAAAGGCTTTTTAGGCTGGACCAGCTCTAACCAGGGCATTAAGTCGCTGGAAGAGTCACGTTTAGCGGTAGCTAAAGCCGTGGAGGAAGGCCGTAACGTAGAGCTGGACCGTGAAATGGTACGAGCCGATGAAGTTTATGGTCCGGTATTCCAGCAGTTTGCCAAGCGCGATGTGTTAGACCTGGCCTATGACGATGCTGCCATTAAAATCGGCCAGCGTTTGTTTCTGCAAAACTGTGCGCTGTGCCATGGCTCAGATGCCCGTGGTCAGCAAGGCTACCCTAACCTGACCGATAATGACTGGTTGTACGGTGGTACGCCGGACAAAATCAAAGAAACCCTGTTATACGGTCGTAAAGCGGCAATGCCGGCTTGGTTTGATGCATTAGGCGAGCAAGGTATTAAAGAAATGACGGCCTATGTGTTAAGTCTGTCCGGCCGTGCTGTAAATGACCGCGAGGCTGAAGCCGGCAAAGCTAAGTTTGCCCTTTGTGCCGCCTGTCATGGTGCGGATGGCAAGGGCAGCCTGGCGCACAACCTGCCGTTTGGCGCGCCCAACCTGACTGATAATATCTGGTTATACGGTGGTTCTGCCGGTGCAGTAGAAGAAACGCTGACCAAAGGCCGTTACGGTGTAATGCCGGCCTTTAAGCAAACCCTGGGCGAGGATAAAGTGCATATTCTTACTGCCTATGTTTACCGGTTGGCCCATCCGGAGCAAAGCGCTGCTGCGCAATAATCCGCTTTGAGTGGTAATTTATAAGCCCCGTTTCGGGGCTTCTTTCTATGCGTTTGTGTAACGCTATATCGTTTTTGTGAGGTGGTAATGCAGCAAGATACAAAACCCTGGTATAAGCAGCTGTGGCCATGGATTTTAATTGCTATTCCTGTAATTACCGCACTCAAAGCAGTGCATACGGTAATAGTAATGCAACAGCACTCACCGGATTTGGTGGTCGACGATTACTACAAAGCAGGCCGTGCTATTAATATGCAGTTAGCAAAATATCGTGAAGCGCAGCTGCGTAACTTAGAAGCGCATGTGCTGGTAGCCGGTAATCGCGCGGTAGTACGTTTTGCGAAAAACAGTGTGCTCGAAGGTGAAATTCATTTGGATTTTTACCACCCCACCCTGGCCGACCGCGATTTCGCGCTGGATGCAGAACGCAGTGGTGAACTGCTGTACGTAGCAACCCTGCCGTTAACCCCAAATGGTAAATGGCGGTTGGTAGTGTCTGATGCGTCAAAAGACTGGAAGCTGCGTGCGACGCTGGAACTACCGGCAACCACTGAAATTAAGCTTGGCTACTGACAAGGCGGCTAAGTGAGTACAGAGCGCTGCTTTCATTGTAATGAGCCGGTTCCTGCCGGTTTTCACTTTAGCCGTGAGTTCGACGGCCGCACGCGGTCTTTCTGTTGTGCCGGCTGTTTAGCCGTGGCCGACACCATTATCAGCAGTAATTTGGCAGACTATTACCGGTTTCGCACTGAACCTGCGGCTAAGGCTAATGCCATGCCGGACAGCCTGCGCGCAGAGCTGGCCAATTTTGATGCACCGGACGTGCTGGCCGACGTTAGCCGTAAACAAGGTGAACTAACCGAAATTGAGCTATCGCTAAGTGGTATCAGCTGCGCAGCCTGCGCCTGGTTAATTGAAAAACAACTGCGCCAATTGCCGGCAGTACACCAAGTTAATGTTAACTCCACCACCCAGCGCTGTCACCTGGTCTGGCACTCAGAGCAAACACCACTTAGCGAAGTGCTCGCCAGCCTGACTAAAATAGGCTATCAGGCCAGCCCTTTTATAGCCGATAATGAAGAACAACAGTTTAAAGCTGAGCTCAGCCGGTTTTTAAAACGGCTGGCGGTATCCGGCATTATGTCGATGCAGGTGATGATGCTGGCGGTGGCGCTGTATTTTGGCGATTACAGCGGTATTGAGGCCTCGCATCAGGGGTACCTGCGCTGGATCAGCCTGTTTTTAAGCTTGCCGGTGGTGTTGTATGCCGCCCTGCCCTTTGTTAACAGCGCCTGGCGTGGTATTAAAGCACGCCAACTAAACATGGACGTGCCGGTAAGCCTGGCCATTTACTACACATTTTTTGCCTCAGCCTATGCCACGGTGTTTAACACCGGCGAAGTGTATTTTGAATCGGTTTGTATGTTTACCTTTTTACTGCAGTTGGGTAAGTTTTTTGAATATCGCGCCCGCGCCCGGGCGCGCGAGGCCACCGGCAATCTGCTGAAGATTATGCCGGTAAGTGCCACTTTATTGGTAAACGGACAACAACAGATTGTATCGGCCAGACGCTTACAACCGGGCGATACGATTTTACTAAAGCCCGGTGAAACCATCGCCGCCGACGGTGACGTGCTGCGCGGCCAAAGCTCGGCCGACGAGTCGATGTTAACCGGTGAATATCGCCCGGTTGCCAAAACTATTGGCGACAAGGTGCTGGCCGGCAGTATTAACCATGATGGTTTATTAGAAATCAAGGTAACAGCAGCGCTGGGTGCATCACGTTTAGGCCAAATTATCAGCCTGCAACAGCGCACACTAAGCCAAAAGCCGGCGGTGTTGCAAAAAACCGATACCCTGGCACGCTATTTTGTTGAACGGCTGCTGCTTATTGCGGCGGCGACTTTTGTGCTGTGGTATGTCTGGCTCGACGCCGACCGCGCCTTTTGGGTAACCTTGTCAGTGCTGGTTGCCACCTGCCCCTGTGCACTCAGCCTGGCCGCTCCCACTGCCGTCACCTGTGCCCTTGCCCGCCTGAACCGGCGCGGCGTACTGATTAAAAATTCCGCCGTACTGGATGTATTGCCACAACTAAGCCATATAGTGTTTGATAAAACCGGTACTTTAACCGAAGGCCGTTTTTCGCTCAGCAGCGTTGAAATGTTAAGCCAACAGTATAGTGAAAGTGAGGCGCTAAACCTGATCGCTAATTTAGAGGCATACTCAGAGCACCCTATCGGGCGCGCGTTTAGCGGCTATCTTAGCGCCAAAGTATCACTGCAAGATGTGCATATTCAGGTAGGTGCCGGCATCAGCGCTACTTATGCTGGCCGGCAGGTTAAAGTAGGCAATGCGGCATTTTGCAACGTAAAGCATCACCGTGACGCTATGGTTTATCTCAGCATTGATGATAACGAAATAGCCGCTATTGGCTTGCAGGATGCACTACGCCCTGAAGTGCCTCGCTTGCTGGGCGCACTGCGCCGGCACGGCTATCAACTGATCATGCTGACCGGCGACAGCTCTGCCCGCGCGGATGAGCTGCAACAACAATTGCAGTTTGACCTGATGGTAAAAGGCTGTAACCCGGAGCAAAAAGTAGCTGAAATTACCCAACTGGTTGACGCCGGCCACAAGGTGCTGATGCTGGGTGATGGTATTAATGATAACCCGGGCTTTCATGCTGCCCATGTCTCAGTGACACTGCAAAGCGGCAGCGATTTGTCTAAAAACCAGGCCGATGTGGTATTGTTACAACCCAGTATCGGCTTATTGGCAGAGCTGCTCAGTGGCAGTAATCAGGCGCAGCGTATTATTCAGCAGAATCTGCGCTGGTCAGTGGGCTACAACTTGTTGATCATTCCGCTGGCGGTGGCCGGTTTTGTTTCGCCTTATATCGCGGTGCTGGGTATGTCGTTCAGCTCATTGCTGGTGGTGTCTAATTCATTAAGGCTGCTGAAAAAATGAGTGTGATTTATGTGCTGATCCCTATCGCTATTTTGTTTGTGCTGATTGGCCTGGCCGTGTTTTTCTGGGCTGTACGCAGCCGGCAGTTTGAAGACCTGGATAAAGAGGGTTTCAGTATCCTGTTTGATGAAGCAGAAAAAGCCCCGACTGAGAATAACGATAAGTCGCAGCCATGAATGCTGATTTGCTGGCGGCCTTATTGATTGGTTTTATTGGCAGCAGCCATTGCTTAGTGATGTGCGGCGGTATTGCCGGCGCCCTGCAATTGTCGATGCCATCGCAAAGCCCCGGCCGTAAACTGCAACTGCAACTGCAGCTGTTGCTAAGCTTGGGGCGACTGACCACCTATGCATTATTCGGCGCTCTGGTCGGCTACTTTGGCGCCGGCGCTATGCAACTGGCCGGCGCATCGCTGCTATGGCTGCGGCTGTTGGCAGGCTTGCTGTTGCTGATGATGGCACTGTATATCAGCCGGTTGTGGTTTGGTTTAATCCGTTTAGAGCAACTGGGGCAAAAGCTGTGGCGCCATGTGCAGCCGGTTGCCACCAAACTGCTGCCGCTTAACAGTGCCGCTAAGGCTTACAGTTATGGCCTGTGTTGGGGGGCCCTGCCTTGTGGTCTGGTGTACAGCACCCTGGGCTGGAGCCTGGCCAGCGGCAGTGCAATACAGGGTGGATTACTGATGTTGAGTTTTGGTATTGGCACCTTGCCGGCAATCTTAGTGACCGGTAGCGCCGCCGGTATCCTGAGCAAACTGAAAAACACCTTATGGCTACGCTACAGCGCGGCACTTATGTTAGCAATTTATGCCGGTTATACGATTTGGCTTGCTATCCGCCGGCTGGTTTTTTAAGCTGGCTATGTTGGAATTTCCGCAAAAGGTAAAAACACCATGATGCAACGCTCTGCAATAAATTGTCAGGACTGCGGCTTTAGCCAGCTGTGTTTACCCTTTTCATTAAACGATGCTGAACTGACGAAGCTGGATGACATTATTCAACGCAAACGGCCATTGCATAAAGGGGATATGTTGTTTGAAGCCGGCAATACACAAAAGTCGTTGTTTGCTATTCGCACCGGCTCATTTAAAACTTTTACCCTGACCGATCAGGGCGAGCAGCAAATTACCGGCTTTCATCTGCCGGGCGATATTGTTGGCTTTGATGGTCTGCATAATCAGTTGCACCCCAGCTATGCCGAAGCGTTGGAAACCGCCATGGTATGCGAAATTCCGATGCCGAACCTGGACATGCTGCTTGACCAGTTACCACGCCTGCGCCAACAAATGATGCGGCTAATGAGCCAAGATATTCAGGCCGATCAGCAAATGATGCTATTGCTGAACCGTAAAACTGCCGAACAAAAACTGGCAACCTTTCTATCACAACTGGCGCAACGTTTTGCCAGCCGTGGTTTTTCCGCTACAGAGTTTCGCCTGACCATGACCCGCAGCGACATCGGTAACTACCTCGGTCTAACGGTAGAAACCATCAGCCGCTTGCTGAGCAAACTGGATAAAGAACAACTTATTCAGGTAGATGGCAAACTTATCACCTTAAAAGATCAAGCTGCCTTGAGTAAACTGGGCTCCCTTACAGCGCATTGTTAATGCCCCCGGCTTTGACCTGGCGCAAGGTTTAGCCCGGCAAAGCAGGCTAATTTGGCTACACTTAAGTAAAGTTTTTACTGTGGAGCCTGATATGTCTGCTTATAACAATGTGCTGGTGGTGCTTGACCCTACCGTAGATCAACAAAAAGCCTTAAACCGCGCCGTGCAGTTAGCCCGGCTGCAAAGCTGTAAATTAACCGCTTTTTTATCGGTCTACGATTTCTCCTACGAGATGACCACCATGTTATCCGGCGAGGAGCGCGAATCGATGCGCCAGGCAGTGATTAAAGACCGTGAGCTGTGGATCAGTGACTTTTTGGCGGCCCCCCGTGCCGGCGGCATTAATATCGATATTAAGGTGGTATGGCACAACCGGCCGTTTGAAGCGGTAGTACATGCGGTGCTGGAAGATAACTACGACCTGGTTATTAAGGGCACCCACGACCATGATGTATTGAAATCGATGATCTTCACGCCAACCGATTGGCATATTCTGCGTAAATGTCCCTGCCCTGTATTACTGGTGAAAGATCATGACTGGCCGCAGGGCGGTAATATTATTGCTGCGGTTAACGCCGGCAGCGAGCAGGCACATCATCTATCGTTAAATCAACGCGTAATAGCCAAAGCCGGCCAAATGGCGGCCATGCTCAGCGCCCACACTCATTTGGTCAATGCCTACCCCGGCACCCCGGTTAATATTGCTATCGAAATCCCTGAGTTTAATCCGCAGGAATATAACAGCACAATGAAACACCACCATATTGATGCAGTGACAAAACTGGCAAAACAATTTGATATCGACAGCAGCCGTTGCCATGTGCAGGAAGGCATGCCCGAAGATGTGCTACCGACAGTAGCCGGCGAACTGGATGCTGAAATGGTGGTGATAGGCACTATAGGCCGCACCGGGTTATCGGCTGCCATTATCGGTAACACCGCCGAGCATGTCATTGACCGGCTGGATTGTGATGTACTGGCAGTTAAGCCGGCGGATTTTGTTTGCCCGTTACAGAAAGACTGAGTTTTACTGCTGCACCGCTTTGGTTATGGCGCGCGCTTAGCTATAATGTGCGCCATTTTTGTTTCCGGTAACAGTGGCTATGACTCACGCAGCGCAAGCTAAAGCTCAATATAATCTGAATAAACTTCATAAACGCCTGCGCCGCGGCGTGGGACAGGCTATTGCCGATTTCAATATGATTGAAGAAGGCGATAAAATTATGGTGTGTTTGTCCGGCGGCAAGGACTCTTACACCCTGTTGGATATTTTGCTTAATTTACAGCAGTCTGCGCCAATCAACTTTGCTATCGTAGCGGTTAACTTAGATCAGAAACAGCCGGGCTTTCCGGCGGATGTGTTGCCTGCTTACCTAAGCGCTATTGGTGTCGACTTTACCATTGTAAACGAAGATACCTACAGTATCGTTAAAGAGAAAATTCCCGAAGGTAAAACCACCTGCTCACTGTGCTCGCGCTTGCGCCGCGGTATTTTATACCGGACCGCCAAAGAGCTGGGCGCCACCAAAATTGCACTGGGCCACCATCGTGATGATATGCTGGAAACACTGTTTTTGAACATGTTTTATGGCGGCAAGATGAAGTCAATGCCACCTAAGCTGGTCAGTGATAATGGTGAACATATCGTGATCCGGCCGCTGGCATACTGCAAAGAGAAAGACATTGAAAAATATGCTATCACCCGTGAGTTTCCGATTATTCCGTGTAACTTATGTGGTTCTCAGGATGGCTTACAACGCCAGGTGGTAAAAGAAATGCTGCAGGACTGGGACAAACGTTTCCCGGGCCGCATAGAAACCATGTTTCAGGCGATGCAGAATATAGTGCCATCGCACATGATTGATAAAACGCTGTTTAATTTTGCCGGCCTGACAAAAGATACTGAGCTTAGCGAGCGCGATACCGCTTTTGATAAAGCAGCCATACCCGCTATCCCGGTTGGCTTGACGGAAGATGACGAGCTGTCAGCTCAGCAGGACAATCCGGCGCAGATTATCGCGTTAAGTTAAAACGCCGTGCAGCTCACTGCGCTGCGCTGTCGATTAACGGCAGCAGATACATCGGCCGCTGACTGAATTGCCAACGGCTGTCTGCTGCTAAGCTGCTGTTAAGATGAATATAACAGCGCTTATCACTGCACTGTGTTGCCTGTGCCGCCCCTGCCGTCATCTGTGGCGGTGTTACCACATCGGCAAACTCGACAATTACCCCGCTGACATCCGGCAACCAGCGTTTGCTGATACCGGCCATATCATCCAGCAGTACGTCAAATTGGCTGCGATAGTGCTGTATCTCCTGCAGCGTTAACTCCGGCGCAAGGCGCATACGCGAACGCAGGCGAAATTGCACCTGGCATGGCTCGGCATTATCGGCCAGCAGCACCTGCAAAATGGCATTGCTGTCTTTTAACGCTTCATCGTACGGCAAACTGATTTCGCCATTACCGGCTATATCCAACTTTATCTCGTGCCGGTCACTTTTCAGGCCCAGGCCATAGTATTTACAGGGCTGGCCGCTGCGCTCACCAATCAGCGCAAACGCCAACGTAATATCACTGTACTCAGGCTGCTGCAGTTTTTTCATCCGCTGATAAAAACTGTTGTAGTTCAGCAGTAAATCGGCAGACACTGCTGCCGGCAACAGCAGCATCAGGGCGGCAATAAAACGCATATTATTCTTCCAGTAATTTGCGGTTAAAGCGGATCATGCCGCTTATTTCAGCGATATAATCTTCACCGCGTTCAGAGTACGAGCCAAGCCCCGCCGCCAGCGCCACACCACTTACCGGTTTACCTTCAGCACGCAAACGGGCGCGTATTGCCCGCAGTGACTCATAAGTATGAAAGGTATTTAAGTTGTAAAAGTAACTCTTAATACTGGCCGCAGGGTTGGCAAATTTTGCCACCTCATGGCTTTGCCCTTCCAGACGCGACAGCGGAACTAAACCGCACCCCTCGCGAAAACACCACTGGCCGAAAAAATTATAACCCTCTACCGCAAAACGGCTGGTACCCCAGGCCGATTCATTTGCTGCCTGCATTAACACCAGAGTATCGGGAATAATATCGACCCGCTTCAGCAATTCCTGCAGCATGCTTTGGTCAGTTTCCGCCACTTCCATGCGAAACTCATCGTATAAGCTGTATAAAAACGCATATTCCTCCAATGAAATACGCAGCTGTTTTTCTTTTTTCTCTTGTATTTCAATTAACTGCCGCCGCAATGAGCGCAATCTGGCATTCTCGCGTTTTACATAAGGTCGTAAGTAATTAAAAAATGCCCGTTTTCTGGCGGTAGTATCGCTGTATTGATTGAAGTCCGGTAAGGCAACAAACGGCGGTGCGGCAGAAGTATAGGCCAGGCGCTGCAAAACCTTTTTCTTATCAGCATCATTTAGCGCGGTGATCCGTGACGGCTTTTGCCAGTCTTCCAGCGAATCTAACTGCTGCACCGGCTCCAGCTCGGTAAAAGGGCTGATAAATGCCAGCACCACGACTAACCAAAAAACTGTAATAATGATTTTTTTCAACAACATCCATCACCTGTGAGTTACTCATCTTGCTGCAGCAATTTTGCTGTAGCAGTAACCTGTTTGTTATAACAGAGCGCGGCATTTTACCTGTGCCCGGCTATTTATACGACCAAAAACTGCTTTTGGTTAGTTTTTTTGCAAAAACACAGCGCCATCCATTGCAAAGCGGCGACAGTTATGTGAAAACAGGTAGCTACAGCTATATAGCTGTCCGGACGGATAAAAACGGAGACATTAAGGTCGTTGTTATGAAACCCATTGAGCGCTCAACAAAATTAGACGGTGTCTGTTATGACATCCGTGGTCCTGTAGCCCAGGAAGCCAAACGCATGGAAGAGGAAGGCCACCGCATCCTCAAATTAAATATCGGCAACCCGGCGCCCTTTGGTTTTGAAGCACCGGACGAGATCCTAAAACATGTGATCCATAACCTGCCTACAGCCCAGGGCTATTCCGACTCACAAGGCATTTACCCTGCACGGGTGGCCGTGGCGCAGTATTATCAGCAGCGCGGTATTTTGGGGGCTGACGCCGATGATGTCTATATCGGCAATGGTGTGTCTGAGTTAATTCTAATGTCGCTGCAGGCACTGCTGAATAACGGCGATGAAGTACTGGTACCCTCACCCGACTATCCGCTGTGGACCGCAGCGGTGAATCTGGCCGGTGGTAAAGCGCTGCATTATCGCTGCGACGAACAGCAGGACTGGTACCCGGATCTTGGCGATATTAAAGAAAAAATCAGCAAGAAAACCAAAGCTATTGTGCTGATAAACCCGAACAACCCCACCGGGGCGGTGTACGACAAAGCCTTTTTGCTTGAACTGCTGAAAATTGCCCGCGAACACCGTTTGGTGGTGCTAAGCGATGAGATCTACGACAAAGTCTTGTATGACGGCACTGAGCATGTCAGTACCGCCTCGCTGGCTGACGATTTGATTATGCTAACCTTCGGTGGCTTATCGAAAAACTACCGCATTGCCGGGTTTCGTGTTGGCTGGTTATTTATTTCCGGTGCAAAAAGTCTGGCGCGTAATTACATCGAAGGCCTGAACGTACTGGCGTCAATGCGGCTATGTGCCAATGTGCCGTGCCAGCACGCAGTACAAACCGCGTTAGGCGGCTATCAAAGCATTAACGAGCTGGTGGTGCCGGGCGGACGTTTATATGAGCAAATGGATTTAGCTCACAGGCTGGTGACGCAGATTGACGGCATAAGCTGCATGCGGCCTAAAGGCGCCATGTACTTGTTCCCAAAAATTGACCGCAAGAAATTCCGTATTAAAGACGACGAATTATTTGTGCTGGATTTTCTGCGCCAACACAAAGTACTGCTGGTGCATGGCCGCGCCTTTAACTGGCCGGAGCCGGATCACTTTCGCATCGTGTTCTTACCGCATAAAGAACAGCTGGAAGCTGCCATTGGCAAACTGGCGCAGTTCTTACCCGGCTACAGCCAATAATCTCTTTACCTGCAAGGCAGCCTGGCTGCCTTTTTATTTTGCGTCGCGACAGGCCTCACCGCTGATTTCAAATTCCACCGTGGTATGGCTCAGTTGATAAGGTGCCAGCACTTCGGCTATCTGCTGTTTGTACGCCAGTTGCCGCTCCAGCTCTATTGGCGTGGCAATTTCAACATGCATTGTCAGCACATGCTGTTCACCATCGAGTGACCACAGATGCAAATGGTGAATTGATTTTACAAAGTCCAGTTCAGCCAACTGCGCACTGATCCGCTGTTGCAGCGCCGGGTCCGGTGTTACCTGTAAAAACAGCGCCAGCGTTTGGCGCAGGCTTTTCAGCACATTGAGCAAGATGAACAGCGTAAAACCAATGCATAGTACCGGGTCAAGCCAGGCCCAGCCGGTAAAGTACATCAGTACAGAACCCAGCAGCACGGCAACCCAGCCCAATACATCTTCCAATAAATGCCAGCTGAGCACCTTTTCGTTTTGGGTTTTGCCACCGCGCAAACGCAGCACTGCAGCACCATTAACAGCAACACCTAAAATCGCCAGCACAAACATGCCGCCCACATGCGGCAATTGCGGCTGCCATAAGCGTGGTATGGCTTCAGACAGCACCCAGGCCGAGCCTAACAACAAAATAAGACCGCTGATTAGCGCACTAAGCAGCGACCAGCGCCGGTAACCATAGCTGTAATGCTGTGTTGGCTGTTTTGCTGCCACTTTGCTGGCAATCCAGGCAAAGGCAATAGCCAGGCTATCGCCTAAGTCATGAATGGCATCGGCAATAATCGCTACGCTATTGGTTAAGATCCCGCCGACAATCTCAACTAAGGCAAAGCCGAAATTAAGCCAAAACGCCAACGCGATATTGCTGCTTTCACTGTGATGCGAATGGTGGTGGCCATGGTGGCTGTGGCCATGCGAGTGACCGCTGTGCGAATGCTTGTGTTGTTGCGGTGCTGCCATAAGTAAGTGCCCGGAGTTATGCTTGTCCAGCATAAGAGCAAAACCGCATTGATACAATCGGCAGCGGCGGCTTTACTATAATTTCTTGTTTCTGTTGCCATTACACAGTAGTCTTGCAGCATTTAATGGCCGTCCATACCGCTGAAGTTAACGCATGACTACCGATTTTTCGTTTCAACACGCTTTTGAGAGCCTGACGTCAAAGCTTGCTGCTGTAGTGTTTTACGCCTTTGACATTAATGGTATCGCCATTCCGATGGTACTGATTTGGCTGATCAGCGGTGCCCTGGTATTCACCTGCTACCTTGGTTTTATTAACGTGCGGGGCTTTGGCCATGCTATCCGTTTACTGAAAAACAATAAGCGCAGCAGCGAAACAGGTGAGATCACACCATTTCAGGCGCTGAGTACTGCTCTGTCCGGCACTGTGGGTACCGGCAATATTGCCGGCGTGGCAGTGGCTATCAGCCTGGGTGGCCCGGGCGCGACCTTCTGGATGATTGTTGCCGGCCTGCTCGGCATGTCGACCAAGTTTGTTGAATGCACCCTGGCGGTAAAGTACCGGCAAATAAATGCTGACGGCAGCGTGTCGGGTGGCCCGATGTATTATATCAAAGCCGCATTGGATAAATTTAACCTGCCATTTGCCGGTACTGTACTGGCAATGGCTTTTTCGGTGTTCGTTATATTCGGCTCTGCCGGTTTTGTGCATGTTAATCAGGGCTTTGTCCAGGTTAAAACCGTAACCGGCTTTGATAACGCCTGGTTGTTTGGCAGCATCTATGCTGCCTTGGTTGCTGCGGTGATTATTGGTGGTATTAAAAGTATTGCCCGGGTTACCAGTAAATTAGTGCCACTGATGTGTGGCATTTATTTGTTGGCATCGTTAATTGTGATGTTAACCCATGCCAGCACTATTCCGGCGGCATTATGGCTGATAGTACAAGGCGCCTTTACTCCGGAAGCCGGCTACGGCGGCTTTATTGGGGTACTTATTCAGGGTTTTCGCCGCGCGGCCTATTCTAATGAAGCCGGTATTGGCTCCTCACCTATTGCCCATGCTGCAGCACAAACCAAAGATCCGGTAAGCCAGGGCTTTGTTGGCCTGTTGGAGCCTTTTATTGATACCGTCGTTATTTGTACTATTACGGCCCTGGTTATTATTCTAACCGGCGCTTATCAAACCCCGGGCTTAGACGGCGTGCAAATTACGTCCGGTGCTTTTGCATCGGTGTTCAGCTGGTTTCCGTGGGTGTTAATGGTGGCGTTGTTGCTGTTTGGTTTTTCCACCGTGATCAGTTGGTCATATTACGGTATGACCGGTTGGCGCTATCTGGTGGGCCAGGACAAACGCCTGACACAGCTGTATAAAGTGCTGTTTTGTTTCATTGTATCTATGGGCGCGGTACCCAATGTAATGGCAGTGTTCAATTTTATCGACTCAATGATTTTCTTAATGGCAGTGCCGAATATTCTGGCGTTATATCTGCTGTTACCCGAGGTAAAAGCAGATCTTAAGGCCTATTGGCAAAAACAGCAGGCGCGTTAAGCGGCCTGCTCTACTGCGGCAATTTTAGTTTTCGCTGTCTTTTCTGTTTTATCCACTTTGCCGGCTTTAACGGCCGGCTTTTTGGCACCCAGAGCTACCAGTAAGTTGTCTTTTTGTTGCGCCATATACAGTGCCAGCGCTTCTGTTAACTGCTCGTCGGCGATCAGAGTGCTGCCAGCTAAAAAGTGCGTCAGTTCATCAGCGGTATCAAGCATTTTGTCATAAGCATCGGCTTCCGCTTTAGAAGTAAAAGTCATCTTTTCTGCTCCGTTTCTTTCTACTACGTACTTAATAATAACAGCCATGGCGTTTCCCCCTGATTAATTTACTGTTATTTTATACAGTATAAAAACCGGCTTGTCGAACGCTTTTTTAAACAGGGTTTATCACTTTTACCACTATAGTCGGGCTCGAAGTTTAACCGCAGTTGGCGTACTATAGCGCATATCAGTATGCCATCGCGCTTTATGCTTTAGCTGTTTGAATTAACAAGGAATACTATGTTACATCCTCTTTGGTCGGAACGGCGCTCCGGCACCGGCAGCAGCAGGCCCGGCGATCAGCGCAGCCCCTGGCAACGCGACCGCGCCCGTATTTTGCACTCGGCCGCATTTCGCCGCTTACAAGCCAAAACGCAAATACTCGGCATTGGCCAGAACGATTTTTACCGCACGCGGTTAACTCATTCGTTGGAAGCGGCACAAATTGGTACCGGTTTAGTCAGCCAATTACGCGCCAAAGTCAGTAACACAGAGATCAGTAACATAGAGTTAAGCTATTTACCCGATGACAGCCTGATGGAAGCGCTGTGTTTAGCGCATGATATCGGCCATCCGCCCTTTGGTCATGGCGGCGAAACGGCACTTAACTTTAAAATGCTGCACGCCGGTGGTTTTGAGGGCAACGGCCAGACATTACGTATAGTAGCCAAGTTAGAACCCTATACCCTGCAGCATGGCATGGATTTAGCGCGGCGTACCTTATTGGGTTTACTAAAATATCCGGTGTTGCAACCGGATTTGCGCCGGCAAACCTTGCCCGATACGAACCCGCTGAATTTAACGCCATGGCAGCCGGCCAAAGCCATTTTTACTGCCGATGCCGATATCCTGCAGTGGATTTTAGCGCCGCTCAGCGAAGCCGACCGTGCTCTGTTTCAAAGCACAGAGCAATTGGATAAGTCACCCTATATTAAATCACGCTATAAATCGCTGGATGCCTCCATTATGGAACTGGCCGATGATATTGCTTATGGTGTGCATGATTTGGAAGACGCCATAGTACTGGGTAATATCAGCCAGGCTCAGTGGCAGCAGCATACCGGCGATGAATGGGCTGCCCTGCCGCAACAGCTGCAACCCTTGATGCAGCAAATCAGCGAGGCCTTGTTCAGCAATCAGCATCACCTGCGAAAAGATGCTATCGGCTCGTTGGTGAACCTGCTGATCAGTGCAGTAACGCTGTCAGAAGTGCTGCCACAAGCCGAAGAACCGTTGGTGCGCTATAACGCAACTCTGGCGGCAGCACCATTGGCTATTTTGCAATGTTTAAAGCAGGTAGTGTATCGCTGTGTGATCTTAAAGCCGGATATTCAGCAATCACGCTTTCGCTGTCAAAATATGCTTATGGCGCTGTTTGATGCCTTCAGCTCTGACCCGGCGCGGCTGTTGCCGGCCAATACGCAACTGCGCTGGCAGCAAGCAGAAGATGAACTGAAAATCCGCGTAATTTGCGACTATATCTCCGGCATGACCGATGATTACGCCGAACATATGTATCGCCGGCTTTATGCCACCGTTTAAGCGTTAACTTACAGGTATTTCAGCTTTTGACACACACAGCACTGCGGGTACTGGCGGGACCAACGGCCCTGGCACATATTAAACAGCATGGCCTGCAACAGGCCGATATTAATGTAATGGTGGGTGCCAGTGGCGGCCCGAAATGGTTTTGTTTATTTGGCCTGGATCAGTATTTATTCGGTGAGTTTTTTGCCGGTCGTGACAAGCCGCTGCATATTCTCGGCAGTTCGGCCGGGGCCTGGCGCTTTGCCTGTTTTGCCCAAGCCGATCCTGTGGCGGCATCACAACGTTTTTGCCGGGCTTACGCGCATATTACTTACCCCAAAGCAGCCAATACTCAGCTGATTACGCAAATTTCCGCCGGCATCATTAACGACGTATTCCCGACGGAGCAGCATTTACAGCAGGTATTGGATAACCCTACAGTTAAACTTAACCTGGTGGTAGCCAAAGCACGGCGTTTATCTGCAGCGCGCAGCAAACTGCTGCAAGCCGGTGGTCTGACTCTGGCCGCAGGAGCCAACCTGATTGGCCGTAAGCATTTACAGCATTTTTTTCAACGCGTGTTATTCCATGTTGCCGGCGAGAGCTCGCCGTTTCATTACGCCGGCGTATTACCTACGCAGCATGTTGCGCTAAGCCCTGACAACCTGCGTCAGGCCGTATTGGCCAGTGGTACTATTCCTATGGTACTAAACGCAGTGGAAAATATCGCCGGTGCCGGCCCGGGCTTATACTATGACGGCGGCGTAACCGACTACCATTTCGACCTGCCGTTCAGTGATAGTGGCCTGGTGCTGTATCCGCACTTTTATCCGCGCCTGACACCCGGTTGGTTTGATAAAGCCCTAACATGGCGCAAGGCCAACCCGGCGCATTTGCATAATGTGGTGCTGTTGTGCCCGACAGACAGCTGGGTTAAATCTTTGCCGTTTGGCAAAATTCCTGATCGAAATGATTTTAAACTGCCGGACACCATCAGAATTGATTATTGGCAACAGGTGATAGCACGCTCGCATGAACTGGCCGATGCATTAAAGCACGGTAATTTTGCGTTGGAAGCCCTGTAGCAGCTTGAGATCTGTATAAAAAAAGCGCAGTTAACAGCACCTGATAGTCTAACAGCTGTAACTGCCCGGCGCTTTCAGGTTACACTTGCGTCACTTTTAATTCACCGCAACAAGGCACAGCTATGCCCGCCCGCGATCCGCTAACGAATACGGTACAAGTGGTTGAGTCCAACCAAAGACGCAACCTCAGCAAAGCCATACCGCTGCAGCAAGGCGAAATATCTAACCTGAGCTTTTGGATTAGCCAGGTATCTATGATCATCGCCACTATCTTAGGTGTGTATCTGGCAGCGCAGCAAGGTTTGCGCCAGGCCGTGGTGTTTGAACAACTTCAAAGCGACAAAAGTAACTACTACCTGCGTAAGTCATTACAGCACGAGCTCAGTGACAACCTGCAGCTGATTAAAGACTTCACCGAACAAATTAAAGGTGTTGGCGCGCACAATATTAAACGCCATGCCCTGGTGCTGGACACCTTTGTTTGGGAGAGCATGAAGTTCTCCCCAGCCACTTTGGAAACGCCGTCAGCATTGCTAAGTGAAAGCCGTAAGTTCTACCGCGAAGTTAATGATATTCACAATAAAATTCAAAGCAGCTTTTACAGCACCCATCATGGAACCAAGCTGTTATTGGCACAAGTAGAACATATGGAAACCGCAGTACTGCCGATGTTTGAAGCAGACACCAGTGAGCTGAAGCAAGCGCTGGCGGATCAGGATGTAGAGGTAGATTAAGGTGAGCAGAGTACAGTTATATTGCCCTTGTTGTCAGGCTCAGTCACTACAAACGGTCGATCTGCATGGTCAGCAGGTAGACCGCTGCCAAAAGTGTAACGGCTTGTGGTTTGACGACAAAGAATTGAGCGACGCCATAGCACACGGCTCTGAGTTAACCGATGCGTATTGTGTAAAACAAGGCTTTGGCGAAGAACTGGAGCAACATCAGTATCATTGCCATCGCTGTAATAAACAAATGCAGCAGTTTCACCTGTTAAAAGATTATCAGGTAACCCTGGATAAATGCAGCCGCTGCGATGGTATTTGGGTAGATGGTGATGAAGCAGAGCAAGTACTGGCCGCACCTAAGCTACAAGCGGCTTTGGCTGAGCTGAATAAAAAAGTCTGTGCTAAAAGCTGGCTGTTTCAGTTTTTTACCCAGATGCCGAAAGAGTACAATATTAAACCACACCGCACTCCGGTTATCACCTGGACATTGCTGGCACTGAATATTCTGATCTACCTGCTGTACGGTTTTGACGATAACGCTACCCAATGGGTATTCAGCCATTTCGCAATCGACTCTGTTTTAATACTGGATGGCCAACAATGGTGGAGCCTGCTTAGCTATCAGTTTTTACACGGCGGTATGTTGCATTTGGCCGGCAATATGTATTTCCTCTGGATCATTGGTGACAACCTGGAAGATGCGCTGGGGCCATGGAAGTTTCTCGCAGTTTACTTACTCTGTGGTGTTGCCGCCGCGCTGGTAGAAATGCTGATGTGTTATCTGGTCGATCGCGATTTACTCATGGTAGGTGCCAGTGGTGCAGTTGCCGGTTTATTCGGCATGTATTTACTCTGGTTCCGCCATGCCAGCCTGACTTTTATGTTTGTAGTGTGGCAGAAAAAGCTTAACCCGGCCTGGTACTTCGCTATCTGGGCTGCGCTTAATATCTTTGGTTTACTGTCAGAGGATTTAAGCGTAGCGTACTGGGCACACTTAGGTGGTTTGGCTGCAGGTTTAGTCGTTGGTGTATTGCTGAAAGACAAAGTAATGGCGCAAAACCCGCTACTGCAGTTGCTGCAACAACCTCATGCCAAAATACTGCGTTAACACTATTTCAGGCCGGGCCTGTAACGGAGCGAATTATGACAACCCCTTTACTACTAACACTGTTTATCGCGATGTTACTGCCCTTTTTAGCCAAAGCGCCTTTGGCCTTTGCGATGCAAAAATCCGGCGGTTATGACAACCATAACCCCAGAGCACAGCAAGCTACGCTACAAGGCTTTGGCCAGCGCGCCAACGCCGCTCACTACAACAGCTTTGAAGCCTTAATAATTTACGCTTGTGCGGTGTTTAGTGGCGTGGGGTTAAATGCCGTAGATGAAACTACAGTAACCTTAGGTTGGGTGTTTATCGCCAGCCGCATAGCCTACCTGGTATGCTACTGGCTGGACTACGCTACCACCCGCTCGCTAATGTGGCTAATCGGTATAGTGTCAGCATTTAGTATTGCAGGACGGGCACTGTTGGCAGGCTAAAAGCAGAAGTTAAACAACGGATTTAACAGAACACGACCTGTCTGTTTACCGACCAGACAGCAAACCCCTGACCCATTTGTTATTTTCCTGCGGGGAAATGGCTTGCCTGACATACCATGAAGAACTACATTTAAGTTATTGATTTATTTAAAATGAGCTCCCCCGTGTTTTTCAGGCAGGCGTTGTTACCCATTTCATCGTTGTTTATATCAATTGCCTTTCTGGCCACTGGCTACGGCATGCTGATGACCTATATCGGGCTGTATTTAAAGCAGGCCGGCCTGTCGGAAATGGCCATTGGTATAATTAACTCAGCATTTTTTCTGGGCGCCCTGTTGGCGGCGGTTTTTAGCCAGAAGCTGATAGTCACGGTGGGACATGCCCGCAGTTTTTCGGCCTTTTCTGCGGTAATGGTAATGGCCTTCCTTGGCCATACTTTACATTATGATCCCTGGTTTTGGGCTATATTACGTTTACTGTCTGGCTTCGCCTTTTACGCGCTGCTTATAGTGCTGGAAAGCTGGCTCAATGAAAAAAGCAGCCAGCATGACAGGGGCCGGGTTTTAGCGGTGTACACGGTAGTGTTTTTTATGGCTACCGCCCTGGGCCAGCTAATTTTAAGCCTGAACGTAACATCACATCTGGTGTTTGTGCTGGGCTCAGTGCTGGTACTGGCGTCACTGTTTCTAGTGGCTATTACCCGTATCAGTCAGCCGGTGTTGCAACCTTTTGAGCGCTACAGCATACCCAAGGTATTACATATTGCACCGCTCGCGCTGATAGGCAGCATAATTGGCGGCTTTTTTGTCGGCGCGTTTTACACCATGATGCCGGTATTGGTGCTGAATATATACCAGCAACAATCAGTTGTGGCGTCATTTATGGCAATTTCGATACTTGGTGGTTTAGTGGCGCAATGGCCTGTTGGCACCTTATCTGACCGCTATGGCCGGCGTAAGTTACTGGCTTGGGCCGGCTTATTTAGTGCTGCCATTTGTCTGCTACTCGCCCTGCTGGCGACGAAGATCTGGCTATTCTATTTACTTGGTTTTCTACTTGGCACCAGCCTGTTTAGTATTTATCCGCTTAGCGTGGCCCGCGCCAATGACAGATTGGACCACGGTAAAGATTTGGTTGAAATTAGCCGTAGTTTGCTGTTCGCCTATGGCATTGGCTCGTTTTTAGCCCCATTAGTATTGGGCGCAGTGTTAGGTATATCGGGCGGCCTGTTTTTCACCGTTTTAGCACTAGCCGCACTGTTATTGGGTAGCTACGCCTTAAGCGCAGAACGGATAGCCAATGAGCAGTTAAGTGTGTTTGTCGCCGTTCCGGCAGCCTCAGGGGCATCATTAGCACAAATGGACCCACGCCAGGATGAGCAATGGGTAGAAGCGCATAAACCGGACTATCCGCAGGAAACAGATGCTACCAAGCCTGCACCGGACAATGATAATTACTGATATCCATTACAGGTGAATTACGTTTGCCATGAAGCCGCCATTCACCTTGCCAGTGCTCTGTCAGGGAACCAATAATTCATCACCCGAACCACTGAGCATACCCCGACCATTAAAAACCATCCCCCCTATTTCCTGACAGATCTTGAAAACACATTCTTCGTGAGATGGATTATTCTCAAACCCAGGAGCAGAAACCACGCCGATCATCCACTTTGTACCCAGAACAACCTTTAATACCCGGTCCTTACCTTCTCGCTCTGGTATCCTGGAAAGGTAAGTATGAGTGGACATTACTAAGCGCGAAAAGTCATCTCCCGGTGCTTTTCTAACCTTGCTATTTAATACCAACCGGGAATTTCCCGCTTTCACTTCTACTGAGTCCCATTCAGGAGTGTTGCCCTTAACCACAACCTCGTCATCAGGAAAAAACTCTTTAACTATTTCTTTTACCCTCTGACTATCAAAAACCGGGCTATAAATTGTACAGTTATCCACAAATCACTCCTTTATTTTGGGCGTCCACCTGACCTGGATCTGCCACCAGTATGGCCTGTTTTATCATGTTTCCACCTATCTACCAATTGCAAGCGCTCAGTGTCTTCGTGATGGTGCCATGTCAAATCGGGTAAACGTGCATCACCCTTTCCAATTGAGGCAAGCTGCTCCTCAGTGAAGTTCATTTTAGCTTCCGGGTTTTCCTCTAAAAAGTCATTCAGTTGCCGAGTCGCATCTTTAAATTGGGCCGTATCACTAATCTCTGGCCCTTTTAACTCTTCAGGAATCTTAGCATCATACAACGAATCAAATTCAGGGAAGCCATCCTCATTAAAAGGAACGCCGGTAATAGGGTGTTTGTCGCCCGCCAAATGGCTATTAATTGGCTTCGACAGCTTGCTCTTTGTGGGCTTCGCTGGCTTACCGTCAGAAACCCAATCCTCAAAAGACCCCTTCCCTCCATTTGCCAACCAGGCCCGATATGCCATGTCATCTTGGAGGTCGGCTGTTTGCCAAACCTCACCATTGGGTCCAATGGCCCTATAAAGCAGCTCATCGCTATATTTGCTATAGGTTGTGCCGTCCGGCGCTACAATTTCCTCCAATGGACCACCTAACCCCGGACTGTATACCATTGCAGCCAAACCTGTAAGTGCCGCACTGGCTAAAGGCAGCACCCTTGTTACAGCAAAACGTTCCACTGCATAAATAGCATCATTTGCTGCAGCACCTGTAACTATCCGGCTAATCGTTGATGACACCGGAGACGTTAACGGTGATGTTGGTAAAGGTCTTGCTACCGCCGCACCGGCTAAAACAGCAGCCTCTTTACACGCTAACCCCAACGGATCTATCCAGTTGATATGGTTCGGTGCGTATTGGTAGTGGTTTATACCACCTAAAAGCCCTATCGGATCCTGGCTGATAAAGCGGCCGGTTTGTGGGTCATAGTACCTGAAATGGTTGTAGTGTAGTCCGCTTTCGTTGTCATAATACTGGCCCTGAAAGCGGATGGGGTTATCAATTTTATTAACCGTCACCGTGGCTTTGCCAAACACGCTGTAATGCGCCTGCCAGACAATATTGTTTTGGCTGTCGGTTAAGCTAAGCGGTGTGCCGAGTTGGTCTAATTGGTAAAAGTACAGCTGGCCTTGCTTAATCAGCGCCAGCGGTTTGTTGCTGTTGGGCTCAAAAATATACCAGCTGAATTCACCCTGGCAGTATTCACCAATAAGGGTGTTTCCTTCCCAGAGATAATCAGTACGGCCAGCGGCGGTTATCTTGGCACTGCGTCGGCCGAAAGCGTCATACTCGTAACGCGTTACACTATTACCACTGTTTGCGTTGCCACAACTTAATGCTGTTAACTGGTTAAAACCATTGAACTCGCGTTGCTGGCGTTTGCCGGGCGCTGTTGCACTGAGCTGATTGCCGCTGTCATCATATTGGTACTGGTTATCATGATAGCGCAGCAGGCGGTCTTGCTTTATCTCCAGCGCATCGCCGGCCGGGTTGCCAAAGCTGTCCCATTGTTGCTGCTCGCTTTGACTGCTGTCTGTGCTATGCGCTTTGCTAACCAGTTGATCAAGGTTGTTGTACTGATACTCAATGTCGCCTGTTTGGTTACCCGTTACTTTTAATAACTGATGCAAGCCACTGTACTGATACTGCCGTTGCTGCTGTGCAGTACTGTCGTCTGTATTGTGCTGCCACTGCTGAGCAGTCAGGCGACTAAAAGCATCAAACTGTTGCTTAAGTTGTAAACCACTGCTGTACTCGCGCGCAGTTTCACGCCCGGCGGCATCGAAGCTACGCCACAGTAGTGGCTGCTGGTTTAAAGCCAACTGCGACAGCAAGCCCTGGTCGTTGTAACGATAATCCAATATGCTACCATCCGGCAGCACTGTGCATTGCCGCCGCCCGGCAGCATCATAGTGGTGCAAGGTACGCCAGTCATCCTGCCACTGCTCGCTCAGTTGGCCATTACCATGATAACTAAAGCGCAATTTACGTTGCGCATTACTGGCGCGCAGTGGCCGCCCCAGTTTGTCATAGTGAAAATGGTTGCTGGCCAACTGCTGACCAAACAGTGCAGTTTGTTCAATAATGCGGCCGCGGCTGTCGCGTTTTAACCGCAGCTGACGCTTGCTGCCATCGCTGAGCGCGCTAACCTTGCCGTTTATATCATACTGGTACTGTTGTACACGGCCATCAAAACCCTGCAGCTTTACCGGTCGCTCCGCGCCGTCGTAATCCAATTGATAACACGCGCCGTCGCTGCGCGTAATAGCCGTAAGGTTACGCTCTTTGTCATACTCATAATTCAACGCGCTGCCATCAGCCTGTAATTGCTTAACCGGCTGGCTTAACCCTTCATACTGCCACTGTGTATGCTGTACCAACGCATTGTGCCAGCCGGTTAAACGGCCAGCTGCGTCATAACTGAAATGCTCCGTAACTGCCTGCTCCGGCTCGCTGTTGGCATAACTGCGCTGTGAGGTAATATTACCGCTGCTGTCGCGCTGGTATTCGGTTACCAAACCGGCTGCGTCTACTACGCCATTTAACCGGCCGAGTTTATCGTAGCTGAAACGACTTACCGCCTCCCCTTGCTTACGGGCGAGCAACTGGCCCTCATCATTCCATAAATAGTGCTCTGTGCGCCCATCGGCATGCTGCAGTTGAGTTAGCTGGCCATCCTGGTTGTACTGATAACGGCTGATGCTGCCATCAGGCCGGGTTTCGCTTTTTAATAAACCGCCGGCGCTGTATTCCCGCAGCCAGTGATGGCCTTCGGCGTCAGTAAAACCGGTGCGTTGGCCCAATTCATTGTATTGAAAATGGCTGATAGCCCCGTCTGCCTGCTCAACCGTGATCAGCTGCCCTACGTCATTAAAGTAATAGCGGGTTACACCACCGTCAGGTGCCGTTTCTGCACTTTTTTTACCCTGAGTGTTCCAACTGTAGAGCCAGGTGGCGCCGTCCGGCGCCACTTTTTTGATCAGTTGATTACGCTCGTTATGAAAATACTGCCAGCGCTGGCCACGGCTGTCCGTGCTGATAGTCAGCCGTTGGTTGTCATCGTAGTCAAACTGATAATCGTAATAACCGTCATCACCCCAGTTGCGGCTGCAGCGGGCCCCGGGGCCTTCGCCTTGCCAACTGAAATAATGCTTAAAGCCGCTGGCACGCTGGCGCTGTGTCAATAAATGGCCCTGATAAACGTATTGCTCTGTCTGGCCGGCGTGGTTTGTAGCCGCAATCAGATCGCGTTGCTCATCGTATTGATATTGCGCCAACATCACGTCCAGCGCTTTAAGGCCTTCAGCGGTTTGCTCTACGGCATCAATCCGGCTTAGTAAACCGGCGGCGTTGTAGTGCAGCTCTATGCCGCGCTTACGGGTGTAATCAATGCGGCTAAGCCGGCTGAAGCGGTCGTAATACAGCTGCAAATAGTTACCCAGGCTGTCAAAAATCTGGTGCAATGCCCAGCGCTGCGGCTGTTTAGCATCCACCTTCACCGGTACAAATACCCAGTGGGTATTGTCCGGCCGCAGCAGCACCTGGCTGCCATTTTCTTCGTGACGTAACGCCAGGCTCTCGCTCAATTGATAACTGGTGTGGCCGCGGGCAACCGGACTGAAAAGTAACCGCCGCCCCTCTTCATTGTGCAGTACTAACCGCAGCACCCCTTCGCCGTTTTGCTCAGCGATAATCTGCAAATGGAAATTACTGCGCCAACCAAAGCCGAAACCAATATTTTCATGGCTTTGACCGGAGCGATAAGTGCGCTTAAATTGCAGCGGCAAGGGGCCGGGCAAACTAAAATCGGTTAATTCCAATATCTCTTCACCGCTGCACATTGCCACCGGGTCGCCTTCAAAGGCCACATTGCTGTTAGGCGGTACTATTTTGTCTGCGCCATTGCTACCGGCACTGTTATTGGCGGCAGCCGTCTGGCTTTCATCTGTCGCCGGCTGCTGGCTTTTGCCCCCCGGGTTGTTGGTTTTAGTATCTGAGCGCGGCGTCTGGCTGGCGCCGCCAGCGCTGACCACCTCAACCGGCCTGGCTTGCTTCATGCTTAGCAGCAGTTCCCCCCCGGCGATAGCTTCTGCCAGGGTGCGGTACATCTGATCTTTGGCTGACTTAGCATTGCTATGCTGAGTTTTACCACTATGCAAGGCGTACACTTGGGCTAAATTGCCGAAAGTATTATTAAACGCCGGAAAATTGCCGCGCAAAAACTCTTCCGCCTGCACAACAGAGACAAAAGTTTGCACAGAACCACTGGCCTCTGCCGCGGTTTGGCTAAAGCACACCACAGTACCAAAGGTGTTTTTTATTTCTAAGCTGGCCATGCTGCTTACACTTCCTTGTTGTCAGATAACGCTGTCGCCGGGCTTAATACCGCAACAGCACGATATAAGCGGGCAGACAGTTCACACTGTAAAGTTAAACCGCCAAGGCGGCCTTTTTGCTGTGCCTGCATCAAATGCCACAGCCGGTATAAACCGCCGCAGGTGCCCAGCTCTCCGATGCTGTAGGACGGAAAGACAAAACCGGTTGCCTCTGTTACTGCACCATGTAAGTGATGATATTGCCCAAGCCAACGTGCACTGGCATCATCATCGCCGCTGTCGGGCAAATACAACTGCTGCAAAGGCTGCGCTACCTGATTAGCTACCTGCATAAATAATGCTGCCATTGCCGGATCATCCGCCATTGTCGCCGCAGGTGACGCATCACTGGCGCTGAAGACTAATCTGCTGCCGCCTACTCCTGCGGTTAAACACAGTGCCATAGCACCTTCAGACAGCACACCATTACAACTGTCTGATGCGGCATAATGCGACAGCATTGCTGCGCTGGCCAAACTATCCGCCGCCAGCAGCCAAACTGCCGTTTGCGTGCCCTGCTGCAATTGGCTGGCCGCAGCGGCCAATGCCATCAATACACCGGCACTGCCATAGGGAAAGACACGGCAATCTGCCGACTGCAGCAACTGCGGAAAACGCCGCATAATCATTTGCAATAATGTGTTCAGCTCGTTGTTATCGGTACCGGCGTATTCCGGCAACAGCAGATATACGGTTTCGTTTTGTTGCGGGCTGCCAGGCTGCGCCAGCAAATGTTGCAACAATGCCAACAGACGTTCATTGCGGCTCTCCTGCGCAGCGAAGGGTGTAACAAAAGCAACCGGAACAGTGATGTTCTGCCAGTTCATCAGCACCGGTGCCGGCGCAATAACATCCAGCGCCATTGCCTGCTGCGTTAACGGGGCCGCGCCCAACGTCATGGCAACCTTGGCGATTTGCAGCCCAACCGGCTGTGCCACATTCATAAGCGGCAACTCAGTGCATTGGCGTTTAATAAAGGCGTGCCGGCAGCGGCAAGGCTGCGATAACACGCCGCCAGTTGACGCTGCTGCTGATTCCCCCTTAACCATACATCATCAAGCTGCACGCTGTTAATATGGCCACCGCCCAGCTGGCGTGCATGGCCCTGCGCTAACTGAAAATCGGCTGTCGTTTTGGTTGCAGACAGCAGGCTGTCAGCCTCAGCGATACCCAGCAACAACGCAAGGCTGTCTGTCGCTGCCTCACGGCTGTCTTCGGCTTGTGCCAGCTCAAGCAACAACGGCACAAACTTCAACTGGCCGCTGTAACCCATGGCCGCTATGGCCTGATGGGCAGTGTTACCGGCATTACTCAGTTGATTAATAATGCGGCTTTGTACAGTGTCTGCGGCTGCGGCCATCAATAACATTAAAGCAGGCTCTGTAAGCTGCCCCGCTGCGGTTAACGCTGCTACCAGGGCGCTTTCATCTGTTTTATCTCCCAACAAACAGGCTGCCAAACGACACATTGGCAGCAATGGGCTGTGCGGCGGCAGCTGCCGCGCATAGCTTGTTAATGCCGGCAGTAAAGCCGTTTGCGCACTGCAAAGCAGATACCACAGAGCTTCAGCCGTACCTGCTGTTGGCGTAGTAAACGGGTTCAGCGTTAATTGCAGCCGTGTTGCTAACGCCCAGTTCAAAGCGGCATCGCCGTCATTGGCTTGTTGCAACTGCGTTGCCACGATTTGTTTTTGCCCGGGGCAGCGCCGGCTTTTTAACTCATGCAATAACAACCAGACGTCAGACGGCCGCGTAAAGCCGGCTAACTGTGTTAACGTCAGCTTTGCAGAGTTATCAGTGCCCAGTAGCCAGAGCAGCCAATCCGGCGCGCTGCTGTCAGTGCCGCAATCGGCAGCCAGCTGCACACAATCGGCTAACCGGTTATCATGCTGGCGCAATTGCGTAAAGCCGCTGTAACGACTTTGCGTTAGCGTTTGCCGCTGCTGCAGCAACAGCTGCAATTGTTGCTGTACATTCTCAACCAACAACATAACGTCTAACCGCCAATAAATACGGTAGGTACACCAACAACTATTTTGCCGCCATGAGCGGTATCGTCACCCAATCTGGCTGCATTTTTGCCATTAATGAATACAGTGGCAGAACCACCACTTATGGTATCCGGCGGGCCGATACACACCAGTTTATCGCCTTTACGTGCTGCCGGAATGCCGCAAATAGCCACATTGGGCGAGCCCTGTATTACCGGCCCGCCAACATGGGGTTTTGGCCCCGGGTCAACCTTAGGGCAAACGTGCATACAACCTATTACCGCTGCGGGTTTTGCCATTTGACGTGTCCTGTCTGCCTGAAGCGAGCTTACACCGCTTAGTTAATACTGACTTTGCTGCCTTTAATGGTGATGTTGACGCCTTTAATATCAATGGAGCCATCGCTCTTCATTGATATTGACGCTGCACCGGTTTTAATGGTGATAGCATCCCCGGCATCAATCAGCAGTTTTTTGCCCACTTTCAGGCTGTCATTACCATCCACAGTGTTTTTACGATCTTTATTCACTGTTTCGGTATCATTGCCTTTTACTGTGGTCAGGCGATCATTGCCCACCATGTCGGTCTGGTTGTTCTCAACCTGCAGCTCATAATCTTTCTCGGCATGCAAATACAGCAACTCTTCGCCTTTCTTATCTTCAAAGCGTAATTCATTAAAATTCGCTGCGCCGCCGCCTTTGCTGGAGCGGGTTTTAATACCGCTTTGCGTTTTGTCATCCGGTAAACTGTACGGCGGCATATGATCAGAGTTGTACACCGCACCGATAATTATCGGCTGATCCGGATCGCCATTTAAAAATTCAACCAGTACTTCCTGGTCCCGGCGCGGAAAGAAAAACGCGCCCCAATTTTTACCGGCCCAGTTCTGGCTAACCCGGATTGGACAAGAGCTTTCATGATCTTTAACGTCGCTGCGATCCCAGTGAAACTTTACGGTGACACGGCCCAGTTCATCGACCGAGATTTCTTCGCCGCCTTTGCAGGTTACTGTGGCGCTTTGTACGCCATTGATCAGTGGCTTGGCCAGGCTAAGATGCGGCCGGTAAGCAACGTCTTTAGGAACGCAGTAAAAGGTATTGCTGATTTGCTGTTGTGCTGTTTTCGCCGCTCCGGTTTGGCTGGCAATAGCCGCGGTTAACACGACTTCAGTTAATACATATTGCTTACCGGCTTCGGCTGTATCTTCATGCTCGGTCAGGGTAAAGGTTTTGCCAATACTGAAGCTTCTGCAGTTACCGGAGCCCTGGCGTCTGTCAATATCACGTTGCAAAGCTTCAAGCCGGATATCGGCAATATGTTTACTGCGCGGGTGGAACTCAGACTCAGCATCATAGTGAAACACTTCGTAGTCGGCGTGGCCGCTAACTAACTGGCCTTTATTGGCTTCACCTGTAGGTAACGCAGTAGGCTTCTTTAAATCAAAACCACGTTGCACATACTTACCGGGCGCCATGACCAGCGCTTTTTGCCAATGGTGAATATGTGCCTCGGCCAGGCTGCCGCTGTTAAACTTAACCTTAGCTTCAGCACAAGGCTCGTACGCGGTAGCTTTATCGGCCAATATCAGTTTGTGTGCGCTTTTGCTGTGTTCAAAGTAGTAAAAGATACCTTCTTGCTGCAACAGACGCTGAACAAAATCCAGATCGTTCTCTTCGTACTGCACTTTAAAGTCATAGTCGGGGTAACTACCCTGCACCTTTGCCGCTACATCAATTTTAACGCCATGCTCGCCGGCAATTTGCTCGACTATTTTCAACACATTTTTTTTGCGGAAAATGCGGCTGTTAACTTTGTGCTGCATGTACCAGGCAGCGGCCACCAGTTGCAAGCTGTAGTCGCGGTACTCTGCTTCTGCGGCTTCTTTACTGACCCTGGCCCCCAGAGCGGCAACATCAGCGACGATTGCGTGAATATAGCGCTGTTTTTTACCGCCCAGCTCCAGCGTAATGGTTACTTCTTTACCGATCAGCTCAGATGGTTTTATCTCGCGGCCATTGCCATAAACTTCAGCTTTTACACTGAACAGCTGTGACAGCCCTTCCCTGAATACAAACCGGGTTAAAATCAACGCATCTTTGCCAAGCGGCGTGTCGATTTTGATGCTGTTATTGTCCTGGGTTGCCTGTTGCATCCATTCGCCTCAACTGATTACTGGTAAGATGATCGGTAAAAAAGTAATACAAAAGAAAACTGGTGTGGCAAGCCACACCAGTTAACCGGTTTAGCTTACAGCTTAGAACCTTTAACGCCGCTGTAACCGTATACCAACGGTGCAGTAACGTTGTTTTTGTCGTCTGTAGGTGTAACAGTCATCATCAGCTCGGTGTAGCTGATAACAATAGTTTCTACCGGACGGTCGCCCGATACAGACATCTGATAGCTGCTGATCATCGCATCAGTTAATTCGATTTTCATGATCTCTTCCACTTTATCGCCTTGTTTGGTGATGTGGAATACCGCTTTCTGGCCTTTACCGATGGTAGCTTCTTTGAACAGGTCCGGAGACGCTTTGTCCTGCAGTTTAGTGATAACGATATCGTTTAAACGGGTAGCGCTGGCTTCACGGTCCATAGCGGTACCAGTGAATGAGCTCAGTTCACGCTGAGTGCCCCAGTCCATTGATAACACAGTGATCATGTCCTTGAACTCTTCAGCGGTCGTTTCACCTTTGATCGCGCCGTATTTCAGGTAGGTATTTGCTTGCATGCTATGCTCCTTTTGCATATTTAAACAGGTGCCCGATATTGGACATAAAGGTTAGCCCGGGTCACTAGTTAACCAGGACAAAACGTTAAAAACCACCATGGATACATAATAAAAGCAATATATTTAATGCTTGGTTACTATATAAACATAAACACTCAGTTAGTTTTTAAACTTTACAAATTATATCGCCAAACAAAACATTGACAACACATTATTAACTATTTAATTCGCTAATTTTTAACTTTTCTTGCTTGCCAGACACTTACTTTATCCGGCTGGCTATAAATTCATCACTGCACGTCATAACTAAAAGCGCCATCCTGCACATCTAAGGCTATGGCACTCACCGGCAATTGTTGCGCAACACGCTGTAAAATACGTACCGAAAGTTCCGGCAACAGCTGGTTTTGCAAAATATTATGAATGGTTCTGGCTCCCGAGCCGGCATCAAGGCATTGGCTTACAATCAGCTCTGTTACCTGTGGGCTGTAGCTGAAGCCGGCGCGGTAATTGCGGCTCAAACGCTTTTCAATCCGGCCCAGTTGCAAGCCGGTGATGATGGCTAACTTGTCGTTATCCAGCGGTAAATAGGGGATCAGGTTTAATCTGCCGAGAAAGGCCGGTTTAAACACCGCTAACAAATCATCTTTCAGGGCTTTGGCCAGGCCTGTAGTAGAGGGTGCAGTTTCCGGGTCTTCAAACAAGCGCATCGTAGTGTCGGTACCAACGTTTGACGTCATGATAATGATGGTGTTTTTGAAGTCGATATCACGGCCTTCACCATCTTTAATGGTGCCTTTATCAAATACCTGATAGAAAATATCCTGCACACCAGGATGGGCTTTTTCCATTTCATCAAGCAAAATCACGCTGTAAGGTTTACGCCGTACTGCTTCAGTTAACACGCCGCCTTCGCCGTAACCGACATAGCCCGGAGGCGAACCCAACAATAATGATACTTTATGCTCTTCTTTAAACTCTGACATATTAATGATAGTCAGTTGCTCTTCACTACCGTATACCTGCTCAGCCAATGCCAGTGCGGTTTCGGTTTTACCCACCCCGCTGGGGCCGGTTAACAGGAAGATACCGTTAGGCTTGCTCTCATCTGCCAGCTGCGCGCGCGAGGTTTGCACAGTGCGGGCAATCAGCTCCAGTGCATGATCCTGGCCAATAACCCGTTGCTGTAAGAAGGTATTTAAGGCCAGTACCGTGTTAATTTCATCGGCTTGCATTTTACCCAATGGAATACCGGTCCAATCTGAGATCACCTCAGCTACCAGCTCTTCGCTTACCTGCCAGTGCACCATAGGCTCAGTAATGGCGGCAAAATCCGCTTTTATTTGCTGTAAACGTGCCAGCAGCGGAGAATCGGCTACTTGCTCTTCCGCCGTTAACTGCTGTGTCAACTCGCGGGCTTCTGCCACCAGCGCTTTTTGCTGTTGCCATTGCTGCTGCAACGTATCCAGCAACTGCGTGGCCTGAACGTGTTTTTGCTGCAAAGCTTGTAACGCTTCGTGATGATTCACACCAAGACGCTGCTCACGCTGTAAAATATCCATTTCCTGCTGTAGCTGTGCCACCTTGCGTTGCTGATCTTCTACCGGGCCCGGCACAGCATCCTGGCTCATGGCGACACGGGCACAAGCGGTATCGAGTAAGCCCACGGCTTTATCCGGCAGCTGACGACCATTAATATAACGGTGCGATAAATTCACGGCCGCACGCAGCGCCAGTTCGGTAATAGATACGCCATGGTGCTGCTCCATCACCGGTAACAACCCCCGCATCATCACCACTGCCAGCTCCGGGCTGGGCTCTTCCACTTTGACCACCTGAAAACGCCGTGCCAGCGCCGCATCTTTTTCAAAGTACTTTTTGTATTCTGCCCAGGTTGTTGCCGCTATAGTCCGCAACTCGCCGCGCGCCAGTGCCGGTTTCAGCAAGTTAGCGGCATCGTTTTGGCCGGCCTGCCCACCGCTGCCTATCATGGTGTGGGCTTCGTCAATAAACAGGATCACCGGTGTGGCACTGTTGTTTACTTCTTTAATAACGTTTTTCAAGCGGTTTTCAAACTCGCCTTTCATACCGGCACCGGCTTGTAACAGCGCCAGGTCCAGTACCCGTAAGCTGATATTCTTCAATTTATCCGGGACTTCGCCGGCGACAATTTTCAATGCCAGGCCTTCTACTACCGCCGTTTTCCCCACACCGGCTTCACCGGTCAGTATCGGGTTGTTCTGCCGGCGTCGTGTCAGAATATCGATCATTTGGCGAATTTCGTCATCGCGGCCAACTATGGGATCTATCTTTCCCAACCGCGCCTGAGCGGTCAGATCTGTGGTGAACTGATCCAGCGACGGTGTTTTACCACCGGCTGTTTTAGCTGTCGCCGCCACACTGCCCTGCTGCTCTGCACTTTGCTGTGCCAGCTGTGGCCATACGCGCAGCAGCTCTGCCGTATCTATCTTATCCAGTGCGGGGACGCGCCGGCTCAGCAATGCTGCCATGCTATCGTCTTTGAGCAAGGTATAGATAACATAGGCTGAACGGATTTGCTGATCTGCAAATTCAATAGTGGTACTTAACCAACTGGTACGCAGTAAATTAATCAGTTGTACAGAAATACCGGGTAAGGCATTGTTACCGGTTTTCATCTGCTCCAGTGCTTGTTGCAACTGTTGCTTTACTGTATCGCCGGAAATGGCAAAGCTGCGCAGCAGCAACTGCATATCCCCGTCGGCCTGTTCCAACATGGCATCCAGCCAATGCTCAATTTCAACAGTGTAGTGGCTGCGTGATTGGCAGCGCGCCGTGGCCGCTTCCAAAGATTGACGGCTGGCCGGGTTTAGTTTTTCAACCAGACTTTTTAATGTTGTAGTAGACATATATGCTTCCTGTGCATGAACTAAGGCCGGGCCAATTGATAACTGAGCCGGGTAAGCTGATGTTGTATTGCTGTTCTGACCGCCAGGCTACCGCTTTGCCCAAGACTAAGCCGGCGTTTACCTAACTGTGCGGTGGGAAAGTCCTGATGTTGGCCAACCAGCGTAATGCGCACTCTAAGTGCTGCCGGCAGAAAATCTGCCAGTACGGTACTGATCAACGCATGCTGATAACTGCCGGGCAGTAACTGAGCGCCGCGTCCGGCGGGCACGGTGATCACCAATTCAATTGCCGAGCTGATATCCCACACCCTGCTGCCCAACATCGCCGACATGCCAAGACCGGCAAGTTGCCCCTGCGGCAACAACCGCATCGCCAGCCGGCTTTGCTCGTCTTTGCCCAGAGTTAGCCAGCGGCCCTGTAAAGGCTGCAGTTCCACTTTGGTTTTCAGCAGCTCAGTCAGAATTTGCGTCAGTTGCTGTGCGCTGCGGTTATGCTGACTAAAAGCGCCGGCGTAATACAAACTTAACGCCTGGCGCGCACCGGACAGGGTTTTAAGCACCGTGCTGAAACTGTCTTGCTCCGGCGCTGAAATTTCGTACTGGCAGGCAAAGCGGTATTTTTCCCAGGCGCGGTAATACAATGAGATCAAACGATGATTAAACAGGTCGAAAAAATCGCGCATGGTTTTGTCGCGCTGCTTCAGGCGTTGCAGCACCATTTCCGTGTAATGCTGTGGCATTACGCCGCTGGGCCCGGTTAAGCCGAGAAAGCTGACATGCATTGCCACAGCATCGTGCTGCGCATTGTCCATCTGTGCGTCGCGACTTTCTACCCGTGTTACCGGCTGGCCCGGAAATCCGAGATGTTGCACACTTTTAAAGCGCACTAACTCTTTTTTCGGAAAACCATCACGGCCTACCCCTTGCCAGCGTTTATGCTCACTACCAAACTGGCGTTCCAGCGAATAGACTGCCTGATAAAAATCAAACTCTGACGGGTTTTGTTTTAACAATTCCAGTTTCACAGCAGCACCTTAGTACCGGAGCGCGCCGGCCAGCGATGATACAACTGCTCATGGTCTTTTAACTTCACCGTTAACCGCGTATAGCTGTTTACGGTGGCGTATTGGGCAAAGAACACATCCAGAATATTGGCAAAGAAGTAAATGCCGCTGCCGGCATAAGATGACTGGGTAAACTCCAGCAGAATTTCACTGCCGCTGCATACTGCTACCCGGCCCTGATGGCTTACTCTGGCACTGCCGGAGGTGATGCGTAAGTTACAGATGCCGTCAATTAACGCCTTGGACTCCGGTGTACAGCGAAAATCGTATAACTGCAGTGTTTCTTTCAACCTGATCAGGGCATCATCACCGGTAAAATGATTCAGTGTTAAATGGTTTACCAGCTGCCAGCGGCTGGCTTCCTGTAAGGCCGGGCGCACGCTGGCCGTTGGCGCTAACAGGCAACGCACTTCTTTGATCACATCGGCATGCTTACTGATGTTAAAGCGCGGCTCACCACCACCAAACGGCAGGTACGCCGGTAAGTTGCGGTTACTACACAACGCCTGCACCTGAATAACCCAGTCTTTTGGCGTATCGCCTGCATTGACGCCCTGAAACTTGCGGTCTACTACCGACAAATACATTTCGGTGCCGGTTTCTGAATAACCGCCGGCCCAATCGGCAAATTCGCGCCGGCTGTGCCAAAACATATCTTGTTGTTGCAGGTAGTCCGGATGGCCCTGGCTGTAATACGGATTGAGTGTCACTTCATTACCGAAAGGATCAAACGCCCGCACCTGTTCAATACGGATCACCTCGCAGACGTCGGCATCCAGGTAGCGTGGTACCAGCCGGTATTCATACTGCGAAGCGTCCAGATTCACCGGCTCCAGCTTCTGGCTGAATAAATTAATTACCGGTGTGCAGCCCAGCAGTAAGCTGTCGGCGGTAATATGCCGCTCCAGTTCATCGGCGCCGTCGGCCAGATAAAAATACAGCTGAAATTTATCTGCTATCTGTGGCCAAGCCGGATCGAGTTGTTGCAATTCGACAAATAAAAACTTTTCCGGACATAAAAACTGTTCAATTAACAAACGATAACCGGCAAAGCTGCGCTGGCTGTAGGGCACCACCTGATGCTCATCAGCAAAGCCTATCGCCTGTAACTGGCTGGCCGGCAAAAATCGTATCGCTTCCGGCTTACCGGCAGGCGCTATCCCTACCGCAATCAATTTACTCAGCAACAGCTCATACAAGCGGTAAACATGATGACGCTGGCCGTTGAGGTAAAAGCGCAATTTAGCCACATCCAGTTCGTGCATAGCGGTTTTTTCAAATTCGCAGGCCAAATCTAACTTTAATAATGCTTTGGCACTTTGCTGCACCGGTGGTTTGGGCGCATGAAAAGGCGCATTTTTAAACTCGGCCGCAACCACTTCCAGCGGCAGAATATCGGTGTCGTAGCAAGCCTGAAAGGTACAGGGTTTTAAACCATCGGTGCGGGTTTCAAACTCAGTACCGCGCTTGATGGTAATACCGGAATTAGACAGATTCTGACTGGTCAGTTTTAACACTGAGGTTGACGGGATCGGCGCCTGATAATCCGGATACAGCTGGCCCAGCAAGGCATCGGTCAGCTCGGGGAAGCTATCATCCAGCTTCTGCCGGATCTGCGCGGTTAACAACGCAAAACCTTCAATTAACCGCGACACATGCGGATCTTCGACATTTTCTTCACTGAGCCGCAGCCGGCCGGCAATTTTCGGGTATTGCTCGGCAAACTCCGCGCCCATCCGACGGATATAGGTCAGTTCACGATTGTAATACTTCAATAACTCGTCATTCATGCCTGATAATCTCTGATGGTCAACCCCAAATGCACCGGCTCCACTTCGGAGTCAAACATGATGTGTTCCGGCTCCGGGTCTGCGTACAGCAAGGCCTGGATCCGCAGCCGTAACACCCGTTCCATATCATGCTCCTGCTCCGGCACTGAAACTTCTACATCAACAAAGCGCGGTTCAAAGCGGCGTATGGTTTGCTCTACTGCACGGCACAACTGCTGACGCCCTTCATCGGAATCGACAACCATTACCGAAAAATCCGGCAGGCCGTAATTCAACAAACTCTGTGGCAACTCGGTGTAACTGTCCGGCCAGGTATGCCACTGCACGCGGCTGTTCAGCAAATTCTCTAAATCACGCCGTACGCTTTGACGCAGTGCTTTTAAATCGAAGCCACGACGGCTGCGGCCACTGTCTTTCTGCCCCGGGTTATCGTCAATTAACCGATCCAGTAAAGACTGTTGCAAAGCTTGTTTTTGCTGCAATTTCACCGCCGCCGCTCCGAATTATCAGTGTGTTACAGCAACGTCTGCCGGGCGCAGCGACTTAAGCTCAGACAACGTCAGTGCATGCTCGCCGGCCAGTAACATTTTTTGCCCGACGCCGGTAACCAGCTGTTCATCATGTTGCTGCCAATCGGTATCACGGCCCATCCGCTCGGAAATACGGATGCTGTCGACATAGGTCATCGGCACAAAGACCTCGCCCTGGGGGCCGTCTTTAATGACGATCTCAGCACGGCGCCACACGGTATCAAGCAGCGACTCGGGCTTTTTCAGGCTCAGGCTGTCAATCTCGCTGAACTTGGCCAGATAGTAGTGCCCGTCGGTACCAAACAGCTCAAGATAGCCGGCCAGGCTATCGTCTAAATCGCGGATGTCATTACAGGTCTCGCCATTGATTTCAACCGCATTCACACCACGTAAACTCTCTAACGTGGCAGCGGCCTTAACCGCTGCAGCGATATCCTGCTCTTTTAACGCTAGCCGCAGCGACAACTGCGCTTCAAACATGGCATCGGCCTGACCGAATAACGTTGCGGTTACGCCGCCCTGATAAAAGTCCTGCCTGGCAGAAGCCGCACGGATCAATTGACGCAGATTCACCGCACCAACCAGATAATCCGGATGCTGACGCACCATCATATCCAGCTGCTGATCGGCCTTTTCCAGCGCCCCCTGGATACACAGCAATTCAATATAGGCGGCGCGCACATCTGCATTGGCCGGATCATCGCGCAGTAACTGCACAGCCCGCTCTGTGGCTGCAATCAGCTCGCCTTGTTTTAGTAATGCCTGTAATGATTTCACGTTTAACCTCTTGCAGTAGCTGCTTGTTTAGGTGACAGTTCGGCAACCAGCTTTACAGTGGTAATCATTTGATCTAACTGAAAATGTGGTTGCAGCTGAATAATTGAATAATAACGACCGGGTTCACCGCGTTTTTCCCGCACCTGGATACGCGCTTCGCGCAGCGGATGCCGGGCCCGCACGTCGTTGGAGGCGTCGGTTGATGCCGTGGTATAGTTGTGCAACCAGCGCTGCAGCTCTTGCTCGCATTGCTCAGCAGAGTGATAACCACCAACCTTATCGCGGCCGATCACTTTGATATAATGAGCAAAGCGTGCCACGCACAAAATATATTGCAGCATCGCCGATAGCCTGGCGTTTACACTGGACAATTTATCGTCATACACTTTTGCTTGTTGTACCGACGCATTGTTATAAAAAGCAAAGTAATCACTGTACGGCACTACCGACAACGGAATAAAACCGTTATCGGAAAGTTCTGATTCAAATCTGTGGCCAACCAACAGGTTAACCGAGGGCTTATTGCTGGCCTGGTACTTCTCGGTCTCATAACGGCTTGCCGGTAAATTACTGACCAGGCCAAAATTATGCTGGCCGGCTTTCATGCCGCGAATTTGTGCAAACCAGCCCGAATCACTGTAAGCCCGCACCAGCACAGCAGCAAAAGCATAGGCGGCGTTGCCCCATAAATAGTCACGCTCCGGCCGGGCCAGTGCTTCACGAAAGACAAAGCTTTCGGTGCGCGAGCCATCATCTTTATAAGGGCTGCGCATCAACACCTGCGGCAGCACCACGCCTAAAAAGCGGGCATCTTCCATGGCCCGCAACGCGCGCCATTTCACATACTCCGGTTGCTTAAACTGACTGCCGATATCCGACACCAAACCCAGCTCAGAGAAGTGATCCACACCAAACAGCGACGGATGCGCAGCGCATATAAAAGGCGCAAAAGCCGCCGCCGCGGTGCGTGCCACTTCTTTTAACGTATCTAAATCATGATGCAGCTGACCCGGACGGATCTTATGGCTGATTTGATAATCACCGATCAGTACGCCGAAGGGCTCACCGCCCGGCATATCAAATTCGTTGTCATAAATCAGTTTAAAAAAATCACTTTGATCGAAGTCGATAGCGCGGCTGATATCTTTACTCAGCTCCGGCCAGGACAATGACAGCAGCTTAACCTTAACTTTTTGGCCACGATCGTGGCGTTCGGTTTGCTCTGTCAGGTACAACACACCGCGCCAGCTGGCTTCCAGTTGCTGAAACAACGTATGGTGCAAAATGTCATTTAATTGCAGGTTAATCAGCCGGTCTATATCGGCAATAGCACGACATAACATGGCGCTGACCACGTGGCTGTTGCGTACTTTAGTACCGGCAACATGCTCTAACCAATACAAAATGGCAGCCAGCGGCTCGGGCTCACGTAAAAAGCGCGCCAACACACCGCTGCGCTCCAACCGGGTATAAGCAGGCTGGTTAAAACCATCCGCCTGGGCCCCGTTAACAGCGGCTTGCTCAAACACATCCTGTGAGACAAATTTTACTGCGTCTGCCATGACATTCTCTTCCACTAACTGCGTTGGTTAATGCTGCCATGCCACCGGCCAAGGGGGATAATCTCAACCGGTGACATAGCGCACTTAACCACCCATTTCAGGGATTTTTGCTACCAAACGCAGCGAAGTAGACAGTTCTTCCAGTTGCAGCCACGGCCGTAACCATGCTACCGCATTGTAAGAGCCGGGACGGCCCGGGATTTCGCGAACCTGCACTTTAGCGTCAGCCAGTGGATAACGCGCGCGTACTTCCTGGCCACTGCCTTCTGAGGCATTGACATAACTTAAGATCCAGCGGTTTAACCACACCTCGACATCTTCCGCTTCCATAAAGCTGCCGATCTTGTCGCGGGCCAATACTTTTAAGTAATGGGCAAAGCGTGACGTCGCCATTAAGTAAGGTAAACGTGCTGAAATGGCAGCATTAGCAGTAGCTTCCGGGGTGTCATATTTTTTCGGTTTTTGCGCAGTTTGCGCACCGAAAAATACCGCATAGTCAGTGTTTTTATAGTGACATAACGGCAAAAAGCCCATTTTGCCTAACTCAGCTTCGCGCCGGTCGGTAATACCAATCTCGGTAGGACACTTCAGATCCGGGTCACCATCATCACTCATAAAGATGTGGCTGGGTAAACCTTCTACTTTGCCGCCGCCTTCCGCGCCGCGGATAGCCGTACAGAAGCCGTACTGCGCAAAGGCATTCGTCAGTTTAGCGCCCATTACGTAAGCAGCATTCATCCAGCAATATTCCGAATGCTCAGTGGTTTTTGCCACGCCTTTTTGCCCGTCAAGTTCAAACTCTTCAAAGCCAAACTCTTCTATCGGGCAGGTAGCGCTACCGTAAGGTAAACGCGCTAATACGCGCGGCATAGTCAAGGTAACAAAACGCGAGTCGTCGCTGTCGCGGAACGAGCGCCACTTGGTATATTCCAAAGATTCAAAGATTTTTTCCAGATCGCGCGGCTTAGACAACTCTGTCCATTCATCAAAACCGAACAATGCCGGCGACGCTGCAGACAGAAACGGGCAAAAACCGGCGGCAGAAACATTCGACATATAAGTCAGTGTTTCAATATCTTCCGGATGATTAGTAAACTCGTAATCACCGATAATAGCGCCGTAAGGTTCACCACCCGGGGTGCCAAACTCAGATTCATATACCTTCTTAAAGGTTTGGCTCTGGTCAAACTCCACCGCTTTGCTCAAATCTTTATACAGCTCTTTCTTGCTCATGCTGATCATGCGGATTTTCAGTGAAGCGCTGGTTTCTGAGTTCATTACCAAATGGTTCAAACCGCGCCAGCTGCCTTCCAGCTTTTGAAACGCCGGCGTATGCATAATGGCGGCTAACTGATCTGAAATCAGCGTATCCAGCCGGTTGATAGCTTCATTAAAGGTAACCGTTAAGTTTTTGTTCCAGCTGACAGTACCGCTTAAGGCTTCTTCTGTCAGGGTGCGCAATAACTCTTCTGCACGTGAGGCATCGGTTTGTTTGGTCGCGCCGATAGCCTGTTCCAGTAAAGACGAGGCCGACGCCTGAGCATTATCATGCTGTTCTACTAAAGCTTCCGTACTCATGTTATTTTTCCTCGATGCTCAGATCCTGCGCCAACTTCTGCAGATCTTCATTGTTGTTCAGTACCCGCTCCAAAATATTTTCCAGCTCTTCAGAGCGGTCAATTTTAGTCATCAGGTCGCGCAGTTTATTCCGCGTTGCCATCAGCTTATCTAAGGGTTCAACCTGTTTTACAATGGCGGCAGGCTCAAAATCCTGCATAGATTTAAATTCCAGGTCGACACTGAATTCGCTGCCATCGCCGGACAACTTGTTATCCACTTTAAAGCTTAGTTTCGGGTTCATCCGCTTTAGTACTTCGTCGAAGTTATCGCGGTCAATCTGTACAAAACGGCGGTCTTTAAGTGGTTTTAACGCTTCGGTGTTCTGACCGGCAAAATCACCCATTACGCCGACAACAAAAGGCAGCTCTTTTTTAACCGCAGCTCCTTCTGTCTCAACGTCATAAGTAATATGCACACGGGGCTTACGCACCCGGGATAATTTACTGTGAATACTTTCCATTGACTCTCTCCTGTTACTCAGCTGTTATTTGTTGCAGTTCATACCCCTACGGCGGGTACTACTTCTGTTGCGGGATCCCCGCCAGCCGGAAGTAATGGTTACGGCTGTTGTTATCGTCGATAAGCTCTTGCAGCAATTCGGGTAAGGTAAGCCCGCTCCAGTGCACTACCTGCTCCAACGCATATGAAATAGGTGAATGAGGTTCAGTTTTACGGAAAAACTCCGCAGCCTGTTTCAAGCTGTTTAATACCTGATCGCGGCTTTGCACCTGCTGTTGTATCGGGTCAACGTTTAGCGCTTGCCCATCCTCAGATAGCTGCGCTTCCGGAGTTGCTGTACCGGTAAACTGCGCCAGCTTGTCTGCAGCCAGATAGGTCACGGCATCGAGACATTTCTGCAGGGTTTTGCTAATAGCACTGGTGGGTTGAGGCTCACCTGCCATAGCGGCATCCATTGCTTGTGACAACAGCGAAAATTCAGCTATTGCCAACTCAATTTGCTGCTTTAGTTGCTGATAAAACGCCGCTGATGATTCTGCAACAGCGTCTTTAATTTGCTCGAGGCTGGCAATACCGGCATCAGCTTTCAGCTTTTGCCGTTTTTCATCTTTGCGGGAGATATCAGATGCACGTTCGAACTGCCAACAGGCAAACTGGCCATAAGAGGTCACATCTGTCAGCGGAATACTAAGGATTGGTGTAATAAGCGCACCATCCCCCTCATAGCCATTCAGGCCAATCAACGGAGCAATACGTACTTCCATGCCATCTTCATCGGGCAGCGGATACAAATGTTGCCAAAAATTCTCTATTAGTAACCGGGTCGTTTTAAAGCCAGCAGCCAGCCCGGCAAAACCATGAGTACGGCACAAGGCTTCAATCAACCAGGCAGAATATTCCAGATCTTTGACTTCAGAGCACAATACCTTGGGCAGCTTTTCCGCTAACGGTCGCCAATCAGAGGCCAGTGCGAGAAAATCCTCTTCTTCGGCCAGTAAAGCACGTTCATTTGCCCGTGCCTGACCGCGGCTATCTTTAAACTGGTAATACTGCGACGTAGGCGAGATATCAGTGCGCGGATCTACCCCGGCCGGATTGGCAGAGTCCACCGCTTCAATTAACAATTCAAAATCAATTAATTCACTGTATTCCATCACAACAACCAAAATGAGACGTTATCCAGCGAATAATGTTACTTTATTGTTTTAATGATGACAACAATTAACTAAAATTTTCTACAGCCTGGTATAAACAGGTATAGTTTTATCCTTTTCATTAACATTTTCAGCCTGATTATCTACTTTAACCAGAATACAGGTTACATTGTCGCGGGCGCCGGCAACCAGAGTAGAATGTAATAAAGCCCGGCTTGCTTCAGCAATGTTGTTGTGTGCTAAATACTGACAAATCTCTTGATCTGTCAGTTCTTTATTCAAGCCATCGCTACAGAGTAAGAACAGATCTCCCGGTTGCCATGCCCCACTGACAACATCAATAGTTACCGATGTATCAACACCTACGGCACGGGTGATGACATTGGCCAACTCATGTTGTTCTGCTTCGTTTTGGTTCAGCAAACCCTGCTCTACCATTTCATTGACCTGGCTGTGATCCCGTGTCACCTGGCGCAAATGATTATTACGCAACAAATAGCCGCGGCTGTCACCGGCCCACAATAAGTGGTAGTAAAACTTATCGATCAGCAATACCACCACAGTAGAGCCGGCCGTATTGCCCTGTAAATGCTGCTCGCTGTAACGGCACAATTCGCTGTTCGCCTGCTGCAGCGCTTCCGTAAGCAACTGCACTGACGGCTGGCTGTTGCGCTGTACTGCGACTCTGACGGTATCAACGACTAACTGACTGGCAACGTCACCGGCAGCATGTCCGCCCATACCGTCGGCCACCACCCAAACCCCGCTGTCAGCCAAATCTAAACAGGCGTCTTCATTTAATTTACGTACCAGGCCCTTATGTGTTTGAGCATGGGATACAACCTGCTTCATTGTTATACCGTTCCACTACAGTTAATATCTGCACTCTGCCAGTGCCAGCGTTGCCAATCACCGGCCAACATCGCCGCATACTGGCTGACCTGTGGTAAGCCGTTAGTGACTAAAGTACAGGGTGATACATGTTCAGAGCCGGCAGTCCACCACAAACAATATCGACCAAACTGTTGCCGGTAACTGTGGTGCAACAGCAAGCTGGCATCGAGCGGGCAATTTGCCTGCAGTACCCATGCCGGCCGCCCTTGTGCCGGTGCCATTTGGCCTGTGTTGATCTGCTGTGGTTGCGGCCAGTTAAACTCCGCCTTAGCCATTGCCGCCTGCCAGCTGTCAAAAGCAAAATCATCTTCCAATGTCAGTAAGGCTTGTTGCTCCAGTACATCGGACCAACCGCTGTTGCCGCGGGCATGCACCGGAGTACACGGCATGGCTCTGGCCAGCGTTAACGGATAATGCCGGCCAACCTGGTCAACACTTGGCATCAGGCAGCCCATCATCGGCTCTTTACCACACACACCAGCCGATAAGGCAAAGTGCCAGACCGGACTGGTTAAATAGGTATTAAGCCAGGCCCCGCCCAACTGCTCGCGACTAACCGCCAACACTGCCTGCAGCCACTCGTTCCAGCTGTCGACAAAATCCGGTGCCAGTCCCTGCGCCAGAAAATCGCCCCGGCCCGGGATCTTGCCGCACATACCTACATCATTTATAAACTTGCCGGACAACTGAAGGTCTCCAATGCACTGCTCCAAAAAGGATTATTCACGGTATCCGGTACCAGCTCGACCCTGGCCCTGTTACCCTGCACCGCTAAATGCAGAACTTTATCGGTGCGGGTTTGCGGCCGGTTTTGGGTTAACTCATCAAGGAAACGGAACCATGACCATTCACCTTCCTGGCTGATATTAGACGGCAAGCCGGAGTTAGCCGGGGTAAACACCAGCCGCGTTTGCAGTTTATTGCGATCGCCGGGCCAGAAAAACTGCCGTGAGCGTGTCGGACCATGACGGTAAGATAACTCCTGGCCGTCCAGCTCCAACAGCAAATGGGTGATATGCCGGTCCAGATACAGTGGCCGCAAGCTAAAGCCTACTTTCAGCTTCTGACTGCCGCCATCAAAGAACGCGGCACGGATTTGCTGTGCGGCCTGAAAGGTCTTCAGTACGCTGTGATCAAGGCCAATATCTTTCTTGAAGGTCCAGTTAGAACGACTGGTGTTGACAAACGGCTGCAAATAATCTTTGAAGAAGCTATCCAGAGTACCGCCGTAACCGAAGAAGCGTTCGAAATCACGCAGCTTGATATCGTCTTTACTGCGCCGGTTCAGCGGGTAACGCCCGGCGATAGCACGTTTGTATTCGGCCAGTACGGTTCCCTGCCACGCCTCATTAATATGTTGGCGACTGCCTTTGGCGAACAACTTGCCGGTATCAGCTGACAACTCTCCGAGCCAATCGGAAAACGGCGCCGGAATATCGCTTTTTAACCGCCGCAATGCCACGCTCAGCTCATTACCGCCCTCTGCATTTAACTGATTAGCATAGGCCTGGCGCGCCATGCCGCCCGGAATATACAACCGTTCCAGATATTCGTTATACATGCGGCTGGTTTGGGCAATCTGCTCCAGCTGTGCTTCACCGATATTCAGCAGCTGACTAAAGGCCAGTTCAACTTCCTTACCGGGTAACTTTTGCGTCAGTGCCGACATATCGTCAGGTAATAAACGGTTTAAACGCGACTTTTGACTGGAAAACTGCGTATCGGCTACTTTGCCGGCAACATCTTTTGCCATATTTGCCTCTGCTGAATCCGGCAAACTGGTTAAACGCACATTTTGCTGTACCGCTTTAATAATATTCTGGATCGGCTGCTCCGGCCCGGATAATACTTTAGTAACAAAAACGCCTTGCTCAACATCGTTAACAGAGCTGATGGTGATGTCATCCAGCAGTTCCTGCCACAGGTAAGCGTAGTCACGCAGGTATTTTTCCGTAACCTGCTCAGACAAGCTGGTATCGGCCTGGCCATCTTCGCCGCTACTTTGCTCACCGTACACCCAGCTGTCTTCCATCAGGCTGCGGATAATCCGGCGTTTTTCAACGTTGAACAGACCATGGAAGCCCTGATAGGTATACAAGCCGGAAATGCCTTGCTGCAACGGCGCGCCGCTTTTACGCTGCACCACTTTAACGCCGTCGGTACCCAGTACATCTACCAGTCGGAAATCCGGAATATGGCTTTTTACCAATTCAGTGCGGATCCGCTGATAAGCCCGCTCAGCCAACGGCACAGTCAGCAGTAGCTCACGGGCTGCTATGACCACATCGTCGTTATAAGACGCACCTTTAATGCCATTTTCTAACAAGGCCTGCAGATGATTTTGCAGCGATAACCGCAGCGGCAAGTTTACGTCGCCGGCAAAGCGACGCTCTGTGTACAACGCAAACCACGAGTTGATTTGTTCAGCATCAAAATATTGCGGTTTGAACACCATCAGATAAGTTTTCAGCGTTTCGTACAAGTAGTCGCGATGCCGGGCATTAAGCTGCATTTCTGCCGTCAGGCTCTCGAGCAAAAATGGTACAAAGCTATGGTACAGGCCACTTTGATACGCTGTTTTCGCCGCCTGCCCCAGTTTATCGCCCTGATAAAGCCCGAGGTTTTTCGGCCCGTCTGTCGGCAATACGCCGGCATAACCGGCCGGTAAATCCCGCAGTAAATTCAGTTGCTCATTCAGCGCGACAACATCTTCAGTGCCGCTACCCTTTGCTGTCAGCTGCTGATAGTCACTAATGGAGCTGCTGACTTCATCTACCAGCTCTGTATTCCAGTTGTAACTGCCGGCCCAGGCGACCACCAGCCAAACTGCAGACAATGCCGTGGCAGCCAGCACACCGCGGCGCATAAGACGATGCCGCGCTTTGTGTTGCAGGTTAACCGATGCCAGTTCACGCTCAGGAATAACAATCTCTTCAAAGAAGCGCTTAATAAAGTAACCTTTGCCTTCTCCGGTTTGGCGCCGCAGCGGCGGCTCTGCCAGACCAAAATTACTGCCCAGCTGCGACATAATACGATCTATCGGCACGCCTTCCTGGGTCGCGCTGGCAATGTAAACCCCGCGCAACATGGTGGCTTTTTCAAACGGGTTCGGCGCAAAAATTTCTTTCAAAAAATCATCGGCGGCGCTTTGCAGCAATCTGAGCTGGCGCGGGAATTCATAAATAGCCGCGCGGTTTTCGCTGTCATGCTCAAACTGCAAACGGCTGAATAACCGTTGGGTCAGGCGATTTATAATGGCGTGAAACTCTTTGTTAAACTGCGCTACTACGCCTTTTTCACTGTCATCCTGCGCGGCATCAAAGGTCATGCCCCATACCTGCTCACGCTCTTCTTCCGTCAGGTTGTCAAAAAACTCGGTGAAGCCGGCAATAAGATCGGCCTTGGTAAACATGACATACACCGGAAAGCTCATGCCCAACTGGTTTTGTAACTCCTGTACCCGTTGCTTAATAGCCCTGGCATGCAAATTACGCTCAGTACGGGTTTGGTTCAGCAGATCTGCCAGGCTGACAAATACGATAACGCCATTAATAGGCCGGCGTGGCCGATGCTTACGCAGTAATCCTAAAAAGCCCTGCCAGGCGGTAGAATCCTGCGCTGCATGGCTGTCCTGAGTGGTATAACGGCCGGCAGTATCAATCAGTACCGCCTGATTAGTAAACCACCAGTCGCACTGGCGCGTGCCACCGATACCTTCAATAGCATCTGCCCCCATATGCTCTTTTAACGGAAATTCCAAACCGGAATTGTGCAATGCTGTGGTTTTACCCGACCCTGGCGGGCCTATCAGCATATACCAGGGCAATTGGTAAATATCGCGCGCCTTGCCAAACCGGGCATGCTTTAAAATATCCAACGCTTTTTGCATGCGTTCACGCAATACGTCGATGTCTCGCTTGGCCAGCTCATCCTGTTGTTGAAACTCATCGCCGTTCAGCAGCGTATCTACCGCCTGCTTATGTGAGCGGGTCTCACGTAACCCTTTAATATAATGAGTTCCGCCCCACAACAAGGCGATAACCAGCAAGGTAACCAGCCTGGCGCTGGCACTGGCCAATGGCTCGTAACCGGCAATAGCCAGTAAGGGGCCGCCAAACCAGATAAGTAAGGCTAATGCCAACAGACCCAACACAGTAATAAAAACGCTGGATTTCAACAATCTGACGATCGATTGCAGCGCTGATTTAACTTTCATAACACTTCCCTTGTTTAAGGCCTTACTGTAACAAATCTATTTCGACCCGCCGGTTCAGCGCGCGGTTAGCTGCAGTGTCGTTCTCAGCTATCGGGTTAGCATCGCCGTGCCCTTCCGGCCATAGGCGGCCGCGTAAGTCGGCACCGGCGGCCAGAGCATCTGCCATGGCATTAGCTCGGGCCAGCGACAGGTGCCAGTTAGATGGATACTTGCTGGTAAAAATCGGCAGATTGTCGGTGTAACCACTGACCAGAATGCGCCCTTGAGTGCCCTCCAGGGCACGGGCAATTTTTGCTGCCACCGGGGCAAAGCCTTCATTGATACCGGTACTGCCCGGACTAAACAGCTGATCCAGGCCGACACGAATACGCACACGGTCCGGCAGCTCAATCACGTCCAGCAATTCACGGCGGATTTCGGTTTGTAACAGTTGTTGCAGGCGGATGGCATCCTGTCGTGCTTTGGCGGAAGCCGGCTGCGGGGCGTCCTGCTCCCAACTAACCAGAGTATTCAATTGGCGGTGAACCTGATCCGAATAACTGTTTATTTGATAATTCAGATACATATAACAGCCCAGTAAGGCTGCGCCTACCACCGAACACAACACCCACAGCGGAAACTCTGCCTGTAACTGATTCGCTGCGACCACCTGACTGCGCCAGCCCGGTGATAACTCACGCGGCGGCTCGCCACGCTGACTGCGGATAGCTTTGTAAGCGCGCTCGCGAAAACCTTCCAGTTTTTCAAAGCCACGTTCTTCTACCCGCATCTTGCCGACAAAACCGAATGACAAGCACAGGTATTGCAGCTCTAACAACAACAGATGCTCTTTTGGTGCGGCGATGGCGCTTTCAAGCAGCGTGAAGAAATACTCACCACCGAAGGTTTCATTGTGAAAGGTCGACAGCAAACTCTCGGTAGCCCAGTCGCTGTTGCCGCCCCAGCCGGTGTTAAGTACCGTTTCATCGATAAAAGAGCACATACAATAGCGTGCTTTTTCTATCAGCTCACTGCTGATCCCCTTATAACGCAGTTGTTGCTCATACTGATTAATCAGCTGTACACAACGCGTTTTTAATCCCGGCACATCCGCATGCTGTACGGTACTGCGAATGGGCGCGACCAACGAAAATAACGCCCCGGCTTCGTCAATCAGGATATTGTCACTGATCGACAGTACCTGCAGCTTTTGTGCAGTTTCGGGTGCCCGCACATTGGCAGACATCCGTGTTTTATCATTGTCGCCGGTGTTGTCTGCAACAACCGCTGCAGCCGCGCTTTTGACAGGAGCCCTGCCACCGGGCCGGGGTTTCATCACTGTTTTATCAGACATTGCTTGCCGTCCCTGTTTATCAGTCGCCGTTAGGCGGCTATGCCTTTATTGCCCAAAGTTCAATTTTTAAGCCCGGATAGTTGCCGGATAAATGCAAGGCTAATCCGCCGCTGTTTGCCAGCCGTTCCCAATAAATACTGCCTTTATCCAGTTGGAAATAATGATAACCGGCATGGTAAGGCACCTGGCGTGGCGCAACCGGTAAACCGGTTACTGCTATACCCGGTAACTGGTTATTTACCAATTCACGAATATGCTCTACCGGGCCTATTTTTAGCCGCGCCGGTAAATGTTTGCGAATATCGTCAGCCGGCAGATCTGCAGCCACCGCCAGCACAAACTGGGCATACTCGAGCAAGGACTTGTCCGTGAGCGGCGATACCAAAATGCCAAACTTGGCTTGCTCTAACGGCAATGCCTGGGCCGTTTGCTCCAGCACGACACTTAACGTTTGGTTCATAATCACGCTGAGGTTGCCAAACACCGCCGTTAAATCATCATGCTGATACGGCGGAAATTGCGGCGGGCGTTTGTGTCTGGACGTAAACGTCGCTAATTCACCCAACATAGAAATCATTAAACGATACAAGCTGTGCGGATGTTCCAACACACCGGTTTTTAAATGGCGTAACAGCGGCTCGTAACGGTTTAATACCTGCAACATCAGAAAATCTGCAATAGAGTTTGCCGTGCCCTGACCTTTACCTAAACGATCGGCCAGCGCGTCTGCCCGCTGGCACAGCATGCCCAACGCTTCGGTAATAAAGGCCGAAAGTTCGCCGTCCTGCTGCACATCCACCAGCGGCGGAATGAACTTTTTTAACAGCTTTACTTCGCCTTGTTCTGACACTTCGCGAATGCGCGCCACCGGCATACAAATAAAGCCACCGCGGTCTTCTGATTCAAGCTTGAATATCAGTTTAAGCTTAGCCAGTTGCAACAGCTCTGTCGCCTCTTCTGCCAGGCTGTTATCTGCTACGCTGTGTTCGGCATAACCGTAGCGGCTGATATGTGAACTGTCATGGCTGCTGATATTTTGGCTGCTGCTTTTATCCATGGCCAGACACAGATAAACCAGCTGATCACGGCAACTCTTGCCAACTTGGATCGCCGCCGGTAAAGACTCAACGGTGGGTAACTGCAGTACAGTGCCATCGGGTAAGATAGCTTCTAATTCTGACAACGCAAACTGGCCGAATTTCAGGCTTTGCGGGTCAATAACACAACGGCGTACACCCCAGCCATAGGGTAATTGCATAGTCAGCTGCTGCTGTCTGCAGTAATCAAAATACCGCTCCTGCTGCTGGAAGTGCTGCGGCCTGAGAAATAATCCCTCAGACCAGGCGATACGACTGTAATCACTCATGCTGTCATTCTCCGAAGCAGACCAGTTTAACGCTTACGTTCTAAATCATGCTCACGGATATACACCGCCAGTTTATCAACATAGACATAAAAGTCGTCGTAACCGGTGGGTTTAACATCAACCACAGCACGCCATCTGGCCCCTTCAATATCGCGATAGGCAGCCACTACCGCCACCGCACGGGTGGCAGGCTGTAATGCCATACGATATTCAGTACGCTGGCCCGGCTCAAACACTAACTCATCTTTCTTCAACAGATCGGTGCGCAAAATAACTTCCGGGTTATCGTACAGGGCAAAAAAGTCCTGATTCTCAAACACCGTTTTTGACGCCAACTCGTACACCTTAATAATGACCGGTGACGGACGCCCGTCGAGATCCGGGTTAATATCCTGAGCTACACGAAAATGCAGCTTGGTCGAGGGCGGAAAGGTTGCATACACCGCCTGACAACCCGCTAACACGCTAAGGCTAAACCACAGCACTACCAGCGCCTTTATTGCTTTCATCTCTACCACTCCTTAAGGTATCGTTAATCCGGCCTTCGCAAACCGCTTACTTTTTACGCAAAAAAGCTTCATAGGCGCTGATAAAGTCATCATTTACGCCCTGTTTATCTTTGTTATTCAGCTCTGTCGCTAATTCAGCATGCAGGGCTTTGTAGCGTGCCCACAACCTGGCCTGCCGCTGTGCCGGATTTAATTTATCGACAAAGCTGCCGCCGAAATCACCGGCTTCAATGCGCTGCGGCGCCAGTTGGGATAACAAACCTGTCATCGCCCCACCGGCACCGGCAATAATGGCCGATTCATGCCGGCTGATATCAGCAAAAGCCTCTGCTATTGCCTGACGTGGTGGCATAAAGCTGGAGCCCTGACGGTTAAACAAGTTATGAAAAGCATCATCAATGTTGGCAGAAAATTTAAGCGGGTTATTTTCCCGCTGCTGAAAGGTGGTTTGGTTAACCCGAAAACTGTTTTTCACTTCAGAGCGCGCATGCATCACCGTGATCACACCCTGCAAAGATTGTTGCAACGCCTGCCCCAGTTGTTCCCACCAGGCAGCAGAGTCAGCGGCCTGCAGGTTAGCTTCAGACACGCCTAAACCTTTGAGGAAAGCTTGCAAGTGCACGTGCCCGTCAGTGGCAATTGCTTGTTTTAACGGTTTGTCGGTAGCAGGCTGTTTATTACCGGTGTGCAATGGGGCTGCTGCCGGAGTATCCGCCGTCATGGAAGCATTGTCGTTGGTTTGCCAGGCGGAGGCCCAGTCATCCGGTATCAGCGCTGCCGGTGCCAAAAAGTGATCGTCCATTACCAGCTCTGCCCCGGCGCGATGCTGCGGTAAAGCCGTATCAGCAGAGCTTCTGCCAAAACTGCTGCCGGACACATCAGATACCAGCATGCCATTGCCCGCAGGGGCGTCTGTATTGCGCTGTGACAATGCATCATTCGGTACTACCCTGGCTGGCTGTATCGTAGCGGGTTGTATCGTTGCAGGTTTTGGCTGTAAATCTGCTACCGTTTGTAATTCGTCTATCAGCGCGACCTGGATCTCATAATCCCCCATACACAGCAGATCACCGTGTTTCAGTGTGTAACTGTTGCCCTGCCCCAAGGCGTCTACCGCGCGGTTAACAAAAAGTCCGTTGGTGGATTTATCTGTGATGGTAAAAGCACCGTTTTGGTGGCTGATAACAGCATGCTCTGATGACACTACGCGTTCGGGGTCCGGCAGGTACCAATCAGCTTGCTCTGAGCGCCCCAGAGTGCCGCCACTGCTGTCGAAGCGTTTTACGGCAACCTGTCGGGGTGATAACCTGTGATAACTCAGTACTGACAACTCAAGTAGCATATCCCTTCGTCCCGCTTCCCGTTCCTGACACTAAAAAAAACAATTTGTTTACCGTAAATCGACGCAAAAGATTAAGTTAAATTTAATGTTGCGTCAATAGCGCATAAATTAACAATCAGGCAAAATACAGTGATGACTGCGGCACAATTATATGGAATAATCGCGTTAATTTAACATTCAGCCGTTCTAAGATTGTTTAATTATCAGTGTGGCGATGATCAGTACCTGACTTAACAAGGAGTGCATTATGGCAGTTCAGGACAGCACCGGCATTGACGGTTTAACCAACGATGCTGCAACGGATGCAGACAAAACGCGTTATGCCGTTAAATCCCCCGTTCAGGCGGTTAATACAGCGGCGGTGCCCGCGATACAGGAAGGTATGCTGATAAAGGAGCGCTATTTGCTGGAGAGCAAAATAGGCTCCGGCGGTATGAGCGATATATACCGCGCCACTGATATATTCCTGCGCGATGCCGGCGTTGCTAACAACACTGTCGCGATTAAAGTACTGCAGCAGCAATTTGTCAGTCAGCCCGAAGCACTGCAGCTGTTACTGCAAGAAGCCCACAAAACCCAGTTGCTGTCGCACCCGAATATCGTTCGGGTATTTGACGTTGACGTTGATCAGCAGCATTACTTTATTGTGATGGAATTCCTCGACGGCGAAAGTTTGGAGCAAGTGATCAAGCGCTACAAACCCAAAGGCTTGCCACTGAAATCGACGTTAAAGTTATTGCAGCAAATTGCTGACGCGCTGAACTTCGCTCACCGCACAGGCATAGTACATGCCGATCTTAAGCCGGCTAATATCATGGTAAACCGCGCCGGCGAAGTTAAAGTGCTCGATTTTGGCGTATCGCAAAAGCTGCAGTTAAACCACGATATTTACGCCGCAGAAACACACAGCCAAACAGCACCGCTAAGCGGCTACACCCCGGCTTACGCCAGTCCGCAATTGCTGGCAGGTGATACGCCCTGTGTTGCCGACGATGTATTCTCTTTTGCCTGCCTGAGCTATGAGCTGCTTACCAGCAAACATCCGTTTGAGCGTTTACCGGCTGATAAAGCTGCGCAGCAAAAAAAACAAGCCACTAAGCCGGCGCATTTAAATCTGCTGCAATGGCGTGCACTGCAGCAAGCTCTGCAGTTTGACAGCAACTTACGTAAAACCAGTATCAGTGCAGTCATTAAGCAGTTTAATCAACCGGTATGGCAACCGGTAGCCGCTGCCGCCGCAGTGATTGCCGTGGCTTGGGGTGGCTGGCATTACCAACAGCTGCAGCAAACAGAGTTACTGGCACTGCAGCAAAAAGCAGAGGCTATCACAGAGCAACAACAACAGTATCAACAGTTAGCTGAAGCGACACCTGCCGACTTACTGAACGCTTTGGCACAAAATGAGCAAAACTCGTTGCAACGCGAAGCCTTATTACGCTTGCGCCAGAATAGTGTTCTGCAGCATTTTGAACGCCAAATTGACGAGATCATCAGCGATCGCAGCTTTAGTTACCCGGATTATCCGCAAATTGAGCAACTGTTAGCCCGTGCCGGCGCCCTGTATCCTGATTCACATTACCTGGCCGAGATACGCAGTAATATGCAGCGCAGCAAGCAGACCGCGATAGAGGTATTACGCTCAAGACTAAACCAATTGCTGCTGAGCCAGCAATATCAAAAGCAGCAAGGCGATACGCCGGATCCATATAAAATCGTGGCTGAGCTGCAGCGTATCGATGCGCAGTATGTTGCGCGACCGGAAGCGGCAGAGACAGCGGCTTTTGTTGCGGCATTTGAACAGGCCGTAGCACAGAACAATGCACCACAGCTGCAGCAACTTATTAACGTAGGCCAACTTATTTTTGCCAGCCACAGTGACACTGCTGAGCTGGTAGCTCATGGCCGGGAATTAGCCTCTGCGGTAGATGCCATGACCGACTACAGCGCAGCAGTGGCTGCAGATGGCCAGGCGACGTTTCCGTATCAGGCTGCTGAGCTATTTTACCGGCACAGCTTTAACCTGCTGGAGCAAGAGCTGGCCAACAGCACCGACGTAGCCGGCGTCGACACGGTATACGACAAGCTGCAACACTATAACGACTTGGTACCGACAGATTTTGTCTTACATACCGCTATGCGCCGTAAGCTGGCAGACAAATACCTGAGCATATCCGGCGAATTGTTGAAAACCAATCAGGTTCGCACGGCAGAGCGTTTAATGCGCCGCGCTAACGAGCTAATGAACAGCATCAACAGCTGATTTAACGATAGCGGTCTACGCCCTCGCACAGCTGCTTAATACCCAGCAAGGTGCGGGGGGTTGTACGATATAAATGATCGGCATTTACCGTTACGTACTGTTTCTTGCGCACAGCTGGCAAAGCGCCAAAACGCTGCCAGTAACTGAAATCGGCGACAAAATTTGTCCGCACCGGTTGAATAATGACTTGCGGCGCGGCCGCAATAACCTGCTCTATCCCCACTTGCGGGTAATCGCCTTTAGCCCCGGCAAAAGGGTTTTGCGCTGCACACAGCGTCAACATTTGTTGTGGCCAGGCGTTATTGGCCACTGTACTTAACGGCATGGTGCCCATCGCAAAAAATACCGGTAGCGGACGCTTATGCTGATACGCCGCTCTGAGTTGTTGCAGTTGCTGCGAAAAATCGGTCGCCAGGGTATTTGCCTGTGTTTCTAACCCGGTCAGTTGCCCCAACAGGCGCAGCTCCGTGGCAATATCTTCCAGTAGCAGTGGATCAGAAAATGCCACGGTAATACCAAACTGCTGCAAACGGTTGATATCTGCCGCAGGGTTACCGCTACGCCAGGCTATCACCAGGTCCGGTTTTAACGCTAATACCGCCTCCAGATTAATCGCCGCATAGCTGGCTACACTGGGTAAGCCTGCCGCCGCTGCCGGATAATCGCTGTAGTCGCTAACGCCGACGACCCTGTCGCCGGCACCAATGGCAAACAACATTTCGGTGATATGTGGCGACAGTGCGATAATACGTTGTGGCGTAGCCTGCAGGCCGGCAGATAACAGCAGCACTAAGCACAAGGCATATTTCAGTGACATGTATTTCACCAATCAATTCCCCGCTGAGCTTTGATGCCATTATCAAATGCGTGTTTAACATTTTGTACTTCGCTAACGGTATCTGCCAGTTCAATCAGCCGGCGGTGACAGGCGCGGCCGGTGATAACAACATGCTGCGCCGGCGGCCGTTGCAGCAATGCCTGCTCGATGCGCGCCAACGGCAGATAATGATAGCTCAGCATATAGGTCAGCTCGTCTAACAACACCAGATCAATCGAGGGATCAGCTAAAAACTGCTCGGCCTGAAGCCATACCTGCTCTGCCGCCGCGATATCTGCAGCCTTATCCTGGGTATCCCAGGTAAAGCCGGTCGCCATTACCGCAAACTGCACACCATGCTGCTGTAGCAAGTTTCGCTCGCCGCAATCCCAACTGCCTTTGATAAACTGCACCACTGCCGCCGTATAACCGTGACCTGTTGCTCTGGCTACCGTACCAAAACCCGAGGTAGACTTACCTTTGCCGTTGCCGGTGATCACCAGTAACAAGCCTTTTTCATCCAGCGCGCCGGCTATCGCCGAATCCACCTGAGCTTTTAAGCGTTGTTGGCGCTCCTTGTGGCGTTGTTGCTTTAATTCATCTGTTGTCATAACTACCGCTATAGCCGTTGCCGGCGCATAATTAGAAGAAAAAACACACTACCGGCCAGTGAGGTAATCACCCCCAGCGGTATTTCCTGTTGTGGCAGTACTGTACGGGCCAGGTTATCTACCCAGATTAAAAATAGCGCCCCGACCACTGCAGAGCCCAGTAACAACCGCACCGAGGTTACGCCGAAAAAATGCCGCACTATATGCGGGATCATTAAACCAACAAAGGCAATACCACCGCATTGCGATACAATACAAGCCGTTAGCAAAGCTGTTGCCAGCAACAACACCAGCCGTAAACGCCGCGTGTTTACCCCTAAGGTGCGGGCGCTGTCATCACTGAGTAATAACGCATCCAACTGCCGCCGCAGTGCCAATGCCAGCAGCAACACTAACAGCGTAACCGGTGCCAGTAACATAACGCTATGCCAGTTAGCCGGGCTTAAGCTGCCCATTAACCAGAAAATGACCCGGTTCGCGGCAAAAGGCTCGGCAAAATACAAAATAAAGCTGCTGATGGCACTGAGCATAAAAGACACTGCCACCCCGGCCAACAGGGTAATTTCTATCTTGCGCCAGTTTTGCCCGGCACAGACAGCAAACACCAAAGCTACCGCAAACAAAGCGCCGCAAAATGCCCCCAGCGCCACACTTACCAGCTGTGGCGGCAAGATCACGCTGACTAAGGTTGCACCCAGCCCGGCCCCGGCCATCAAACCAAATAAGTAAGGATCGGCCAGCGGATTACGGCTGGCATTTTGCAAAATAGCGCCGCTGATGGCCAGACCGGCGCCCACCAATACGCCACAGAGCAGGCGTGGCAGGCGGATTTGCCAGACAATGGTTTCTGCCAGTGCAGACTGCGGCACCTGTCCACTCAACACCTTTATGATGTCGCTGATGCTTATTGCGGCGCTGCCAAAGCTCAGGCTCAGCAACATACTGATAAGCAGTAAAAGCACGGCCAATGACATTGCCAGGGTGTAATGCCGCTTTAACATACCGGCTCCGGCATAAAAGTCACCTGTAACTTCTGCAAACGGCTTTGCATACTGACTTCACAGGGCAAACCAAATACCGCTTGCAACAATGCCGGTTGCAGTACCTGCGCCGGGCTGCCAAAAGCACATTGCCGGCCTTGATGTAACAGCAAAATTTTGTCGCAATATAAGGCGGCCAGATTTAAGTCGTGTAAACAGGCCAGAACAGGAATAGCTAAACTGCGGGCCAGTTGTAATACCTGGTGTTGATACTGTACATCTAAATGATTAGTCGGCTCGTCCAGCAACAGTAACGCCGGCTGCTGCACCAGGGCGCGGGCGATATACAGCCGTTGCAATTCACCACCGGATAAAGTGTCGGTTAATTGCTGCGCCTTGTGCACTAAGCCTACTTTTTGCAACGCCAACTGCACCTGGTGTTTGTCATGACTGTTGCTCAACTCAAACCAGCTTTTATGCGGCAACAGCCCCATGGTAGCAACTTGCTCTACCGTTAACGCAAACAATGGCGGTGTAGTTTGGCTGACCACAGCCAGGGTTTTGGCCAGTTCGCGGTTGCTATAGAGTGGTAACGGCCGCTGGCGCAGCAGTATATCGCCGCTGCCAGCGGTCAGCTCGCGTTGGATCAGCCGCAATAGCGAACTCTTACCGGCGCCATTAGGACCGATAATGCCGATAAACTCACCCTGCTGTTGGGAAAAATTAATGTTGTGCAGTACAGCTTGTGTACCAAGCTGTAATGAAACAGCTGAAAGTTTCAGCAAAACCCACTCCTGACAAAAGCAGCAGCCGGCCCGCCGACACGGAGGAGCCGCCGCTGCTGTGAACTCCCGCACGCAGGCGTAACAAGGCTAAGGCAGGTCTCCTGACTTAAAGTGATAACCCGCAATCCCCTTCCCGGCACAGCCAGTGGTTAATGATTGCAGCACTTATTACAGTTGCGGGTACAGTGCGGGCTTTTCACCCGCTTCCCTTTTCAGCGGGTATACTCCCGCACCAAAGCGGGGTTAGTGTAACAGAAAAAGATTTCGCGCCGCAAAATCAAAAACGCCGGCATTAAGCCGGCATTTTCACTGCTAAAATCACACCGTTAATCTAAGGCGCTGATTAAGGTTTTATCCAACCCATCCTCTTTCAGGATCTTCACAATAGCCTGGCAGTGTTCAATAGTGAAATCGCCTTCAGCAATTTGTGTATTGAGCATATTGCGACGTTTCATCACAATATCCGCTACCATTTTTTGGTTAGCGCCATCAACACCGCCCATCTTGCTGTGTAACTTATCCAGATACGGATACAAGGTTTTTTCAGCATCATAAGCTGCAGCACGAACTGTCGGATGAAAATCTTCGCAAGCATTAAGATTGAGTAAATAAAAGTTCAGATAGCCGGCCACGGTTACCAATTTATAATCTTGTGTATCGGCAGCAGCTGAGGTTGAAAACACTGCTGCAGCGATCACTGCAGTTGCCCATTTTTTCATTATGACTTCCTGTTGGTTCACTTGCGTTGTTAATCAATCTAACCAGAAAGCACTGGTTTTGCAATGTTAGCAGGCCAAAATAACCAGCCTTACTACATCATTATGTTATCTGCCGGCTGGTTTTCTGTACGCCATACTATGCATGGCAACAAAAAGCCGTTCAGGCCCACAATATACTAAGCACAATTAAACCCATCACAGCAGACATCGCCAATACCATATAGAACGAGCTGGTTAGCCAGAACTTAACCAGGGTTTTGCCCCAGCTTTGGCGGTAATAAAACTTTTGGCATAACAATAAATACAGTGGCATCCATATAAACGCCAGTTCAGCCAAATGGCTGACTGCTGCTGCCAACCAGGGCCAGCTGATATAAGCCGGCAGTAACGACAACGCCAGATAAAATACCGACATTTGCAGAATAAAGCTGTGGCTGTGTAACGCTACAATTAAGTGCTCCATAAAATAACGCTCTGAGCGGATATACAGCAGCTTAAGCAACAGCGCAAATAGCGGCAGCAGCAGAAACATCATTTGCGGCGCCAGGCTGAAAAATTTATTTATCGCCAGCTTCGGGTTAGCAACGATAGCGGCTAGTTTGGTGTCAAACTGCTGCTGAGCCTCGTCAGACAAAAAGGATATTCTGCTGTCGAACGGCGTTTGCTGCTGATCTTGCTGTAGATCGTGCTTAACCTCTGCCATGACCTCAGACAAGATTTTGCGTCCCTGTTCAATGTCTTGTGCCTGCTGCATTGCAGTTTGGTCCGGCGATGTTATGTTGATCGGAGTATCGGGCAGCAGTTTGGCAAAGATCAGAAACGCGATAATCGAGGTAAATAAATACAGCCGCAGTGGCGGCACATAAGGTACACGATGGCCCTGCACATAACGGCTGCTTAAATACCCCGGCCGAAACCAAAGCGGTAACAACGTACGCCAAACTCTGGCATCCCAATTACTGAACTCGCCGAAAAACTCGCTCACCACACCGCTGACATTGCGGATATAGCTCTTCTTTTCCTGACCACACTGATGACAAAATTCACCCTGTAAGCTGGTGTGGCAATTGTCACAATATTGCTGCACTGCAGTATCCATCTACATCTCACACTTTATTGTTTTTCTCCGTACTGATTCTACGTTAAGCAATTGTTTTAGCAACTGTTGTCCGCTTAATGCCGGCGGACACTCTAAGTGTCCGCGGACAACACTTAAAGCAGCTGCATAAGTATAAAATAGATTAAAATCAATATCTTAAAAGTTGGCATCAAAGCTGCTATATCACAGCATTGAAAACAGATAAGGACTAGCAGAACAATGATCCAGGGTACAACGCAACAGGACAATCTTATTCAGCGACCGGCGAAAACTCCGTTTCGGCGTTTTTTGCCTGCCGCCGTTGTCAGCGCCGGCATAGTAGTGTTGGCAGTGGCGTTTTTTCAGTCCGTCGGTGAAAGCGCCAGCTTAGTGCTGCCGCGCAATCAAATGCAGTTTGCCACCGTACAACGCGGTGATCTGGTACGCGATATCGCAGTACAAGGCAGAATAGTCGCGGCTAATGCCCCTACTTTGTACAGCCAGGAAACCGGCCAGGTGCAGCTATTCAAACAACCCGGCGAGGCGGTAACCCTGGGCGACTTACTGGCCACCATCACCAGCCCAACGCTGCAGAACGATTTACAGCAACAACAAGCCGTGCTGGCCGGCATGCAAAGTGAAGCTGAACGCGCTGCCCTGAACGCCCGTGAGCAACAGTTGGATATGGAGCAGGTAATGAATGCTGCTCAGGTTAATTTACTGGCGGCGCGACGCGAGTTGCAGCGCGCTACCCAGTCGATAGAACTTGGCGTGATCCGCAAACTGGATTTTGATATCGCCACAGACAACCTGACCAAAGCCGAACTGGAATTTGATCATGCCAAACGCAAGGTAGAGCTGGCCAAAGACAAGCTTAGCTTTGAGCAAAGTTCACGAGCGCAAGACATCCACCGCCAGCAACTGGTGGTGGACGAATTGCAGCGTAAAGTCACAGCACTGAATATCACTGCGCCGGTTACCGGGCAATTAGGTAACTGGCTGGTAGAGCAACAAAGCCATGTATTACCCGGCCAGGCATTGCTGACCGTTATAGATTTAAGCCAATACGAAGCAGAGCTGGCGGTGCCGGAAAGCTATGCCCGCGATTTACTGCCGGGCCAGCAGGTCGATATCAACCTCGGTAATCAGTTGTTAAACGGTGCTATCAGTTATATCGCACCGGAGGTACGCAACAACCAGGTCAGTGCCCGGGTACGTTTTAGCAAGGTTGACAGCACGCAATTGCGACAAAGCCAACGTTTAACTGCCCGCGTTATTCTGGAGCACAAAGAAAATGTGCTGAAAATAGCCCGTGGTGATTTTGTCAGCTCCGGCGGTGGCCGTCAGGCTTATCAGGTGTTGGACAATCAGGCGCTGCGTAAAAATATCGAGTTGGGCGCCCTGTCAGTGCAATGGGTAGAAATACTCAGCGGTGCCACTGAAGGCGAACAATGGGTCATTTCAAATTTAGCCGACTTTGAAGAGCAAAGCCGGGTTAACCTGAACTAATAAGCAAGGATACCTTTATGATAACGCTAACTAACTTAAGCAAAATTTTTCGCACTGAGTTAATTGAAACCCATGCCCTGCGCGACATCAACCTGCAGGTAAATGAAGGCGAATTTGCTGCCCTTACCGGGCCATCCGGCTCAGGTAAATCAACGCTGCTGAATATTCTCGGTACCCTGGAAAACTTTGACGCCGGCGACTATCTGCTCGATGGCATATCGGTAAAAGGTTTGTCTGACGCGGCCCTGTCTAAATTGCGAAATGAGAAAATAGGCTTTATCTTTCAGAGCTTTAACTTGATTAAAGACTTCAGCATCTATGACAATATCGAACTGCCACTGCGCTACCGCGGTTTAAAGGCCAGCGAGCGTAAACAACGTATTGAGCACGCTTTGGAGCTGGTTGGCCTGCATGCACGGCGCGATTATCTGCCGGGGCAATTATCCGGCGGCCAGCAACAACGGGTAGCTATCGCCCGCGCCATTGCCGGCCAGCCGCGCATTCTGCTGGCCGATGAACCTACAGGCAACCTTGATTCGTTAATGGCACGCCAGGTGATGGAGCTGTTGGAGCAAATAAACCAGCAAGGCTGCACCATTTTAATGGTAACGCACGACCCGGATCAGGCGCGCCGCGCCGGGCGACACATTCAGATCATCGATGGTCAGTTACATGACAGTACCTTATACGAACCGCTGGCCGCGCACAGCGCTTAAGGGGAAACAAATGGAACAGTTTATCTATTACCTGAAAGTCAGCCTCAAAGGCATTAAGCGTGCCCCGCTGCCTTATGCACTAACCATTTTTATTTTAAGTGTAGGTTTGGGCGTATTTTTTGCCAATGCCACTTTTTACTATCAGCTAAACAGCGACCCATTGCCGCACAAAAGCGACAAGTTGTTTTTTCCGATGACGTTAATGGCACCTTATGACTGCAACGACTGTAAACCGCCGCGCGTACTCAGCTACAGCAATATCGAAAAGCTCAGCCAGACTGAGATCCCGACAAAGAAAGCCGCCATGTACAGCGCGGATGGTTATCTGCGTCGAAGTGCAGAGCAAGCGCCATTGCCGGTAAGTATCCGTATAACCCAGCGTGATTTTTTTACCATGTTTGACGTGCCGGTATTGCACGGCAGTATCTGGCCGGATAACAGCGCCCGCCATGAGGTTGTCTTAACTAAAGCCAGCGCTGAAAAACTGTTTGGCCGCACTGATGTTCTTGGTGAAAAACTGCTACTGGATGATCGTCATGTTACTGTCAGCGCAGTGCTGAATGACTGGCAAATGCTACCCCGACTGTATGACGCCAATAATCGCAACCATTTAAGTGAGGCAGACGATATTTATCTGCCATTGGAAACCGGTTACGACATGAATTATTTGTCTAACACCCAATCACAAACCTTTGATGATACCGATTACCGCCGGTTAAGTACTCAGGGCCGCACCGGCGCACTGCATCAGCTGCAGTACTGGGTACAATTGGATACACCGGCACAACAGCAAGCTTACCGTCAGTTTATGCATAATCTGGTGCAGGATGAAAAAGCTGCCGGGCGTCATCCGTCGGCACCGAATAATCAGTTAGTTGCTATGCGTAATATTGTTCACTACTTTGGCGGCGAAAGCAGCGATATCAAAGCCTTTGCTCTGGTTACCTTATTGTTTTTACTGGTGTGTTTGTTTAATGCCAGCCATCTGTCGTTAAACCGCTATTTAAGTAATCAGTACGAGTTTAGCCTGCGCCGCGCGTTGGGTGCCAGCCGGAGCCAACTGCAACTGCAGATGTTGGCCGATGTGTTGCTAATGGCGTTATTCACCATTCTGGGTGCTTTAGTAACCGGTTATGCCTGCATCAAACTAATGAACCAGTTGCTGCCCGGTAACCGTCTGTTTTCCGGTTGGGATATAACGCTGTTGCTCGGTTTATTAGTTATTGCATTTGTTTGTAGTTATCTGGTTACGCTTTATCCATCGCTTCGCGCGTCTTTTGGCACATTAAATCAGCAACTTAAGGAATAATTGCTATGTCATTTTATTTACTGTGTAAAGTATTATTCAGCCGTAAGGTGGTTACCACTTTACTGCTACTGCAGTTGGCGATGACATTGGCACTGCTGTTAAACAGCGTGTTGCTGGCACGGCAAACCCAACAGCAGCTTAACCAACCTACCGGATTAGATCTGGATAATATCTTGCTGGTGCAGCTAAAACCCACTTCGGCTCCGCTGCGGGTGTATCCTGCATTAGAAGATCTGCTAAACCGCCAACTGACCGCGGTACAAGCCATTCCCGGTGTTATCGCCGCGGCTTATTCAAACCAATCTGTTATTTTGCAGGGCGGTAATAACGGTAATGTCTATGTGCTGGAACAACAAGAGCGTACTAATGTGGCTACCGTACCGATGTACTTTGTTTCCAAAGACTTCTTTAGTGTTCTGGACAGTCAGTTACTGCAAGGCGAGTTGCCGCAGCACTCTGTGTCGCTTGACGCCCCGGGCAGCCCGGATGTGGTATTAACCAGGAGTCTGGCAGACAAACTGTTTGCTGATACGCCAGCTGTGGGGCAACAGATTAATCGCGGCCGGGTGGCAGCAGTTATCGCCGATTTTTACGGCCAGCGCAGTGGCGACCATATCATGTATAACAGTATGCAGGTAGCCCCGCCCTATGGAGTTGACTGGGGCTACAGCATTTTACTGCGTACTGCGCCAGAGCACACCGAAACCGTAAGGCAACAGCTGGCCGGCGCCTTGCAAAAAGTTGAGTCTAATATCGAAATCTTTCACATCCGCTCGCTGGCCGAACAGCATCAGCGGTTATACCGTAATGAATATGGCCTGGCTATGTTACTGACAATATTAAGTATGCTGATGCTGCTGGTTACAATGGTGTCGAGCTACAGCAGTACTCATTTTCATGCACTGAAACGCCAGCAGGAAATTGGTATTAAACGCGCACTGGGAGCCAGTAAGGGCTTAATTTTACTGGAATTACTCGGTGAAAACTGGTTATGTACTGCCTTAGGCTCCATGCTGGGGGTTGCCTTAGCCTTGTTGCTGAATCAGGCGCTGGCACAGGTTATTTCTATACCGGCATTGAATTGGTATTTCCCCATAGTCACGATAGCGGTACTACTGCTTTGTGTCACTGTAGCAACATGGTATCCTGCGGCCATTGCTACCCGGGTGTCGCCGGCCACTGCCACTAAAGCCTTATAAACTATGCTAAAATTATTGGTTATTGATGACAATCAGCCAATCTGTCAGGCCCTGCAAACGCTGTTTGCGTTGCAGGGCTATCGGGTGTTGTGCGCCAACTCACCTGAGCAGGCCTGGCAGTTGCTAAGCCAGCATAATATTGATTTGATATTGCAGGATATGAATTTCAGTGCCGGCCAAATGCAGGGCATACAGGGCCAAACCCTGTTCTACCGGTTGCGCAGCCAATACCCGGCAATACCCATTGTACTGATGACAGCCTGGACCCAACTGGAAATGGTCGTCGAGCTGGTAAAAGCCGGCGCGACAGACTATATCGCCAAACCCTGGGACGACCAGCGGCTGCTACTCACCGTGGCGAATGCATTAAAGCTAAAGCAATTGAGCGAACAGCAGCAGCGCGCAGAACAACAACGTAATGCGGCTTTTGCCGGCAAAGACCTGTGCAAGCTGGTATTTGCCAGCAGCCAAATGCAGCAGCTGCTACAGATGACGCTGCAATTGGCACCATCCGCGGCGGCGGTATTAATCACCGGCCCTAACGGCGCCGGTAAAGAAGGCATAGCCAATGTGTTGCATGCTAACTCGCCGCGTAAGAATAAACCCTTTATTAAAGTAAACATGGGCGCCCTGCCGGCCGATTTAATGGAAGCTGAGCTGTTTGGCGCTGAAGCCGGCGCTTATAGCGGAGCGACAAAAACCCGCATTGGCCGCTTTGAAGCCGCTGACGGCGGCAGTGTGTTTTTAGATGAAATCGGCAATTTATCACTGGCTGGCCAGGCCAAGTTGCTGCGTGTGCTGCAAACCGGCGAATTTGAACGCCTGGGGTCAAGCACTACGCGCAAAGTCGATATACGGCTGATAAGTGCCACCAACAGTGACTTAACTGCCGCAATACACCGCGGCGACTTTCGCCAGGATCTGTATTACCGCATCAATGTGGTGCAGCTGGCGCTGCCGGCTTTAGCGCAACGGCCGGATGATATTCTGCCACTGGCGCGCTATTTTCTCGCCGGTAAAAAAGCCCTGAGTACAACAGCAGAGCAGTTGTTACTCAGTTACCGCTGGCCGGGTAATGTGCGCGAGTTGCAAAATGTGTGTCAGCGCGCACTGCTGTTAAGCAGTGATAGTGAAATACAAAGCGCAGATCTGGGCCTGCCCGATACTGTGGACAGCGGCAAACGGGCGCTGGATGATATCGACCCGGAGCAGTTACAACAGGCATTGCTGCAGGCCGGTGGCGTAGTATCCCGGGCAGCGAAACAATTAGGCATCAGCCGTCAGGCCCTGTACCGGCGCATGGAGTATTACGGTATTGAAGCGCCCTGACAGCCGGCTTGCTTCAGGCAAAATGAGCAGCCACAGCCGGTTAAACCTGCTGTGCCTGCTGCTAACGCTGATTGCCCTGGCAGTACAACTTATTATGACAGGCCACAATGTGCTGCTGACTTTTGCCATCTGCTGCGCCGGCATTGTGCTTGCCTTGTTATTGCACCAGGCGCTCAAACCGCTGACAACAGAAATACAAGCGCTTAATCTGCATGCACAAAATTTGCAGGACGGCAGCTTTAATACCAGCGCTAATCAGTTAAAAATGAATGAACTCTCCGCGTTAGCCAACAGCTTAAACAGCATGTCGGCACAATTGCGCAGCGAGCGCGCAAGCTTATATCAGCGTGAGTTGCTGCTGGATACCGTACTGCAAAGCAGCCCCACCGCCCTGCTGCTGACCGATGATAAAGACACCGTCCTGATGAGTAATCCGGTGGCACGTCAACTATTAAACCACGGCAAGGCTTTTGACGGCAGTAAACTGCAAAGCATAGTCACGGCTGTACCCATGCTTGCACAGGCTATCGCCGCACAGCAGCAAGGCCTTATGCATCTGGCGGATAACAGTATCTGGCACTTGTCGCTGAGCCGGTTTCAGTTAAACCAAAAACAGCATCGGCTGTACTTATTAAAACCAATGACGCGTGAAATTCAGCGCGAAGAGCTGACAGCCTGGAAAAAGCTGCTGCGGGTGATTGGCCATGAATTGAATAACACCCTGGCGCCATTATCATCACTGGCATTTTCCGGCGAGCAACGCGCCCTGCAACTGCAACAAAGCGAACTGGCCGGCCTGTTCAGCACGCTGAGCGAGCGCAGCCGGGAGCTTAACCAGTTTGTGCAAGCCTATATTCAGTTTGCCAAATTGCCACGCCCCCGGCTGAGCACAATTAACTGGCCGAGGTTGATTAATCAGTTAGAGGATCTGTACGGGTTTGAACTTAACGGTGCATTGCCACAACTCCCCTGGCAGGCCGACAGCCAACAGTTGCAGCAATTGCTGCTCAATCTGCTGAAAAACGCCCATGAGGCGGGCTCAGCAGCTGAGCTTATCACATTGCAGTTTTGCGAGAGCCCGCAACAATTGACGCTCATATTACAAGATGGCGGCGGCGGCATGAGCCCGGAACAGTTGCAGCATGCGCTGGTACCGTTTTACACCAGCAAAACCGGCGGCTCTGGCATAGGGCTCAGCTTATGCCGCGATATTATTGAAGCGCATGGCGGCCACATTAGCTTACGTAATCAACCACCCGGCCTCGAGGTTACGCTGACACTGCCACAGCATCAGGTGCGCCCGACAGCTTAGCGCAACGTTATTCCCAAGACACCGGACGCTGTTTCTTTTGCGCTTTTTGCAGCATTTCAATCAACGGCACAGCACGCACGTTCAAACTGACATGACCTTTATCGCCATGCGGTTTGTCAGCCATTTCTGCATCGGCTTGCTCAGCTTTAACCCGCTCGGTTTCAGCAATGGCGGCTAAACCCAGCTGCAATTGCGCCAGAGCTTTCGGCACATCTTCAGCGTAAAGCGCTGAGGGAACTTTGTCATCCCGCCCCATCAATTGCAGTAATTTCAGCGCAGCATCTTTAAAGTAAATTAAATCGCCGCTGGCTTTGGATTTAAAGGTAACTATCATACAGACTCCACTATTGGGCGTAGACACTGCCAGCGTTTGCTGCCAGGCTAAACAATAACTTAAGCATAACGCTAAAAGCTCACGCCATGGCAAAATATATACTCGCTATTGATCAAGGTACTACCTCAAGCCGCGCTATTATCTACAATCCGGTCCTGCAGCCGGTTGCCTGCGCCCAACAGGAACTGCCGCTAAGCTACCCGCAATCCGGCTGGGTAGAGCAAGACCCGGCACAGATTTGGCACAGTGTGACCGCCAGTATCAGCCGCGCATTACAGCAAGCCAAACTGAAACCGGCAGATATCGCCGGTATCGGTATTACTAATCAGCGCGAAACCACACTGCTTTGGTACAAAACCTCCGGCAAGGTGCTGTATCCGGCGATTGTCTGGCAGGACAGACGCACGGCAGCACTGTGCCGGCAACTGAAAGATTCAGGCCAGGAGTCAGTGCTGCAGCAAAAAACCGGCCTGTTGGCCGATCCATATTTTTCCGCCACTAAGCTGTGCTGGTTACTCGACAACGTGGCAGGTGCCAGACAAGCTGCAACAGCCGGTGAGCTGTGTTTTGGCACCATTGATTGTTATCTGTTATGGCTACTGAGCGGCGGCAAAGTGCATGCCACCGATGCCAGCAATGCCAGCCGCACCCTGCTGTTTAATATTCATCGCCAACAGTGGGATGAAGAACTGCTGCAACTGTTCAATATTCCTGCCGCTGTGCTGCCGCAAGTGCGGGATAACGCAACAGAGTTTGGTTTGACTGACAAAGCGGTGTTTGGCGCGGCGGTGCCGCTGCTAAGTATGATAGGCGATCAACAGGCAGCATTATTAGGCCAGGCCTGTATTACACCTGGCATGAGTAAAAGCACTTATGGCACCGGCTGTTTCGCTGTGGTAAATACCGGCAGTAAGGTGCTGCACAGCAAACATAAGCTGCTTAGCACCGTGGCATGGCGCTTAAACAGCCATACTACTTATGCGCTCGAAGGCAGCATTTTTATGGCCGGCGCAACCGTGCAATGGCTGCGCGATAAGCTGGGTATTATCCGTCAGGCCAGCGATACTGAGGCCCTGGCAGCCGGTATTGATTATCAACAAACCGAGTTGTTAATCCCCGCCTTTACCGGGCTTGGTACACCACATTGGCAGCCACAAGTACAAGCCGCACTGTTTGGCATGACCCGCGACAGCGGCCGTGCGCAAATAGCCGCCGCCGCGCTGCGCAGTGTGGCGTATCAAAGCCGTGATTTACTTAGCGCCATGCGGCAGGATGGCATTAATGTCAGCAGTTTACGGGTAGACGGCGGCATGACAGCCAACCGCTGGTTTTTACAGGCGCTGGCCGATTTATGCCAAACACCCATAGCACGCTGCCACACTACCGACGCCACCGCGCTGGGTGCAGCCTTTTTAGTGGCATTACAACTGGGTTATGTCGGCAGTTTAACTGAGATTAATAACATTTGGTGCAGTGATTGGCAGTTGCAACCGGAGCTGGCAGCGCCATTAGCCGATGCACTGTATCAACGCTGGCAACGTGCAACCGCTGCGCTAATGGCGTTGGATATAGCCATAGTGCAACAACGGTGGCCGGTCTAAGCATAAGATTTAAAAAAAGTTTCAATTCAGCTTAAATTAAGCTTGCATAAAAAACGAGCGTTAATTAGAATGCGCTCGCTCGAAAGGCAAGTCTCCCGAAAGGGAGTACACGCAAAGCTTCAGGTCTAAGGGTTGCCGCAAGGCATCTACGATAGCTGGGCTGCCGTCGCTAAGTGCGATGTTTATTCTGCTCTGTCAGAGTTAAACGACATGCCTTATGTCCTTTCGTGTTCTGCAACTGCTGTTGCATTAATGATTGTTACTTAACTCAAATTTTGGAGCTCGAATATGAAAGCAAAATTAATCACTTTAGCTACTGTTATCGCCGCCACTTCATTTATCAGTGCTCCTGCAGCAGCCGACGATCAATTAGCCCAATCTATCTGCTCTTATGTTGCAGCGGATAGCAAAAACAATCTGCGTAAAACCTTATCTGACAACCGCTTACGTTTACGTAACGTATACGACGGTATTGTATGTGACGGTTTACCACTGGTTCGCCACGCCATCAAGCACAATGCTGCAGATGCAGCCGGCTTTATCATCAGCCAGTTACCAGGCAGCCAGGTTGCCGCGTCAGGTGACATCGAGTGGGCTACCAGCAACGGTTTCGGCACTTCGCCAATCATTGCTGCTATCAAAGAACGTAGCGCCAGCTAACTATCTTATTCTATAAAAAAGGCGCCTTTATGGCGCCTTTTTTATGCTGTTCTCCGGTCCAACTTACCGGTAGTGTTATGCTTTTATCGCAAAGCAATGTTGCTTAACGTGCTCGGCAATACCGACACCGGCTTCAGACATGGTTAGATAGGTTTGATCGGCACCGGCAGCAATAATCTCGCGCGCTTCATCATCATGCATACTGTGCGACACAATAAAGCCGCTAAAACCGGCATTGCGCAGTTTTTTTGCTGCAATCATTTTGGCTTCCACGTCATTCATACTAAGGATCACCGCTTCAACCTTGCCAAAATCCAGGCCTTGCCAAAACACCTGATCTTCGGCATCAGCATAGAAAATATTAATACCTTTCTTCTGATGCTCTGCCACTTTAGCCGGATCTGAATCCATTGCGATGATTTTACGGCTGCTGGATAAATAGTTATAGGCGGCGGTACCGGTGCGTCCCATGCCCATGATCAGCACATCAGCATCACCCAGTGATACCGGTTGCTCGTCCGGGTGATGGATATTGCGCTCAAACTTCAGCAAACGGTTACATAGCTTTTCATACAGCGGGTGTGCCATACGATTTAGCGGCGCAGAGATAACAAAAGAAATAGCCACCGTTAACGCCAGCGGAATAAGCCACTCGGGCAATACTACACTGGCAACTATCAGACCAAATTCGCTGTAGTTAGTCAGGCTGATACTGGTTAAGAAAGCACTGCGCGCCCGCAATTTAAACATGATTAACAACAAGAAAAACAATATCGCTTTCACCGGCAGTAACAACGACATCACACCGGCAAATAGCCAGGCATTGGCATCCGGCAAGCCGTCGATACCAATTTGTAAAAAGAACCCTACCAGAAAGAATTCTTTAATACTCCACAACGATTTCGACAGCTCGCCGGCCCGGGCATGCTTAGCTAACAAGGCGCCAAACACCAGTGCGCCTAACTCAGAACTTAACCCCACCAGCTCAAAGCCCTGGCCGCCTATTACCAGTGCCAGCATTAAACCAAACAAAATCAGTAAGTCTTCATGGCCGCTGGCATCAAGCAATTTGTACAGCAGCGGTCGCAGTAGCGGTAAGCCAAACACCAGCAGTGCCCAGGGCGATGGTGTAGTGCCGTTAGCCAGGCTCATTACCAGCAGTGCCAATAAGTCCTGTACAATCAGAATACCTATAGCGACCCGGCCATGAAAGGCGCGGATCTCGCGTTTGCCTTCCAATACCTTTGCCGCCAACACTGTGCTGGAAAATGCCAGCGCTACCGCTAACATTAAGGCCTGATACCAACTAACGTCAAAAATAAACAGTACCGCAGGTAAGGTAAGAATAATCGACAAGGCAAAATGCAGAGTACTGCCACCCAGTACTTCAGGCTTGGCCAGACTACGTACATTTAACTTCAGGCCAACTGTAAACAACAGCAGTAATACGCCCAAATGGGCAACGTGATGAATTATCGACGGCCCTTCCGGCGGTAAGCTAAGGTCTGAAGCAGTAGCAGAGATAACAAAGCCCGCCAACAAGTACCCCACTAACGGCGGTAAGCCTATGGCACGAACCAGTAAACCTAAAGAAAACGCAAAACCAATCCAGACAGCTTCAAGCATGTAATCCGTCCATTTTTATATTGTTATTCAAGATACTAACTCACTTTTGTCATAGCTGCATTAATGTGGATCATCAATATCTGCCCGCTGCGCGGCTTTGTTATCTTCTTTGCGCCGGCCAAACAAGCTGCCGTTACTGCGGGTGATCCACTCGTTATAAGTGCGGTGCACACCACGGCGCATAGCAGAAGATGAGTTTTCCAGTATATCTATGCCTACCAGCACAAACACCACCAGCACCGACAGCTTAATCGCTACCAGGTCTTCACCGATACCTATGCATACCCCCACGGCGGCCAACACCCAAATTGTTGCAGCTGAGGTGACGCCCAGTACCATACCATCGCGCGCTAACATTACCCCGGCGCCGAGAAACCCCACCCCGGTTATCACCTGGCCGATAATACGCGATGGATCGGTCATACTACTGTTTACCGACATAGAGGCCGCGATAAACACATAAGTCCCCATCACAATCAAAATAGAGGTACGAATACCGGCCGGTTTGCCACGTAATTGCCGCTCCAGACCGATAATAAAACCACACAGCACCGCAGTGCCAAGCTCGGCCCAGGCAAAAGGCTCAATACTCAGTAGTAACTGCCAATCCAACATAAACCATCCTTCAACCTAAACGCGCTGCTATTTTTGCCGCTTGCCATTCCGCTTGTGTGATCGGACTGGTCGGCCCATCCTGCTCAGTAGCTGCATTTTGTTTTCGCAAAGCAACCTTCTGTAATATAGCGGCATTTTCAGTATCATTACGTAGGTTCCAGTCAACTATTTCAGTTATATGACGATAACAACCCACACACACCTTATCGGTATTTAAACGGCACGCTGCCACACAGGGCGATTCAATCACCTTTAACTCCTGATTTTATCGGTTTAACTCGCAATTTTAACGCAATCCGCTGGTGAATGGCTTAACTCTGCGGTCAGTTTATGCCAATCTGGTACGGACTAATAACAACTATCATAAGAAAATACAGGAACAACCGGATGATGCTACTTAAACCAAGCCTTATCGCGCTGGCCATCGGCAGTTTTGCCCTGCAAGCAGACAACACTACTGAAAAAGCCCCCGACTGGGACGTTAATGCACCACAAGGCCAGTTTGAAACAGTCAATATCAAGGTTTCACAAGGCAGCTGGATGAACGTGGCGCTAAGCCCGGACGGTAAGACCCTCGCCTTTGATTTACTCGGTGATATTTATACCATGCCGGTTAGTGGTGGCGCTGCAAAACAACTTACTACCGACATTGGCTGGCAAATGCAGCCCACCTTTAGTCCGGACGGTAAGTATATTGCTTACACCAGCGATGAAGGCGGTGGCGATAATATCTGGATTATGAATGCCGACGGCACTGAACAGCGCGCAGTAACCAACGAGACTTTTCGCCTGCTGAACAGCCCGGCCTGGAGCCCGGATAGCGAGTTTATCGTCGCCCGTAAGCATTTTACCGCCAGTCGCTCACTGGGTGCCGGTGAAATCTGGCAATATCATAAAACCGGCGGTAACGGCATTATGCTGACAGAACGGCCGAATGATCAAAAAGACCTCGGCGAGCCGGCCTTTTCGCCGGACGGTAAATACATTTATTTCTCCCAGGATGATACGCCTGGCAAAACCTTTCACTACAGCAAAGACTCTGAAAGTGGCATTTATAAAATAAAACGTTTTGAGCGCGAAACGGGCAAGTGGGACATAGTACTGGAAGGTGCCGGTGGTGCTATCCGCCCTACGCCATCACCGGATGGTAAGTACCTCGCCTATATCCGCCGGGTAGATTTTCAAAGCACGTTGTTTTTATATGATTTAACCAGCGGCGAGCATATTAAACTGTATGACGGCTTAGACCGCGATATGCAGGAAACCTGGGCCATTCACGGTGTTTACCCTACTCTGGCCTGGACGCCGGACAACAAAGCCCTGCTGTTTTGGGCCGGCGGTGAGATTAAAAAGTTAACTGTGGCAGATAAAGCCATAGCTACAGTGCCGTTTAGTGTCGACACCAACAAGCAAATGCAAACGGCCGTGCGGGTAAAACAGGATATCGATAAAGAGCAGTTTGATACTAAAATGCTGCGCTTTGTCCAGGTATCGCCGGATGGTAAACAAGCAGTATTTAGCGCCTTAGGCCATTTGTATATTACCGATGTGGCCAACGCTAAACCGCGACGCTTAACCAAACAAAGCACGGATTTTGAATACTATCCGCAGTTCTCGCGTGATGGTAAAGAATTGGTGTATGTTAGCTGGAACGACAATAGCCAGGGCGCGGTAAATATCCTTAACCTGCGTAATGGCCGGATCAACAAGCTAACCAATGAGCCGGGTAAATATGTTGAGCCGGTATTTAGCCCGGATGGCAAAACGGTGGTGTACCGCAAAGCCGCGGGAGGCAGTTTACTGCCACGGCAATGGTCACTTAACACCGGTTTATACAAGATCAGCAGTAAAGGCGGTAACCCGGAGCTTATCAGCCGTAACGGCCGCGCACCGATGTTTGCTGCCGGCAACAATGCGGTATATGCGATGGATTACGCCAAAGCGCCTGCCCTTATCCGTATTGATTTAACCAAACACACCCAACAAACACTGTATACCGCCAAATTTGGTACCGAGTTTAAACTGTCACCGGACGGCAAATACCTTGCCTTTGCCGATCGCTTTAAAGTGTTTGTAACGCCTTTTACAGAGCGTGGCAGTGCAATTGATATCAGCGGCACTGACAAGCAGTTTCCGGTGAAGCAACTGTCTGTACGCGCCGGCGAATACATCAGCTGGAGCGGCGACAGCCGCCATCTGTACTGGAGTTTAGGCCCGGAGCTGTATCATGCCGGCATTGAGGGCTTGTTCGACTTTAGCGAAAAAACCGATTTCGCCGCCAAAAACGGCGTTAACCTCGGCTTTAGCGTCCCGGCTGATATACCGCGCGGCAGTGTCGCCTTTGTTGGCGGCCAGGTTATTACCATGAACGGCGACGAAGTAATTCAGGATGGCGTGGTATTGGTTGAACACAACAAAATTAAAGCTGTGGGTAAACGTGGTGAAGTTGCAGTGCCCGCCCGTGCTAAGGTATTTGATATCAGTGGTAAAACTATTATGCCTGGCCTGTTTGATGCGCATGCCCACGGCAGCCAGGGCAGCAGTCAGATTATTCCGCAGCAAAACTGGCAAAACTATGCATCACTGGCGTTTGGTGTAACGGCCATCCACGACCCGTCTAACGATACCCGCGAAGTATTTGCCGCCAGCGAAATGCAGCAAGCCGGCCGTATTGCCGGGCCACGTATTTTCTCAACCGGTACCATTTTATACGGTGCAGAAGGCGCCGGTTACACCTCACATATCGATAGCCTGGACGACGCTAAATTTCACCTGCAGCGATTACAGAAAGCCGGTGCTTTCAGCGTAAAAAGCTACAACCAGCCACGGCGTAACCAGCGCCAGCAGGTGATTCAGGCCGCGCGTGAGCTGAATATGATGGTGGTTCCCGAAGGCGGCTCGTTAATGCAACATAACCTGACGATGATAGTCGATGGCCACACCACCATAGAGCATGCGCTGCCGGCCGCCAAAGTGTATGACGACATCAAACAACTGTGGCAAGCCAGTGGTACAGCTTACACACCGACACTCAACGTGGCCTATGGTGGTATTTGGGGCGAAAATTACTGGTACGACAAAACCGAAGTGTGGCAGCATCCGAAACTGCGCACCTATGTACCAATGGATGAGTTAGCCCCGCGCAGCATGCGCCGCCCTACGGCACCGGATAGTCACTACAACCATTTTAATGTCGTAAAAACTGCCAAAGAGCTGAGCGATATAGGCGTTGTGGCCAATATCGGCGCCCACGGCCAGCGTGAAGGTTTAGGTGCACACTGGGAAATATGGATGTTTGCCCAGGGTGGCATGACACCGCTGGAAGCATTAAAAACCGCCACCATTAACCCGGCAAAAACCTTTGCTATGGACCATCAGCTGGGCTCACTCGAAGCAGGTAAACTGGCCGACTTAATAGTGATAGACGGCAACCCATTGCAGGATATCCGTGTTAGCGACCGCGTAACCCATACCATGGTTAATGGCCGTTTATTTGATGCCAACAGCTTAAACGAGATTGGCTTGCGTGAGCGTCAACGCGTGCCATTTGAGTTTGAACCCCGGTAAGCAGGTGCAGAGCAAAACATAAGCCCGCTCCATCAGCGGGCTTATATTTAGTTTAGGAACAGCAAAAATTAATTTCTCTGCTATTGAAACAAAAAGCACTTTACTTTATCGTCCATATTTAGCAATTAAAAAAATAAGGAGTTAACGTGCGTTATTTATGTGTTATTTTTATATTTTCTATGTTGATGGGATGCGCATCAACAGCAGTTAGTTCAGCAGATCCTGCCCCTTCATCTGAAGCTAAACTTTCGACAACGCAAACAGCAGAGCAAGAAGTAAAGCAAGACGATACATCAAACGAGAAACTGATATGTCGCAATGAACAAGCTGTTGGTTCTAACAAAAAAGTACGCACTTGTCGTAAAGTATCAGGTACTTAATAAGCTTTATAAGAGTATATAATCCGGTAATCAGGGGCTCGTCAGTTGACGGGCTTTTTTATGTGCTATATCAATGTATAACAACTCTAATTACGTATACTGACAACATCTGCAAACTAAACTGATAAGGAGCTTTGGTGCCATTATTGCAGCAATTTCTGCATCAGTTTATCCACGCCTTAAAAAACTTATTGCCCATAATAGCGGTAGTGCTGTTTTTCCAGCTGGTTGTTTTTCAAACCCTGCCGCCTGAGCCGTTAAGCATTATTATTGGTCTGTTGATTGTCGCTGTGGGCATAGCATTATTTTTACTTGGGCTGGAGTTGAGTATTTTTCCGCTGGGTAAAAATCTGGCCAATCAATTTGCCCGTAAAGGCTCTTTGCCGTTATTACTGGTGTTTGGCTTTGCTATTGGCTTTGCCGCAGTAATCGCGGAGCCGGCGCTTATTGCCATAGCGCAGCAGGCGCAGTTAATCAGTGAAGGCCGGGTAGATGCGTTAACCCTGCGCTTAATCGTTGCCTGCTCTGTCGGGTCCGTTATGGCATTGGGCGTACTGCGCATTATACTGGGCTGGCCAATCCACTGGCTGATGATTGGCGGCTATATTCTGGTACTGGGTGTAACCTTTTTTGCCCCTGCTGAAATTGTTGGTTTAGCGTATGACTCCGGCGGTGTTACTACCAATATTGTTACCGTGCCGCTGATCGCAGCGTTGGGGTTGGGGCTGGCCAGCTCCATTAAAGGCCGCAATGCGCTGACAGACGGTTTTGGTTTGGTAGCACTGGCGGTAATGGTGCCGATGATCAGCGTACAGTTGTATGGCATTTGGGTATATAACGTCAGCGACGCTGCCGCTGTTGTCAGCAGCGCCGGTTCTGCCGTGCCCATGTTCTGGTTACTCAAAGCCATTATCGACTTAGCCACTATGCTCAAGGATATTCTGCCGATGATTTTGGTGGTGCTGATATTCCAGTACCTGATCTTGCGCCGGCCGTTGGCTAACCCGGTAAAAGTCATCGTGGGTTTTAGCATGGTGCTGTTGGGGCTTTATGCGTTTGTACTGGGTTTAAAACTGGGCTTGTTTCCGGTGGGCAGCCTGATGGCAGAGCAACTGATTGCCAAAAACTACCACAGCCTGATTTTACTGTTTGCCTTTCTGATTGGCTTTGCCACTACCATGGCCGAACCGGCCTTAATTGCTATTGGCGAACAAGCAGAGCAGACCTCCCCCGGCAAGCTTAAGGGCTCCGTTATCCGGCTGATTGTGGCACTGGGGGTTGCCGTGGGCATTAGCGTTGGTGTGTACCGCATTATCAGCGGCGACTCTATCCATTATTACATTATGGCCGGTTACGCCATAGTAGTACTGCTCACCGCCTTTTCACCACGTTACATCATTGCTCTGGCATTCGACCTGGGCGGTGTTACTACCTCTGAAGTAACAGTGCCGCTGGTTACCGCACTGGGCATTGGCCTGGCAACATCTATTGAAGGGCGCAACGTATTAATTGATGGCTTTGGCCTTATCGCCTTTGCTTCTATATTTCCCATTATCACCGTTATGCTGTATGCCATAGTGGTTGAATATATAAATCCGCGCAGGAGTGTACAAACATGAAATTTTCTATCGTAGTAGCGATTACCCCGGAAGAGCTGGAGCAACACGCTATAGAAGCCGCGCAACAAGCCGGAGCCGCTGGTATTACCCTGCTAAATGGCCGCGGTATTGGCGCTAAAACTAAAAAAACTTTTTTCGGTATGACGTTCGAGGGCAGCCAGTCTGTATTACTGATGGTGGTCGCCAAAAGTCTGGCTGAACCAGTTTTAGCTGCCATGCATAACCTGCTGGTAACAGATGGCGACTCACGTGGTTTGGCGTTTAGCCTGCCAATAGAGCATCTTACAGGCATAGACTTAAGCCAGCTGGAACAATTTGAACAACGGTTAATGCACAGTAATACTAGTGACTAATGAGTATATGCAATTGATTGCGCAGGCTCTCCACTTCCTGGCTGTCAAACGGCAACACCAGGTCGTCTTTGCCGTTGCCGGTTATATCCATCACTTTTACCTTACGCGCATCACGGGGCAGATCCATTTTTGTGCGGCTGCTGCTACGGCGGCTGAATAAACGTTTGCTGTCCGGCGCATAACTTCTTAGCTCAGTGCGCCCCTCACCTACCAACAGCGTTTTATGGCCATCGCCTTGTACATCGGCTAACTGAAACAGTGGCATATCGTAGCGCAGGTTTCCTATGCTAACGTCAATGGTGGCTTGCTGGCGAAAATCGGCTTTTGCCGGATACTGGCGCCGGGCATTGAGCAAGTAAAAATCAATATCCAGATTGGCACTGCCACGCAATAACACGCGAATAATGGTGCCAACGCCAAAGTGGGTACTTGGAATATAAAAATCCTTGCGGCCGTCACTGTTAAAATCATCTATTACTACGTCTATCGGCGAGGTGTCGGTGGTAATAAAGGTATCAGGCTCAGCGCTAAAGCTAAGTCCCTGCTCACTGCTGCGGCCAAAATGAATACGAAAGCTGTTATTACGCTCTAATGCGTCGGCCAGTTGTTCGCGGTTTATCACCAGGTCCGCCACGCCATCGCCGTCAATATCGGTAATATCACGCAGCGTATCAATATTCTGGCCATTGTAACTGCGGCCGGCATCGTTACGCTGATCAGCCTCTTGCTCGGTAGACAGCACCACCGGCCACGGCATTAACGCAGGCTCAGTGCTGAAGCTGCCATCAGACTGCTGCAAAAATGCCTGAAACTTACCTTGCCAAACAAACAATAAGTCTGGCCGGCCATCCAGATTTACATCAACAATATAGTGTTTACGCGGGGTATAATCGGGACTGCTGCGCCAACTTTGTACCAGCGCCGGGAGCTGTAGCGCATAGTGCCTGAAGCTGCCGTCAGCTTGCTGGCGGTATAAATGTGTGTGCTGAAAGTCGGCAATCAAAAAGTCACTTAAACCAGAGCCCAACTCAACGACAAAACCAGCACTGCGCAAGCGATTTTGATCCAGTACACGATAGAGTGAATCTGAGGCCACAATACGCTGCGCATAGCTGCCATCTTCACTTAACCGGCTAACGCCGCCCAAACCCAGAAACACCAGCTGCTGTCCTTGTTGGCCTGCCAATGTCGCGGAACTGAAAAACTGGGCATCATCCGGCACCGGCAACATCCGGCTACTGTAATTAGTTAAATCAACCAGACTAAGCCAGCGGGCAAACTGGCTGTAACCAGACACCAGTAATTGTTTACGCTCGGCCAGCAGCAACATATCGCCATTGGGCGGATGTGGCAGGCTGATTTTCTTCAGTTCACTATCACCGGCAGCGACAAAACTGACAAACAGCAACAATAAATAACAGGTAACAGACTTCACAGGCAAATACATCCCGGGTAAATTCGCTAAACAAAGTTAACGAACCATACACACTTTTGGTTCATTGTGCTGCATTGCCGGTTAAAACTTTTGCCGGATTTCGTCTGCTTCGCCACTGTGCTGCATTTGCAGCCAGTGTTGTTGCAACTGCAAGTACAGCTCGTGCGATACCGCCTTGCGGCTGATGGCAAAATAAACCGGGTTTTCGTGCAGCACAAACAATTTTACATAGCGCTGCGCCAGATCGGCCTGAAGCAGCAGTTCATCGACAATAGTTTCATCTTCCAATGTTGCCACTACGCGGTTTGTCGCCAACATCGCCAGTTTCTGTTGGTTGCCCGAGGCATAGAACAAACGTTGCTGCAGCGCGTCTTCCTGCTGCAGCAATTGTTGCCATTTCTGCCCGTAGTAGGCGCCCTCAGTAACTGAAATCAGCCCCGGCCAGCTTAATAATTGAAATAAATCACTGACATTGTGCTGCATTTCACGCTGCCCCACTATCACCATGCGCTCGGTATGATGCGGCCCGACAAAATAACTGAATTGCTCACGCTCTGCAGTTTTCGACATGCCGACCATAATACTCAGTGAACCATTTTCCAGCATTTTGACCGCCCGCCCGGCCGGAAACGCCTGCGCTTTTAACTGGCAGCCTGCTTTAGCCAGCAGTGCACTAAGTAAGGCATACGATTGTTGTGACGTGCGGGTAGCGTTGTGTAAACCAGCTGCCGTGCTTTGCTGCTCTGACTCCAGCCGCACACTAAGTTGACAAGGACTATGCTGCGCAAATGCTGCTGCACTAAACATCAACGCAATTAACAGTAACAGGCTGACTGTGCCGGACAACCGCATCATCTCACGCTCCTGTTAACAATTAACCTCACTATAGCGTTGCAGCCGCAATGCAGCAAGCTGCTGCCAAGTCGCATAAAAAAGGCCGGCAAATCGCCGGCCCTGGTATGAGCTACCGCTTTAACGCCCCTTATTACAGAGCATTAATGTTAGCGGGCATTAGTGCTTTCAAAAATTTTGTCTGCTGAAGCGGCAACAAAGCCGGTGTACAGCAAGCCGTTAGTCATTGGGTAACGGCGGGCAAATTCATAAAAACAACTTGGAATGGTGGCAACGGTATCGCTGAACTGCACCTGATGTAAATCAGCCAGAGTAGAAGATTGCTCCAGGTACACCTGTGGCGTGCCTTTAATCTCGCCACCTGAGGTGTTAAGTAAAAACCCGGCATCTTTCAGCGCATTATTTACCTGCTCCAGGGTGCCGAAGCTTTGTAAGTCATTCACACTTACCGTAAAGTGGTTAGCCCGATAACCCCAGGCAGATACCCAGGCAGCGTATTCGCTTTCAGCCAGCAGTTGCTCATAGGTCGCCTGACTTACCTGCCAGTGCGTACCGCTGTATAGAAAATTATCCGCAGTTACCGCTTCAGAGGGTATTTGTTCAACCAGGGCAGTAATAGTATCGCGCAGATAAGCCGAGCATTTATCTAACAGCAGCTCAGAGATAAATACCTTCGGTAAAGTGCGATCCGGGTGCTCATAATGCTTGGCATACAGCTTTTTCGCTTCAAAATGATACTCACCGCATTCTTCATAACCCAGCGCTTTAAAGTGCGCCGCCAGTTTTTCCAAACCTACTTTTTCCAGGTTAAAGGTACGCAGCGCGATATGATCATTTATTACATCATCCTGCTGCGAGCTGCCGAGTAACTGGTGTACTTGTTTGGCAGAAGGAGTCACCGCTACATAGTCTTGCCACAGGTTGGCAAACAACACTTTTACATCAGTATGCATATTTAATCCGCCTTAACATTTACCGGTTAATACTTGTTTGGCCCTCAGGCCTTATCTAACACTATAAATCTTGCCATTTCGCCATCGTGCAGGCGCAGTGTATCGGCAAATTCCGCGCTTAGCAGCAACAGCTGCTGATCTGCATCAAACTTTGCGTTTTTACCGAAGCTGGCGCGAAATTGCTGCAATTCTGTATTGGCCACCGCCAGCGTTTGTTCACCCTGTACGTCAGCAATTTTAACTTTGACTTTTTGGCTGGCCGCTACCGATTTAATCTGGCTCAGACGCGCTTCAACCGTTGGCCCGGCGTCGAACAAGTCGATATAACCACGATGGCTAAAGCCTTCGCTTTCCAGCATCTTCAGCGCCGGCCTGGTGTTTTGATGCACCAGACCTATCACATCCTGCGCGGCCTGTGGCAGCAAACCAACATAGATAGGATGGCGTGGCATCAGCTCGGCAATAAAAGCCTTTTTACCTACGCCAATCAAGTGATCTGCGGTGGGAAAATCAATGGTTAAAAACAGCTGTTGTAACCAATGCCAAAAGGGTGGCTGGCCATCGCTATCGGCCGCGCCACGCATTTCAGCTATTACCCTGTCGCTAAAACGCTGCGGGTACTCGGCCATAAACAAAAACCGCACTTTGGACAAAAATCGCCCGGCATGGTTACGCCGGTAACTTTCACGCAAAAACAGCGTGCAAATTTCTGACGCGCCGGTGTAGTCGTTACACAGTGTCAGGGTTTTCAGCTGGTTAAACACATTCAGCTCGGCGCTATGGTGAATAACGGTATTCTGCTGAAAGTGATACAGCGGTGTGCTGGTACCCACCGCGGCTTCAATGCCGGTAGTACCGACAATTTCACCGGTTTGGGTATCTTCCAGCACAAACAAATAGCCCTGATCGCCGGGCCCGTCTACTGCAGCGGCAAAGCTGTGCTCGGCATGGTCAATTTTTTGTTTTAAGCGTTCATCGTTTACCGGCAAAGAAGTAAAACCGGCACCGGATTCTATAGCGATCTGTTTTAACGCCGCGAAATCTGCTGCCGTTATCGGCCGGATCACTAACATGGCTTAAGCCTTCACTATTTGGGCTACAGCACGCTCAAAGCGGGCTAAGCCTTCGGTGATATCAGCGTCGCTGATTACCAATGACGGTGCAAAGCGCACTACGCTGGTACCGGCAACCAGTGCCATTAAGCCCTGATCTGCGGCCGCTAACATAAAGTCACGCGCTTTACCGGCGTAATCACTGCTTAGCACTGCGCCAATTAATAAACCGGCACCGCGCACTTCGCTAAATACGTGATATTTTTCGTTAATTTTATCCAGGCCGTCTTTAAACAGCTGCGCTTTGGCTTTAACACCCGCCAGCACCGCCGGTGTATTTACCGTGTTAACTGCCGCTAACGCAACGGCACAGGCCAGCGGGTTACCGCCATACGTAGAGCCGTGCGTACCTACTACCAGGTGCTTGGCAATGTCAGTGGTGGTTAGCATAGCGCCTATCGGGAAGCCGCCGCCCAGCGCTTTGGCTGTGGTCAGAATATCCGGCGTTACGCCATAGCCCATATAGGCATACAGCTCACCGGTGCGGCCTACGCCGGTTTGTACCTCATCAAAAATCAGCAGTGCATTGTGCGCATCACACAGCTCACGTACGCCTTTAATAAATTCAGCAGTGGCCGGCATTACGCCGCCCTCGCCCTGCACCGGCTCAACCATCACCGCACAGGTATTGGCATTAATCAGCGCTTTTACGCTGTCCAGGTTGTTAAATTCGCCGTGTACTATGGCTTCCGGTTTAGGACCAAAACCATCTGAATAGGCCGGCTGGCCACCTACGGTTACGGTAAAGAAAGTACGGCCGTGGAAGCCTTGTTTAAAGGCAATAATCTGGTTCTTCTGCTCGCCGTATTTGTCTTTGGCAAAGCGACGCGCCAGCTTCAGTGCCGCTTCGTTGGCTTCGGCACCGGAGTTAGCAAAGTAGACTTTTTCCGCGAAGGTAGCATCTACCAGTGCTTTAGCCAGCAGCAGCGCAGGCTCATTGGTCATTACGTTGGATAAATGCCACAATTTGTCGGCCTGATCTTTTAACGCTGTAACCAAAGCCGGGTGGCAATGGCCAAGGCAATTTACTGCTATACCGCCGGCAAAGTCGATGAACTCCTTGCCATCCTGGTCCCACACCCGTGCTCCCTTGCCTTTAACCGGGATAATTTTGGAAGGTGCATAGTTTGGCACCATTACGTCATCGAATAAGCTTCTTGAAACCTGCATAAACTACCTCGCTGTTGCTGTAGAGACGGCCGGCCTTTATCAATATAAATGGTGGCTGGCTGAGAATAAATTTAACCTTATTATATTGCTCTGGCTCGTCACATTGCAGTATCATTATCGCCAATTTATCGAACCAAAGCTGCAATTTAACGGATGAGGTTGTCAAAATGATAAGCATGGAAGAAGAAAAGCTGTTAGCAGTACTGAAGCACAATGCCCGCGCCAGTATTTCAGACCTGGCAAGGATGCTGGATTTGTCCCGTTCTACCGTACAAACCCGCATTGCTAAGCTTGAGCAAAGCGGCGTGATTAAAGGCTATTCCGTCGATTATGGCGAGGACTATCTGGCCTCACTGGTATCAGCGCATGTCAGTATTAAAGTGCGGCAAAAACTCACCGCCAAAACCAATGTCGAGCTCAAGCAAATTGCGCAAGTCTCGGCGCTCTATGCTATCAGCGGCGAGTACGATCTTATCGCCATAGTGCAGGCACAAAGCACCGAGCAACTTAGCCATATTCTGGATGATATCGGCAATTTAGACGGCGTAGAGCGTACCAACTCATCGGTTATTCTGGAAACCAAGTTTAAGCGTTAACGTGAGCAATTAAGCAATATATAGATAATTAAATGTAAAATGGCGGTCTGGCAGACTCACATGATTTTTATAACCCGATGAGCACTATTTTGCAGCGCAATGTATGAATATATTTAAATAAAAACGCAGCAAAAGCTGCGTTTTTTCAGCGAAAACCCGGCCATTACTTTACAAGGTTACTTTTTAGTCCAGGCGGTATCCCAGGCGGTACCTTTACCCGGCTCATAGGCCCAGGCGGCACCGGCACACCAGCCGGTAGCAGGCCAGGGTTTACACTCGTATACGCTGCCGTCATTGCTTACCTGGTCACCGGCCTGGTAGGCAAAGCCTGCCTGGTACGCCGGTATGGCTGTTGGGTCACCTTTTACCACTACCTGGTGTTGCACCACTTTACTGGCGGCACCTTTAGCATCGGTTACCTGTAAGGCAAAGTGGAACGGTGTATCCTTCGCTGGTGCAGGCAGTTGCACCACTAACTGTTGCTCTGTGGTGCTGTCGGCAGACACACCGGCCGGCAAGGTCCAGGCAAAAGTTAATTCCGAGCCTTCGGCATCGCTTGACTCCGCACCGGATAACAGCAGCTCGCTGCCACCTTCTATTTCTGCCGGGCCGGTAATTACTGCTACCGGCGCTTTGTTACCGTCAGTTTCAGCAATAATGGTCAAGTCATGGCTGGCTGTAGCGCTTAAACCTTCTTCATCCGTCACGGTCAGCTTAAACTGCAGTGTGGTATCTTTGGTTACGGCAGGCAAAGCCGCTACCAGCGTTACATTTTCCACCGTATCAGCGCTAACACCTTGCGGTAAGGTCCAGGCGTAAGTTAATGGCTTGTTTTCCGGATCGGTCGATTGCGCTGCGCTTAGCGTCACAGTTGGCATATTCTCAACCGAGGTTGGGCCGGTAATTACCGCTACCGGCGGCAGGTTAATGTCGCCACCATCGGTAATAACCACTTCAGGGAACTTTTGCAGTAAGCATTTTTTGTAGTCGCCGGGCAACAGTGCCGAATGCGCAGTTTGGTAACCTACCAGTTGGCAAGCATAGCTCTTACCGCCGTTGGGGTTATCGGCAACATAAGAGTAGTCTTCTTCCCAGCTTATTTTCAGTGCGCCGGCACCGTATTCGTCAAAGTACTTCATGCCTTTACAGCCCAGCACTTCGTCATTACTGATTTCTACGCCAAAATAAGCGGCAGTATCACGGTAGTATTTAATCCGGTTGGCCGATTGCGCATGCTCATTGGCACCGCCACACTCTACGCCACCATTCATAATTTGCGTGGTTACACCAAAGCCCGGTACTAAACCGTTGGCAATATCGTGCGCGTTTGGCTGCCAGGTACCGTCAATAACGTGCAACATAGACGGCTTAGGCGGCTGCGGATAAACAAAAAAGAACACCGCACTGGCCAGGTTTAACCAGGAATCGGCAACTAATGCCGGCTCGTCCAGCAAGGTTCTTACCGTACCAAACATCGCCTGTGAAAACGGGCCATAGTTATAGTTGTAAGACAACTGCTTGGCACCGCGGCCAAAATAGCTTTTAAATTCGCCGTTAGCTAAAGTACCACACGGCCAGGTTTGGCCCTGCCAAGTGTTGGGGTTACACTCACCGGCATAGCCGTTAGCGGTATCTTCGCTCCAGCCCATTTCACGCACATGCACTAAAGCCTGGCGCCATTCCGGAATAGGGGAATGAATATCATGGCCACCGGTTTCCTGGGCAAAGTGCGCCACCGCTACTGCCAGCGTTTTACTACAAATTTCTTCTGCATTACGGCCATCTTCATAGTCACCACAAAAGGCCGGAAACTTGGCTGCAGCCTGTAAAAAGCCGCGGTAAGTATATTCCGGTGCCCGCATTGGAAATACATACTCAAACTGCTGCTCGTCAAACAAGCGCTCAATACGCTGTACGTTAGACGGGTTGTCGGCCTTACCCGGCGCCACCGCTTCTACTACAGCGTTATCGCGGGTAGCAATAGTCGCCTTTACCATTTCCATTTCCGGAAAACTGGTTAAAGAGGCTTCTTTGGCATCCAGTTCAGCCTGGCTGATATACACCGCATCCGGGTTTTCCGGTTCAACAGGATCAACCGGATCGACAGGCTCTCCGGGCTCTCCGCCGTCATCGTCCGACAGCGCCCATGCGGTTTCCCATTCATTTTCTACTGCGGCGCCCGGTACATCGCCGGCATTAGCCCACCATTTGGCTTTATAAATAACGTCGTTAAAACTAACAACACTACCACCCGCGTAGCCCTGGTTAATATCATACTGCGGTGCAGCCCATAACTGGCCACTCATACAAATGCCGGCAAGTAAGGCGGCTATTTTGGTTAATTTCATCTTAGTTAATACCTGTTCTCGTGGGCCTGGCCCATAAACAATGACAATGCCGGTATGGCTGCTTACGTTATTAATGCCTTCTGTAGCAACGCCATGCGGCTGTTTATCGCCACAAGGTTGCCATAATCGAAAGGCAGCCAAAAGTAACCGCCGGGCCCCTCCGCGTCTATCAGACTACTCTGATCCACAGCCCGGATGCACAGCCACAAGCCTGAACCCGCTACTGCCATAGCACGGGGTTAAGGGTTAAGGGCTAAAGGTTAAGCACCCGGCATTATAGGACAACTCTGACCCCTGATTCAGAGCATGCCGATCCCCCCCCCAAGGCGATAACGCCATAATGCGGCCCTGAATTACGGTGCAGCCGGCATAAACAGCCGGGCACAACAGCCTGGGCTGACAGTGGCGGCATTAAACACCGGCAACAGCGATTGAACAGATAAACAAAGCAACGAGCGGAGAAAACTCATGCGCAAACATACAGTTAGCAAACACACGCTAAAAGGCTGGCTTGGCATGTCGCTGTTGGCAACGGCCTGCAGCAGTCCGGTTTATGCTGCCGGCCCCAGTATCCATATAGGTTCGTTGTACGACTATATGCAGGGCAATAAAAGCACGCTGTTAAAGCGGGTGCGTAACAGCGGCGACAGTACCGCTTTTGTTAAAGTAACCGTAAGCGAAATAGTTTATGACGACAACGGCAATTCCACTGAGGTGGCTAACCCGGACGTTATGCCACTTAACACGGCTAACGCCAACACCTTAATTGCCAGCCCGGCGCGGTTAATAGTGCCGGCCAGCGGCATGCAGGCCAGCCGCCTGCTGTATTTAGGCCAGCGCGACAAAGAGCGTTATTTTCGCGTGCGGTTTATTCCGGTACTGCCGGAAAAAGACGACGGCTTTAATGTGTCTACCGCCGATGCCGAACAATACCAAGCCACATTACAGGCCGGTGTAAATGTTTTGTCCGGCTTTGGCAGTGTGGTGTTTATTCGCCCGGCCAGCGTGCATTACGACACCCGGCTGGAGCAACAAGACAACCAATTCAGCGTACACAACCACGGCAACAGCACCATAGTGCTGGATGCCTTTAGAGACTGCCAGGCCGACGGCCTGCAGTGCGAAGTGGCAACCAAATATCACGTGCGGCCCAACAGCCGGCGCGATTTTACCAAAGCGGCAGGTCGTGCCTACCGTTTTGAGCTTATTGAAGGTAACAACAGCAAAAAGTTCACCATTGATAAGTAATTGCAACACCCCATTAAACTATCCACTAGGAGTTACATTATGAAACACAAACTTACCCTATCCGCCCTGGCGTTGTTAATGTCATCTGCTGCCCTGGCCGAGCCGATTGAGCACCAGGTAACGGTTACTGCCACTGTGCCTACTGAAGCCTTTTATGTAACACCGGCTGGTGGTAACTGGATGAACGACCCGCAAGACCTGGGTTACAACAGCGCCACCGGTCAGCTGAACAGTGTTACACGGCAGCTGGATATGAGAAGCACCAGCGGCGCTATCTCCGCCCATTTGTTAGGCTCGCCTAATATTATCAGCGGTTCAGACCGTATCGACTTAACCATTAATGTTAACGGCGTAGCCCTTAGCACCACCTCTGGCGTGGTACTGGCTGCCACTGAAGCCGCGGCCGGCGACCGCGTTAACTTCCAGATTGTTCCTGAAACAGCACCAACCGGCGGTTTTGAACCGGGTAGCTACACCGGCATTATCAGCATGGTGTTTGAAACTCCGGATCCATAATAGCCGGCAGCAATACGCTGTCACTGTAACCCCTCACAGCCCGGCCAGCCGGGCTGTGAATTATATACACCTGCATTACTTGCAGAAAATATCGGTGCAGAACACCCGGTCAGAGTAGCCATGATGATAAGCAAACTTCCATTTAAAAACACTGTGTTACACCTTTGCCTTAGTCTGGCACTTACCGCCACGGTGCAGGCACAAACACCGCCCCCTGCCCAGCGATCTTTACTGGCGCAGGCCGCGGGCATGCCGGCAGAATTTGCCGGCCATTTTTTTGACGTGCCGCTGGCGGTACGGGTAGAGCTGGATGGCAAGTTGCTGGGCGAAGCCATGATTACGCTGTCAACCGACGAACAAATACAGCTGTTAAACTTTACCGCCAGCGATGACATTAGCTACAGCAGTGCCGAACAACAGCGCTGGGCCGGCATACTTAGTCAAAGCCGGCCGCTGGGCCGCTGCGACCATGCCTGCCCGGCCAATTTGCTGGCGCTGCATTACAGCCTGGAAAACTCGCAGCTGAGTATTGTTACCCATAACGCCGAACAAAACCCGGCACAGGCCAAATTTCACCACCTGCCACAGCAAGCCAGCAACGGCGTAATGTTGCGCAACCAGCTCAATGTCAGCCATAGCGGGCAGCAGCTTACCGGTAACTATAATGCAGAAATACTCGGCAGCCTGGGCAACTGGACCGGCATGAGCAGCCTGCAACTGACCGAAACCGGTGAGCACGACCAGTCGCTACGCTATGCCATGCCCTATTTGTATGCTCAGCGCGAGCTGGAAGGCAGTTTTTTCCGCGCCGGTTATTTTACCCCCTCGGCGCAAGGCATTATTCGCCAACCGCAAAGCCGTGGCGGCGCACCGGACAGCACCCTGGGAGTGATGATAGGTAGCTCTGACAGCCTGGCCGTTAGCCGGGCCACACCAAGCGCCACGCCGATTTATGTTACCGCCAACCGCCCGGCGATGGTTGAAATACACCGCAACGGCGTTTTGCTGTACAGCCAAAGCGTGCAACCCGGCCTGCACACGCTGGATACCCGTGGCCTGCCGGGCGGTATTTACCCGGTAGAAGTACGGCTGATAGAAGACGGCGTAGTAACCTCGCGCAGCGAAGAGTTTGTTTACAAACCCACCAACTGGCACAACACCGAACAGCGCTGGCGCTACAACCTGTATTTAGGCCGCCAGAGCCGGCTGCTGAATAACTGGCATAATAACGCAGACGGTGAGTTAAGCGCCGGCGTTATGCTGAACTACCTGCTGCACCCACGCGCCATTTTAGGCCTGTCGGGCCAGCGCATAGACGGCACTATGCAGTACGGCAGCTCGCTGGACTGGCAGCTGAACAGCCGCAGCAGCCTGTATACCAACCTGTACCATAGCGCCAACCTCAATACCGGCATCGATCTGCAGTATATCTACCGCTATACCAATGGCGATCTGCTGCTTAGCCATAACCGCAGCTGGCTGGATATTACTACCGACTATGGCAGCTACAGCGGCAAGAACCAGCAAAGCGCCATTGCCTGGCAGCAACGGTTAAGTTACCACAACAGCGTATCCATGCGGTTAAGCAACGCCCGGGGCAATAACAATGGTACAGGCGTTGACTTAAGTTGGCTGCATAACGGCAGCCTGGCCGGCTCTGACGCCACCTGGCGCTTATCGGTATTTGACCGTCCGGCCAGTATCAGCAGTGGCAGCCAGCGTAACCATGGTATAGAGCTTAACCTGAACATTAACCTGGGCGGTAAAAACCAGCGCGTGGCCGCCAGCATTGGCAGCCGCACCGCGCGCGATGGCAACCGCGACCATAACGCCAGCCTGAACTGGCAGCAGTACTATGACGAAGGCCTGGTACGCAACCTGGCCGGCACTGTCAGTGCCGACCGCTACGGCGTAAGCCTGGCCGGCAATACCGGCTTTAGCAACAGCGTGTTACAGGGTGATGCCTATGCGCAGCAATCGTCGTACAACCACCAAATCAGCGGCGGCCTTAACCTGCAAAGCACAGTGGCGATAGGCGATAAGCATATTGCCGCCAGCGGCGAGAGCACCCACGCCGAAGCCGGGTTAATTATTGATGTTGAATCTGACGTAGAACAGCTGCAGCTGCGTGCCGACGACCCGGCCGGCTTTAGTACTACACTGCAACCCGGGCGCAATTTTATTGCCGTTAACCCGTATAAAGCCGGCACGGTACAGTTTGACTTTGCCGACAACGAAGCCCATGCGCTTGCTATTCAGCCGGCCATGAGCAGCTACCATTTAAACCGTGGTGGCGTAGCCTACCGGCAAATACGGGTTATGAAAACCGTTACCGTGCTGGGCCGCCTGCTGGGTAGCGATGGCCAGCCGTTAAGCGGCCACCAGGTAATTAACCACGCCAGCCGCAGCGTAACCGAAGCCAGTGGCTTTTTTGCCGTAGAAATGAGCGAAAGCAGCCCCACGCTGGACGTACAGCACAAAGGCCGCCCGCTATGCGCGCTAACGCTTAACCCGGCACAACACCAGCGCGAAAACGACACCTTACTGGTGGGTGACTTACAGTGCGACGCCAGCCTGGCGCAGCAACAGCCGCCGGCCACTGCGGCCAGCTTAAGCAATGCCAGTGCACCGAATTAACCGCCGGCTGATTACACCGCCGCCACTGCTAACGAATATGCTAAGGAATTTTATGTTAACCAACAGCAACACAACTTATACCCCCGGCTACCTTGCCGGCTGGTATCTTGCCGGCTTACTTGGCTTAGCCGCCGCTCTGCCGGCACAGGCGGTAGATACTACCGTTAGCGCCGAATTTAAACCGTCAGTACTTAACCCTGGCAATAATAAATTTATCAATACCACGCCCTGCACTACACATCCGGTTTTCTGCGGGCTTCAAGGGGATGAGCAGCCGACTCTACTGCCGATAGAGGTGCGTAATCGCCTTCTGATTAAAGATGACTCTGTACGTAACCGGTTATTTCATCGCTTTCCCGGTCAGCGCACCGTTAACCTGGTCCACGCCGGCAGTGGTGCAAACTTTGACGTGCTTTTCAAATTCGCTGCTATTGGAGCAATCTATCATGGTCCGGCTAGTTTGAACGACGTAATTAACTACAATTTCCATATTCCCGAGAATAGTGGTGCCCAATGCAGTAACGGCCAACGACTGGCCTGGGGCAGCGCGGGGTCTATAAGCTCCGGCTACACCTGGGCAATTACGGACAGCAGCCAAAGTAGTGGCGGCGAGTGCAATTCTATCCCCCTTAGAAATGATGAACACGACCCGAATTATCTAATTCGCAGCCTGATGATGGGCTATAAACTGCTCACCCCCAACCCGTTAACGCTGCCCAATGGCGAGTATACCGGCCAGGTAAGTTTTAGTGTGGGTGCCGGCCAGGAGCTGGATCTTGGTGATGGCGATTATTCCGATTCTGTGCTCAATATCAACTTTGTGTTAACAGTAGAGCATGATTTTCAGCTGGATTTTCCTCCGGGCAGCGACCGCGCCGTACTGCAGCCGCCCAACGGCTGGAACGATTACCTGCATAAAGGCGTAACCCCGGCCAGGCTGTACCGTAACCAGCCGTTTAACGTGCACAGCTCCGGCCCGTTTAAAGTGCATGTTAACTGCCAGTACAGTAATGGCAGCCGCTGTATGCTGCGTAATAATGCCGATAACCACGAGGTACCGCTGCAGGTAGCGCTCACCCTGCCACCCGGTATACAAAACAGCAGTGGCAGCACGGTAAGCCGTGAACTGCTACCCATAAGCAGCGCCGCAGCCAGCAGCTACCACAGCGTGCAGGCCGTATTTGGTAAACGCGCGCAGCTGCATTTTGATGTGTTACAAACCGATGTAGAGCAAATGCTAAGCCGGGCCGGCAGTACTTACCAGGGTAATGTTACCGTGGTATTTGATGCCGCGTTATAGCGGTTGGCGCTATAAATCAGAGTTCTCTGATGGTGCCGGCAACCACCGGCGTTATACTGGCTGTAGTTTAACCTCTCCGTTAAACATTCAGGTATAGCGCCGTCTTCCCTCAGATTAGGCGTTACACCTGTTAGCGGCACGGCCTTGTTGTAGGGGCAGTGCCGCTTTTTTTATACATCATCCAAACCAGCCACTGTGCTGCGCAGATAAGTGCGTTTTTATCTGCATCTGCGGGCCCTTCTGCCTGGCGGCGCAAAATCAGACCACTCTGATAGCGCCGGCAATAGCAAGCGTTATACTGCTCAATGTTAACTTGTCCTTAAGTTAAGCACCCTGTTGGGTATACCGCCATTTCTCAGATTGGGGCTGGTACCTTTTACAGCGGCATTACCTTGTTGAGGGGGATGTGCCGCTTTTTTTTGCGCCAGCCCGCCCACTTGCCTTTTCAGACTTATCCGATATACGCCGGAGCTATTTGATTTTACGCTGGGGTTTCCCGGGCTTTTTAGCCAACGCAACCGGAACGCCGCGAATGAACCTGGAACAATACTGGCAACAGCTGACCGAGCGTCAGCAGTTGCATTATCACGGTATGCTTACCGTTAATTGTGTGCAAAACTATTTAACGGTGCCGTCGCGCCGCTGCCTGATCCGCCTAACAGAGCCACAAAAGCGCTTGTTTGCCTGTTTAATCCTGGGTACCACTGCCAAGGGCGCCCTGCAGCACAAAATATGGTTTGACCGGCCTCAGCCGAACCCCGGCGACAGTTACCATCAGTTATTGCAGCAGGTGCGGCGCCTGCTCAGCAAACAGGGTCTTGGCGGGCTGTTGCTTATTAACCCGGGCAGTGGTGTCAGGTTAAACCCGGCGGTGTTAGTACGATATGTGGCCGCAGCACCCGTTATAACAAGCTTTAATAACCCGGCCCGTGCAATAAGCCATAGCTTAGCGGAGGCAAAATGTTACGACAATTAATGTATGGCTGGCCAATGGCGCTGCTGGCAGCCATAGCTGTATCGGCGGCAGAGCCGTCAACGGCAGTTACTGATACTCCGCAACAAGCCGGGTTGCCCTGCTGTAGTAACAGCGCCCTGGCTAACCGCGTTTGGTTACAGACATCAAAGGAAGCAGAGCCCGGAGCGCTACGGATATTTCTGGCTAATGGCACTATGTTACTGGCATCTGATGTTGCCAGCCCGGCGATTGAGCAATGGCTATGTACCCAAGGCCGGCTTTACCTGATTGAACAGGGTATTCGCTATAGCGCCGACATTTTGCAGCTAACTGAGACGGTGTTAACACTGCAACTGGAGCACCCGGCGGGTAGCACTGTGCTGTCGTTTGTGGCCGCCGATCAGATAATTTACTGATAAGGAGCCATTATGTTGCTACGTGCTGTGTCGCTACGTGCTATGTTGCTACGTACCGGGTTATTCCCTGCAGTGGCGTTGCTGGCGGGCTGCTGCAGCCTTAGCGCCTGTAACAGCACTGAACCCGTGCCGGCTGACGCCGGTATAAATAATACCACCACCATTTGGACTGTGGCCGGGCACTATGTGCCGGGGGTAAGCGCTATTAACTCACAGCAGGCTGAACGCTGGCACGGTAAAAGCCTGCGTTTTGGCCTGTCCTATGCGCAGGCGCTGGAACAGCGCTGTACAAACCCGACATACCACCGTACTGCGGTGGATAAAATACCCTATCTGGCGCGCGAGTTTCATTTATCCATGTCGGCGATGCAGAAAATATCCGGCCAGGCCTTAACGGTGCAACAGACGTTATGTGGTGGCGAGCCGTGGGCCGAACCGGGTGCCACGCTGCTGATCAGTAACAGTAACGAAGCCTGGCTGCCATGGGACGGGGTATTTTACAAACTGGTGCCGGGTAATGATGAAGTGGCAGCAGACGCTGCACCGCTGCCATGAAGCAGTTATCATTTATAAGCTACCCGGCTCAGCGGCAGCGAATGTCTGACACCGGGTCTTTCACTGCGGCTATTCCTCGGACCTAGGGCCTATATATAAATGGCCGTCTTCAATAAGATGACGTACCGGTATGGTATCTTCTCCCGGTGTTACCACTGCAAAAGAAAAATGCCCTTTTAAAACCTTTGTTTCTATATTGTGATGAAATTTAACTGTACCGGCAAATGCTGCATATACCAGATTCTCACTGTATTTGTCGGTAAAAGCGCAGACCACCGGACAGTCCGGGGCTGCCAGGTCGTATTCCTGTCCGTCCTGATGCGCCTCAACGTCAAGTTGAAGCCAAATTACCGCTAAATCAACAGCGTCGGCATCCAGCGGCGCTATACCCCAGGATTGCCTTTTTAATCTGCCGTCTTCTTCTGCATACTCGTATTTTCCCCCGGTGGTTATGGCGTTAAATGCCTTGCCATCAATAACTGCTTGTACAACATTTTGTTTTGACGGTAAAAGTTCAATAGATTTACCAAGGGGGCTACTGAATCGTTTTAAGGCCCGCGGGGCTAAATAAGGCTCTGACATAGCTACTCCAATAAGATAGGCTGAAGACGTGAGAAGTAACTGTAGAGTAAAAACCACAACAGTCAACAATTCAGAAGCAAAAGTAAAACACAAAATAAACAATTAAAACTTATCAACTAAAACTTATTCCAGTACCAGCGGTCAGCTCTGCGGCAGTGTTGATAGCAAAGCTACGCCACAATAAATAATTTGTTTTTATCATGGTGTTATATTCACCTCTTGGTTACCGGCGAGCAAACGACATCAGATCAATCGGAATGTTAAAATGCAAACGGGCTGCCTGTTGGCAGCCGGTTTACTGAGCTATGTTAATCGCGCCGGCATTGTGATAACCGCACGCCGTCAAAGTAACAGTCTAATTCAACCCACAAGCCGTTATAGGGCTGTAATGATGTATCGGCCGCCTCATAACCCCAGATCTTGTTAGCCTCGACCAGGCCTTCAACGTCCATTTCCGGCTCGTTACCGGCGCGGTCAATCTCTCTTACCAGATATTCGCCATCACGCAGCACACCTTCGAGTTCAATATTAGTGCCGTCCAACATGTCATAGCTTAAGCGGTCTTCCAGTTGGGTATACCGGTCAGTGACAAACTGATAACCGTTTATGCTTAGTTGGTTATTCTGGTAAGTAGCAACACCGGATAACGTAAACTGCTGCGGCTTAGCGTCTGTCGGAGGTGTGTCATCATCGAAATCGACCTCCAATAACAACGGCTGGCCATTAACCCGGCGTACCGTGACCTCTACAAAACGCCCGGCGCTAAGCTGCTGCTGTGTGCCATCGTCAAAGCGGGTGTCAGCAGTAACGTTAAACAGTTGGCGGCCGTTAAGCTCAAAAATAGTCTGGCTTTGATTAACCCAGCTGACCATGCCGGCAATTTCAGTGTCGCCCTGGCCGGCACTGTCCTGAATAACAACTTCACTGGCGCTAAAATGCTGGCCGCGGTAACGCCCCAGTACTTCAACCCATTGGCCGTTTTTTAACGTTTGAGCATTGGCCGCACTGTAATCCACACGGATATTATGCAGGCTAAATTGTTGCTGAGTGATATCCAGCGCGCTGATCCGGCCTTCAATTTCATCAAAAACCGGCCGCACATCAAACTTCAGCACCGCTGACGCCACCGGCGTTAATGACGTGGATGGCGTGGTACTGACAAGAACAAAATCACCGCTGCTTATGCCGGTGCCTGCCGTATGGTACAACACCTTAACGGCGCCGATATTAATACTGCCGGCCGACAGCGCTGACACTTCGCCGGCGAATGTCGGATCAAGATTGATATGGGTAACCTTGTTGGCCTGAGTTTGCATCCGCACGTTCATACCGGGCACTAAGGTTGCTACGGATACCGCGTCGCTGCCATAACTGACCGTTACACCAGTTAGCGCTACCGTATAATCATTAACTGTTATGCTGCTGCCGTTATTGCTCTTGATCATGCCGATAATGCTGTCCGGCAGTGGCTCGTCTTTGTCGTCCGGTAACAGCCCTACTTCGCAGGCACTAAGCAGTAACGACGCCGACAGTACCAGTAGCCAGTTAAGCCTACGTTGTTTACGAAACATAGATTTATTTATCCCGTAGATTAATTACGACTAATAAATGCTTGCCGCGTAGCAGGCACTTATCACTTAGTGTCGTAACAACTTTAAAGCAACGGGTAAAAATCAATATCAGACTACTCTGATTTCACCGTGTACGGTGCAGGGATAGGATAAAGGCGTTTTAAACTTTTGCTGAGTTTAGGATGTTATTACTGTTGATGTTGCGTTTCATTTCACGGCACACAAGCTGACACCAGTTTGCTGCGCCGTGTTTTTTTACCTCAGACGTGCTGATTATGGGGTAACCATTGGCTAAAGTCGGCGGCTGTCATTGGTTTGGCAAACAGATAGCCTTGTAACAACTCTATGCCCATTGCGGCCAGCACGGCAAAATCCTGCTCAGTTTCAACTCCTTCAGCGACCAGAATTAAACCCAGCCGGCGGCCTAACTGCACAGTGTTTTCCAGAATCAGTTTTTGCTGTGGCCGCTCCGAGATTTTATCTACCAGGCTGCGGTCAATTTTTAACCGCGTGGCCGGGATACGTGACAGCTGTTGCGCATTAGCAAAACCGGTACCGTAATCGTCGATAGCAATATCAAAACCTTGCAGCCGCAATGATGCCATGCTGTGAATGCTGGCGGCTAAGTCGGTCAGATTGGCACTTTCGGTGACTTCCCAAATAATGTCTGTTGACGTTGCGCCGTACTGCCGCAGCAGTTGCAGCAACTGCTGCATAAAATCCGGGTTAGGTAATGATAACGGCGAAATATTAACCGCCAGCCGAATATCCGCGCCCTGCTCAGCCCACTGCTGCCGCTGCTGCAAGGCCTGGCGCAGTACCACCAAGGTTAAGGCGTCTATCAGGTTGTAACGCTCTGCTGCTTCAATAAAGATGTCCGGGCTGATAAAACCCAATTGCGGATGTTGCCATCTGGCCAGTACTTCTGCCGCCATCAAGCTCCGATCTGCGGTGGCAACGATAGGCTGGTACATCAGATACAGCTGATTTGTCGCCAATGCCGCTTCCAGCATATCGGCACTAACCACCTTTGTCGCGGCCTGAGCCGGACTTTGATCGCGCCAGCGTTGTTGAATACGCAGTAAACATAACGCCAACAAATCAATATTAACCGGCTTGGCTATGGTGCCCAGTACACGCAAACCATCGGCCTCGGCCATGGTCGCCACACTGGTTAATAACAAGGGATCTTTTGAGCTGGCGATAATGATATTGTGGCACAAGCCGGCGCGGGCAATATGGCGCAACAATTCAACGCCGTCCATAACACCCATTTCCAAATCAACCAGCATGACGTCAAAACGCTGCAGCCGCGCCTGTTTTAATGCTTGCTCACCATTAGCGGCGTAACTGATGGCACTGACTTGCAACTGATGTAATAAACGGCTGGCGTATAACCGCTGTATGGTGCAATCTTCCACGATCAGTATGTTTAAATTCTGCATCCAATGCTCCTTGCTGCGCACCTTACCGGGTGCAATAACCAACCAAACCGGTTAGCTAAGCTGCGCCTTTGCCTGTTGATTAAAATTATCCAGTGCCATAAGCAACTGCCGGCCCAATGCTATACGATCGGCTGCCACGGCCTGTTCTATGCTGATACAAAGCTGCACCAGCACTGTGGCATCAATTAACAACATAGCACCTTTAATTTTATGTGCCAGCCGGGCAATGCTGTCTGCATCATCCAGCTGTATGGCCTGTGTTAGTGCGGTACTGTCGGCAACATTGCTCTTACACATTTCAGTTAACATTTCACGGGCGAAATCGCTGTCACCCTGTGCCAGCTTATGCAGCTTTTGTAACGAGAATACCGCGTTATCCGCACTAACATAAGGCATTAAGGCTTGCTGCAATTGTGCCATGCTAACCGGCTTAAACAAACAGTCATTCATGCCGGCATCGATACAACGGTTACGGTCTTGCTGCTCGGCACTGGCGGTAAGCCCCAACACCGGCAACTGGCATAGTTGCTGGCTTTGACGGATTTGCCGAACCAGCTGGTAGCCGTCCATTACCGGCATATTGCAGTCGGTAATAACCACATCAACCGTTACCTGTTGCAACAGCTGCAGTGCCTGCCGGCCGTCAGCGGCCTGCCACACCTGATGCGATAAGTAGCTAAGCTGACGCGCTAACAACATACGGTTTACGTCATGATCATCCACCACCAGCAGCCGTAACGGTGCCACATTAATGTCAGTTGGTAACAGGCTGATAGCCGCACCGGTGTCATCGCCGCTAACAGCGGCTGCCATGGTCAGACTAAGCGTTACACTGACACTAGTGCCCTGGCCTTGTGTACTGTCGATAGTAATATCACCTTGCATCAACTGAACAATAGCACGACAAATACTCAGGCCCAGCCCGGTTCCCCGCACTGCCACCGCCTGCGCTGAAGCCGTCTGGGAAAACGGCTGCATCAGCTTAGCCAGCTCGTGCTCTGCAATACCCACACCGGTATCTTCTACGCTCAGCCGCACGCTAAGCTGGTCGTTGGTTTGCGCCAGCAGCTGTAAGCTTAATGTGATGCCGCCGCTGGCGGTGAACTTAACCGCGTTACTCAGTAAATTTGCCAGCACCTGCCTGACCCGGCCGGGATCTGACATAACCCGCAACTGCTGCAGCTGCGGTGCAATATCCAGCTTCAGGTACAAGCCTTTTTGCCTGGCAACGCCGATAAATACCTTATAAACGCGCTGGGTTTCATCTGCCAGATTGCAGCTTTGGTTATACAGTTCTAGTTTGCCGGCTTCTATTTTGGCAATATCAAGAATATCGCCGATCAGCTCTTTTAACCCCTGGGCTGAGTCATAAGCAATGTCTATGGCTTCAAAATCCCATTGGCCGGTTTCGGCTTTATGTTTGGCCAGCTCCAGTGTACCTATAACAGCATGCAGTGGCGTGCGGATTTCATGGCTCATGGTGGCCAAAAAGGCACTTTTTGCTTTACTGGCCTGTTCAGCTTCATCTTTGGCCGCCTGTACAGCATCAAGTAAACGCTGGCGTTCACTGATATCGATCCAGCCGCCGATAACCCCAACCAGTTCACCGTTAACGTTATGGTGCGGTACCGTCCAGTGATATACGCGGTATAGTTGCTCACCAACCTGAATATTGCGATCGGCAAACAGGCCGCTACTGCTTTGTGCGGCTTCCTTGTACAGGTTCTGGTATCTATCGGTATCAGCAGTATTAAGCATATTCGATTCAGCCAGGGTTTTACCCGTTACCTGCGCTGCGGTTACATTAAAAAAGTTTAAATAAGCCTGATTACACAGCAGCAAGCGCCCTTGCTGATTATCGCGGACATAAATAGGGTAAGGTGTGCTGTCTATCAAAACACGGACAAATTTCAGCTGTTCCTGTAATGCCTGTTCAACCTGGCGGCGCGCCACAATTTGTTTTCTGAGGATAAAGTTCCACAACATAAAACCGCTGATTAACACTGCAGCCAGCACGGAAGCTATCTGAATTTCCGTTTGATAGTTTTTCCAGCTAATCGGGCTTTCTTCTGCCCGCCTGCCCCATTGCAGCGACAATTGAGCCAACTTTTCCGGCGGAATACTGATAATGGTTTTATCCAGAATACTGTGCAACATGGCATGCCGGTGTGGCATCGAGAGCGTAAAACGTGAATGCGCCGGCTTAAAACTGCTGGTAATACGTAGTTGTTCGCTGAAATAACGCTGCAGGTAATAACGGGCCGAGAATAAGTCGTTTACCATGGCATCTGCCTGGCCACTTAACAGCGCATCGTACGCCTGGGCCACATTATCCACTTTAAGCAATTTTATATCCGGATAAGTCAGCTCAATATAGCGCTGGGTGGCGTGGCCATTTAATATCGCCAGGGTTTTAGCGTTAAGATCATTCAGCGATAACGTAGCAGGTTTATCCAGACGGTTAACCAGTACATAAGAGGTGACAAAAAAAGGCCGGGTAAACAGTAACTGCTGTTGCCGTCCTTCGGTGGGCGCCAGCGTCGCGGCTAAATCAGCGCGGCCATCTTGTAACATCGCCAGCATATCCTGTAGGGAATTTGCTTCGACAATATTGAAATCCAGCCCGGTGCGTGACGATACAATCGCAAGAAAGTCCTGCACCAGACCGGTGTAATGGCCTTGCTTATCGGCATACAAAAAAGGCGCATTTTGCGGCATAATCACCAGATTTAACCGGGGATTAGCGGCCAGGAACTGTTGCTCCTGCGCTGAAAATACCAAGGGGTTTTCCAGCATATAAATGGTGCGGCCGGCACTCCAGCGTTGCAGAATTTTCTGCCGCTTAAAGCTGATATGTTGCAAAATTTTATTAATACTGCTGAGCAGTAAAGGCGCCTTGCTATTGACATAGAAATTAAACTCGCCCGAAGCCAACGGGGTAAAATTGGCAATTTCCAAATCCTGTAAGTGGTTAATATGCAGCAGATAATGCGCGGTAATAATATTACCGATATATAAATCAGCCTGCCCGAACGCCGTAGCTTCAATGGCCTCCTGCGGGCTGGAGTAAGGCATTAACACCGGTTGCTGAAAATGCTGTTGTAATAATGTGCCATCCAGATAATGCTCCGAATAAGCAATTTTAAGCCCGGCAGCGGGCGGGTTCTGTTGTTGCTTAGGCTGCACTACTACGGGAATATCATCAGCGTAAGCTATGCTGCTTACCACATCGGGGGCGTATAGATCGTGCTGGCCGGAATAACTGAAAAAATCAATCTCGCCGGCCAGCAGAGCTGCCGTTAACGCGGCTTTGGACGGATAGGTGTTTATTTTGATGGGTAACCGGGTAGCAAAGCTGATTAACCCCAGATAATCTGCGGTGATACCTTCGTATTCATCGTTGTTATTAATCATGGCAAAAGGTGGATTGTCTTTTGCTATGACGCCAAATACCAGGGCCTGCTTTTGCGACAACCAGTGCTGCTCTGCTTCTGCCAGCGTTACGACGATATTATCCGTACTGCTACGGGAAAACAGCTGTACAACGTCTGCATGTAATAGCCCACTGAACCACAGCAACATCACACACAGCAGATATTGCCTCATAACAATTGATTTCGTCTGGCAAATTCAATCAGTTCAAGCAAAGAGTTAAGCCCAAGCTTATCCATGATATTGGCTTTATGCGTACTGACTGTTTTGTAGCTAATGGCCATCGCGTCTGCTATATCGATATTCGCCTGCCCCTGACACAATGCCCTTAACACCTGAAGTTCGCGGTTTGTCAGGCTGTTTAGCAGTTCAGTTTCTGACATCACTTCAGCGGCCAGATTACCGCGGGCATCTGTTTGCGGAAAAAAACGATAGCCGCGCAGAATCATTTTTACCGCCTCGGCCAGATTCTCTAATTCTTCATGCTTGCCCAAAATGCCTGCCGCGCCGGCTTCTGCACAGCGCACAGCATACAGCGCCGGAGTTTGGGCTGTCAGAACCAGAATTTTGGTGGCCGGGTGGCTGGCGGTAACCCGCTTCATCACTTCCAGCCCGCTTAGCTGGGGTATATCCAGATCCAGTACCATAATGTCACATGGCTGATTGCGTAAAATTTTAATAGCATCAATGCCATTATCAGCCTCGGCAATAACGTTATATCCTTTTTGTTCCAGTAATTTTCTAACCGCCATCCGTAAAAACGGATGATCATCTACTATCATTGCGGAAAATGGATCCATTACGCAAATCCCTTAATACCAATAACGCCGTAGCATAAATGTTAGTTTAAGATAAACAAACAGGAAGGGCTGCATCATAAACACGGGATTTACAAAAAGCAAATAAGCAAAACCACGCCGACAGTATAAACTGCGCCGTGGTTACAATTTAAAACACACGATATTTATGGTTGCTTCAGATAAATATCAACCCTGCGGTTTAACTGCCGGCCAGCGGCAGTTTTGTTATTCGCTACCGGCAGCGTGTCACCGGCCCAGCTGATATCAAGCTGCTGTGGGGCGATTCCGGCGCGGAGCAATACATCGGCAATACTTTTCGCCCGCTGTGCAGACAACGCCATATTATGAGCTGCAGGGCCGGTAGCGTCAGCGTGGCCTGTTATCCTCAGCCTGGCGCCGGGTTGTTGTTGCAGTTGGCGGATAATATCGGCCAGCACAGGCTCTGCCGGCGTTAGTGCCGTTGCGGCGTTAGTTGCGAATTGAATGCTCAGAGCAATAAGATTCGCCGGCGCTGTTTGCGCTGCTTCGGTTGCTGCTGCAACTTGTGTTTGCACTGGCGTTGTAACATGTAAAGCAACAGGTTTTTGCCCGCCAGGCTGCGGAGCAGCAGAATTTGAACGTGACGGCGGCGTGGCACCAAAGCGGTAACTCAGTCCTGCCGACAGCAGATGTAAGTCAAACTCTGTATTGCTGCTCAGTTTAAGATTGGGGCTCCACTGGTACTCCAGCCTGGCACTGAGGTTATCAGCAAAATAAAACGCCATACCGGCACCCAACACTGGTGCCCAGCCGCGCTTGTTATATTGATTGTCATCAATAGCGGTGTTTACCAGGCTTGGGGCAAACCAGCGCATGGCTCCTGCTTTAGCATACAGTGAGGCTTCACTGCCAAGACGCCAGTGTATTTTAGCACTGACATCTATAGCCCGCAGATGACTGCGTGCTGATAACGGCTCAGGCTGAATAACATCCCACAGCTGAAAATACGATGTCTCGACCGACCATAGCTGTCGGCTGTCATATTCGGCGAACACGCCAATACCATGGTGCAAGCCATCACAATCAGCCTGCAGCGGCTGGCAACGGGTTTTATCGGCCGACAGCACTTTGGCGCCGACGGCCCATTGCGGCTCATCTGCCGCCAATGCATTACCGGTTAAAACAACAGAAAAAACCATAGTACTGATAGCGATAGTACTGATACTGCTAAGCGATTTCATAATGCGGATTTTACCTGCGAAGCTGATACGGCCGGAGCATCGAAAATGGCGTTACGCAGCCATAACCGCTCTTCTTCCGTTAACTGAGTTGTTTTGGAACGGCTATGATTAGGCGCTGCTTTATGCTGCCCTGCCGCCAACTGCATTGACATAATAAGATTGCCGTCTTGTACCGCGACGGACAACTTAGAGCCAACCACCAATCCCATCGCATTGAGCACGCTGTCAGGAATACTGACAATGACATTGCCATTAAATTGATGCAGCTCCAACACTGCGGTTTTATGTTGCATGATCAGGATACCAGGTAATTGCCAGATATTAGCCAGCATAAACACCGGGCTTTTCCCAACCAATCAGATAACTCTGATTTAACAACCTTGTGTAAGGGCAGCCGAAACAAACAGATTATCGGTTTCGTCTGCTTCCAACCTAACTTACAGCCCGCATGGCATCGCTTGCCGGAGCCGTTGTTGTGGCTGTCGGGCTGCAATTTGTCTGACTTTTATCGTTGCAGCGTTACCGTTGGCTCGCGCTGTTGTTGCCACAGCGCCGGGTTAGTGCGTAAATACTCGATAAACGCTTGTGCGGCCACTTTGCAATCTACGCCGTCGGTTTTGCACGGCAATGCCGCCACATTGTGATAACGGGCGCTGAAAGATTGAGTGCCGCTGCTGTCTTGTGTGGCCTCAACCCGCGTTACCGGATACAGCGCCACTTGCTGCTGGCGCAAAATAATATCCAGCCGGTTGCTGTGTGCGGCCTGTAATTGCTGCAACAGCTGCCAGCCGTCGTTGCCATCGGCCAGGTAACTGGTAGTAACCAGGCTATAACGTTGTTGCGGCTCAACCGCTTGCCAGCGTCCTTCCTGTTTTATATCCAGCCTGGTTAGTTCTGCGGTAGCAGGTCCGGTTTGCTGTGCCACATAACGTATACCACTGACATAAGGAAACTTGCCGGTGTGAGCACCGGTTACCACCGACTGGCTGATAATATCGCTCAGCAGCGCGCGTAAATCAGCGCCACTGACACTGAGTACGCTAAGCGGTGTGTCAAACGGCAGTACTTCCAGACGGATATTGCCCTCGCGCACTTCACCGGCCGGCAACGCCGCACGGATATTACCGGCGCCAATCAGCGCCAGTTGCACCGGGCGTTTCATCAGGCTTTGCACCTCAGTGCGGTTAACGTAGTGCAACAGAGCGTCGGCAACATGGCCTGCCAACACTGAGCCATGGCTGTTGCTGCCACCAGAGCCCGGCAGCCGTACATGAGGTATTTCAGCGTCAGTGGTGCTTATTACTTTGCCATAGGCCTGTTGCACGGCCGGTAAGTATGTTGTATCCAGCAAACTGCGCAGCGCTTTATCTTCTGCCACAATGGCCGTGCGCGGCAGGCCGGCTATATAGCGCTCAGTCTGTGCTTGCTTATCTGCGCTGATGCGGCTTGATTTATCGCGCAGTGCAGAGCTGAAATAATCCGTGCTTGCCAGTAAGGTATTCTGCCCGGCGCAACTTAGCAGCTCACCGGCAGAGTTAAACTGCAGCCGCGCCTGGCCGACGGCTTGAGCAAACTGTCCGGCTTGCACTACGCAGGTTTGGCCTTTGCCATCCGGGTTAGTCACCATTTCGGCATAAGGCCGCTGGTTGCCTAAGTACCAGTGGCGAAAATCGCCCAACAGGCTATGCGAATGGCCGCCGACGATGGCATCGATACCATTAACTGCCCCGGCCAGCGCCAGATCGCGCTGATGGCCCAAATGCGTCAGCGCGATAATATGCTTAACACCCAGTGCTGTTAACGCATCTACGGTTTGCTGTGCACTTTGTATTTCATTGTTAAACACTACAGCACCGGTATCGGGTACTATGGCGCGCATATCCTGCAGCGCCAGGCCAAACACCGCCACCAGTTCACGCCCGGCTGCTGCATCAACACTGGCTAGCGGCTTTAGTTGGTTGTTATCCAGTACAAATAAGCTGTAAGGTTTCAGGTTTTGGCTATTTACCAACAACGGCTCAGCGGCTGTATCAATATTGGCGGCCAACAGCGGAAAGTTTACTTTATCGACAAAGTCGGCCAGCTTGGTTAAACCTATATCAAACTCATGGTTGCCCAGCGCCATGGCATCGATATTCATCCGGTTTAACACATCAATATTAATGCGCTGCTCAAACAGCTCAAAATAAGCACTGCCTTTAAAAGCATCACCGCCGTGTAAAAACAGCGCCGGTACGCCTTCTTGCGCCGCTTGGGCACGCAGTTGCTGCGCTTGGGTTAACAAGCGCGGATGGCCGCCAATATAGCTGTACAGCGGCTTGCCGGCGGCATCTTTAACGCTGGCCGGGCTGGCATCAAACTGCGAGTGGGTATCGTTAATATGAATAAGGCTTAAACTTAAGCCAGGTTGTGCCGGCGGCACTGAACCACAGCCAACCAATAGCAGTGCAGAGACAAGCATTGAAGAGACAAATCGCATAAACGGCAAACCCGGGTTGCGGAGCAAGAAATACGGATACAGGCCGCTACCTTAAGCACAAACTGCAGCAAGCTCAAGTGAAAAACCGCAGTTGCAGCTTGTTTATCTGCGCAGCGGCTGGCAGGATCGCCGGCAACAAGAACAGACGAGGTTTATTTATGGCGGCTATCGCAAGTGTGGCCCTGCTGGTAGCAGACTACGACGAGGCTATTGCCTTTTACACCGGCAAACTCGGCTTTGATTTACTGGAAGATACCGCTTTGGGTGGCGGTAAGCGTTGGGTTCAGGTTGCGCCAAAACATAACAGCGGCACGGCTTTGTTATTGGCCAAAGCCGGCAATGAAAAACAGCGCTTAGCTGTGGGCGATCAGGCCGGTGGCCGGGTATGGCTGTTTTTGCAAACCGATGATTTTTGGCATGATTACAATGCGATGCAACAGGCCGGTGTGATATTTCACGAGGCACCACGCCAGGAAACTTATGCTACTGTCGTGGTGTTTGAAGACTTATACGGCAATAAGTGGGATTTACTGCAACGGCGCAGTTAATTAAGCCGGCGGCTGTTTATTTGCCGGCTGACAACATTAAAGCGCGGCGCTGATTTTCTCTGCCAGGGCTTTTATTTTTTCCATATCACCCATCGCCGCACCATGGCCGGATAATTTGCTTAAATGCTCCGGAATAAGATGAAAATGCAAATGCGGCACGGTTTGCCCCGCTGCTGTACCGTTTAACTGCAGCAGCACTACCCCTTCAACGCCCAGCGTAGATTTAAGCGCCGACATCACTTTTTGCACTGTGGTCATGGTGTGGGTAAGCTCATCCGCCGGAATGTCCAGCAGGGTTTCGGCAGCAAACTTGGGGATCACCAGCGTATGGCCGTCGGCCTGCGGCATAATGTCCATAAAAGCCAGGCTGTAGTCATCTTCATACACTTTAAAGCCGGGAATTTCGTCGCGCAGAATTTTGGCAAAAATATTGTTGTTATCGTAGCTCATGCAGTTCTCCTTAATGCGGGCCAATACAGCAAACTTAGCCGATTATGCCAGTACTTGACGATATTAAACCAGCTTTTGACGGAACAGATTAGTACGCAAACGCGGGCTGGAACCCCGTTTTGGTCGCCACAGAGTGTCTGAGCCCTGCCGCAGGCAGTAGGGCGAGTTGCTGTGGCGAGCCAAGGCGGGTGTTGCAGCAAAGCGTTTTAACTGCGCAAATACCGTGCATGAAAACGCAGATGCTGTTCAATAAAGCTGGCGATAAAGTAGTAGCTGTGGTCATAGCCTGCTTGCATACGAATATCGGCTTTCGCACCGCTTTGCTTAGCCGCTGCAATTAAGCTTTCAGTGCGCAGTTGCTGCGGGTAAAAATTATCTGCTGTACCTTGATCAACCAATAGTGGCAGCGGGTTTTTCGCGCGAATTAGCAGCAAAGATGCATCATATTGCTGCCATTGGCTTTTATCATCGCCTAAATAGCCACTAAAAGCTTTAATACCCCAAGGGCAATTTACCGGGTTACAAATCGGTGAAAATGCCGACATGCTGCTATAACGTGCAGGGTTACGCAAGCCAATCACTAAAGCGCCATGCCCGCCCATAGAGTGGCCACTGATAGCGCGTTTATCCGACAGCGGCAGCTCAGCTTCCAACAGCTGCGGCAACTCGCTGACAATATAGTCGTACATGCGGTAATGCTTAGCGAACGGCTCGTGCGTGGCGTTAACATAGAAGCCTGCGCCCAGGCCAAAATCGTAGGCGCCATCTGCATCGTCCGGCACGCCATCGCCGCGCGGACTGGTATCCGGCATAATCAGTGCTATACCCAATTCGGCAGCAATACGCTGGGCGCCGGCTTTGGCAGAAAAGTTTTCATCCGTACAGGTTAAACCCGACAACCAATACAGTGCAGGCACAGCTTGTGTTTCGGCCTGTGGCGGTAAAAACACCGAGAACTGCATATCGCAGTTCAGCACAGTGGATGCATGGGTAAAACGAATTTGTTTGCCACCAAAGCAGAGCTGTTCACTGGCTTTGGTTAATTTCTTTGTCCCGGATGCCGTCATAATGGGTGTCCTTCAGATGTCCGATAGAGAGGATTAGAACCCCGTTCTGGTCGCCACAGAGTGTCTGAGCCCTGCCGTAGGCAGTAGGGCGAGTTGCTGTGGCGAGCCAGGGCGGGTGTTGTAATCCGTCCTGACTCAACCGATCTTAAATTAAAAATGAATTACCGTGCGGATAGACTTACCCTCATGCATCAAATCAAAAGCTTCATTGATCCGTTCCAACGGCATGGTATGGGTAATAAAAGTATCCAGCTCAAACTCACCGTTTAAGTAACGTTCAACATAATCCGGCAACTCAGTGCGACCTTTTACGCCACCAAAAGCCGTACCGCGCCAAACGCGGCCGGTAACCAGCTGAAATGGCCGGGTAGAAATTTCCTGGCCGGCACCGGCTACACCAATAATGACCGACTCGCCCCAGCCTTTATGGCAGCACTCCAGCGCCGAGCGCATCACATTGACATTGCCGATACACTCAAACGAGAAATCTACACCACCATCAGTCATTTCAACGATCACGTCCTGAATGGGCTTAGCAAAGTTTTTCGGATTAACCACATCCGTTGCGCCAAGCTTTTTGGCAATGTCAAACTTACTCTCATTAATATCAATAGCAATAATCCGGCTGGCTTTTGCCATTACCGCGCCAATAATGGCAGATAAACCAATACCACCCAGGCCAAATACAGCAACCGTATCGCCCTCTTTTACCTTGGCGGTGTTCATTACCGCGCCCATACCGGTGGTAACGCCGCAGCCGAGCAGACACACTTTTTCCAGCGGCGCTGCTTTGTTAATTTTGGCCAGTGAAATTTCCGGCAGTACGGTGTACTCAGAAAAGGTAGAGGTGCCCATATAGTGATAAATCGGCTTGCCGTCTTTGGAAAAACGGCTGGTGCCATCCGGCATTAAACCTTTGCCCTGAGTAGCGCGAATTGCCTGGCACAGGTTGGTTTTACCGGATAAACAGAACTTACATTTACCGCATTCTGGTGTGTAAAGCGGAATAACATGGTCGCCCACCGCCACCGAAGTTACGCCCTCGCCCACTGCTTCGACTATGCCACCGCCTTCGTGGCCTAAAATGGCCGGGAAGATGCCCTCAGGGTCTTCACCCGATAAAGTAAACGCATCGGTGTGGCACACGCCGGTGGCAATAATCTTTACCAACACTTCGCCTTTTTGCGGTGGCATTAAATCCACTTCTTCAATCGATAATGGCTGGCCAGGGCCCCAGGCAACCGCGGCGCGTGTTTTGATCATTTGCATCAATTTATCCTTTTTGTTGTTTGCACAGGAAAAAATCTGTTACCAGCAAGTGTAACCTGATTTTTATTTTTGCCATATCAGTATGAATAGCTCTAAAATGCAAATCAGTTTTTCAAATGTGAAACAATTAACCGAACGGAAGGCTGCGGTTAGAACCCCGTTCTGGTCGCCACAGAGTGTCTGAGCCCTGCCGTAGGCATTAGGGCGAGTTGCTGTGGCGAGCCAGGGCGGGTGTTGTAACGCAAGCAGCCTGTTGACGGAGCAGAGGGCTTAGTGAAACACTGGACCGGCATCAGCGAATTTGTCGCGGTAGCAGAGCTGCAAAGCTTTACCAAAGCCGCAAAGCAATTAGGCATTTCGGTGGCCCAGGTTAGCCGCAATATTGCCGAACTTGAAGCCAGTTTGGCGATAAAACTGCTGTATCGCAGTACGCGCAGTGTCAGCTTAACCGAAGAAGGCTTACTGTACTTACAGCACTGCCGGCATTTGGTTGCCAGTTTGGAAGAAGCTAACCGTACTTTGGCGAATTTAAAAGCCACGCCACGCGGCCAGATTAAACTTACCGCGCCGGTGTTTTACGGCGAAACCCGCATAGCGCCGCTGCTGCATGATTTTATGCAACAATACCCCGACACCGAACTGGATTTACAGCTGACAAATAACAAACTGGATTTAGTTCAGGGCGGCTTTGATTTAGCCATCCGGTTAGGTACGCTGGAAAGTTCAAGCCTGATAGCGCGCAAGCTGGCAAGCCGCACCCAGTATGTGGTGGCCTCACCGGCTTATTTGGCCAGGAACGGCATACCGCAAAACCTGACAGATCTTACGCAGCTCCAGTGTTTAACCGGTACGGTAGCGCAGTGGCGCTTTATGCAGCAGGGCAAATTGGTGCAGTTTAAGCCACAGGGCCGTATTGTCTGTAACAGCGGTGTGGCGCTAATGGACGCAGCATTAAAAGGCCTCGGGCTGGTGCAGCTACCGGATTATTATGTCAGCGATAAACTGCAAAGCGGTGAGTTGGTGGCGGTACTGAACGAGCTGCGCCAGCCGGATGATGGTATCTGGGCTATTTATCCGCAAAACCGGCATTTGTCGGCCAAAGTGCGGGTATTGGTAGATTACCTCGCCGCTAAGCTTAATTAATCAGGTTTTCACAGCAAGGTGGCTTGGTACAAAATCTATGCTGTGATAGCGTTTTAGCATTAACTATAACTTTGGGATCACTATGAAATACCTGCTTTGTGCTTTTACCCTGCTGCTGGCCAGCGTTAGCTACGCCAATGACAGTTTTAAAGACGGTGAGCATTACCAAACATTGGATACTGCCGTCTCGGACACGCCAGGCGTAGTAGAGTATTTTTCTTACTACTGCCCGTTTTGCTATAACTTTGAGCCGATAGTTGCAGAGTTAAAGCAGGCGCTGCCTGAGGGGGTAACCTTGCAAAAAGTGCCGGTAGCCTTTCATGGCGGACCTTTGGCGCCGGACGTACAGCGCGCCCATGCAATGGCCGAAACATTAAAGGTAGCGGAGCAGTTTTCAACTGCGCTGTTTGCGCAAATTCATCAGCAGCGTAAACCGCCGCAAAACCGTAATGGCTTAAAGCAATTATTTAATCAGCTGGGTGTTAACGCAGAACAATTTGACGCCAACTTTAACAGCATGCCGGTAAACAGCCTGGTTACGCAATACGACCAGGCCATCCTTGATGCCGGTATCCGCTCGGTGCCCGGCTTTATCGTTAACGATAAATACCTGGTAAAAATCAGCGCCATATCATCCCAACAGCAGTTTAATGCGCTGGTTAATTACTTACTGACCTTGGAGCAAGGAGCGGCAGTAGAATGACAACACTGAAAATTGATTTGGTTTCAGATATCGCCTGCCCCTGGTGTGCTATCGGTTACGCCAGGCTGCAACAAGCGCTTAATACCCTACCGGAATTGAAAACAGAGCTGGAGTGGCATGCGTTTGAGCTGAACCCGGATAAAAACGCGCCGCAAGAGCCCATTCTGCCGGCGCTGAGCCGAAAATATGGCCGCAGCGAAGATGAAATGCGCGCAGCCCAAGCCAGTATGATGCAAATAGCAGCAGATTTAGGGCTTAATTTTACTAAGATGCAGCAGCGTTTCACCTGCAATACCTTTGATGCGCACCGGCTGGTGAAATGGGCAGCCACACAGAATAAAGCCACCGCGATGAAGCTGGCCTTGTTTGCTGCCTATTTTGGTGAGGCCAAAGATGTGTCCAATGCAGAGGTGTTAGCCAACTGCGCCGAACAGGCCGGGCTGGACAAAACCGAAGCACAACGTATTTTAGCTGGTGATGACTATGCCGATAGCGTAACTGAAGATATTGCTAACTATCAACAGGCCGGCATTTCATCGGTACCGGCATTTATTATCAATAACCGTTATCTGATCTCCGGCGCGCAGGAGCCGGCTCAGTTGGCCGCCAGCCTGCAGCAAATTGCCGCAGAAATGGCTTAAGCGGCTATTGAAGATCAGTGCCTGGCGTAAAGCGGTAATGGCCGGTAATTTTATAGGCAAATAACATATCGGCCAGCACCGGCCCGGCGCCGATATTATGCACTATCAACGGCCGTTGGCCGTCAGCTGAACGTTTATCTGTCACTATCCCTATATGTGGCAAATTACCCGGCAACAGCCAGGTAACCAGATCACCAGGCTGATAATCACTGCCTTGCCGGCTTAACGCTAACTGCTCACCATGACGGCTGAAAAAGGTTTGCAGGTTAGGTACGCGTCGATGGTCTATATTGCTGTCAGGCTTGGTTAAACCCCAAATCCGTTTTGACGGATATAAGTCAAAATCAGCACGCATATCCTCATGCACCAGTTGCTGTAAATCGATGCCCAGCGCGCGGTAACTGCGGATCACCACATCAGTGCAAACACCTATATCAGCGGGTACATCACCATTAGGATAAGCAATACGCAAATAGCGGCCATCATAACGCACCTGCTGCTCAGTGCGCTCCAGTGCCGCCGCCACCAGTTTGTTGCTAAAGGTTTCTGCCTGGCTGTGCTGTGGCAATAACCACAGCGCTAACACTAAAGTTGGTTTTACTAAACGGGGTAACACGAAAAACGGCATAAACGGCTCCTTGCAATGCCAACAAACTCTGGCATAAGGCGCGCCAACCGCGCTAAAGTTCCTTAACGCTATGATAAAGACTCCAGCAACAGCGCTATACCCTGGCCGCCACCTATGCACATGGTCACCAGGCCATAACGGCCGCCGGTGCGCTTCAGTTCAGCCAATAATTTAATGAGCAATACCGAACCTGTTGCGCCAACCGGATGGCCCAGCGCTATAGCGCCACCATTGGGGTTAGCCCTGGCCGGGTCAAAGCCCAATGTCTGACTTACCGCCAGCGCCTGCGCAGCAAAAGCCTCGTTCGACTCAATGACAGCAATATCAGCTATCGTTAAACCGGTTTGTGCCAACACCTGCTGCACCGCCGGTATCGGCCCCAAACCCATTACGCCCGGCTCCACGCCGGCAAAGGCATACGCCAAAATTCTTGCTTGTGGCATAAGGCCACGTTTATCCGCCTCAAACCGGCTGGTCAGCAGCATGGCCGCCGCGCCATCATTTAAACCTGAAGCATTACCGGCCGTGACGATGCCATCTTGCTTAAACGCCGGCTTCAATTTAGCTAAGCTCTCTGCTGTGGTATCGGCACGGATATGTTCATCACGGTCAAATACGTATTCTGTGCGACCGGCTTGCACCGTTACCGGCACTATCTGGCTGTTAAAATAACCATGCTGCTGTGCCAGTGCAGCCCGCCGCTGGCTTTGCACGGCAAAGGCATCTAAATCAGCGCGGCTAAAGCCATACTGTGCGGCGATGGTTTCAGCCGTCAGGCCCATATGACCGCTGCCGAATGGGTCGGTTAATATATCCAGCGTCAGATCGGTGATAGCGGCATGGCCCATTTTTAAACCGCGGCGCACATTCGGCAGTAAATAGGCACCATTGCTCATGCTCTCAGTGCCACCGGCCAGGGCAATTGTGCTTTGCCCCAGTTGAATTAACTGCGCGGCCGATATTACCGACTGCAGCGCTGAGCCACACAAACGGTTGACATTAAAGGCGGCAGAACTGGCTGCCATACCGCTGCTTAGCGCTATATGTCTGGCTAAATAGGCATCTTCAGCCGCAGTGGTAATAATATGGCCAAATACCGCATGGTCGACATCTGTTGCAGCCACACCAGAACGGCTGATCGCTGCTTTTGCTACGGCAGTACCCAGCTGCGCCGGGCTTAACGTAGCCAAACTGCCACCAAAGCTGCCAATAGCAGTGCGGGCGCCGGCGAGGATCACAACGTCTGATAACTGCATACTTTACTCCTGATGTGCTGACACTAAACCAGCAATGGTCTTTTCGCTTTTGGCAGGCTTTTTATAATCAACTGATACGAGTTTTCAATCTGCCGTTTTATTTCGTTATCCGGCACACTGCTATCAAGCAGCACGGTGTTCCAGTGCTGCTTGTTCATATGGTAGCCTGGTGTAATGGCAGGAAAAATATCGCGCAGCATCAAAGCTTCAGCCGGATCGCACTTTAGGTTTACCCGGGCTACGCCATCTTTCTCACTTAAAATAGCGAATATTTTGCCGACTTTGTATACGTAGATATCCGGACCAAACGGGAAGTCCTCGATGCTTTGCAGTTGCATCAGGCAGTGATCACGGCATTGTTGAAAGTCGAACATTGAATGCACTCCTTTATCTGACATGGCGGATCGGGTTGTGCTAAGCCGACCCTTGAAGGCATGGATGCCTGAGAGGAGCCTACACGGATGTATTCACGGCGAGTCGGCGTGTACAACCCGATTTGCCCCTGCACGAAATTCAGAACCCTGCATTATGCAGGGTTCTGTCAAACTAACTTATGGTTTGGTGTATTTATCCAGCCACTGGAACACTTCGTTGTACCAGCGCACACGGTTATCTTTATTTAAGATCCAGTGGTTTTCATCCGGAAAAATCACCAGCCGCGAATCTATGCCCTTGCGCTGCAGGTTAGTAAAGGCACCTAAACCCTGGGCATAAGGTACGCGGTAATCTTTTAAACCGTGAATAACCAGCATCGGCGTTTGCCATTTGTCTGCCAGCGCGGCCGGGTTAAACTTCTGATAATCCGACTCTGCCTGCCAAACCGGGCCGCCTAAATCAAATTCCGGAAACCACAGCTCTTCTGTGCTGCCATAAAACGATGGCATATCGTATAAACCGGCATGGTTTACCAGGCATTTAAAACCGGTTGGCCAGTTACCGGCAATCCAGTTCATCATATAGCCGCCATAAGAGGCGCCCAGCGCACAGGCGCGGTTGCCGTCAATCCATGGCTGGGCTTTAACGATATACTCAAAGCCCTTTTTTAAATCTTCCAGCGGCTTGCCACCCCAGTCGCGGCTGATCGAGTCGGTAAAGGCCTGACCATAGCCGGTAGAGCCATGAAAATCGACCATCACCACCGCATAGCCTTTAGCGGCATACATTTGCGCATTCCAGCGCTCGTTAAACATATTGCCAAAACTGCCCTGAGGCCCGCCGTGCACTAAAAACGCCATCGGGTATTTTTTATTGGCATCAAAATCCCACGGTTTGACTAAATAGCCGTACACCGTATCGTCATTGGCGCCTTTAAAGCTGAATTGCTCGTAGTCACCCAATTGCACCTCAGCGCGCCAGTCAGCGTTAATATCGGTCAGCTGCGTCAGGCTGCCACCGTCGGTGCTTAGCTGGAACACCTCTGGCGGCATATCCAGTTTGTGGTTGGTAAAGACAATTTTATCTGCCGCCACATTCAACGCACCGGCATAACCATCGCCGTACACTTTACGCACATCACCAAAGCTGGTGTTAATGGCATAAATGGCATATTGGCCCAGATCCTGGGTGGTAACGTAAATGGTGCGGTTATCCGGGCCGAATTTGTAATCGCTTACTGAACGGTCAAATTCCGGTGCCAGCTCTTTACGCTGCCCGGTCACCATATCCAACAACATCAGGCTGAACTTATCGGCTTCGGCCTGCGGTTTACTCATGGCTTTGTAGGCCATAAAACGGCCATCGGCAGAAAACGACGGCTGCGCATCCCAAGCCGGGTTAGCGGCAGTTAAATTTTGCTTTTCGCCGCCATTTACCGGCACCATAAAGATGTCGTAGTTGGTGTGCCAGGCCTGATCTGGCGCGGGGATCTTGGCGCTGAACACCAGCCGTGCATTATCCGGTGTAAAGGCCACCTCTTTCATGCCGGCAATATCGGTATTCCACTCGCTCATCAGGTTAACAGCATCTTTTACCGCGCCCTTATCCAGCGCTGCAATATGCAAATGGCTGCGATACGGTGTTAACCAATGGTCCCAGTGCCGCACCATCAGCTGATCATACGCCATGGCCGTATCTTTTTTTGCTGTATCGGCGGCTTTGGCATCCAGCGTACATTGCAGATTCTGGCAACCCGGTTTTACCGCCAGCGACAGCGCAATTTGTTTGCCATCAGAGGAGATTTTAAAACCCTCTACCGGCAGCGGTAAATCGGTAAGCTGCAGCGCTTCACCGCCGTATAACGGCAATTGCCATACCTGATTAGTGCCACTGCGGTTGGCAATAAAATAGATACTCTGGCCATCATTCGCCCACTGCAGCTGGCTTTCACGGCCGGCACTCTGCGTTAAACGGGTAACTTTATTCAGGTTAGATAAGTCCATCAAGTACAAATCGCTGGCGCTATCTGCCGGGCTAAAACCGCCGTTGGTTTGGCCATAAACTAAAAAGCGGCCATCGTTAGACAACACCACGTCGTGCAGCTTATTAAAGCGGTTTAAATGTTCTACCGTCAGTGGCGCTTTGGCCAAGGCCGCCCCGCTTAATAATACTGACAGCGCAACTAAAGTCTTTTTCATTATGAGTCCCCTGATTATTTTTGTTATCGCAAATCCAGTTGTTGAAAGTCTGGTTATTATTGCCTTCCCGGCGGCAAAAAAAAGGCCACAGTTATTGCTGCGGCCTTTTATCGGATCAGGCCTTAAGCGCTGACGCCATATTTTCGATATTTACTTTCCAGATGGCCGGGCCTTGCTGATGCACGTTATTGCCGTTGGAGTCTACCGCTACCGTTACCGGCATATCCTGCACCTCAAACTCGTAAATGGCTTCCATGCCCAAATCGGCAAAGGCTACCACGCGGGATTTCTTAATCGCTTTAGACACCAGGTAGGCTGCGCCGCCCACGGCCATTAAGTACACCGCTTTGTGCTGCTTAATGCTGGCCACGGTTTTATCACCGCGCTCTGACTTACCAATCATGCCCAGCAAACCGGTTTGCGACAGCATCATATCGGTAAATTTGTCCATCCGCGTAGCAGTCGTCGGGCCGGCCGGGCCTACTACTTCGTCACCCACCGCATCTACCGGGCCAACGTAGTAAATAAAGCGGTTTTTGAAATCGACGCCATCGGGCAGCGCTTCGCCTTTATTTAGCATATCGGCAATGCGTTTATGCGCCGCATCACGGCCGGTCAGCATCTTGCCGCTTAGCAGCACGGTTTCACCGGCTTTCCACTCTAATACGTCTTGTGGCGTCACGGTATCCAGGTTTACCCGGCGTACATTGGCACCCAGCTCCCAGGTTACCTGCGGCCAGTCTTCCAGTTTTGGCGGCTGAATATCGGCCGGGCCTGTGCCATCTAAATGAAAATGCACATGGCGCGTAGCAGCGCAGTTAGGGATCATCACTACCGGCAAACTGGCGGCATGGGTTGGCACGCTGTTAATTTTTACATCTACTACCGTGGTTAAACCGCCAAGGCCCTGGGCGCCAATCCCCAGTTTATTTACTTTTTCGTACAGTTCCAGCCGCAGCTTTTCATCGGCGGTTTCTGCACCTTTAGCAATTAAATCCTGAATATCTACCGGTTCCATTAAGGCTTCTTTGGCCAGTACGGCTGCTTTTTCGGCTGTACCGCCAATACCTATGCCCAGCATGCCGGGCGGACACCAGCCGGCGCCCATTTTCGGCAGGGTTTCCAGCACCCAATCCACAATGGAATCAGATGGGTTTAACATCGCCATCTTGGTTTTATTCTCCGAGCCACCGCCTTTGGCAGCAATCATCACTTCAACATGATGGCCGGCGACTAAATCGATATGCACTACAGAGGGCGTATTGTCTTTGGTATTTTTACGGCCACCGGCAGGATCTGCCACTATGGAAGCGCGCAGCGGGTTATCCGGGTTTAAGTAAGCACGACGGGTACCTTCATCCACCATTTGCTGCACCGTCATATCGGTTTTATCCCACTTTACGTCCATACCAATTTTAACAAAGCAGGTTACTATGCCGGTGTCCTGACAAATCGGCCGATGGCCTTCGGCCGACATGCGCGAGTTTATTAAAATTTGCGCTATGGCATCTTTCGCGGCCTGGTTTTGCTCTTTGTGGTAGGCCACTTCCAGTGCTTTGATAAAATCCAGCGGGTGATAATAAGAGATGTACTGCAGCGCATCTTCGATGCTGTCGATAAAGTCTTGCTGGCGAATAACCGTCATGTTTTACCTGTCCTCTGACGCCTCTGGCAGCGCCATGTTTAACTATTAGTGTCGGTGCTGGTATGATAGCGCGCATCAGAAACAGCGGCTAGCCCCATTCATGCAGCAGTACCTTATTCCGCCGGAAATTTACGGTGAAACGCCGGACAACTTACTTGCGCTGTTCAGCCACTTCGCTCAGCAGCCCTGGGCCATGCTGCTCGACTCGGCTGCGCCAGAGCACGTTAACAGCCGCTACGACATCTTAGTAACAGAGCCGCTGGCTACCTTAGAGGCCAAAGCCGGCTGCAGCATACTCACCGACGAGCACGGCAGCCATACGTACAATGAAGACCCCTTTAGCGTATTAAACTGCGCGTTAAAACGCTATTTCCCGCAGCCGGTTAGCAGCGACCTGCCCTTTATTGGCGGCGCCCTCGGGTACTTTGGCTACGATTTAGGCCGCTATGTCGAAAAACTACCGGCAACAGCAACCGCTGATATTCAACTGCCGGATATGGCAATAGGCTTTTACCCGTGGGCGCTGCTGCTCGATAAACAACTTAAGCAGTTATGGTACGTCGATTACCACGGCGAGGCCGAAGCCGGCTGGCACAAGCTGCACGCCAGGCTGCAACACAAGCTACCGGCATCTGCGCCCTTTAGCTTAAACGGTAACTGGCAAGCCAATATGGATAAGGCCGGTTATATAGCCCGGTTTAATCAGGTGCAAGAGTATTTGCTTAGCGGCGACTGCTACCAAATTAACCTGACACAGCGCTTTAGCGCCGGTTATCAAGGCGATGAGTGGCAGGCTTACCTTAAACTGCGCGATAAAAATGCTGCGCCCTTTTCTGCCTTTATCCGCCTGCCGCAAGGTGCTGTGCTGAGTATCTCACCAGAGCGCTTTTTACAGCTATACAGTAACGAGGTAGAAACGAAACCGATTAAAGGCACGCGGCCGCGCGGTATTTGTCCGCTGACGGACGAAGTGGAAGCAGATAATCTGCGCAATTCTGCCAAAGACCGCGCCGAAAACGTGATGATAGTGGATTTACTGCGTAACGATTTAGGCAAAGTGTGTGTGCCAGGCTCAGTAGCAGTGCCGCAACTGTTTGCTATTGAAAGCTTTCCGGCGGTACATCATTTAGTCAGCACGGTAACCGGCACCCTGGCACCAGAGTTCAGCGCCTGCGATTTACTGCGCGGCGCCTTCCCGGGTGGCTCTATTACCGGCGCACCCAAGGTGCGGGCAATGCAGATTATTGAGCAACTGGAGCCACAACGCCGTTCAGTGTACTGTGGCGCTATTGGCTACATTAACAGCAGCGGCGATATGGATACCAATATTGCTATCCGTACGCTGATTTGCAGCGAAGGGCAAATTCACTGCCAGGCCGGCGGCGGCATAGTAGCCGACTCTGAAGTTAACAGCGAATATCAGGAAACCTTAGATAAAGTGAACAAAATTCTGCCGGTGCTGGCAGCTAAGGAGCAATAAAAGTGCTTGCTGCAGAGTTTCGCCAGCGTTTTTTACTGCAAACGGCCGCAGCAGCCGGCGCGATACTGCACAGCGATCAACATCAGGCGGCAGTGCTAATCCCCATTATTGATTACGGCGACAAGCTGCATGTGCTGTTTACCCAGCGTGCGCTGCACTTGCGCCATCACCCTGGGCAAATCAGCTTTCCCGGCGGGCGTATTGAACCGGGCGAGCAAAGCCATACTGCGGCACTGCGTGAAGCGCACGAGGAAATCGGCTTAGCCCCGGCAGCAGTGGAGCTACTGGGCCGGCTGCCGCTGCAAAGCACCAGTACCGGCTTTACTATCCAGCCCTGGGTTGGCCTGCTGCAACCACAGCACAGCTGGCTATTGCAGGCTGATGAAGTGGCCGGCATTTTTGAAGTACCGTTAACGCATTTTTTGCAGCAGGAAAACCGCCATCAGTTCAGCTTACGCCTGCGCGGCAAGATGCAGCAGCTGCATGCTATGCCATATCAGGATAAGTTTATCTGGGGGGCCACCGCAGCCATCCTGCATCGGCTGTGTTTGCAGCTAGCCTAAGCATACCTATTAGTTTTTCTCATCTGTAATAAGCACCGACCAGTTACCAACCGACTTACAGAACTGAGCGCCTTGAGCTACAATGCCCCCATTCTGATTAGCAGCCAGCAGACATAATTATGATTATCAGCGCTTTTGATATGTTCAGTATCGGTATAGGCCCGTCCAGCTCACATACGGTAGGCCCGATGCGGGCAGCGAAAAAATTTACCGACGATTTAACCGACAACAACCTGCTCGACAGCGTCACCGCCGTTAAAGTAGAGCTGTTTGGCTCGCTGGGCCAAACCGGTATTGGCCACGGCACCGGTAAAGCGGTTATTTTAGGCCTGGCCGGCTACCTGCCGGAAACGGTTGACCCCGACGCGGTACCAGGTTTGTTAAAGCAGGTCAGTGACGAGCAGCAAATCCGGCTGGCAAAAGTGAAGCCGGTTAATTTCCCGCGTGAAGGCGCCATAGTGTTTCACCGGCGTAAAACCTTAAAAGAGCACTCCAACGGCATGGAGTTAGTTGCCTATGATAAAGACAAAAACGTTGTGCTACGCGATGTGTATTTCTCGATAGGTGGCGGCTTTATTGTTAAAGCCGAAGACTTTGCTAAGGAAAAAGAGGCGGCCAGCCAGTTTGCTGCTGATAACCCACCACCTTTTCCGTTTGAATCGGGCGCAGAGCTGTTAGCGCTGTGCAAAGAGCATGGCCTGTCGATTGCCGGCTTAATGCTGGAAAACGAAAAAGTATTACGCAGCCCGGCGCAGATTACTGACGAGTTGAACAATATCTGGCTCACCATGCGCGCCTGCATTGAGCGTGGTATTAAGACCGAAGGTATACTGCCCGGCGGGTTAAAAGTAAAACGCCGCGCCCCGGCGCTGTACAAAAAACTGATGGCGGAAAAAAGTAACGATCCGCTGCAGGTGATGGACTGGGTAAACCTGTTTGCACTGGCTGTTAACGAAGAAAACGCTGCCGGTGGCCGCGTGGTTACCGCGCCCACTAACGGTGCCGCCGGCATTATTCCGGCAGTATTAATGTACTACGACAAATTTATTCAGCCGGTAACCCCGGATATTGCGGTGCAGTATCTGTTAACCGCAGCCGCTATCGGCATTTTATATAAGAAAAATGCGTCTATTTCCGGTGCCGAGGTTGGCTGTCAGGGTGAAGTGGGTGTGGCTTGCTCTATGGCGGCTGCCGCACTAACTGAGATTCAGGGCGGTACACCGTCGCATGTGGAAAATGCCGCTGAAATTGGTATGGAGCATAACCTGGGGTTAACCTGCGATCCGGTTGGCGGTTTGGTGCAGGTACCCTGTATTGAACGTAACGCCATGGGCTCGATTAAAGCCATTAATGCCTCAAGGTTAGCACTGCGTGGTAGCGGCGATCAGAAAGTCTCGCTGGATAAAGTAATTAAAACCATGTGGGACACCGGTAAAGATATGCAAACCAAGTACAAAGAAACCTCACGTGGTGGCCTGGCAGTCAATATTATCGAATGTTGAGTAGCTTAAATTAATGAATCAGGCCCGCTTTAGCGGGCTTGATTCATTTACACTACCCCGGCTTTTTCGCCCAGGCAGCGCACCAGCCTTCACTGGCAACCAGTTTGCCCGGAAAAATAGCGCAGGGCCGCCAGGCTTCGCCATCAGCGCCCTGAATAAGCGCACAGTTAGCACAGTTTTGCCCTTCTTTAGCGGACTTATGCACATATTGCAGCGCCTTGGCTTGCGGGTTTTCCGGGTCCAGTTGTTCGTTGGCAAAAGCCTTTAAGCTAATGCCGCCCATGCTTAAGCCCACTACACCGCCGGCCGATAGTTTTAAAAAACGTCTTCTGCTGGTTGTCATAATTTTTCCTCTGATATTGTCATTGCACTTTTGCACTTAATGTTGCTGTTATTATTTTTAGCTATCGCTTACTACTACTGCGTTAAGCCGTAGCCGGTTTAGTTTGCTGTGTAACAGAAAAAACCAAAGCGCTGGCGTCACGTATCGGTTACAGCTATCAGTTTATAAGCGTAGTGCATAGGATTCTTTGATGAGTAACAACAAAACCGATAAAGGTTTAATTTGTCATCTTCGGCTGGCAGAATACCGCCAACTGCAGCTTATGAAGATAATGTATGAAACCCAGCCTGTACTTAGCCAGTTTATGCTTCGCCGCCGCTATTGGTGCCACAGAGCAACCGCTAGCCGGTAAATGGATCACCGATTTACACGGCCAAACCTTAACCGATCCGCAAAGCTCCGGCTTTACCTGGCGCCATGGCGAGCTTATTCATTTAGGTGATAACAGCGCCGCAGAGCCGCTGCGCAATAAACTGCTGCGGATAAACCCGCACACGGCAAAACTTAACGCAGAGCCGCTTAACATTACGGTGTCAAAGCAAGTATTAAACGGCTGTTTTGGTGAGCTGTTTAACAAACACCCTGATTTTGAGTCACTTACCTGGGACAGAACAGACGACACGGTGTTTATTACTGTTACCGAAGACTCATCCTTTGTACAGTTAAGCGCCGATTGTAAGGCGCGTTATGGCGAAACCAACTCTACTGATTTCCCCACCCTACTGGTAAAAATTGAAACCGACAGCACGCTAAGCCGCGCAGAGATTACCGCAGTACGGCCGGTACAGTTCCCCAAAGCCGCCGGGGTAGGTAACTTCCCCAATGACGGTATTGAAGGTTTAGCCTTTGATAACGCCGGTAATTTATACCTGGCGTTGGAGAAAAATCTTGCCAATGCACCGATGATCTTTAACACCGCATACCAAACTGATTTTTGGCAGCAAGATGGCTATGTCAAGGTACAGGACAGCGGCTTTGTACTGCCGGTGCCGGATGCGAAAAACCACCCGATTAACGGCCTGGATTATTTGCCGGCTAAAAAAGCCGGCCACCCGGGTTACTTAGTGGCCGCCGCGCGCAATGACGATCAGCTGTGGATCATTGATTTAAGCCAACAACAAGCGCCCTTCGTGCAACAAATGGCCTACTATGCCCCCACGCCGGCAGACAGCGCCTGCCCCGCCTATGAGAGAATGGTACAAACCGCCATTGAAGGCGTTGCCGTACACGGCGACACCGTGTATTTAGTTAACGATGCGTGGAAAAAACACTATCCGGATAATATTCAATGCCCGGCCAATGCCGCGCACTTTAACAAGTTTGCGCCGCTGCTGTTTAGCCTGCCGGTAGACCCACGCTGGTTTATTCAGCGCCTTAACTAAGCATTACTGCGCCACCAGGTGAAGTACTGCGCGCTATCTGCTATTATTGCCTGCTGTTTGCCGCCCTCGTAACGGCGCAGCAGGCCGGCACAACTCCTCTTAGTATTTACGGGACTACTTATGATTAACCACTTTCGCGTACTTGGCGTAAAAACCAATGCCAGCGATGACGATATTAAAAAAGCCTATAAGCGCTTAGCCAATAAGTATCACCCGGATAAGCTGCACGGCCTGACTGACGATGAAAAAGACCAGGCTGCAGCTCAGTTGCAACGGGTAAAAGCCGCTTATGAGCTATTATCAGATCCAAAGCAAAAAGCCGCTTTTATTAAAGATTTTAACAATGTCATTGTTACCGACCCCGCTGCTGCTATGCAGGAGTTGTGGGATCAGTACTACTCTTAAACCTATCAGGGTCGTCAACAGCTTATGGCAAACAAACTGAATATGGCGCGCATCCGCGCCCTGCAAACCGATGCACTGGAAAATATTGAATCCTATATGGACCCCGATACCCCCAAGGCACTGGAGCAATTTACCGCCAAGATGAAAGCCATTTTACTGGCCAGCCCGGACATGCTCGACTCCGTACCGGAATACCTGCCTATGGCGTTATACGGCCGGGTAAAATTTACCCCTGCGGCGAAATTGCAGTGGCAGCAGTGGCTAAGCAGTGCCACCGCTCCGGCCTGGGATCAGTTTAAAACCTCAGTGGCGTTTAATAACGCCGATGTTGAACTGGTAAAAGCCATTCGCGCTCACAATGAAGCACAGTTAATCGAAGCCTGTGCCGTACTGTTTTTACTGGAAGGCGGTAAAATTGTTGCCAAACGCCGTAACGGCAGCGAAACCTATAACGAAGACCCCGCCTACGACGACGCAGAGCACGACGATGCCGACAGCAATCATTATGACAGCGACGACTACGACAATGATGATGACAGCGACGAAGAAGGTTACGACGACCAGTACGACGACATTCGTTTTAACGGAGAGAAGCCTTAATGAGTACTAATTTAATTGAGATAGCCGTTGCCGAAATTAAACAGCTGGCTGTAGTAGAGCCAAAGCAAGCCAGCAAAAAATTTGAGCTGATTGCCAATACCATGAGTGATGAGCAGCTGGTAGAAGTGATTGAGCAAATAGACATTGTTACGCTGACCCAGATTAACAGCGAGCATGATATCTCCTTCCCGTCTATTATTTCCGAGCTGATGAGCCCGGAGCGCATTCGCGATATCGTTTGCCAGCAGCCGTTGTACTGGGAAGAAAAAATTAAGAATAACGCCGAAGAGCTAAAGCAGCACACCTTCGACTTTTTAACCTATTTGATCCGCACCCAAGACAGCGAAGATAAACAAGCTGCCATTTTAGAATGTGTGGCAGAAGACCCGGCCGGGCTGTTTTATTTATCGATTCCGTTTATCGAAATCTACCGCGGTGAGCAGTTTGCCGATGAAGATTTCTACGCCGATACCCTGCACGAAGAGGAAGAAGACCTGGAAGAAGCCCTCGCCTACACCGAGCGGCAACTGACGGAAGACGCCCATGGCTTGGGCTTTGACGACCCACGCAGCCTGTTGGCGCTGATCCGCCAGTTAACACCGCAGGTAGAGCAAGCCATTAAAGCGCTTATCCGCAACGAAAACTCCGGCTGGGAAGGCATTATCAGTAAATTTGCCACCGAGTTGGTGATGCAGGCAAAAGAGAAAAACCAGGCCACGGATGAATACGCCGAAGTGGACGATATGTTCAGTTTTCTCGACTAAGGAATAACTCATGCAGTTAATGCTACGTGATGGCAGTTTTGGCCCGTTTTTAACCCTTGTGCTGAATAAAGCGCAAGCCGATGACAAACTCAGCCAGGCCCAGCTACAACAGATTAAAAGCAAAGCCGTGCTGATGAGCCTGAAATTTGCCGATAAATTCTATAACAAGTACAAGATGCACCTGCTGGAGCAAGCGGCGCACGATATTATCGGCGTAGTAAGCTTGGGCCTGCTGGAGCTTAGCGACAACGACGCAGACCGTGCTTTGAGCTTGCTGCTGGCGCCGGAGGGCGTGGTAAAGCCGTTTCAAAAAGGCTGGAATATGCTCAGTAGCGTTAGTAAAAAAACCGGTAAAAACTCGCTGTACGGCGATGTGGAAGAGCAACTGCTGCAAAGTATTGCCACGCCACCCGATGCCGAAGAATGGAACGGCTGGGCGCAGTACCAACAAGCACTGAAAGATCATCGCCGCAGCCAGTCTATGCAGTTGCTGCAACAGCAGTTTTATGCCCGCACGCACTTTGACGAGTTTGAGCATTTCAGCTTAGAAGAAGTATTGGCCGAAGTGGTATTTTACCGTGCACTTACCGGCGGCGATAAAGTACGCCAGGATTTAAAAAAGCGCATCCGCAGCCTGACGTTGCAACCGCACTGGTTTAACGACACCTTTTTCCAACTGCAAACTGAAGCCACCCTGGCTGAATTACCTGCTGCCAATGCCGATGCTATCCGTAACGATTTAGGCCAGCATTTTATTCCGGCGCTGCTGCGCACCCTGGCCTTTGCTAAAGACTACCAGGCGCTGGCAGCACAGGATGCCTCACCGGAAAAACTCGATGCCTTTGAAGGCAAGCAAGGCTTAACCAATCCGCTACTCGGCTGGCCGCAATACCTGGAACTGTAAACTGTAAAGATGAACGAAAATATGACTAAACACTTCTACCCTCTGGTTGCAGCCATGCTGCTATGGCTGTTACCGCTGCACCAAGCCTGCGCCAACACAGAAGACACCGCTGCGGACGTACTGCGCGTTGCCCTGCCCGCTGCCGCTTGGGGCATGACCAGGTACTTTGACGATGACGAGGGCAGCACACAGTTTTACTACAGCTTTGCCGCTACTGTCGCTACCACTTTGGCGTTGAAAACGGCAATTCATAAAAACCGCCCCGACGGTTCAGATAACGATGCCTTCCCCTCCGGCCATACCTCCATGGCGTTTCAGGGTGCAGCTTTTATGCAGCGCCGTTACGGCTGGCAATACGGTGTCCCGGCGTACGCTCTGGCAACTTATGTCGGCTACAGCCGGGTGAAGAATGATCATCACGACAGCCGCGACGTACTGGCCGGCGCGCTGATCGGCATCGCCGCAAGTTACTGGTTCGCCGAACCATTTTACGGTGTGCAAATTACCCCAACCGCCGGCATAAATGGCGTGGGTTTACAGTTAAGCGCCAACTGGTAAAACCGCTCGCACTGCCCCGCTATTGCTGCTCAATCAGTCTTAATATCTGTGCGCTGTCGCACAGATATTAAAGCCGCGGCCCGCTACTATTCCTTAACACACACCGGCTGAACCGGGTTGCCGGTGCCGCGTTTTATCCACGCAAAAAGGAATAGCACTATGCACTTTATCAGCAGCAAAGATAACGCCAAACTCTATGTCAAAGACTGGGGCGAAGGCCAACCGGTTATATTGATACATGGCTGGCCACTGTCTGCCGACTCCTGGGACGAGCAAGCTATGGCGATTGCCGCGGCCGGTTATCGTGCCATTAGCTACGACAGGCGCGGTTTTGGCCGCTCGTCACAACCGTGGAGTGGCTATGACTACGACACCTTAAGTGACGACCTTGCCGCTGTCATCGCCTACGCGGATGCCCCAAACGCCATCATTATCGGCTTTTCCATGGGCGGAGGTGAAGTGGCCCGCTATATGTCGCGCCATAACGCTAAATCGGTAGTAAAAGCAGCGCTGATTTCATCTGTGGTGCCGTTTCGGCTGAAAACCGAAGACAACCCGGCAGGAACCGAGCAGGAAGCGTTCGATAAAACAGCCCGTGCGATTCATAAAGACCGCGCAGAATTTTTTACCGACTTCTTTAACACTTTTTTCGGTGTGGGTACGCCGGGTAATAACGTCAGTGACGAACTGCTCAGGCATATGGCCGCCGTTGCCATGCAAGGCAGTATCAGGGCGACGCTGGAGTGTCTGAAGGCATTTTCTACCACCGACTTTCGCGCTGATTTGGCGTACTTCAAAATACCAACGCTGATTATTCATGGCACTGAGGATAAAACCGTACCAATTGACGCCTCGGCCAGGCTGGCAGCAAAAGGCATCAGCCAGGCAACCCTTATTGAATATCAGAACGCGCCACATGGCCTGTTTGTCACCGACAAAGACAAACTAACCAAAGATATACTGGCGTTTATCCGCCGGTAATGGCTTGAGCAACGCCCTGAGGGCCGTTTGGTTAACTACAGGCTTTAGTACTGTAGCTTAACCAAATCGCTTTGTGCCAGCACGGAACGCACAGCCAGCATCGTAGTGCCATCAGCTGACAAATCAAAGTTCAGGCGAAAGCGGTTTTTGGCAATTAGCTGTTTTTCTGTAGCACCTGTAGTTATATGAATTCGATACAAATAGGCCAGGTTTTCTTCATGCCCGGTGTAATACAGCCAGTTTTGCTGAACCTGCCAACGATTTGCGCTGACATCCGGCAAACGGGTAAGTAATACCGGCGCACTATTGGCTTCATAACGCCAAACGTTGGCGTCGCTGTCAACTACCAGCGCTTCATTGTTCGGCGTTATCAGCTTTGCGTATACGTTAGGTTCTACTCTTACCTTAACATCAGCCTCAAGCTCATAGCGGTATAACACCGGCTTACCGTGTTCAATTCGTGCATAATGCAGTTGCTCGCCTGATACAGTCCATTGCACAGAAGCGACTTGTTCCAGTTCGGTGGTCAAAAACTGAAATTGCTCACTGGCTAACGCCAATAAAAACAATCTGCCGTTAACAATACCGGCCAGATGCGTTTCGCTTGGGTTTACCTGCAATGCAGTAAATTCGCTGTCTACCGGCAAAACTTTCAACACCTTTATGCCATTGCCTTGAATAACCGCTATTTGGCTTTCTTTGTGCTGTTTATTTACGAGGTAAATATGGCCGCTCTGTTGGCCTGTTACCGGAAAATCCTCCGCGCCGGAAAATTGTAAATAGTCATACTGAGACAGGACAGGTGCAGAAAACGGGTTGGGTTGTATTACTAAGTCCAGATAATTGCCACTGTGTTGGCGGGCAAACAGGCAACGTTCACCGCAGCTGTAAAAAGCATGGTTTATGTTTTCAATATTTAGTGGCAGCACTTTAAGCTGGCCACGGGCCAGATCATACTGCGCAAACTCTGCATAGAAGCTGGCTAAAGTGAGCAGTCTATCTGCGTTATCCCACACCAAATGCTGGTAACTATGTGCCAGCTTATGCACATGAACCAGTTCGCCACTGGGTAAATGTTGAACCAGCAACTCATTATCATTGGCACCTGTATTGCGGAGTATTGCCAGAAATTGCCCGTCATGCGACTCGCGGGCAAAATAATCGCCACTGCCAAACCCACCGGAAGATGTCACGCTGGACAGTTCCTGACTGGCCAGCTGATAATACCAAATCCCCTGTACCGCACCTGGTTGCTTTAAATCACTAAGATAAAGCCCAGAACCATCTGAACTCCAGGCTTGCAGATAACGCTGCTCCGACACCTCATCAGGCAAAGCATAAATACTACTTAAGCCATGTTGTGCTGAAAAATCAGCAATAAAGGTCGTGGTTTGCGCCGGCGTGCTGCGGGTATAGGCTATCTTATCACCATTAGCAGATAAGTGGCCGTTGGCATAGTTTGCTTCGTCAAAAGTAAGCCGTGTTATCCGTCCGGAATCTAACGCCCTGGCGTAGAGCTGCAAGTAATCATCTTTATTAGCGCGGTGCGAAAAAATCAGCAGGTTTTTCTCAGCATTATAAGATGGGCTGACTTCTGAGCCTTCCATAGCGGTCAGTGACGTTAGCGTTACTCTCGCCGGTTGTGGCAGCACGACATACCCCAACAGTGCTATTGCGCAAAACAACAGACTACAGGCAATCAACCAGCGGCTGGTGGTTCGTACAACGGATGTCGGTTTATCTGCGGTGCCATTCGTCACAGCAACATCAGCGATCAGGATATAGCCTTTTAACGGTAGGGTCCGGACATAGCGAGAGTCGCGGGCGCTGTCTTGCAGGTATTTACGCAGTTTCTTAATGACTGCCCGAAAGGCATCGTCGGTAATAACACGATCTGACCACAACGCTTTTACGATACGATCCTTAGATACCAGCTCGCCGGCATTATCGACCAACAGTTTTAGCAGTTCGTTGATCTGAGGCTCTATTTTGACCACCTCACGATCTTTGATTAATTCAGCACGGCTGTAATTAAAAACAAAATCACCTACTTTAAACATGCTATTCCACCTGCTTTTTATTGTTATATCCTTACCTGCATGTTTTTTCATGTGACTTTTTGTGACTATTAACAACGGCGATAATATCACATTAAGTCCTTTGCCAAAGCCGGACACCGCTTCCATATTGACCACGACAGTCATTAATTGGAAGAAAAAATGAGAGAAATTATTAGCTTGTGTTTAGGTGTGTTTTTAGTAGCCTTCCCGCTGCAGGCGCAACCTAAAGCGCTGCCCGAAGCCACAACTGAACCAGCAGCCAACTTTAAACAGCTGTTAGACAATGTCAGAGTTAAAAGCGGTGCTCAGGGTATTGCCGTCAGTATCATTGAAAGCGGCAAAGCCCCGGTGTTACTCACCTCCGGCTTTGCTGATATCGACCAGAGAACGCCCATTACCGCAAATACCCAATTTCGTTTTGGCTCGGTAGCCAAAATCTTCGTTGCCATGTCGGTGATAAAGCTTGTTGAACAAGGCAAACTAACATTACAAACTCCTGTTCGCGAGCTGGCGCCGGAGATCCGCTTTAATAATCCCTATGCAGCAGATTTTCCGCTAACCGTACAGCATCTGTTAAATCACACCACCGGCTGGGACGCTATGCGTTTTGCTGAAAACGTCGTCGCCTCCGCCAATCCTGTCACGATTAAACAGGCGCTGGAAATTCATCCTGATAGCCGACATTCCCGCTGGCCGCCTGGCTCACGTACTGCTTATAACAATACCGGGCCACTCGTTGCAGCCTATATTGTTGAAAAGCTTAGCGGGATGAGTTTTGAATCCTTTGTTAAAACCCATTTCTTATTGCCGCTAAGTATGAGTAACACCGATTATTTTTATACCGATAACTATCGTAAACATGCTGCCACGCTGTATATCAACCAGCAGCCGTTAGCTTATGAGCAGCTGAACAACCGCGCTGCCGGCGGATTAAACAGCGATATGGCAGACATGGCAGCCTTTGTCAGTTTCTTATTAAACCAGGGGGAAAATACACAACAGCAATTATTGTCAACAGACTCATTTAAAATCCTGCAAACGCCCGGCGGCTCATTGCCCGCAAAAGCCGGCATTGAGCTTACTTACGCTCAGGGCTTAAATCTGTATCATGCTAATGGCTACTTGCTGTTTGGTCACGAAGGCAGTGTGCGTGGCGGCTCTGCATTGATAGTCTATCAACCGGATTTACAAAAAGGCTATGTTATCGCCGTAAATGGTGAAGGCCCGGCAGTAGCGCAAATACATCAGTTTTTAGCTGATTTAATTACCCAACCGGCCGCAAAAGTAACAGCAAACAAGCAACAACGCTTTTCTCCGTCACAGCAGGCTTTGTCGGGTTTTTATCGCAGCATTAATCCGGGTGCCAGGCTTACTGCCCCTTTTGCCGTGCTGACGCCATGGAAGCTTACGGTTAGCGCACAGTCAGCCACTATAAGCCCGTTAATTGGTGCTAAACCGCGTCAGCTCGGTACAGGCGGTGACAATAGCTTTACGCAGTGGCACAGCGGCAAAACGGTACTGGTGTCAGCTGATGACCCGATAGCAGGCGCGGTTATTCACTATGGCCCAATGACCTTCAAACGTATATCGGCGCCAGGTGCCTACGCGCCTATCGTTATTTTGCTTGTTTGGGCGCTATTGATGCTTATTGCTGTTGGCTTCGCTTTGATTTGGCTACCGCGAAAATGGCTGGGTAACATTCCAGCACCCGCCAGCATCCGGTTGCGTAGCTGGCCTCTTATTGCGCTTATGCCGTTGCCGGTAGCAATAGCTTTGCTGTTGTACGCCAAAGCCAGCCCGGCGTTAACAGAATTAGCAGGACAACCGAGCTGGCTGTCCGTGGGATTGTTCTGTTGCAGCATCCTGTTTTTATTAAGTAGCCTATGGAGCATAATAATTTGGTGGCAAACAGCACGGCAGCAGGTTAATACGTTCGTATACTGGCACTCATCATTGCTGATTGCTCTGAATGGTCTGATAGCGTTGTTTCTACTTTTCAATGGCTTAATTGGTGTGCGCTTATGGGCATAGCCTGAGCAGACATTGAGCGCTGGTGGCTGAAAATTAACGCTGCAACTGCAGTTGGTAAATATGGTCAGCAAAATACTTACCGCCAATACTATGGGCATTAGGTGCAATGTGCTTAAGCATAAAGCCGCATTTGGTTAATACCTTTTCCGATGCGGCATTGCCTGCTGTCACCACTGCCTGATAACGGTTTATCTGCTGTGTGTCCGTTGCCCAGTCAATCAGCCCCTGCAGAGATTCCGCCGCATAACCCTTGCCATAAAACTGTGGTAAAAACAGATAGCCCACTTCGGCAACGCCATCTTGCAGTTGCAAGCCGGTAACCCCCAGCTCTGCACCGCTGGCTTTATCAGTCACCACCAACCCGAGCCAGTTGTCGCTGTCCGGCGTCCAGGGCTTAAGCCGCGCGGCAAACTTCTGTCTTATCATATCTTGCGGCGGCACATCAAAACACAGCGCCACTATTTGCGGATCGGTATGCAAGCGCAAAAACAACGGCCAGTGCTGTTGTTGTAGCGGGCTTAACATTAAGCGGTTTGTTTCGATGTTGATCAAAGGTCTGTCCGATAGTTAGGGTGCTTCAAGTACTGCATGGGCACTGCTCTCTGATGCAATTTTCTTCTAACTTAAAGAGCAAAGAAAACGCTGACAAAAAGGTATAGCAACACAGCACAAAAAAATAGTGACAAATAATACATGGCGCCAACAAAGGTACCTCTGCCAATAATGCCGAATGCAGATATCCTTTTCACTTGATCCTTATACCCGCGACAAACACGCCAGTACATTACTGCGTAATAAAGCGAATACAACGGGATCAGCGTATATAGCACCGCACGGCCATAAGGTTTACCAAAAATCATGGCCACAACCATCATCGCGCTAAGACAGCCTAAATAGCCGTATGCACTGTATATAACAAGTGTTTCGCGAGTTTTATCATCCATTCTCTGATGTTATTACCCATATAAAAAGTAGATTTCCGCCGGCGGGTTTAGGTTACTTTTACCAGAACTTGCAACAACGTACTCAGCTGCTGCAAGGCTATTGCAACTTTTTCCTGCTGTTGTTCAAAGGGGTGCAACGGTTCCAGCTTTGGCACTTCCACAGTAATTGATACCGATTTACCAGCTGCGCTTATGAGCTGATATTCAGTAAGGTAAGGTGCATATTTGTTAGTAATGGCTTCGAGTTGCTCAATAGCACCGGTAAAAAATACTTTGGCGTAGCCAGCCGTCATTTGATGACACAGATCCATTGATATTGCTAAACCTGCCGGCCTGAACTTAATCCAGGTACTACCGGCCGGACGAGGCTTTGCAGCTTGCACACCAAGCTGCGGGAAATGCCGCTCCGCGTACATGACATATTTCTCAACAAAAACTGTCATTTCCCGGCTAAATAACGGCTGATACCCCCTACGATTTTGCTCTATGGCTTCCTGTATTACTTTTGCTTTGTAGCCAAAGCGATTATCGCGAAAACGTCTTGACGAAAAATAAGCCAGAATTTCCTCATAACTAACTTCGCGATCGTACAGCTCTGTTTGGCGTGAATACGCTAAATAGCGTTCCGGCGCGATAAGGCAGGTTTTAAATGAATCCCAAAAGCCATCTACCTCACCTTGCTCACCACGATTTCTATAGCCTTGCGCTTGTTGTGGCTGAGGCGGCGCATCAATTTTATTTTCAATCAAAATTGCAATGCGTTCACCGCTTTGCGATAAGAAAATAAACAGTAAATCAGACTCACGATTGTCGCCGGCAACCACTGAGTGCCATGCACCGCCAGCGGCGTTGTAAACCGTACAACCAAATAATCTGGCACTAAACCAATCACGAAACTCATCACTGACTGTCAGCTCTTCCAATATCAGCAGATCAATATCCCGCTCATTGACAGAAGCAATAAAATTCATATCTTTCATATTTTACCAATCGTTTGAGTGCCGATTTTTTGGATTATCCGGTGCTGCTATGGTTTAGCCTTATTGGCTTAGTTTACTTAACAAATTAGCTTTAACGGCTGGCCACTCACTGGCAATAATCGAATAAACCACAGTATCGCGGTACGAGCCATTTTCCATTATCTGATGGTTGCGCAAAATACCATCTTGCTTAGCGCCAAGCCGCTCGATGGCAGCACGTGATGCCCGATTAAAATAATGGGTGCGAAACTCTGCGGCAATGGCGTTTAGTTGTTCAAATAAATGCGCCAACAATAGCAGTTTGCATTCGGTATTAACCGGCGTTCTTTTAGCACAATCAGCATACCAGGTATAACCAATCAGCGCTCTTCTGTTTGGTGCATCAACATTGTAGTAGCGCGTTGTTCCTACAATTTCACCTGTTGCTGTTGACCTTACCGCATAAGGTACATCGCCATGCGCTGCAGCAGCGATGGCCTCAGCAACGTAATCTGCCATCTGGTTTACTGCAGGTACATGAGCAAACCACAATTTCCCGGGCTCACCATCGGCAACCGCCTTTTGTAACGGCTTAATATGGCTGTCTGCCAGGGGCTCCAGCGTAACAAAACGGCCAACCAGTTCCTGTTGCTTAATCCACATAGTATTTTAACCCGACAATTTTTAAGTACTAATTTTTACCATACCAGGCCGCGCTGTTATCTGAATTGGCGTAATTGGATATGATTGCCATCTGAGTCTGCGATATTGCACACGGTAAATAGCGGATTAGACCATAAACCTTCAAATGACCGGCCACCCAGCTCTATTGCTTTTAGCTTTGCTTCTTCAATATTATCAACGGTTAAAAACAGCTTTACACTATTAAAATCCGCCGGTGGCATCGTTACCGGTGGCGTATGAATAACAATGTTAAAACCATCTTTAACCAGGCTAATCAGCTCAGTTGTCTCCCGGATCACGTCCATCGCAAAAAGCGCTGTGTAAAATCCGGCCAGATTTTTTATGTCGTTTGAATACACTAAAGCACCATGTTTTGCCGGGCCGTTCATTAAATCCCCTCAAAGATTGAAATAAAAATGCGCTTTAACGGCACACGCGGTTTGTATCACTGCAGCGCTGTTTATGCCGCTAATTGTCAGCCATTAAACGCGCTTGCCAGTGTTAATGCACTCACTACGAAAAAAACCAGCCATGATAAATGTTTACCTTTTGTATAGTAAGCTGAGAAAACACCACTTACAGCAAACACCACACTGACAGTTAAAAGTAGCCCGACGGAGTCCGGCAGTAACACTAAAAGTGCAGCAAAACCAAACCAAGCCAAACTTGTTATATGCCAGGCAAATCTAAGTGTGCCTTTGGTAAATTCGTCACTACCAAAAAGATGCGGCAAATTATCCCGTTTAAACAAACGAGCTAAAATATACCGCTCGCCAAGAATCGAATGTGTAAGCCCACACAGAACCAGCAATATTGACGCAATAATTAACAAATCAGCTCCTTACAGACTAAGTTTGGTTCTGCAGGCATTGTGGCGGCGTAACCAGCTCAACTGCCACATAAGCCATGGGCGTTAACTTAAAGCCATGATGCCGGCCAACACAAGTGCAACCAGCCAGCAATATGGTCCCGGCAACAACGGCTACTATACCTGGTATCACAGCGGTAACTTGCCGGTTCATCTCACTCCCCCGGTAAGATGATGATTTTAAAGTGTTTTACTACTAAGCTTTGCCCATTGCTGAACAGTACCAACAGCAAACAAAGCGCCAATAAACAAGCAGATACCTGAGCTTACAAGCCAGAATGTTAAGCTGTTATCAGGAAACATTGGCATTAAACTTACAAATAAAACACCACGCAGCAGAAATATGCCGGCGATAACAACCAGCGCAAACTTAGTCAGCGGTAAACACTTAATCGCACCGGCACCCGACAAACCGTAGCAAGCCCAGGTAAAAAGCATTACTACCAGCACAGATGTAACCATTGTCGGATACCAAAGGCCCTGCTCTGCCATTTGAGCCATCTGCTCTCCGGCGCCGAAGAAGCGATACCAGTCCGCACCAAACACAATACAGCCCGCATGTGCCAATGCCGCTAAGATGCAGCAAAAAGCTGCAGCCAGAAGATACTTATTATTCTCAGAGTTCACCTTTCCTCCTTGAGTTACTGTACCAGTCCATTGCCGCAGAAAAAGTCACCGTGCGTTGCGGCTGTCGCATTTTTTACTTTAAAACCCTCTCGAGAGTTCCTATTTCAGCTTTGGCAGAAACGATAAATCGACGTAGTATTTATCAGGATTGCCCTGTGCAATAAATACTCTGATTGTCTCTTTGTCGATAAAAGCTGAAGGATCAAACCACAGATTATTACTTTTAAAGATGTGAATATCAGACGTGGCCGGATTCTGCCATTGCGTTAATACGCGAAACGGGTGTTTACCATTAACGGATAACGCCGTATTCTGCTCAACGCTTTGGTAGCGGGTCTCTATTGCCACACCACTGGTTTTCAGCATTTCATCCTGGCGGCCTTTTAAGGCGATAAACAGCATAATACCGGCACCTACCAGAAAAAACACCGCGCCCATAGCCGCTAAAATAAGGGCTGCGCCCCACAGGGAAAAGAAATCATTAATTTTGGCATCTGAGGGCTTTGCGCTCTGGTACAACACTTCTACCTGCTCGCCTTCGGCATAACGAGCCGGATTACTGCCGGCAGTTGGTGCAAATTCAATTACCCGGCCGTTTTGGGCAGTAAACTCAACTAAGGGCCGGTAAGTAATGGAATCACTCGTGCGAGATATTAACAGCTCAACCACAATACCCTCTGCCGTTGCGGCATCCTTCAAAAATGCGCTGGTGCTGTTGTAGATAAAAAAGGCCCCGGCCAGCATAGCGAAGCCAACCAAAGTGAATAAATATTTAACGATTGCAATTGCTTTCATGTTTTACCTTAAGTTACTGCTTTACCAGCTTACTGTTACCCCCTTAGCGCGGGCGCAAGAGTTTATTCCGGCAACATAATGTAAATCAAGTGTTTTATCCTGCGTAATATTATACGGCGGCAACTTACCTGTTTATTACAAATGCAGCTTATAGCTGCATATTCTAGTTCTGTGTACAGCGCCTGGCCCACAGCGCAAACAATGACGCGCTGGCGAACATTAATAAACTGTAGACACTGGGCGCTATCGACATGGCGGAGTTTTGTAAAATACCGGTAGTGATAAGTAGCGCCAGAGTACCGTTTTGCAGCCCTACTTCCAGGCAAATAGTGCGGGCCTGATTCTCGTGCTTAAGTAGCCATTTGGCCAACAGATAACCGAGCAACATGGTGCTGAGGTTAAGCAGCAAGGCCGCCGGCCCGGCTTTTGCCATATAACGCCACAGCTCATCGCCTAAATCGACCGCGATACTGATAATTAACAGTACCAGTACGATAATCGAAAATTTGCTGATGTAAGGCTCTGTCGCCCTGGTAAACGCCGGCAATTTTGCCCGCAGCAGCATACCCACTAACACCGGAAATACGCTGACCACCATTAACGTCAGCCAGGTGCGAAATACCGGCAGTTGCAAATCAGAGTCAGCCTGAGCATAAAAACCTATGGCCCAGGCCGCCAGCAGCGGAATAGTAAAGGGCGTAATAAAGCCCACCACGGCGGTAAGTGATACCGACAAGCCAACATCGGCTTTACTGAGGTAACTGTAAAGGTTTGATGTAGTGCCGCCCGGGCACAGCGCTAAAATAAACAGCCCTATTGCCAATTCGGCCTGTAAATCAAACAGCGCAATAGCCACAATGGCAGCCAGCGGCAGCAGTAGCAGCTGCGCCAGGGCGCCGAGTAAAAAGCCTTTGGGTGCTAAAAACACACGGGAGAAATCCGCCACGCGCAGGCTCATGCCCACGCCGGTCATAATCAGGATCAGTGCTATTGGTAAGCCAATTTGGGTAAGGGTTGCAAACATAGCGCCGCCTGCTGTTGCAAAAACACCACGTTACCCTATTATCCGCCAACTGACAAAGCGCTTTAATGCAAAAAAACGCGTTAATACAGCAAGATGCAGCGCTGCCAGCACCGGGTCTACAAGGGTAACGGGTTATCTGCGCCCGGCCACAACTGCTGCAACTGCCGGCGAAACAGTTCAAGGTTGCCACTGGTATAAAATATGTCGCTGACGCTGTTGCCGGGATCTGCCAACAACTGTGCCTGCAGTAAGCGTTGCTGCAGCTGTTTCGCCACCGCCGCTTCGGTGCGGATAATCGTCACTGCGGGCCCGGCAATAGCGGCAATAGCATCAGCAACAAAATTATAGTGCGTACAGCCCAGCACCAGAGTATCGGCACCTTTTTCCAGCAACGGCGCAATATAGCTTTTTAGCACTGCCTGCATCTGCGCGCCGCTAAAATCTAAGCTTTCTATCAGGTGTACCAACTGCGGGCATGGCTGCAGTTCAATGCAGGCCTGGCCGGCGAAGCGCTGCGCTAAAGTAGCAAAGGCAGGAGTTTGCAAGGTGCGCGGGGTAGCCAAAATACCCACAACCCCGGTTTTACTGGCCAACACCGCCGGCTTAACACCTGGCTCGACACCGATAACCGGCAGCGCACACTCTGCCCTTAACTTAGCAATGGCGGCGGTGGTGGCGGTATTGCAGGCCACCACCAACGCTTTCACGCCCTGCTGTTGCAGGCGCAGGCTAATCAGCTGCATGCGCTGATAAATGTAGTCGTCGGTTTTTTCACCATAGGGTGCATGGCCGGTGTCGGCAACGTAGACAAGGCTTTCGTGTGGCAGTAGTTCACGCACCGCGTGGGCGACAGAGAGCCCGCCAATACCGGAATCAAAAATACCTATTGCAGCAGAATTAGCCATAGCGGGCCCGTTACTATTTACAGCCGGCAAAATTAGCATATGCGCCTGTTCAGTAGTTCCAATATTCCCGGATACGCGCGACCTTGCCGTTCTCGAACTCGAATACGGCCAGGCGGTGCGGGGCGTCGTCGAGCCGGGTCTTGATACGCTGCACGGCAGCGGCATTGTCTCCGTACATCACATCTACGATGTGGTAGGCATGCTCGACTGGATCGTGCTTTTCGTATCGCCCCTGATGCAAGGCCCGGGTATGATTGCTGTAGAGGTGCTCGCGTGTATACACGTCGTTCATTCCGGGATGCTCATAGATGAAGTCCGCGGTATACATTGCATACAGGCGTTCCACGTCATCAATTGTCGCGCCGCGTGTGGTCGCTTTGTTCTGTGCTGCGGTGACAGCGTGGACAAGTTGCTCCATCTGTTGCGGGGAGAGCTTCCCTGCCTCACTGGCTTCAACATCGCCCGATAGCAAGGCAAACAAAATAAACAGGCAGGTCGGGATATGGAATATTTTCAAAGTTTGATTTCCTTTCAATGGTCGCTGGGTATCCGGACAAACTGAATGCCACCTTTTCTGAAAAGTGTCAACCGATCATGGGTAACCAGAAGTTAAATACCAGCAGAACTAGGCGTTTACTATTAAGCCATCTTGTACCTGGTACACCACTACTACCTCATACGGCTATTTGGTTAAACCATTACCACGAAAGACGGGCGACTACATGTTTTTCATCAGCGCGCAGCGAAAACGACCAGCCATTGCGCTCACACAGCCGTTGCACAATACCCAGCCCCAGACCATAGCCGTGAGACGCCTCGGTAGGCGTGTGCTGCTTATCAGCGCTCTCTTGGTTTGTGACTAAAGCGTTCAGCTGATTGGTGATTAACAGTTCGTGCTCGTCAATACGGATCTTGACCGGCCCCTGCGCGGCGAGTGTATGTTCGAACGCATTTCGCACCAGATTATTGACCGCAATAGCAAAAGCCTGTGGATGGCCACAGACGCCGGGGTTGGCGAGTTGGTCGATTTCAACATCGACCAACTTGCGGCTTAGCAAGTGGCGCTGTAGTTCTATCGCGTTGCTTACCAGCGGCATAACTAAAAACTGCTCGTCATACAAGCCATCGTCGGTTTCGCGGGCGAGGCACAAGAACATTTCAATGGTGGTTTTCATATCAAGCGTGGCACGCCGCACCCGATCCAGCGCCTTTACATCTGTCGCTGACAGCTCGCTTTGTTCCAGCAGCTCAAGTGCACCTGTAATTACCGTGATTGGCGTGCGCAGTTCATGACTGGCTGAACTGGTAAAATAGCGCTCTCTGGCAACAAAGGCGCTGATACGCTCAAGCGTCTTTTCAATGGTGCCGGCAAGCATCCCAACCTCATCATCGCCAAACCGGCCGGATGCTATGCGTTTATAATCATCCATTGACAGGTGTTCTACGTCGATGTCGGCAACCGCTTTGGCCAGTTGCGCCACAGGGGCGACAGCTCTGCGCATCACAACAACGCCGAGGCCAAAACCCAGCACACCGAGCGTACCGACAACACCGCTGATAACCAGCAGCAACCACCAATCCTCTGACGATGCCGCCTCAATTCCGGCTACGTCGAACACCACAAAGGCGTGTTGTTGTTGATTGCCGCCAGGCAGCTTTTCATTGCCGGTAGCTGGCTTTTGTTTTTCAGTAGATAGCACCGCGACATGCAACTCTTCGGCTTCGAATTCGTAAAACCCCTCAGCGGGGTTGGTCTGTGCCCACTGCCGCAGTGATTCCGGCAAGCCGGCAACCGTATCGTAGCCGCGAAAGTTCACCGGCATAACAGGATAGCTTTTGGCGGCAACCTGCAGCTGTTGCGTCAGCACACGGTCTTCGCTGAGCCTTATCGCGGCGAAGAAGGCAAACCCCCAGGCGATACTGAGTACAGCAACGCAGATCGCAAAGGCAATAGCGACGCGTTTGCGTAAACTGTGCCGGTACATTATTCAGCATCCTCTGCAATGCGGTAGCCGATGCGATGCACCGTATGAATCAGCGGGCTGTCAAACGGCCTGTCGATAGCCTGGCGCAGCTTATACATATGCGAGCGAAGCGCATCACCATCGGGGCGCTCGTCAGCCCACAACAAGGTTTCAAGCTCATCGCGGGTCACAACAGACGGCGCCTGTTCCATCAAGCGTTGCAGTAGTTTCATGCCAGTAGGGTTGAGATCGACTCGCCGTCCCGCGCGATGCACTTGCAGCGTGGAGCGGTTCAGCGTCAGCTCAGCCACAGTTAACAGGTTGTCGGTTTTGCCGTGACTACGTTTGTACAGCGCCTGCAACCTTGCATGCAGCTCCTGCAATGCGAATGGCTTGACCAGATAGTCGTCGGCTCCCGCCGCAAACCCCTTCAGTTTATCGTCAAGCGTGTCTCTGGCCGTTAGCATAAGCACCGGCGTCTCCAGTTTGGCATCAGTGCGCAGCTTTTGGCAGAAACTCAGGCCATCCATGCCCGGCAGCATCAGGTCCAGCACTATAACGTCGAACGGATTCGTCAACGCCAGATACATCGCGCTTATACCATCATAGGCAAAATCCATCACATAGCTGTGTTTTTCAAGATAGGCAGCAATGTTCTCGCATATGTCGTGGTTGTCTTCGACAATCAGCACTCTAACCGGCGATGCAGCAAACGCGTGTGCCATAGGTTGTTTCCCTTATCAGGCCCGTTACCAAGCCCGTTACCAAGCATAGTCCAGTCGCAGACCAATCAGCGGCTCGGCTTCGCTATCATCTTGCACCAAAACACCGCGGCGGTAGTCAAACTCGGTGTCGTCACCCGACGACGCGGCCGTTACGTTAATGACATCAAGAAAGGCTGTTACATCTATCGGGCCAAATGCGCGTCTATAGTCAACCCGAACGTTCAACAAGCCGGAACTGTCTTTGCGACCGACATTACGTTGTGTGATTTCTTTTGAGTAACGTAGCGGTTGTCCGGGCCCCAATACGTCTGAGTGAATAATAAAGTTGTCGTCCGGCCGGCCGGAAAGATATTTGTAACGCCCGGCGACCTTCCAGCGGTTGCTGATTTCCCAGGTCAGGCCCAGCGTTGCGACATGCTTGCGGTTGAATTCAGCAGCTACGTCACCGCGGCCGTCTTTGCGATCGACTACAGCATCGTTGTAAGAGTAAGTTGCGCTGGCGTAGAGGCCTTCGCGGATCATACCGTTGACCACGATATCGACGCCAAACGAAGTGCCATCACCAATATTGGCAAAGGTTCCGTTTGCCCGATCAAGGTCTACCACCAGGTCGTCGAGGTTTTGATAATAGGCCTCGGTTAACACCGACCAATTGCTGTGCGGAAAATATTTTAAACCGACGCTGGTATGGGTGATTTTTTCAGTCTTAAGATCGTTAGACTCGTTAGCGGCAAGTTCTAAATACCGTGGTGACTGATGAAACAGCCCTGCGGTGGCAAAATATCTGACTTTTTTACCCGGTTGCCAGTTGACGCTGAACCTGGGCGCAGCGAAGCTTTCGTCGGCAAAACCATCGCGCTCCAGCCGTAAGCCAGTGCCAAAATCCCAATCACCGAATTGAAAAACCTGCTCTACGTAGCCTGCATAGCTGGTTTCCTTCTGATTTATTGCAGAGTTGATGTTCCCTGGCTCAAGCACAATATAACGCTGCTGTGGGTCTGGTCTGAAATCATCATCGTCATAAACAAAGCGGATCCAATCGCCATCTAACACCGTGTTGTAGTCCAGTTCAATTTGCGTTACCCGCACACCGGCACTGAACAGACCCCATTGATTCACTGTCTCAAAATCACTGCGCCAGCCAATCTCCGTTTCATCTTCACCGATGGTAATAATGTTTTCCCGCAGCGGAAAATCAGACGCAGGTGAGCCTTCGGGTACCAGATCAGGAAAGGCCTCGCCCTCTGAGCTTAACTTGTCGCTGTTGCGGTAGTAAAGCTTATTGGTCCAGACCGCTGTTTCACCGATTAATGAGCGCAATGTCAGACCATACAAATCACTATCCTGTTCAGAATATTGCAGCGCAGCATCTTCGAAATTGGGCGATTCGAAAACGTGAGTCACGTCGCGGCTATAGTCCTCGTGTGTATCCATCAGTAAAATTTCGAAGCTGTGGTTCTGGTTAATAGGTATAACCGACTTTATGATGATATCTCTTAACACCGGCTCGCCAATGTCCAGCTCGTCAATCGTTTCAAACAACGCGCCGAAGTCCAGTCGCCGGGCAGAAACCAGCATAGTAGCGTCATCAGTGATACCGGCAGGGCCGTCGTAACCTACTTCATAACCGGCAAGGTCGAGGCGCAGACTTGCTGACGGGCTTGGATTGCCATCGGCGACGTTCAGTTTCAGTAGTGATGCCGCACGGCCGCCATAAGCCGCCCCCCAGCCTCCGGGTGAGAACTCTGCTCCGCTGATAACATTCGGTGCGAAAATCGAGAAACGGCCACCACCACCAACATCTTCCTCTTCACCCAGGGTCGCATCAAAATGCACCGCTTTATCAAACGGAAAGTCATCAACGAATAACAAATTATCTCTCGGGCCACGGCCGCGTACGCTAAAGCTGGCGAATTCACTGGCGGATGCCAGGCCAGGTAACCCGTCCAGCGAGAGCAGAGGATCTGCACCTCCGCCGACAGCGCTTCGAAGCGCTTCCCGGTCGAGATAGGTTGCGGAGCCTGATGCAAAGGTATCAGCTTGCTGCGCCCGAACCTCCACTACCTCAATTGTTTGCTGTCTAAGTTCGAATGCTATCCTGATATTTTTGCGTGTAACCACGCGTACGCTTGGCTCATACAATGAAGCGTACCCGCCTTTGGTCAGGTTCACCGAGTAGAGACCCGGGTCGAGCTGTTCAATAACGATGCGACCTTGTTCGTCGGTTTCTGCAGCTCGCGTGGAATCGGTTTCCCGTTCCGTGATCGTGATCTGCACACCTGAGAGTGGTCGATCTGTATTGTTATCTTTGACTATGACAGTCAGCGCTCCGGGTGCCTCTGCTGCGTGGCTAAAAAGTGGCAAGCCAAACAGCAGCGCCCACAGAGTCAGCCATGATAGTTGTTTAAATTGTCTACTCATATTGCCATCCTCCAACAATCCGCTGTATTTTTTGATTATTTTTTGATGAAGCGCCGGAAGGTTAGCATAGCCAATGTGACTAAAAAGTCGCTTAAATGTGGAAACTGCATCAGCGCCAGGATGCCTGCAGCTGCGTCAACTGATGGGAAATACCGGCGACACACTATCTATCGTGACGAAAATATGTTTCGGCGGCAATGTATACGCAACGCATTACGCTACATATAGAAAGGCATCAAAAGCTGCCGTTTTAGTAGCCACTCACCCTGCCGGATAAAACCAGGCGTTTACTATTAAGCCTTCTTGTACTTCATACACCACCATTACTTCATACGGCTGCCCGGCTAAACCGAATACTTTTTCATGGTCGATAACTTTATTACCCACCACCATGCGCTGCAGCACTTCGGCGCGCAGTGCGGCTATGGTAAAGCGTTCGGTTTTATAAAACGCTTCCAGTGCGGCGTGGCCTTTTATTGAGGGTTCTGTTGCCGGCATACGGTAAATGGCAATATCGCTGTGGTAGCAGCTGATAAAAGCAGCGAGATCTTTAGCGTTGTAAGCATCCAACTGGCGTTGTACCGGCAGTACGGTTTGTTCGTTATTCATATCGTTAGCCATAGTTTGGCAGCCTTACTCCAGCGTTTTGCACATAAACATACTGTTCGGGTCTTCCGGGTAATCGGCAAAAGGGCCGCAGTAGTTGAAGCCGGCGCTTTGGTACAAGGTGCGGGCCGGTAGGAAAAAGTCCATTGAGCCGGTTTCCAGGTAAATGTGCCGAAGGCCAGCTTGCAGGGCCTCAGTCAGTAAAAACTGCAGCAAGGCGCGCCCTACTCCCTTACCCCGCGCTTCAGGCGCGGTGCGCATCGATTTAATCTCGGCCATCTGCGCACTGTGTTGCTTTAATGCCACACAGCCCAGTAACACATCGCCCTGCCAGGCGCCCCAGAAGCGGATACCGGGCGCTTGTAATTTACTGATATCCAGCGCATGCACACTCTCCGGCGGGGAGGTAGCATACATATCGTCTAAATGGCCCTGCAGCAGTTGAATAACGGCCGGCGAGTCCAGCCGGCCCGGAATAATGTTCATCGTTAATCTACCTGAAAGATATCGCTATAAAAGGTGTAATACGAGCTGCAGCCTTAGTTAGCGGCTAAAACCGCGGTAAATAAAGTGGCCGGCAGCAGCTGTACGTGTGCTTTGACAGCATGGATAAAAAATTAGCCCGTAACAAGATTTTTTTTCCTGCAAAACGTTTTGAAATCCTGTATATTACCGCACTATTTTCAAACCCTAGCTTATTGAGATTACTATGTCAGCAGATTTATCCTTATACAGAAACATTGGTATCTTCGCCCACGTTGATGCCGGCAAAACCACTACTACCGAGCGTATCCTGAAACTGACCGGTAAGATCCATAAGTTAGGTGAAGTTCACGAAGGTGAATCTACTACTGACTTTATGGAACAAGAAGCCGAGCGCGGTATTACTATCCAGTCAGCAGCTGTTAGCTGTTTCTGGAAAGGCTACCGTTTCAACGTTATCGATACCCCGGGCCACGTTGACTTCACCGTTGAAGTTTACCGTTCACTGAAAGTACTGGATGGCGGTGTAGGCGTATTCTGTGGTTCTGGTGGTGTTGAACCGCAATCAGAAACTAACTGGCGTTATGCTAACGATGCTGAAGTATCACGTCTGATCTTCGTTAACAAGCTGGACCGTATCGGTGCAGACTTTATCCGCGTTACTGAGCAGGTGAAGAAAGTGCTGGGCGCAAACCCACTGATCATGGTGTTACCAATCGGCCGCGAAGACACCTTCAAAGGTGTGGTTGACCTGTTAACGCAAAAAGCCTACATCTGGGATGAAACCGGCTTACCGGAAAACTACACCGTAACAGACGTACCGGCTGACATGGCTGATGACGTTGAAATGTACCGTCAGCAACTGATCGAAACCGCTGTAGAACAAGACGACGACCTGTTAATGGCATACATGGAAGGCGAAGAGCCATCTTTGGAAGACATTAAGCGTTGTATCCGTAAAGGTTGTCGTGACCTGGCATTCTTCCCGACTTACTGTGGTTCAGCCTTTAAAAACAAAGGTATGCAATTACTGTTAGATGCGGTTGTTGATTATCTGCCAAGCCCGACTGAAGTTATTCCTCAGCCACTGACTGACGAAGAAGGTAACGAGACCGGCCAACACGCTATCGTATCTGCTGACGAGCCGTTCCGCGCTTTAGCATTCAAAATCATGGATGACCGTTTCGGCGCCCTGACCTTTATCCGTATTTACTCTGGTGTACTGAACAAGGGTGATACCATCCTGAACTCTTTCACCGGTAAAACCGAGCGTATCGGCCGTATGGTTGAGATGCAAGCGAATGACCGTACCGACCTGACCACAGCTCAGGCCGGTGACATCATTGCGCTGGTTGGTATGAAAAACAACACCCAAACCGGCCACACGCTGTGTGATCCTAAGCACCCTTGTACACTTGAGCCAATGGTATTCCCGGAGCCGGTAATCTCTATCTCTGTTACGCCAAAAGATAAAGGCTCAGTAGAGAAAATGGGTATCGCTATCGGTAAGATGGTGGCTGAAGATCCAACCTTCCGTGTTGAAACTGACGTTGACTCAGGTGAAACCATCCTTAAAGGTATGGGTGAATTACACTTAGATATCAAAGTAGACATTCTGAAGCGTACTTACGGCGTTGAGTTAGTTGTAGGCCAGCCACAGGTGGCTTACCGCGAAACTATTACCCGTGAAATCGAAGACAGCTACACCCACAAGAAGCAATCCGGTGGTTCTGGTCAGTTCGGTAAAATTGATTACCGCATTCGTCCGGGCGAGCAAAACTCAGGCTTCAAGTTCGTTTCTACCGTAGTTGGTGGTAGCGTACCAAAAGAATTTATGCCGGCTATCGAGAAAGGCTTTGAGTCTATGATGTCAACCGGTACCTTGGCTGGCTTCCCGGTATTAGACGTTGAAGTTGAAGTATTCGACGGTGGTTTCCACGCCGTTGACTCATCAGCTATCGCGTTTGAAATCGCGGCTAAAGGCGCATTCCGTCAATCTATGCCTAAAGCCGGCGCGCAACTGCTTGAGCCAATCATGAAAGTTGACGTGTTCACCCCGGAAGATCACGTAGGTGATGTTATCGGTGACTTAAACCGTCGTCGTGGCATGATCTCCGGCCAGGAAGCTGGTGTTACCGGCGTACGTATCAAAGCTGACGTGCCACTGTCAGAAATGTTTGGTTACATCAGTACCCTGCGTACTATGACGTCAGGCCGTGGTCAGTTCTCTATGGAGTTCTCGCACTACTCACCGTGCCCGGCTAACGTAGCAGAAACTGTTATCGCCAAAGAAAAAGAAAAGAAAGCTGCCGCTGCTAAAAACTAAGCTGTAGCAAAGTGATAAAAAGCCCTGCCGGTGCAAACCGGCGGGGCTTTTTTTATAGCTGCCGGCAACCGCCAGGGCAAGCTTTACAGGCTACGCCAGATCATTGTTCGCAGCGGTACTTTTCAGCCAACGGTAGCCTAACCAGGCCGCAGCCAGCATATAGGGTACGCCGCCCGGCACCCACATCAGTAAGCCGGCCAGTTGCTGATCACTGAGTTCATGGGTCGGGTAATACAGTAAACTGTCAGCAAAAGTCAGAATGGCTCCGAGAAAGCCGGTATGCATCAGCGTAAACAACAGCGCCAGCAACGCTCCGGAACGGTTACGCTCGTTGCATTGTAATATCGCCCACCACAACATCGCCGCTGTAAACATAAAACACAGATGTTCAATCAGGTGCCACCACGGCTGCTCCAGCGCCAACACATAAAAATGCGGTGTATGCCAAAACCAGACCACGGCGGCATGCAAATAAGCCAAACTAAGCGGGTAATGGCTAAGCTTTAGCAAAGGCTGCCAGCCTGTCCGGCCGAAATTGCCAGTGATAGCAGCAAACTGAGCCAACGGCTGGCTTAGCGCCCATAACGGCGCTATCACCACCATAAACAGCATATGCTGCAGCATATGTGCACTGGCGCTGATTTCTGCCCACTCATCCAGCGGGCCGGTTACCGCCAAAGCGCACAGTATCGAGCCCAAATGAAACAGCAATGCCTGCCACAGCGGCGGCCGGCGCTTTAAACTGCCAAGCAGATACAGCAGCCAAAATAGCGCTAACAGCAGTATCGCAATCAGTGCCGGCCAAAAGGATTCGCCGTCACTTTGCAGCACACTGTGCGCCTGTAACGGCAAGCTCAGGCTGCCTGCAACTGACAGCCACAGTATGCGGCAACGACGCAAACGCATGCCGGTAGCCGCGACAGAGCGCCGGCCGGTATGGCATCTCATAAAACCGGCCCCCAGCCCGCGGGCAAGATAAAAAACAGCGCAACACTGAGCCAGTAAACCGCCAGGTAATAAAACCAGAACGGCTTTATTACCTGCGGCTCGTAAGGCCGTTGCCGGCTAACATAACCACGCGCAACCCTTAATGCCTGTAACATTGTCAGTAGCAGCGCCAGGCCTGCATGGCCAAGCAAATACAGTAAAATAACCATCATTACTGCATCATGAGCACTACTGGTATAGGCCAGGGGCGCCATAATAAATAAGCTCAGTAACAGTATAAAGTGCAGCCCGGCTGTTAACGCACACAGCCACAACTGCCGTTGCAGCCAACTGTCATCACCTTCTGCCAGCCGCACACTAAGCCGGTTAAACTGCCATACCGCCATACCGGCAATAGCGCCGCATACCACTAACAGCGCTACCGGCAGCGGCGCGTCAGCCGGTGCCGACCATTGCGGCGCAGCTACCCACAGATAAAACCAGCCAAACAGCAATGACATAAACAGCGCGCCATTGGCCAGCAAAGTTACCACCATACCCCAGCGTCCCGGGCCGTCGGTATTGCGATATTCCGCTGGCAAAGATGGCCTGGCATCAGTATGGCTTGCTGCTGCATCAACAGATGATATTGCCGGTTTGAGATTGCTGCCATTCACCCAGCTCCAGCCCAATAACAGCAGCAGCGCCGCCGTGGCAGCCAACAATGCCGGCAAATACCAGCGGCATAACAAGCAAATACACAGCGCGGCCAACACCAGCGCACTGTGCAGCGGCCACCAGGAGTTGCCGGGTAAATGCAGTGTTTTCTCCAGCCGGGCAGCTACGGCCGACGTACCCCAGTTTTCGCGGCGTCCGCTTGCGGTATCACTCATCCCCCCTTCCCCTGCGGCAATGCGCTCAGGCAAGGTCAGATCATGCCACAATGGCTGACGGCTGCTGACAATGGGTAAACTGGCAAAATTATACTGCGCTGGCGGCATATCCAGCGCCCATTCCAGCGTATCAGCCTGCCAAGGGTTAGCTGCAGCCCGCTTGCCGCAGTAAAAATGCAGTAATAAGTCCAGCAGTACCATCGCCACGCCAATAGCCATAATAAAGCCGCCGACTGACGACAACAGATTGAGCCAGCCCCAGCCTAAACCTGCTTCATAGGTATAAACCCGCCGCGGCATACCCAGCAGGCCGGTCAGATGCATCAACAAAAACGTCAGGTTAAACCCGGTAAATGTCAGCCAGAACCCCCAGCGACCAATATGCTCCGATGGCATACGGCCACTCACCAGCGGTAACCAGTAATATAAGCCGGCAATCAGCGGGAAAAACATGCCGCCTACCAGCACATAATGCATATGTGCCACCACAAAATGCGTGTCGTGCACCTGCCAGTTAAACGGTACCAGTGCCAGCATAACGCCGGTCAGGCCGCCACAGACAAAGATCAGCAGAAAGCCGCTTATCCACAGCATCGGCAGACGAAACACTACCTTGCCGTACCATAGCGTTGCCAGCCAGGCAAATACCTGAATAGCAGTAGGCACTGCCACCAGCATACTGGCCACGGAAAAAAATGCCTGTGCCAGCTGCGGAATACCAACCGTAAACATATGGTGCACCCACAGCCCGAAGCTGATAAAACCGGTCAGAATAATGCTGATCACGACCCAGCGGTAACCCACTATCGGCCGGCCGCTGAATACCGGGACTAAGGTCGAAACAATACCTGCCGCCGGCAGAAAAATGATATACACCTCAGGATGGCCAAACAGCCAGAACAGGTGCTGCCACAACAACGGATCGCCACCTGCAGCAACAGTAAAAAACGGCATGCCGGCCGCGCGTTCCAGCTCCAGCAAAATACTGGCCAGAATAAGCGGCGGAAAACCAAATACAATCATCAGCGCCATTACCAAAATGTACCAGCAAAACAACGGCATCCGGTTTAGTGTCATACCTTTGGCCCGGCTGCATAAAATAGACACTGTCAGTTCAATACCGGCTGCCATGGCAGAGATCTCAACAAAAGTAATACCCAATAACCAGAAATCGGAGCCCGGGCCCGGCGAAAACACGCTGCTGCTAAGCGGCGTATACATAAACCAGCCGGAAGCCGGTGCAATACCCAGCACCAGGCTGAACATGATAATAATGCCGCCAAACAGGTAGCAGTAGTAACCGAACGCGCTGATGCGCGGGAACAATAGATCCCGGCTGCCGGTCATCTTAGGGATCAGATAAATGGCTAAACCTTCCAGTACAGGTATAGCAAACAGGAACATCATTACACTGCCGTGCATACTAAACAGCTGAGCATAAACTTCAGCACCGATAAGTGTTTGCTGCGGCAGTGCCAGCTGAGTACGGATTAACATCGCCAGCACACCGCCGATAAGAAAAAACACCATGCCGGTAACCATAAAGCGCAAACCAATAGTGCTGTGGTTTACCGCTGCCAAACGGCCCCAACCGGGTAAGTTAGCCCAAATCTGCGCCAGCTTATTAGTATCGACCACTGACGCCGGAGCTTTTTTCACATCAGTCATCTGCGCTATGCTCCTTTAACCAGGCCGCAAAGGCCTGCGGCTCATGTGCGGTAACACTAAACTGCATATGCGCATGCCCAAGACCACAGTATTCCGCACACTGCCCGCGGTAAGTGCCGGCCTCTGTCGCCTCCAGCCGCAGCACATTAGTGCGGCCTGGCAGCATGTCCAGCTTTACCGCCAGGCGCGGCACCCAAAAAGAGTGGATCACATCAGCACTGGTCAGATGCAGGTACACCGGCGTATTAACCGGAATGTGTAACTCATCGGTTTGCTCAATAGCATGGCCGGGATAATGCACCTGCCAGTACCACTGGTGGCCGGTTACGTTAATCTTTAGCGCGTTATCCCCGGCCTGCGGCAACATGCGTTGGCCAGCCGGAATACCGACAATAAGCAGCAGGCCGATACTAAGCAGCGGCAACACCAGCCCGCCCCGGCATAACCAGGCATTCGTCCGGACCTGCCGGCTACCATCAGCCGGGCGTTTTATCGCATAAAGCCACAGTGCTGCCACCAGCAACATCACCAGGGTGGCAAAACCAAACATTCCCCACCATAACAAAGCGACTTCAGCGGCAGCCGGCCCTTTGGCATCCAGGCCGGAGAACGGGCCGGAGCAACCGGTCAGGCTCAATAGCATGGCAGCGGTGCAGACAGCTGCTAGACTGGGTTGGTAACCCTTTTGTCTGTTACCCGTTAACCTCAGGCGAACTTTATTATGTCGATGCAGCCCATTACCAGCCAGATTATGATTTTTGGCCATCCCCTGCACCCGGGCCTTATCCACTTCCCGGTGGCAGCACTGATCGGGCTGATTGCCACAGACCTGGCCTTTTGGTACAGCGGCGATGTGTTTTGGGCCAGGGCCAGCCTGTGGTTGGCCGGTGTCGGTGCTATCGGTGGCTGGATCGCCGGTTTGGCCGGATTGATGGATATGCTGCTGGTAAGCCAGATCAGACGACTGATCACCGCATGGTGCCATGCCATCCTGGCAGTAATGTTGTTGTCGCTGGCCACGCTGAACTGGTTGTTGCGCTTGCCGGATCCGGCAAACGCTATTCTGCCGCACGGGCTTTATTTGTCGGTGCTTAGTGGTTTGCTGATCACGGTAACCGGCTATCTCGGTGGCAGGTTGGTGTATGAATATGCCGTTGGCGTTAATATTGACGACATGCTGCAGCAAGACGCCAAATCCTGAATCAGCCGGCTGCATCAGAAAAACCATAACAGCATAGCCTGATCAGGTTTAAGCAGCACCAGCACAATAATGCACAACAGCAACAGCATAATGGTTGCAAACAACATTAAACATTTTGCGCCGATCGCAGTAGCTTGTTGTTGTTTTTTATACAGGATAAGCAAGCCTGCCAGTACATGACAAATGACCAAAACGCTGACCACAGTAAGCTTTATCAGCAGCCAGCTGTCAAAATTGCGACTCAGCACAAAAACTGCAGTACCGGACACTATCGTCAGTAAGGCTGCAGGGCTGGCTAACCGGGTAAACCATAGCCGGTCTACAGCCACCCCTTTATAGCCGGCAGCAGCTAACTCAGTGTCACAATGCTGAATAAGCACAGGCAGGATCAATAAGGCTGCAGCCCAGACTATCAGGCTGCATATGTGCAGAAATAACAACCCTGGCATCAACACGTGGCAGCAGCTTCACACACAATAAGTATTACCATAAGAAAAATGTTAATTAAGTTATTTTTTAGCGACAAAATTAACACTAGCAGATTATTTCAGATCTGCCGCTTATTAGCGTATTTTTCCCTTGCCAAGCCGTATCGGGCCAGCTATGCCCTGATACACAGAGCAATATAAAACATCGTCAAACTTACACCCTATAGCCCGACAAAATAGTTACCAGGGTTTCGCACTGGCGCATTAACGCGCTGCTGGTTTGCTGCGTCAGTTCAGACTGCTGCGCGCTGTCTTCTGCCAGCTGACTAATTTGACGTGTTTTTTGGTTAATATTTTCTGCTACAGTGCTTTGCTGCTCGGCCGCGCTGGCAATGCCGGCATTCTGGCTTTTAATTTGTTCTACTGCTGCTTGCACCGCATGCAAAGCCTTGCGCGCCGCTTCGGCAAACTTAACGTTATCCAGCACGGTCGACTTATAGCGGCCATTAATTTCGGCCACCGATAACACCCCGGTTTCCAACCCGGCAATCATCTGTTTAATTTCCCCGGTGGAGGCCTGGGTGCGGCTGGCCAAAGAGCGTACTTCATCGGCGACCACGCTAAAACCGCGACCCTGCTCACCGGCTCTGGCGGCTTCTATGGCGGCATTGAGCGCCAGCAAATTAGTTTGTTCAGCAATGCTGCTGATCACTTCCAGCACCTTGGCTATATCAACACTGGCTTTGGTTAACGAGCCGATAGCATGCTCCGACTGATCCACCGCCTGCATTTGCTGTTGTGAATTCGTCACAGTGTTTTCAACCACCTGCATAACCTGCTCTGCCAGCGTCGCCACCTCCTGTGCCGCAGTCTCGGCGTTTAAAGCGCCCTGTGCCACCGCATGAGCCGTAGACGTCATCTCTTCAATGGCGTGGGCAATCTCTGTGGTTTCGCGCGTTTGCCGGGTAATTTTCTGCAGCACCTGCTTAGCGGCCTGGTCCATAGTGTCGGCAGATTGTTTCAACCCAGTTGACACTTGTTGTACATCCACTATGGTTTGCCGCACACGACTTAATAAGGCATCAAAACCGGCAGCCATAATGCCGATCTCATCTTTGCGGGCAAAGTTCAGCCGGGCGGTTAAATCGCCCTCGCCTTCAACAATATTCGCTAAAGAGGCATTAACGGTGTTCAGCGGTTGGATCACCACTTTTTTCGTCAGGAAAAACACTAATGCAATCAGCAAGATGCCAAACACCACCACCAAAGCAATAATCGGCGCCAGGGTTTGCCACACCAGGCTGTTTCTTTCCGCGTCAGAATACACCAGATGCACTTTATAGCCCCAGGGCGCAAACTCCAGTGTCTGTTGTTGCCAGCCCTGGTTTTGCCCTGCCAGAATTTGCTGTACCGCCTCAGCGGCAATATTGTCAGAGTGTACCCGCACCTTACCGCTGCGATCTGCAATAGCCACAAAGCCCTGCGACAATATACGGCTTTGCATTACCAGATGGTTTAACGCTTCTAAATCAGCGCGATAGCCCACATAACTGATGCCGATAACATTATTACTGCTATCCTTTACCGGCTCATAGCCGGTAACAAAGGGGTTACCTAAAATATCCACTACGCCATAAAAAGCGGCACCGCGGCGTATGGCAGCAATAGCCAGGCCATTGGGATCTAACACAGTGCCGATAGCCCTTTTGTCGTTGGTAATCACATTGGTAGAAATACGGACAAAGTCATCCTTATCGCGGCTGAACAAGGTGGCAGTGCCACCCATAATCGCGGTTACCGCATCCACTAACTCAAAGCGGTTAGCCTGGCCGGTACCATTAAATACCAGGTCATTGACACGCCGCCCGGCGACGTCCACCGGCGGCCCTACGCTTACAGCACCGCTTTCGCTGATCCGCTGATTAAGCAGACGCATGCTGCTTTTTACCTGCGACAACATCAGGTTATCGGTCAGCGTAAGCAAGGCCATGATCTCACGCCCCAACTGCGTGCGCTCCTGCTCCAGTTGCAGGGTTAATTTATCTGTCTCGCGGCCGGAGATCAGCGCTAAAACCACAATAGCGATCACCACAACTAAGCCGGTAAGCCACACAATAAAGGTTTTTTGTAAGGTCATAACGTGTCTCACTCATGGTATTGATAGTGTTAAAGCCGGTAACAATCCGGCTTAGCGGAGATCAGGGCTCAATTAATACCGGATACTTCAGGTATTGCCGGTCGTAAAACGGCATTTGGCGGTAAAACCAGTTATAACGCTCACGCGGGTTCGCCCGCAGCGCTTCGTCTTGCGCTAAGGCCTGGTCAAACTGCTGTTGCAGCTCCGGTTGCTCTGCCAGCATTTGCGCTATTAACGGCTCTATAGCATAAGGCTCAAAGTATTCGGTACGTTCAAACATGCCCGGGAAAAAGCCCCAGCTAAAGAATGAATCCGGTGCCGTGGGCTCCAGCAAGGCCACCGCCAAACGCCCTAATGGCTGATCAGTGCTGACTTTTACCCAGCCGGCTGCCAGGTTGCGGTTTTGCGTAACCCGGCTAAAAGTGGCCTCTGTCAGCATTAAGCGACTCTCAAACGGTTTGTCAGCAAATTTATATGCTGTGGCGCTCAGCTGCTGCACTGTGACCTTTTGCGCTTTATCCAATACGCTAAGCTCAATACCATGCAGTTTAAGCCGCTGTATCACGCTGTGCTGCTCCGGAGGTATCCAGTACGCCTGCGGTATGGCCACTTCTTTATCTACCACCTTGTCCCAGTACAGCGGCAACTGCGGGTACAGCTGTGGCTTACCTGTCCAGCTGACATAGCTGTCACCGCTGATGGCTGATTGGCGTACTTCGTAGCTGATGCCTTTAAAATCGATAAAATCGGCTTGTTCGCTGGCTTTAAAGCTTAGCGCCATGCGTTTTGGCCTGGCTTGCAAATCGGCCTGGCGCGCCAGAATCAGTGCTTTTCCCTGCTCATTTAACAGCTTTAAGCTTTGCTCCAGCAACACATAGGTACCCAGCACACGCTGGCGGTAGGGTTTTAAGCTGTGGTTTTCTACCAGTACTGTGGGTAAGTGGCGCACATCACCATAGCCATTGGAAAAACGCGGGCTGGCGGTCCAACCGCTGATGCCTTTGCTGAAATCTTTGCTGTCGACGCCAAATACCAGCGGCCCGGGAATATGCCCGGCCTGAATCAGCGCTGCATCCACCGCCGGCCGGTATAATTTTGCCAACCAGCTGGCACCATTAGCACTGATAGCGGCAAACGGCTCGTTAAAACCATAGGTAATGTCGTACTGATAATCTTCGCCATCGGTAACATGGACATCGATATATAAATCCGGCTGGTAGCGATTAATCAGCGCCAGCAGCGCCTGCATTTCCGGCGCGTCAGCTTTGGCGTAGTCACGGTTTAAATTCAGATTTTGCGCCGTTGAGCGCCAGCCCTGCTGCAGCGGCCCGCGCTGGTTCATGCGGTTGGTTTTGGAGCGCCGCTCATGGCCGTCGGCCGACAACACCGGAATAAACAATAAGTCGGCATTGGCAAGTAAATGCGCCTTGTCACCTTGGGTAATATCGCGCAGCAACATTAAACCGGCATCTTTGCCGTCAATTTCGCCACTATGGATCCCGGCCTGCACCAACAACAGCGGGCGCTGCGGATTTTGCGCAATTTTATGCAGCGCTCTGCTGGCCTTTACCACGTACAACGGCCGGCCCTGCGCACTGACACCAAACTGCTGCAGCATTAACAGATCTGAGCTATCTACCAGGGCGCTCAGGTATTTCAGCGTGGCGGCGTAATCCGGGCTGTCGCTAAGCCCGGTCAGTTCAGCCGGGGTAACCCAGGGCTGGCCCTTGCTTTTAATCAGCGCTTCGCTGTTGCCCTGCCACGCCGGTAGCGGCGGCAACCAATCGGTTGTAGTCTGTGCCCGGGCCGGCAGCAGTATGCTGGTTGCTAACAACAGCGGTAATAGCTTACTCATATTAATCCTGACTTGTTTTGATGTTAAACACACTGCAGTACAGCACCGGTAAAAACAGCAGCGTTAATACAGTGGCAAAACCCAGGCCAAACATGATCACCACCGCCAAACTGGCAAAGAACTCGTCACCTAACAGCGGGATCATGCCCAGTATAGTAGTGATGGCCGCCATCGACACCGGCCGTACCCGGCTTACCGCACTGTCAAACACCGCATTAAAAGCGGCCTTGCCCTCTTCCAGCTCCAGCTTGATTTGTTCCAGCAACACAATACAGTTTTTAATTAACATGCCGGACAAACTTAAAAAGCCGAGTAAGGCAATAAAGCCAAAGGGCGCACCCAGCAGTAATAAACCAAAACTGACACCGATAATGGCCAGTGGCACACAGGCCCAGATCACTAAAGCGCTGCGCATGGAGTTAAACAGCAGCACCGTAATAACAAACATCATCAGATACCCCAGCGGTAACGAGCTGAACAGTGCCTGTTGCGCTTTTTGCTGCGCTTCATATTCGCCGCCCCAGCTGAGGAAGTAGCCGGTTGGCAACGCTATGGCTTCAATATCGGCTTTTACCCGTGACAGTAAGGCGGAGGCGGTGTCATCGGATAAGTTGTCATGATCTGCCATTACCGTAATGGTTCTTTTGCGGTCGCGGCGTTGAATTTGCGCATCTTCCCATACCAAATCAAATCGGGTAACCACCTGAGTGATGGGCACATAGCGTTGCAACTTATTGCTGTACACCTGCAAATCGTACAATGCATCGGGATTGTCGCGCTCGGCCAGCGGCGAGCGTGCCACTATCGGCAGTAAATGGGTGCCGTCACGGTAAATACCCACAGTACGGCCTGACATCGCCGTTAACAGCACATCATCGATATCCTGTTTGCTGATGCCGGCACGACGCGCCATCGCCTCATTAAATACCGGCCGGATCACCTTGGTGCGTTCACGCCAGTTATCACGGATACTGACAGCACGACCATCTGAGTGCAGGATCGTTTTCGCTTGCAGCGCCAGGCTGCGCAAAATATCCGGATCGGCGCCGCTGAAACGCGCTTCAATTTTTGCCGGCGTTGAAGGCCCCACTTCGAGGCGCAGCAGCTTATATTGCAGGCGCGGCAGCTGCGAAGTGATATATTCGCGCGTTTGTTGCATTAATGCCGGCAACTGCTCGCGCTGCTCTGCCCGCACAATAAGCTGGCTGTAGGCGGCAAAGCTTTTCTCCGGCTGATAGGTCAGCATAAAGCGCTCTGCACCGCGACCACTGGTGGCGGTGACATGGCTGATGCCATCAAGCGATGACAAATAATTCATCAGGGTTACTGCATCGGCGGCACTGTGGCGGATATCTGTGCCTTCGGGCTGCCATAAATCGACGAGGAAAATCGGCGTATTAGACGGCGGAAAAAACACCTGCTTTACCTTAGAGAACCCCAGCACTGCCAGCACCAGCAACAGCAACGTCACGCTGTATGTCAGCAGGCGGTAACGCAGTGCAGCACTGAGCATCTTACGGTACAGGTTAAATACCACGCCCTGATACAACTCTTGTGGCTCAGTGTCTTGTTGCAGCTTGTCTTTAAACAACATGCTGGCGAAAAACGGCGTTAGTGTAATGGCAGTAACCCAGCTCAGCAGCAAGGACACCAGCAACACCCAAAACAAGCTGCCGGCAAACTCGCCGGTGGCGTCGCTGGATAATCCTATAGGGGCGAAGGCGGCAATGGCAATAATGGTTGCGCCCAGCAGCGGCCACTGCGTTTGCTTAACAATTAACGCCGCAGCGTCAGCCAGCTTAAGCCGGCGCTGCATACCGATTAAAATACCTTCGGTGATTACGATGGCGTTATCTACCAGCATCCCCAGCGCAATGATTAATGCGCCCAGCGAGACACGCTGCAGCTCAATTTGCATCTGCTGCATAAAGATAAAGGTACCCAGTACCGTCAGCAGCAAAATAAGGCCGATTAAAATACCGCTGCGCAAGCCCATAAACAGCAACAGCACGACGATAACAATAGCTACGGCTTCGGCCAGGTTAATAATAAAGCCACTGACCGAGTTGGCCACTTCATCCGGCTGGTTGTAAATAGTATGCAGTTCAATACCCACCGGCTTGTTGTATTCCAGCTCAGCGAGGCGCTGCTGTACCAACTCGCCGGCATCTACCACATTCACGCCACCGCTGAAAGATACCCCCAATGTCAGCGCGTTTTGGCCGTTAAAGCGCAGCAGTTGGTTGGGTACTTCGGCATTTTCGCGATAAACCCGCGCCACATCGCCTAAATAAATCAGCTCTTTTGAATCCGGGCTGGAGATAATCAGGCTTTCCAGCTCAGTCACAGATTGAAACTCACCGGTGGGATAAATACGCAGCCTGTCCGGCCCCACTTTAATTGAGCCGGCATTGGCTACCATATTCTGGCTTTGCAACAGCGCAGCAAGGGTTTGCGGTGCTATACCCAGGGCGGTTAGCCGCGGCCTGGAAATTTCAACGATCACCTGCTCCTGCTGCACGCCGCCCACGGCGACTTTGCCGACACCGTTAACCAACACTAATTCACGGCGTAAGAAATCAACATAGTCGCGCAGTTCATCATCGCTGTAACCTTCTCCGGTCAGCGCATATAAAATGCCGTAGACATCGCCGAAATCGTCCTTTACCTGCGGCGGTTGCACGCCCGGCGGTAACTGCGGCTGTAAGTCGTTTACTTTATGGCGCAGCTCATCCCATATTTGTTTTAACTCTTTGGCGCGGTAGGTATCTTTCATCTCTACCATTAATTGCGACAAACCGGCGGTAGACACTGAGGTCACATGATTAACATAGGGCAATTGCTGAATGGCATTTTCCAGCGGATAAGTCACCTCCTCTTCGACCTGGGTGGGTGACGCGCCCGGGTACTGGGTAATGATCAGCGCTTGTTTTAAGGTAAATTGCGGATCTTCCAGCCGGCCAAGGCCAAAGTACGACACTATACCGCCGAATAATAAAATAGCGGCAAACAACCAGGATGAGGTGCGGTACTGTATAAAATAGCGGGCAGCATTCATACTTACAGCCCCCGCTCACGCACCCAGGGCCTTACCTGCTGGCCTTCCTCTAATTGTTGCACTCCGGCACTGACCACTTGTTCACCGGCATTAAGACCGGCGATTACCGCCGCACCGGCACTGGTTAAACTACTGACAGTTACCGCACGTTTCGTCACGACACCGCTATCGGCGTTATACACCCAGACATAACTTTGCTGCGATGCCAGTGCGGTATCGTCCGGCATAAAAATCGCGCTGGCAGGAATAAACAACGCATCAACATAGGCGGCGTTAATTTTACTGACCTCAGCGATCACATTGGCTGTCATACCGGATAACACGTTAAATTCGGTGGGTGTCGGCATAGTAAACACCACTTTAAAGCTGTTGGTGGCCGGATCGGCGCGGGTGTCCCACTCACGAATGCGGGCACGGTAACGCTGCAGCGGATGGGAGTCGAACACCACCTCCGGCTGATAATCAAAATCTTTGCGTACGTTGGAAATAACATCTTCCGGCACCTGGATCACCACATCAACCTGATCGCGTACCTGCAGCTCCATAATGGCTTGCTGCGCGGCAACGTTTTCGTGGTTCTCGACCAGTAAGCGCGAAATATTGCCGGCAAAAGGCGCCTCCAGCCGGGTGTAACTCAGCGCGGTTTCGGCAGTAGATAAATCGGCCTGAGCTACTTGCAGTTGCGCTTTAGACTCATCAAATACCGCTTGCGACACCAGCTTTTGTGCCACTAACTGCTCGGCGCGGGTAAACTGGGTTTGCGCCAGTTCAAACCGGGCGCGGGCCTGGTCCAGCTTGAGTTTAAAGTCGGTGTCATCCAGCCGTGCTAACAATTCGCCCTTTTGCACCGCCTGGCCTGGCCTGGCGATCAGCTGTACTAATTTGCCGCTAACGCGGAAAGTTAAATTAGCCCGCTCGGTGGGTTCTACCACGGCCGGAAACTGGCGTACTGCAGCGGCGGCGTCGGCGCCAACCAGATGTAGTTTCACCGGTCGCACCAGGGGTGCAGTAGTGTGAGATTCAGGCTCTGAGCAAGCGGACAGCAGCAACAGCGAAGTAAACAACGGCAAGATTGCCGGCGGGAAACGCAACATAGTTATCATCCTGAAACAGTAGTAGAACAAAGGCGCCTTTACAGCTTAGCTAAAACTGCACAGATCGCCTTATTTAATATTAAAATCAGTACACTAACAGTAAAAATCACCATCAGGCGCAGTTAAATTTCCAACAGAGCCTGCTTTAACAAGTGCACTTTATCGCGCAGTTGCGCGGCTTGCTCAAACTCCAGGTCGCGGGCATGTTGCAGCATTTTTTGCTCTAACTGCTTAATTTCTGCCTCCACCTGATACGGCGTCTTACCTTTAATCAGCCGCACTTTCTCTGCCACCAACGGCAGGGCCGGCGCAGCATCCTGGCCTAAGTCCATCACATCAGCAATTTTCTTTTTAATGGCGGTAGGTGATATACCGTGCTCGGTATTAAACTGCTGCTGTTTAGCGCGGCGCCGGTCGGTTTCATCAATGGCCCGCTGCATAGAGCCGGTAATACGATCAGCATACAATATCGCCCGGCCGGTTAAGTTACGCGCGGCGCGGCCTATGGTTTGAATTAATGAGCGCTCAGAGCGTAAAAAGCCTTCCTTGTCGGCATCCAAAATGGCCACCAATGACACTTCCGGAATATCCAGGCCTTCACGCAACAGGTTAATACCTACCAGCACATCAAATACGCCGAGGCGTAAATCACGGATAATCTCCATCCGCTCCACGGTGTCGATATCCGAATGCAAATAGCGTACTTTAACGCCGTGCTCACTCAGGTAGTCGGTTAAATCTTCCGCCATGCGTTTGGTTAAGGTGGTCACCAATACCCGCTCTTTGCGCTCTGCGCGGATAAAGGCTTCAGATAATAAGTCATCCACCTGGGTCGCCACCGGGCGGATCTCAATTTCCGGGTCAACCAGACCGGTGGGCCGCACTACCTGCTCGATCACTTCGCCGGCCGATTGCTCCAGCTCATATGCCGCCGGCGTAGCAGACACATAGATCCGCTGCGGCGCTATGGCTTCAAATTCATCAAACTTCAGTGGCCGGTTATCCAGCGCCGAGGGCAGCCGGAAGCCGTAATTCACCAGGTTTTCCTTACGCGAACGGTCGCCTTTATACATGGCGCCGATTTGCGACACCGTAACGTGTGATTCATCAATAAACATCAGGCCGTCGGCCGGAAAATAATCCAGCAAGGTTGGCGGTGGCTCGCCGTTGGCGCGGCCGGATAAGTAGCGTGAGTAGTTCTCGATACCGGAGCAATAGCCCAGCTCTACCATCATTTCTATATCAAACAAGGTGCGCTGGCTTAAGCGCTGCTCTTCCACCAGTTTATTATTGGCCAGCAGTTCATCGCGCCGCTGTTTCAGTTCAACTTTTATCTCATCTACTGCAGCCAGGATTTTCTCCCGCGGCGTAACATAGTGCGTTTTCGGATAGACGGTGTAGCGCGTCACCACCTTTTCCACCGAGCCGGTTAATGGATCAAAAATGCTGATCCGCTCAATTTCTTCGTCAAACAGCTCTACCCGCACGGCAATGTCGTCGGACTCGGCCGGGAAAATATCAATCACATCGCCGCGTACCCGATACGTTGCCCGTTGAAATTCGATATCGTTGCGGCTGTACTGCAATTCGGCCAGACGGCGCAAAATAAAACGCTGATCGACAATATCGCCGACTTTTAAATGCAGCAGCATTTTCATATAAGATTCAGGATCGCCCAGGCCGTAAATAGCAGAAACCGAGGCGATGATCACCACATCGCGCCGCTCCATCAACGCCTTAGTGGCCGACAGCCGCATTTGTTCGATATGCTCGTTAATAGAAGAATCTTTTTCAATAAAGGTGTCGGTTGAAGGCACATAAGCCTCCGGCTGGTAGTAGTCATAGTAAGAGACAAAGTATTCCACCGCGTTATGCGGGAAAAACTCTTTCATCTCACCATACAGCTGCGCCGCCAGGGTTTTGTTATGCGCCATAATCAGCGTTGGCCGATCTACTTTTGCTATCACATTGGCCATGGTGAAGGTTTTGCCCGAACCGGTAACACCGAGCAAGGTTTGGTGCGCCAATCCGTCTTGCAGTCCTTCGACCAGTTTGGCGATAGCTTGCGGTTGATCGCCGGCCGGCTGATAGTGCGATACCAGTTCAAATGCTCTTGTCATACACCTGCCTCCTGCTGTGAACGCCGTGCCGCGCGGTTAAACCAGCGCCATGCCAGGCTTGCGGTAAAAATATTGCCCAGCACACAGCCAATAAATAAGCCGGTAACGCCGAACATTGTGCCACCTAACCAGGCCAGCGGCACATAGAACACAAATAGCCGTATTATGCTTAATATCAGCGCACTGCCGGGCTGATGCAAGGCATTAAATGATGAATTGGTTAAGATAATAACGCCTTGCAAACCATAAGACAGCGGCACTATCCAAATAAACAGACAAATAATGCGGATAACCTCAGCATCATTGCTGAACAAGCCGGCCAACGGCACGGCCAATAGCGCCAACAGCAGATACACGGCAAATTGCCACAGCATAACAAAGCGGCCACACAAGCGATAAGCCTGCTGCACCCGCAGCAGCAAACCGGCACCGTAGTTTTGGCTGACAAAAGGCGGTAAGGTCATCGACAGCGCTAACACCACCAAACAGGCAATACTCTCCAGCCTGGCCCCCACACCAAAAGCCGCCACCGCTTCAGCGCCATAGCTGGCCATAATGGCGGTCAGCACCGCCATCGCCAACGGCGTTAACATATTCGCCCCGGCGGCCGGTAAACCAATGCGCAGAATTTTACGGCACACAGCCAACAGCGGCTGCAATGAGATCCAACCGGTGCTGATCAGGTCGCGTTTTATCAGTAAGGCTAAAATCAGCGCAGAGCCAAACAACCACGACAGCACTGTGGCTATAGCAGCGCCCTGCATACCCAGCGCCGGGATGGGCCCGATGCCGAAGATCAGGATCGGGTCCAGCACCGCATTGACCAAACCGGAACAGGCCATAATAATCGACGGCGTTTTGGTATCGCCGGCGGCACGTAGTATGGCGTTGCCCACCATCGGCAGCACTAACAACACCGAACCGGCAAACCAGATATCCATATACTGACGAATATAGGGCAATACGTCACTACCGGCTCCCAGCGCTGTAAACAGCGGCACGGTAAAGCAGTAACCGGGCACAGCCAGCAAGGCAACCAGAACGGCAGATAAGCCCAGCGCCACCTGGCCGTCGGTACGGGCCTCGGTTAAGCGGCCGGCTCCCAGCGCTCTGGCAATCACCGCTGAGGTGCCGATGCTCAGACCAATTGACAAGCTGATCAGCGAAAAAGATACCGGAAAAGTAAAACTGATGGCCGCCAACTGCACCGTACCTAACATACTGATGAAAAACGTATCCACCAGGTTAAAGGTCATTAAGGTGATCATGCCCACCAGCATCGGCAATGTCATGGCGACCAGGGTGGATTGAATATCGTCTTTTGTCAGTGAGTAAGCTGTTTTGGCTGAAGTGGTCATAAATACAGGCTAAATAAAGCGTGGCGCTATTGTAGAGAAAAGCGCCGGCGCGGGCCATGCTAATTTTGTGCTGCGCCGCGTTATTGCGATTAATGTCTGCCTTGTTGCGTTATTTGCCGTTAAAACAGTTCACAATTCCGGCGTGCTTAATTTGTGCCAGTTTGAAACAAAACAATATTTAATTTTGCCGGCCACAAAATAACTATCCCATTGTTTTATATAGATAAAAATTTTCGTCGCAAGTTGCTTGACCTACTGCCAGGTCAACAGAATCAAGCCTTCCCCCAGGAAACCCGCGTTAAACACACAGAGTTATCCACAGATTCTGTGGGTAACTCTGTGTAGTGCCCGCACGCTATGGCTTTAGCCCACAAAGCCAAACCATCGCATACAGCGCTGGTTTTTTCAGCATAAACTGCTGCACTAAAGCGCGCTTTGCTTAAACAATATGCAAGTGATTCAACATGGCGAAAATCCCTGCTGCAAAGTGTTGACAGAGGGTATAGCTGGCATTAGTATTGCGCCCCGTTGAATGCTGTTCCCTAGTAGCTCAGTTGGTTAGAGCGGCGGACTGTTAATCCGTAGGTCACTGGTTCGAGTCCAGTCTGGGGAGCCAACAGCAGTTAACTAAAGCAACACCCGTAGTACAATTCCCTAGTAGCTCAGTTGGTTAGAGCGGCGGACTGTTAATCCGTAGGTCACTGGTTCGAGTCCAGTCTGGGGAGCCATCCATAGCACGCGTTTTTACCGCTACCCACCGTTAATTTATATATTTCTCAGTATTTTTTTGATTTAATTAGCTTTCTATTGCGCGAGCCTAAAACTATAGTAAGCGTTAGGACAAGGAAACTGGTTATATCTGGTGGTCACTGCTTATGAGAATATTCCGAACTCTGCTTATCAGCCAATTGCTGTCTGCCTTTATACTTGCCATGGTAGCGTTGGTAATAATGGTAGTTTACACCCAGCAACAACTGCTCAGCAGTCAACAAAATGCCGCTAAGGCGATTGAACAAATCCTCAGTCATCATATTACCGGTGATGGCAAAATTTTAAGCCGGCAGCTGGATCGCAGCTTTGCGCTGAAAAGCCTGCGCGTAAGTCAGTTAGACAACACTATATTACACGAGCAAAACCTGAACGGTAATAAAGCGCCGTTGGCCATTACTCTGCTGCAATGGTTTGGCAGCGAGTTTAAGCCCCACACCATCCGCAACCAGGAGCAGAATATTCAGGTAAGTTATCAACTGGATTTTACCGAGCGCCTGCAGCAGTTCCAACTGATGTTATTAGTGCTGTTTTTGCTGCCTTTTGTGATTGGCTGGCTGCCAATCGTGCTGAGCAAAAGCAGTATTAACCGCAGTTACCGCCGCACTACTGCCGCAGTAAACGAACTGATCGACCGCTTTATTACCGATCCGCAAAAAGCCGAACCGGACTGGCAGAAAATTCCGCCTGAGTTTTCTGATATTAATACCGCCTTGCAAAAACTGGCCAACTATACCCGCAGCCAATATAACCAGATGGCCTCTAATGCCCATCAAATTGCCGAAGAAGCCTATAAAGATTCGGTTACCGACTTACCCAACCGTAATCGCTTTGTGCAGCACTACGAAGAAAATATCCGCCAGAACGAACAGAACGACTTCGGCGTTTTTGCTATCACCCGCTGCACTGAGTTGCAAAGCCTGAACCAAACCCGTGGCTATCAGGAAGGTGACAACTATGTGCGTGACGTGGCTGAAATAGTGAAAAAACTGGCCGGTACTTATAAAGACTACCGCATTTACCGGCTGAACAGTTCAGACTTCGGCATTTTACTGCCGCGGGTGACACCAAAAGAAGCTGAAAACTTTGCTCTGCAATTGCAAAGCCGTTTTAACGAATACCAGAAAACATCCGAGCTGGACTCGGTGGCCTACACCGGGCTGGTAACCTATGAATCCGGTAAAGCGCTGGGAGAATTACTGGCTGTTGCCGATACCTCCATCAGCCTGGCGCAAACCAAGCAAGCCAATGCCTGGCATTTACAAAAAGAATCGGCCGGGTTGGACATGGCCAATGGCAGCTATGGCAATCAAAACTGGCGTAATGTGATAGACGATGTGCTAACTAACCATCGTATCAGCCTGTTAGTGCAGCTTATTCAGCCATCTAACCGCTCTGCCAAAGCCTATTCCGAAATTCTGGTGCGGTTTAAAACCCAGGAAGGCCAGATCCTGCCTACCGCCTCTTTTCTGGCAATGGCGGAAAAGCTGGATCGTATTGTCGCGGTTGACCGCTTAATTATCGAAACTGCACTCACCACGATTAAAAACAAAAACTTACAGGACCAATATTTTGGCCTGAACCTGTCAGCCCGCTGCGTGCATGACGACCAGTTTATTATTTGGTTAGAACGCCGGCTGTTAAAAGATGCCCATATTGCCGCCAAGTTAATTTTTGAAGTGACAGAATTTGGCTTACAACAAAACCTGAAAACCAGTAAACGCTTTATTGATATGGTACACCGCGCCGGCGCCCGCATTACGGTGGAAAAATTCGGTGTCGGTATTACCTCGTTTAAGTTTTTCCGCGACTTAAAACCGGACTTTGTCAAAATGGACGGCAGCTATACGCGGCACATTAACGAAGATAAAAATAACCAGTACTTTATGCGGCTTATGATAGACCTGGCGCACCGTATTGGCGTAGGCGTATTTGCTGAGAGCGTGGAAACCCAGGAAGAGAAACATATGCTGGAGTCGTTATTTATTGACGGCAACCAGGGTTACTACGTCGGCAAACCGGCACCCATTTAACCAGCGGCACCGCCGTGCATTAAAGCGGCGGTTGCTATAGCCATACTCTTTATCCGGTTGTGTCACAACCGGCTTAATTGCATAATATAGCCCTTCATTTTCCCTGAGCGATACGATGACTGAATTTCTGCTGTTGTTAATCAGTACCGTACTGGTGAATAACTTTGTGTTGGTAAAGTTTCTTGGCCTCTGCCCTTTTATGGGTGTATCAGGCAAGCTGGAAACCGCCATTGGTATGTCACTGGCGACAACCTTTGTCTTAACACTGGCATCCTTGTGCAGTTATCTGGTCGATCATTATCTGTTAGCCCCGCTGGATTTACTCTATTTACGCACGCTGAGCTTTATTCTGGTGATTGCTGTGGTGGTGCAGTTCACCGAAATGGTGGTGCATAAAACCAGCCCTACGCTGTATCGTTTACTGGGTATTTTCTTACCGCTGATCACCACCAATTGCGCCGTGCTGGGAGTGGCCTTACTGAACGTTAACGAGCGGCATAACTTTGTCAATTCAGTAGTTTATGGCTTTGGCGCCGCCGTGGGTTTCTCGCTGGTGTTAATTTTATTTGCAGCCATGCGCGAGCGCTTAGCCGCCGCCGATGTGCCCCTGCCATTTAAAGGCGCGGCCATTGCGATGATTACCGCCGGTTTAATGTCGCTGGCCTTTATGGGCTTTACCGGGCTGGTGAAAGCCTGATGACACTGATGACTGCCCTTATTGCTATAGGTAGCCTGGCGCTGATCTTCGGTGCGGTACTGGGTTTTGCTGCCATTCGCTTTAAAGTAGAAAGCGACCCGCTGGTAGAGCAAATTGACGATATATTGCCGCAAACCCAATGCGGCCAGTGCGGCTACCCGGGCTGCCGGCCTTATGCTGAAGCTATCGCCAACGGCGATGATATTAATAAATGTCCGCCCGGTGGTGAAAGCACGATTCGCAAACTGGCCGATTTAATGGGAGTTGAAGCAACCCCGCTGAACGAAGCCCAGACTGAGAACGTAAAACGGGTGGCCTATATTCGTGAAGATGAATGCATTGGCTGTACCAAGTGCATTCAGGCCTGCCCGGTCGATGCCATTGTTGGCGCGTCTAAATTAATGCATACGGTATTGGTTGATGAATGCACCGGCTGTGATTTATGCGTTGAGCCCTGCCCGGTAGATTGTATTGATATGGTGCCGCTGGCCGCCACACCAGAGCGCTGGAAGTGGGATTTGGCCGCCATACCTGTAAAGATGGTGGAGTAAGATAATGCCGGGATTATTTTCGCAAATTCAGGCCGGCAAGGTATGGGACTTTCACGGTGGTATTCACCCGCCCACGCGTAAAGAGCAAACCAGCCAAAAACCGATTGCCGTAATGCCGATACCGGACCGGCTTTACCTGCCGCTGCGCCAACATATTGGTGTTGCCGGGCAAATACTGGTGCGTGTCGGCGACCGCGTGCTTAAAGGCCAGCCGCTAACCAGCGCCGATAATTCGATGGCCGTGCCGGTACATGCGCCCACCTCCGGCACTGTACTGAGTATTGCGCCGCATACCAGCCCGCACCCGTCTGCCCTGCCCGAGCTAACCCTGGTGTTGGCGCCGGATGGTCTGGACGAATGGCGCGCGCGTGAGCCGTTAAACCTGGTCAACGTCGACAAAATGGCACTGCTTAGCCGCATTCAGGACAGCGGCATCGCCGGCATGGGTGGCGCAGGCTTTCCCACCCATTTAAAAGCCGGCATCTCGCAACCGGTCGACTATCTGATTATCAATGCCGTAGAGTGCGAGCCTTATATCAGCGCCGACGATTTGCTGATGCAGGAGGCAGCCACCACCATCGTCAAAGGCATTGATATTCTGTGTCATTTGCTGGAGCCTAAAGCGGTATTAATCGGCATTGAGGATGACAAACCCATAGCCTGTGCAGCCATGCAGGCAGCCTGCAGCCAGCGTGAACATTATTATGTCCGGGCAGTGCCCACCAAATACCCGTCCGGCGGTGAAAAACAGCTTATTCAGCTGCTGACCAATAAAGAAGTGCCCAATGGCCGTCGGCCGATCGATATTGGTATTGTGATGCAAAACGTTGGTACCGCCTTTGCCGTGGCCCAGGCCGTGCTGGACGATCACCCGTTGATCTCACGCATTGTTACCGTTGCCGGCGATACCTTAAGCCAACCGCAGAATGTGCTGGCACTGTTGGGCACGCCGGTATCGGCCTTATTGGATGCCTGCGGCTTTGCCGCCGAACCGCAGCAAAGAGTGATTATGGGCGGGCCTATGATGGGCTTTACCCTGCCTGATTTGAGCGTACCGGTAGTTAAAACCACTAACTGCATTTTAGCACCGACTGCGGCAGAGCTACCGGCAGCACAGCAGGAAATGGACTGTATCCGCTGCAGCGCCTGTGCCGATGCCTGCCCGGCCAGTTTATTACCACAACAACTGCTGTGGTACAGCAAGGCCAAAGACAGCGATAAGTTAAAACAATACAATCTGGCAGACTGCATTGAATGCGGTGCCTGCGCTTATGTATGCCCGAGTGAAATTCCGCTGGTGCAGTATTACCGCGTCGCCAAAGCCGAGATCCGCGAACAACAGCACGAAGCGCTAAAGGCCGAGCAAGCCAAAGCCCGGTTTGAAGCACGAAATGCCAGGCTGGAGCTGGAAAAACAACAACGGCAGGAACGCAACCAACAACTGGCAGCCGCCAGACAGCAGCAACAGCAACAAAGCGGTAGCAACAACGCTGTTGCTGAGGCATTAGCGCGGATCAAAGCCAAACAAGCACAAAGCGCCGCCGCTGAGCAGCCATCTGCAGCAGATATTCAGGCCGAACGCGAGCAGAAAAAACAGCAGGCCCGCGAGTATCAACAGCAAAAGGCACAGGCTGAAACAGCCTCCGCGGACACTGCCGGCACTGATAGTGCGGCCGCCGGCGACAGTAAGGCAGCTGCGGTTGCTGCAGCTTTAGCGCGCGCTAAAGCCAAAAAAGCACAGCAACAGGCTGCGCCTTTATCAGAACAAACTGGCTCAGAACCAGCTGACGCAAAACAAGCCGACACAGCACCCACTGACACAGCGCAAGCCACAGACAACAGCGCAGCATCCGCAACGCCGGCGGCGGTCGATCCGCGCAAAGCCGCTATTGCCGCTGCCATAGCCCGTGCCAAAGCCAAACAACAGCCGCAAAGCGCTGCCACTGAGCAGGAAACCCCGGTTGCAACAACGGCTGAGCAAACCACTGAAGCCGCAGCCGATCCACGTAAAGCCGCCATAGCGGCGGCTATTGCACGGGCCAAAGCGCGTAAACAAGCCGATAGCGAGAACTCATGAGTTTTAAAATTGCCAGCTCACCACACCAGCATAATCAGCGCAGCACGGCGCAGATCATGCGTATGGTCGTCCTTGCCTGTCTGCCAGGTATAGCGCTGCAAGCGGTATTGTTTGGTTATGGCGTACTGCTGCAATTGGCGCTGGCCATTCTTACCGCCTGGTGCAGCGAAGCCCTGGTGCTGAAGCTACGTGGTAAAGCCGTGTTGCCACGGTTAAAAGATCACAGTGCCTTGCTAACTGCAGTGCTGTTGGCCATTGCTATTCCGCCCTATGCGCCCTGGTGGCTCATTGTTATCGGTACCGCCTTTGCCATTATTATGGTAAAGCAGTTGTACGGTGGCCTGGGCCAAAACCTGTTTAACCCGGCTATGGCTGCTTATGTATTGTTACTGGTGTCATTTCCACTGCAAATGACACAATGGCTACCGCCACTATCATTGCAAAGCATTGAGTTAGCACCATGGGATGCCGTATGCGCGGTGTTCAGCCAATACAGCTGCAGCGGCTTTAGCCTAACCCAGCTGCAGAGCAGTATTGATGGTGTGACCATGGCCACACCACTGGACACGCTGCGCACCGGTTTAAGCCGCGGTTTAACGCTGGAAGAGAGCCTGCAAAGCCCGGTATTTTTTGCCTTTGCCGGCGCCGGCTGGTTATGGCTTAATCTGGCCTATCTGGCCGGCGGTTTGCTGCTTATCCAGCAAAAAATTATCAGCTGGCGTATTCCGGTTGCCGTGCTCGGCAGCTTGTTTGTGTTATCGGCTATTGCCGCACTGGCGGCACCTGACAGCCTGGCCGGCCCGCTGTTTCATTTGTTTAGCGGCGGCACTATGCTGGCAGCATTTTTTATTGCTACCGACCCGGTATCCGCCTCTACCACGGATAAAGGCCGGTTATGCTACGGCGCGCTGATTGGCTTGCTGGTGTTTTTAATCCGTAATTTTGGTGGCTACCCTGACGCTTATGCCTTTGCCATCTTGCTGGCCAATATGGCGGTACCACTGATTGACTACTACACCAGACCGCGAACTTATGGCCACCGCCCCCGGAGCGAACTGAAATGATCCGTGCTATCAGTAGAAACGCCCTGGCACTGGGTGCTGCAGCAGCAGTCTGTGTTGCCATACTTAGCTTGGTTAATCAGCAAACCGCACCGCGGATCAGCGAACAGCGGCTGGCCGCCAAACTGACGATTTTATCTGAAGTGTTACCCGGGGTGGATGCCGGCCAATCATTGTTGCAGGATTGCCTGCAGGTAACAGATGAGCAGTTGCTCGGTAAAGCCGGTGCCCAGACCTTGTATCGCTGGCGTCAGGATGGCGAGCTTAGTGCCTATATTATTGAAACCACGGCACCGGATGGCTACAGCGGCAATATTGATTTAATTGTTGCCCTTACCCCCGATGGCACTGTGTTGGGTAGCCGCGTGCTGGAACACAAGGAGACACCGGGCCTGGGCGATAAAATTGAAGCGCGCCGCTCGCCGTGGATTTTCAGCTTTAGCGGCAAAGTAGTAACTGATGACAATGCCGGTAAATGGGCGGTACGCAAAGATGGCGGCGATTTTGACCAGTTTACCGGTGCTACTATTACGCCGCGCGCGGTAGTTAATGCCGTGCGTAATGCCGTGCTGTATGTGCAGCAACATCCGCAGCTGGCCACTATGCCCGCCAACTGCACGGATTAATAAGGTACAACACACTGATGAGCCAATTTAAAGACTTAACCCTGCAGGGGCTGTGGAAAAACAACCCGGGCCTGGTACAATTGCTCGGCCTGTGCCCGTTGTTGGCGGTTACCGCCACGGTTACCAATGCACTGGGGCTTGGCGTTGCCACCTTAATGGTGCTGCTTGGCTCCAATATCGCGGTATCTTTGGTGCGTAACCATGTTGCCAGTGAAATCCGGATTCCGGTGTTTGTGTTAATCATCGCCACCCTGGTGACGGTGGTACAGCTGTTGATGAACGCTTATACCTATGATCTGTATCTGTCACTGGGTATCTTTATTCCACTTATCGTAACCAACTGCGCCATTATCGGCCGCGCCGAAGCTTTTGCCTCAAAAAACCCGGTGCTGCCCTCAGCCATCGACGCCATTATGATGGGCCTGGGTTTTATGCTGGTGTTGCTGGTGCTTGGCGCTATGCGGGAAATACTCGGCCAGGGCACCTTGTTTGACGGTGCCGATTTACTGCTGGGCGATTGGGCCAAAGCGCTGCGCATTGAGTTATTTAGCGTAGACAGCCACTTCTTATTGGCGATGTTGCCGCCGGGAGCCTTTATTGGCATGGGGCTATTAATCGCACTGAAAAACGTGATAGACAACAAACTTAAACAAAAACAGACCATTGAAAAAGGCAGTATCGCCCGCGCCCGGGTTACCGGTGCGGCCCAATAAACTGCCGGATAAGTAATGAATAAACAAAAACGTATCGAGATGCTAAGCCGGCTGCGTGCAGCTAACCCGCAGCCCACTACAGAGCTGGAATACAGCTCGCCGTTTGAGCTGTTAATCGCCGTGCTGTTATCAGCCCAGGCCACCGATGTCGGTGTAAACAAAGCCACTAAGCATTTGTTTCCGGTGGCGCGCACACCACAAGCGATGCTGGATTTGGGCGTCGATGGCGTAAAGCACTATATTAAAACCATTGGCCTGTTTAATACCAAAGCTGAAAACGTAGTTAAAACCTGCCGCATGCTGGTAGAGCTGCATAATGGTGAAGTACCGGAAAACCGCGAAGCACTCGAAGCCCTGCCGGGTGTGGGCCGCAAAACCGCCAATGTGGTGTTAAACACCGCTTTTCGCTGGCCTACTATAGCGGTAGACACGCATATTTTTCGCGTATCTAACCGCACTAAGCTGGCACCGGGTAAAAATGTCGACGAGGTCGAACACAAATTGCTGAAAGTGGTGCCCAACGAGTTTAAACTCGATGTGCACCACTGGCTGATCCTGCACGGCCGCTACACCTGCGTAGCGCGCAAACCGCGCTGTGGCAGCTGTATTATTGAGGATTTGTGTGAGTTTAAAGAGAAGACTGAATAGTCAAATAACTGTTTAGAACGCTCTGAGTCTGAGCCCTGCAATGTCTTTAGAAGGTGGTGCACCAAAAAAGCTGGCGTATTCGCGGCTGAATTGAGCCGGGCTTTCGTAACCGACCCCAAAGGCGACTGACGTAATGTTTCCCTCACCAGCTAGCAAAGAGTAGCGGGCATTCAGCAGTCGTATGCGTTTTTGAAACTGCAACGGACTCAAGGCTGTGACGGCTTTAAAATGCCGGTGAAAGGCTGAGACACTAAGGGCAGCCATCTGTGCCAACTCTTCGATCCGCACCGATTTGTGAAAGTTCGTCCGCAACCAGTTGACCGCCACACCAACACGAGCAAGTGTGGCATCGGGTGTGGCTATATCACGCAGCATCCAGCCCAGCGGACCTTGTAATACTCTGAATAAAATCTCTCGCTCATACACAGGTGACAAGGCTGCGATTTCATCTGGCTTATCCATTAAACCTAACATTCTATGCCAGGCATCTAACAACTCATCAGTAACAGGAGCGACAGAAAAACCTGAGCTGTAAAGAGCACCTGCGGCAGGTTTAGGCAAGTCTGCGATCAACGTCGCTACCACCTTGGGTTCAAGTGTCAGGCTGACAGCAAGATAAGGTTCACCTTCTGCAGAAGGATAAACTTGCCCAACAGCAGGTAAGTCGACCGACATGACAAAATATGTTGCTGGATCATAATGATAGGTCTGCTCCCCCACCGACATGGTTTTACTGCCAGTCAGAATAAGGTTCAGCATTGGCTCATACACTGCGGCCAACTGATGTTCAGGTATGCGGCCCTGCACCATAGCCACGCGGGGAATACCGGTTTCTGTTCTTTTGTTTTCTGCTCTGGCAGCCAGCTGCCGCAGTTCATTCAGGATCATGTTCATAGGTTTGGACTTTGTCACACTCAAAGTAGTGATGCAAGCCAAAAGCAGAAACAGGCAAGTTTCAGAGAGTATTGTGAGCGCGGCATTTTTATTTACAGGCCATGATGACTTCTGCCAATTAACAGGAGAGCAGCATGAAAATAGTGATCATCACAGGTAGTAGTCGCGGTATAGGTGCAGCAACGGCAATCGCCTGTGCAAAACGTGGTATGGGCGTTATTGTTACTTACCACAACAGCCCACAGGCCGCAGAGCAAGTTGTTCAGACGATTGAGCAACAAGGTGGCAAAGTGGTCGCACTGAAACTTGACGTGGCGGACAGTTCATCATTTGGGGCATTCAAAGAGGCGGCACTATCAGCGTTACAACAGCAGTGGCAAAGAACAAGATTTGATTATCTGGTTAATAACGCAGGTTACGGTTTGTTTAACCCGATTGAAACTGTCACCGAAGCTGAATTCGATGGCCTTTTTAATGTCCACCTCAAAGGACCATTTTTTCTTACCCAAAGGTTGTTGCCCCTGATGGCGGATGGTGGCCATATCGTCAATTTGACCAGTGCAACCACACGTTGTGCTTTTGCTGGTGTGGCACCTTATGCCGCCTTTAAAGGCGGGCTTGAAGTGTTAACCCGCTATATGGCGAAAGAATTCGGGGCGCGACAGATTCGGGCAAACTCCATTTCTCCGGGCCCTATCCGTACTGAATTAGGCGGTGGTCTGAATGATGAGTTTGCAGCCCTGCTCTCGTCAATGACCGCGCTGAGTCGGGTTGGCGAACCCGAAGAAGTTGGCAGTGTGATTGCCGGTTTATTAGGTGATGACAACCGTTGGGTGAATGCGCAAAACATTGAAGTGGCTGGCGGTTACCTGATTTAAAACCGCTCTTGTTTAGTTTCTGTGAATTCTAAGAGGTATTTATGCTGGACCATGTATTTCTGACGGTAAGTGATATCGGCCGCTCGGTAGCTTTTTACGAAGCCGTACTACCACATCTTGGGATCCTGGCTCGTCACGATTATGACGGCAAAGACGGGCCTGCAGGTCACCCTGACCTAAAAGGTTTTGGCGCGAACGGCCGGATGTTTTTCTGGCTCAGACAAGGCGTACCTCATGCCGAAGCTGTGCATCTGGGTTTTATCGCTCACAACAAAGCTGAAGTTCATGCGGCCTATGATGCAGCAATCGCGCATGGCACTACGGACCATGATACTGCAGGTGGTGCGCCGGGCGCACGTTTACACTACGACCCAAACTATTACGCAGCAAATATACTCGACCCGGACGGTTATAGCCTGGAATTTGTTTATAAAAACTGGCAGCACAAAGAATGAATACACTACTGATATACGGTGCAAGCGGCTATACCGGCCGCATGGCAACAGAATATGCCAAGGCAGCAGGACTGAATGTTATTGCCGCAGGGCGTGATGAAGCAAAAATAACCGCACTGGCGACAGAGCTGGAGATCCCATCGCGGGTATTTTCACTTGATGATGAGGCAGCAGTTCAGCAAGCACTGGCTGGCGTCAGCGTTATTCTTAATTGCGCAGGGCCTTATCATCGTACAGCAAAAGTTTTAATGCAGGCCGCGATTGGCACCGGCTGTCACTATCTGGATATGGCGGCTGAGCTGGATAGCTACCAGTTGGCTGAGCAGCTTGATACTGCAGCTAAAGTGGCTGGCGTGATGTTGCTTCCCGGCAGTGGCGGCAGTGTTGCCATGTTGGGGTGTTTAGCCGGTTATGCTGCTGAGCAGGTGGTACAGCCGCGTAAAGTGGCGATTGCGCTGCATGTTAGTGGATCGATGTCGCGGGGCTCGGCGATCAGTGCCAGCGAGAACCTGAGCAGCGAAACCCTGTGTCGTCGTAATGGCCGGCTTCAGGCACAAGATAGCGGCAAGACGAGACTGTTTGACTTTGGCAAGGGTGATGTTTCCTGCTTTGCGGTTACGTTGCCTGATCTGATCAGCATCTGGCACGCCAACCACATTCCGGATATTGAAACCTTTGTGCATGTATCCGGTAATGCTTTTCCGCAAGGCGATCTACAGGCTCTTGCGGACGGCCCTGATGCAGCAGAGCGTGCAGCGAATCGTTATCAGGCCGCCGTTTATATTACTGATCAGCAAGGCTGGGTTAGCCGCGCAGTACTTGATACGGTCAATGGTTATACCTTTACGCCGCTGGCGGCAGTAGAAGCCGCACGGCGGGTATTAAACGGTGAGCTTCGCGCCGGCTTTCAAACGCCTGCAGGGTTATTTGGCAACCAGTTTGCCAGTTCAATTGCAGATACCACTATCACAACCTGCTGAGGCCCCAGCGATACCGCATAAAAAGCGGAATGTCTGACAAAGAGAAGAGCCATTTACAGTTGGCTCTTCTTACTTTGACCTGCAAATAGTTTTTAACTACTCGGGCCTGCCAATCCCATAAATACTGACCGTGATTTAACCTCAAACAATATTAGCGCTTTGATAAGCGGAGTCCGGCGACCAATGGAAGCTAACTTAATTCGTTTATTAGCCGAAAATCGCTTTATAAACAACCTAACTCAGTAACCAAAGCATAACTATTGCAAAAAACAGTGCCGCTTTAAATAGTATCTGCGGAAAGTACGTTGAAATGCTCCAGGTAACAAAATACCTGTCTGCTTTGGGGAGCCCGGACACGACGCGGAGATAGGCAAAAAAGTACCCTGTAGAGGCCACCAGCCAAATTACTGTGCCACCAAACGCTGCCCACTCTTGGCTGAATGACTTCAGCAGAAAAGGACAGAAAAGCGCAACAACATACAGAATTGCGAAAAGTTCTACCTTTCTCTTTTGCAGAGCATTAAACATTCACAAATCCTTTTGCAACGCTCAAAGCAGCTACGCGGTGCGCGTCGGCTGCCTTTGCTTGTTATGTTTATTTTCGTCTAACTTTTGGGCTAAAAAAGTTTTCTACACTTCTGACCGACTCAGCTATTTTCTGACTAAAATCATCGTTCTCTGACGAGAAGTATACTATTTTGTCGTTTTCTATAACGCGCTGACGGTTGTTGTCGACAGTAGTACCAGGACCAGCGTAGGCACCTTTCATCCAGAAATGTAGCCATATAGCACCTCTTACGTCACCAATTCGCTCTTGAAGCCCATTGAAAACGTTATGAGCTTGCTCAGACCAGATAACTTTAGTTTCAAGACGAATCGTTTGTAGCTCAGCCCATTTTTTATACAGATCACTCAAGCGCTCTTCGTAAATCCGTTGTTCTTCTTGTAGCCGACGCCCTGCTTCTACTTCCTCTTTACTCAGATAAATCATTGGATTTCTGACTGACTGAAGGGCTTGTTGAACCTCATAAGTAACGAGAATAGCCTTTTTAGCTAATTCGTATTCACTTGTGCCTTTGAGCTGCCGACTCCAAGTGAATAAACCCAGCCCGCCAATAATCAATGCGCCTAAAGTACCAATAATTGAAATGACATCTTTAGTAAGCGACCAATTAATTTCGCTAATTGTTACGCAAAGATTCAAAAATTACTCCTGTAAACATAACGCCCGCAGCACGCGCGGCTTTGTAGTGAAGGCGAAGCCGCAACGAAAAAATCGTCGCTGTACCTGCGTTTGTTAACTGTATATTGCACGCTCTCTTTCATCTCTCTCTTTGTCGGGATCTTCTCGGCTTTTGGTGGCTGACACGGTATCTAGGTAGTCAGATGGAACTCCCGTTTCTTTCGCACCATATATAACGTGATTTAAATACCAAGAGTAAGGCAGTAAGGAAGGATCTGTTTTCGTTGCATAGTATGTAACAGCTTCATGGGTGTTCCCTTGGGCATCACTTATCGTAATCCGCTTTTCCTCATAGCCGGAGCCCAGTCCCTCAGCCTTGTCGAGTGCGCCTTTCTCGCTATCTGAAATTTCGAAAAGTGCGCCAATTACATAGTCCTCGAAATTACCGGTAAACATCGCATCGCACTTTCCAGAACCATCTTTTTTGCTCACCTTGTGAAAACGGAGAGAATGCTCGACAAGCGTGAACACCCCTATTCGCTCAGCACTTGGGACCCTTTTCTTCAGTCTTGGGAGTGACATATTTGATCCATAGGCGAAATACTTCACGCTGCCTCCGTACAGTTAACGCTTATTCGGCGGGTCGACCAGCTTTTAAACACGGGTTAGCCTGTCTTTGTAAATTTAATGTACAGAACATTACACCGCTTCTTTAAAACTTACAACAACTTACAGGTACAGCTGGTATGTGCGCCGGCGACAAATACGGGTTAACCCGCCTGATAAAGTACGAACCGGGCTTGTGCATTATATGCATACAAATACAGCGATTTTCAGAAGTTAAATACCGGCACGAATATCTGCTTTTGGTACTCAGCTATCCTTCCCGGGCAGCAGAATATGTTACCATTGCCCCCTGCACTGCGAGTTTAAACACCAAACCGATTAGGAGTTTGTATGAGAATGCTACATACCATGCTGCGCGTGGGTAACCTGGATAAATCCATCGCCTTTTATACCGAAGTGCTGGGCATGAAACTGCTGCGCCAGTCAGAAAACACTGAGTATAAATATACGCTGGCCTTTGTCGGCTATGGTGATGAGAGTAAAAACACCGTGCTGGAACTGACCTGGAACTGGGATACCGACAGCTACGATTTAGGCAATGCTTATGGCCATATCGCGTTGGAAGTGGAAAACGTGTACGAGGCCTGCGATAAAATCCGTGCTAAAGGTGGCGTAATCAGCCGTGAACCCGGCCCGGTAAAAGGCGGTACTACGGAAATTGCCTTTGTACGCGACCCGGACAACTACGCCATAGAGTTGATTCAGAAAAAGGCCAGTTACGATACGCTGTAACACTGATGCTGAGCTGCTTAAGGCACTGCCTTTATTTCACAGCCAGCCGTCGGAAAACGGCAACTTTTATTGCACCGGGCATAAAAACACGCTCAGATACCAGGGCGTTTTCTGTGTTGTAAGGCTGATATCAAATCGTCCTTTTGCTTGCCGGGAGCTTAATACGTTGTCAGACAAATGTTGTAGTGCTTTGGCTACCTGCAGTTCATCACTGCTGTATCTGATGGCGTAACCGTCAATTTGATAGCCGGACTTAGCGTTTATAGATTCCGGCAACTCGCGGATCCGGATCCGGCCGCCGGCACCTTCCGCCAAGAGTTGCTCAGCAATAAGTCCGGCATCAATCTTAGCTTGCTCACCGGACGTACTACACCAAAACAAATCTATATCCCATTGCTCCCAGGGATAAGACGACTTTTCTGCACGAACTTTTACAGGTTCAACACTGCTTGTTTTGCTGACAAAACGTTGTTCAGCCGCCAATATTTGCCCTACTTCCTGCTTAACTTTTGCGGTTCCGCCTTGCTTTAACACGTTGAGTAAAGACGTACGCAAGGGTTCCTCCACCATAACGACAACGAAGGCAGTCGCAACTTCCTGCTTTCTCGGATCATCCTCTTCAATAGATTTAACAACGATATCGTAAATTCTGAAGCTGAAACTCTGCTGACTTTCCCTTTCCTGACGTTGCTCCTGAGCCTCTTTGAGCACAGTTTCAAAATGTTGTAACTTCTCGTTCATTGCCGCATCCTGCGCCGACATCTGAAAATTAAGTATCGCGACCATAGCAGCAGTGCCTGCAGTAACTACAGGTACGCCGATATTTTTCAATGCTTCAATGAAAGACATTTCGGCTTCTCAGGGCAGGTAGTGGTAAATACTAAGTATGTCGATAACTGTTAAAACATCCAGATTTGCCGGTAGCTTTTATAGTTGCTACTTTACTGCTGTGCAGCAAAATCCTCCAGCCGCTGAATAATGGCTTCGGCATAAACCGGCTGATATAGCTTGCGCATAGTGCCATCGCGGTAACTTTGCTCTAATGCCTGCTGCCAGCGGGCAATACGCTGATCGGCAATATCGCGGGAAAACGCCAGATAGCGTTTGCGCTCAGTTAAGTATTTTACTAACACCAACTGGCTACCACTTCGCTCAACATTAGCTGTAAACGATGGTAAAGACGGTTCACTCACTACGGTTAAATCGGCACGGCCCAACAGCAACATCTCCAGGCAGTCTCCGGAGCGACTGGTTAAGATCAGGTTTTCACCCTCACTAAACCCCAAACGTTTCAGCTCATCCACTGTGGCAGAATTACGATAGTTACAAGCGGTATAATGCCGTGGTAATGCGTTTAACTCCGGAGCATCACCAATACGCTCTTTTAAGCCATACAGCGAAATTTGATAATGCTTCAGCGGCCCAACCCATTTAAACCATGGTTCACGCTCAGCTGTGCGTACTGTTTCAAACAGCGCAGTATTTTCTGCGCTTCTGGCGATATTGAGCGCCCTGCCCCATGGCATCAATTGCATAGTACCGGGCTCATTCAGCCGCTGTTGTAAGATACGGATCAGCTCCGCGGTGACACCGGCTACTTCGCCCTGCGCATTCAGATACTCTCCTGGCGGGTTGTGTTCAGTCAGCAAATGAAGCGGTTGCTGGGCAACGCAGTAGCCTGAAAATAACAGCCCCAACAACCATTTGTAACATATTGAAAAAAGCCGGCATTCAGACTTCATCTTGCACCACTGCTCAAACAGTATTGAATTCCAATAACAGTTTAATAACACAGCTGTTGCTAAAAGAAAACTAAAACAACAACTTAGCGGCCGGTACTAAAAGCGGTTATTCCAGCGTAATAACAACCTTCTCATTCAGTGACATCGCCAGATTATTGTCGTAATAAGCCGCTTCGTTGATAAAGGTCGGATATACCGTGCTATCACCGTCGTAACAAATTTCTGTACCGTCAAATAAGGTAAAGATTGGGTCGCCGGGATTAATCGGCTGATAGTCTCTGTCCTGCACATTTTTATGCACCATGCCCAAGCGCTCGCCTTTGTCATTCACCGGCAGTTTAATGCTGTGCAAATAGCGAAAGGCTTCAGTCTGCTTGGGTAAGGTTGGTAGCTTATCGTTATTGTACAACTCAACAAAGTCGAGAATATGCTGCGTCATGCAATGCATCAGATCCAGCACATCCTGGCGCAGCACCGATTGCGGCTGCGGGCCAACCTCGACCAGTACACCATAGCGGCCCAGGGTACACATTAGTGCATGCTCTTCTGCTGCAAAGTGATCTTCATCGCGGGAGATAATAGCCTCCGGCATCAGCATTTTTACGTACGCGGCCAGCTTATTATAGAAATCACCGGCCTGAGTCAGAATTAAGCAGGCGCCCATATTGCTGGTGGTGTTGTGTAAATCTATCAGCAGATCGGTTTTGGCATTGCCCTTGGGGCCCAGTTGGGCATTTAATACTTTAGCGCGGCTTTGTTCGTAGTTGGTCAGCTGCGGGTTAGCCAGATCGATGTTTTTAAACTGGCGGTTTAAATCACTGTGCAGATAGCGCTTGTTGGCGTAGTGCGCCTCCGGATTGGCCCATACCAGTTCGGTATTAAAGCCGGCACGGCTGGCCAGCTGCGGCCGGGCCTGATACTGCTTAACTAAATAAATGCCCGAGAATTCATTACCATGCACGCCGCCAACAATGGCGACCTGTTTAATTTTATCCATAGTTTTGTCCATAAACCGCTGTTGTTGCGCCAAACCTGAGCTTAGCCTAATTCAAGAGCGTTATTATGACCAGTAGCGGATGGAAAAAGAATAGATACAGAATTTAAATGCTAAAAATAAGCATATAAATGCATTTTAAGCGGCGGGTTGCGCCAGGTTCAGATTGTTAGCCGATAATTGCACCAGTTCGTTATGCAAAATTTGCTGCGCCTGGCAGGTGCATTTACCGCATTGGCTGCCCACACCGGTGCACATTTTCAGTTCACGCATGGTGGATACGCCTTCAGCCACTTTTTGTTTAATGGCTTTATCGGTGACAGCTTTGCATAAACATACGTACATAACAGCACTCCGCTAACAGAACGCCGCCATTTTAATATTATTAAGAACTATTATCAATAGTATTTGTGAAATGGAACCTGTCGTAATAACAACGCCGGCAAAAGCCGGCGTTGTTATTTTGCTAAGCACTGTGTTTAACTAACGGAACAGCACTTTTTCCTGTTGGAACCAGTGCACACAAAAACCGATAGCAACAGCCGCCAGCAACAGCGTCGAACCAAAGATCAGCCCCAGCATGGCGTAATCGGCGGTGCCTTTAATCAGCTCTTTAATCGCCAGCGCCACATTCATTATCGGCATTAATGCGGTTTTACTGTTTAGCTCTACCCCGGGCATCATAGCGGCAACCAACGGCACAAAGATCAGTATCGACAGCGGGCTGATGTAGTTCTGCGCCTCTTTAAAAGTACGGGCGTAGATAGAGATTGCCAGCAACAAGGCGGCAAATACCGCCGATATTGGCAGCAACAGCGAGAAAATCAGTATCAGCTCAGTAATGGCAATGGCCGACATGGCCTCCTGAACCACCGCCATGCCGGCAAAGGAGCCGATAATAGCGCCCCAGATGCCAAAGCTGGCCACGGTAATAAGCGCGCCTACCAGCCCGGTCGTTAACACCGTGAAAAATTTACCCAGCACTATGCTGACACGGCTGATAGGACAAATTAACAGCGTTTCCAGCGTACCGCGCTCTTTCTCGCCGGCGCCCATATCAATTGCCGGATAAGAGGCGCCCAGCAAACATAACGGGATTAAAATATAGGCGATAACAGCACCGAATTTTTCACCGATATTCTCCCGCTTGGCGGCGGTATCAACCTTCTGTACCTCTACCGGTTTTATAATGGCAGCCAGTTTGCCCGGGTCAACGTTCAGCTGCGTCAACGTATCACGTTGTAACTGCTCGTTGAAATCTGCCAGCAGCTCAGAAAAGTAGCGGTACATAAAATCAAATTGTGATGACTGGTTATAGATAATCTGCCACTGCGCCTGCTCTACTGCTGCGCGCTTGGCTGAGAAATCAGCCGGCACCACTATTGCCACATCAAACTCGTCGTTGCGGATAGCTGCGACTAAATCTGCTTCAGCGGTTTTGTCCGTTTTAATTTGCCTGAAGTTTTTATGATAAAACAAAGCGTCAGCAAACTGCGGCGCTTGCTCTGCGTTAACAATCACGTAGCGGTGCTCAGCTTGCATGGCAGTGTTAGTGGTGCTGGACAACACCAGCCCCATTACGCCAAAGATCACCGGAAAAATAAAAATCGGCAATAAAATAACAAAAATCAGCGTTTTTTTATCGCGCATTAACTCAGTAAGTTCTTTCAGATAGACTTGCCACATTTATGCTGCTCCCTGCTGTTGCGTGCTGACACTACCCTGCAATACTGACAAAAACGCCTCGCGTAAATCACCGTTGCCGGCTAAGGCTGTAAACTGTTGAATATCGCCGGAGAAGGCGCTGATACCTTTATCAATAACCACTACCCGATCACACAACGCCGCCACTTCATCCAGGTGGTGAGTAGAGAAGATCACCGGCGTACCGGCGGCTTTTAAGCCTTTGATAAAATCCAGCACGGTTTGCACTGTCATAATATCCAGCCCGGTCGTCGGCTCATCCAGAATCACCACTTTCGGGCTGTGCACCACGGCACGGGCAATAGCGGTTTTTTGCTTCATCCCTGTCGACATATTATCAGCGCGGCGATTAGCAAAATCATGCATGTTCAGTAAGCTGAACAGCTCGTCAATGCGCTGCTTTAATGCCTGCTCTTTCATGCCGTGCAAACGGCCAAAATAGGCAATATTTTCAAACGCGGTCAGCTTGCCGTACAAGCCGGTGTCGGCAGATAAAAAGCCAATTTGCTGCCGGGCTTTTACCGGCTGCTGCAGTACATCCACGCCATTGAGCAACACTGAGCCGGCGTCGGGTTTTAAGGCGGTAGATAACATACGCAAAGTAGTAGTTTTACCGGCGCCGTTTGGCCCCAGCAGCCCCAGCACTTCACCCGCGCTGCAGCTGAAACTGACATTACGCACTGAGTGAAACGCGTCTTTGCTGTAACGTACATCTTGTTTTTCGGTATCGGATAACTTGCTGTTCTTACCAAGCGCAAACGCCTTGGCTAAATCCTGAATATTGATCATGCAACTGTCCTGTTGTCGGGGCCTTAGCGCTGTCGCTGCGGCCGGAAATAGTCAGTATTGTGGTAAAACCCCGCTGTTTCATTATCGTTATACCAGCGTGGCACGCCCAGCAACGGCAAAGGCGTTAGCTGTTGATTATCAAGAAGTACTGCCTCGTTAGCAATTTGTTCATGTAATTTCGCATCCACAAAACTGTAAGCAGCTGTTAAAGGCCAGCGACTGAAACCGTGCGGCACATGAATAAATAACGCTTTGGCCGTTAAACCAATAAAGGGCGCGGTGGCCATTTCATACATAGCATGGCCAAAAATCATCGGCCGCACACCCTGCCACCAGTCGCTGCGCTGCTGTACAAAGCTTTGCTGCCACTGATGCGTGCGCAGTAACGCCGCATGCTGCTGTTTATCCGGTTCAAGGCAAATCACTACACCGCACTCATCAAACAGCGTTAACTTATTACGCAGCTTACTGCGCTGTTTCAGGCCATAACGGCCGATTTCGGCCATATGCAGCTGATTTAGCAGCGCCTTGGTTTTAGGATATAAACACCAGATTAAGGCGCCAAAAAAGTCGTGCCAGTTGTCTTTGCGGGTAGGAATTTGCCCGGTTGCATAAATATATTCTTCGTAATAGCGGCCATCTTGCTCCAGCGCGGCATTATCGACAAAGCTTATGCCCGACGGCGGCAGGCACTGATTAAGCCAGCCAATATCGGGGTAATGTGTTAACTGGTCAAAGCGGAAATGCTGACATAAATCAGCAAATATCGGGTTGCCTTGCAGCAAGGCTGTGTTCCAGTCTGCCGGTGGTGTAAAGCGGATTTTTACTTCAGTTTTTTGCATAAGCTGTCTTTTCTGTTGCTGTAGCTGAAAACCCTCAGCATGAATTACTTACAAAAAGCGCGAAAAAGCGCTTGCAATTTTAGCATGGCATGGCACATTCAAGGGGTGCGTTTAGACGTACATACTGCCAAACAATGTGTTTAAACCGGTGGGTTTATTCGAATTAATTTAATAGAGGTTATCATGTGTTCGATATTCGGGGTGCTTGACATCAAAACTGATGTTAAAGCCTTGCGCCAACAGGCGCTACAGTTATCCAAGTTATTACGTCATCGTGGCCCGGACTGGTCCGGTGTGTGGAATAACGACAATGCCATTTTAGTGCACGAGCGCCTGGCGATTGTAGATACTGAAAATGGCGCCCAGCCCCTGATTAATGATAATCGAAATCACATTCTGGCAGTGAATGGTGAGATCTACAATCATAAGCAGCTCGAAAAAGCGCTGGGAAGCCCTTACCCATTCAAAACCAAGTCAGACTGTGAAGTGATATTACCCTTATATCTGGAGCATGGTGCTGAGTTTATTGATCAGCTACAGGGCATGTTTGCCTTTATTTTGTATGATGCTGAGCAAAACCGTTACCTGATTGCACGCGACCATATCGGTATTATTCCGCTGTACTACGGTTACGACGAGCACGGCCAGCTGTTTGTCGCCTCTGAGCTAAAAGCGCTGGTACCGGTGTGTAAACAAATTAAAGAGTTTCCGCCGGGCCACTATTTCGACAGTAAAATTGGCGAGCTGCGTAAGTACTATCAGCGTGACTGGCAAAGCTATGAAGCAGTAAAAGATAACCCTGCCAGTTTAACTGAGTTAAAAGCTGCGTTGGAGCATAGCGTAAAAAGCCATTTAATGTCTGACGTGCCTTATGGCGTATTGTTGTCCGGCGGGCTGGATTCGTCACTTATTTCGGCCATCGCGCAGCAATTTGCCAAACGCCGGGTTGAAGATAACGACGAGTCTGAAGCCTGGTGGCCACGCCTGCACTCTTTTGCTGTCGGCCTGGCCGGCTCACCGGATTTAATTGCCGCGCAAAAAGTGGCCGATGCTATTGGTACTGTGCATCACACGGTGCATTTTACCGTGCAGGAAGGCCTGGACGCGCTGCGTGACGTGGTGTATTTCCTCGAAACCTATGATGTCACGACCATTCGTGCCTCAACGCCGATGTATTTAATGGCACGTAAAATTAAAGCCACCGGCATTAAAATGGTGCTGTCGGGTGAAGGCTCAGATGAGCTGTTTGGCGGCTATTTATACTTCCATAAAGCCCCCAACGCCAAAGAGTTTCATGAAGAAACCTTACGCAAGCTGGAGCGGCTGCATATGTTCGACTGCAACCGTGCCAACAAAGCCATGTCGGCCTGGGGCATTGAAGCACGCGTGCCGTTTCTGGATAAAGACTTTATGGATGTCGCCATGCGCTTAAACCCACAGGCAAAAATGTGTGGTGGCGGCAAAATGGAAAAACATATTCTGCGTCAGGCCTTTGATGGCTTGCTGCCGGATGAAATTTTATGGCGGCAGAAAGAGCAGTTCTCAGACGGTGTTGGCTACAGCTGGATTGACAGCTTAAAAGCCCATGCCGAAAAAGAAGTCACCGATCAGCAAATGGCCACCGCCAGCTTCCGCTTCCCGGTGAACACGCCGGACAGCAAAGAAGCCTACTACTACCGCGTGATCTTTGAAGAGCACTTCCCGCACGCCGGCGCTATTGCCTGTGTACCGGGCGGTAAGTCTGTAGCCTGCTCAACGCCCGAGGCTCTGGCCTGGGATGCGAAAATGGCGCAAATGACCGACCCTTCCGGCCGTGCCGTACGCGATGTACATACCCAAGCGTATTAAGCGCTAAGCCAAAACAAAAGGCCACGCAATTGCGTGGCCTTTTTTTTCTGACGGAAGTTTATCCTGCCAGCGCTTACTGTTGTTGTGGCACCCGGCCTAAACGGGTATCAATTTTACGCTCTTTACTGCGGAACAGGTTTTTCACATCTTCCAGTATTACATACAGCGCCGGGATCAATATCAGCGTAATAACAGTGGCGAACAAAATACCAAACGCCAGCGACACCGCCATCGGTACGACAATTTTCGCCTGCAGGCTTCGCTCTAACACTATCGGCGCCAGGCCAACAAAGGTAGTAAGTGAGGTAAGCAATATCGCCCGAAAACGCTGCGCACCGGCCTGCGATACCGCCTGGCGAATGGATAAGCCTTCCTCACGCGCTTTGTTAACAAAGTCGACCATTACCAGGGAGTCGTTTACCACTACCCCGGCCAGTGCCACCAGACCAAAGATCGACATAATGCTCATGCTCAGGCCCAGTACCATATGCCCTACCACAGCGCCGACCAAACCAAACGGGATCACACTCATAATGATCAGCGGCTGGCTGTAGGATTTAAGCGGTATTGCCATCAAAGCGTAAATACAGAACAGCGCAAACACCCCGGCTTTCATTAAATCTACCTGAGCATCAATTTCATCCTGGCTGGCACCATCCAGCTCACCGGTTACACCTTCATACTTATCGGTAATTTCGGCAATCACCGTTTTACGCATTTCGCCGACCACCTTACCGGGCTCCACGCTGGCTTTATCCGCCGCCGCAGTAATGGTAACAGCACGTTCACCATTGACCCGGTTAATGGCGCTAAAACTGGGTTGCATGGTATAGCTGGCGACCTGAGCAAAAGGAATTTCACCGCCATTGGCTGTGCGAATGCGCATATTCTCCAGACTACCAACAGAGCTGCGTTCAGTACGCGGATAACGCACCATTACTTTGACTTCTTCACCATCGCGCTGCACCCGCTGCGCTTCGGCACCGTAAAAACCATAGCGTACCTGGCGCGCCACATCGGCCAAAGTTAACCCCAGGATATGTGCCTCGGGTTTTAACTGCAGTACGATCTCGTCATTGCCGCCCAGCAGGTTATCTTCAATATCGTATACGCCGGCATACTCGCCTAAGCGGGCTTTTAACTCTTCCGTGGCCAGCTTCAGGTTATCCAGATTAGTGCCGCGTAACTGTAAGGCGATATCGGCCCCGCCACCGCCACCGGTTGAGGCATTAATTTTAAAGGCTTTTAACCCAGGTATTTCCGGCATTTCTTCGCGCCAGCGGTTGGCGATTTCAAAGCCATCAATTTCGCGGCCTTCGCTTTTTTCCAGCTCAACAACTAACTGGCCAGCAGTATCACTATTTAAAAACACCAGCCGGTGTTTAACCACGTCTTCATCGTATTCTGCATTTAGCTTTGCATTCGCTCTTACCAGTGCCGCTTCAGCTTCGCGCATAGCATTTACCGTCGCCTGATTGGATGAGCCTTCCTGCATGGTCAGGTTAGCGTTGATAAAGTCACTGGGAATATTCGGGAAGAACACCCAACGTACCAAACCTCCGCCCAACACACCAAACATCAGGATCAGCATGGCAAAAAACGCCGCCATGGTGATATAACGATACTGAATACAACGCTCGACAAAAGGTTGATAACGTTTGCGAACAAAACTCTGCATTGCACGTGCAACAGCTTCACGCACTGCTTTTAATCCATTACTGCCGGCACGGCCGGTGCTGTAAAACAACCCTTTGCGGTTCGGATCCCAAGGTTTGGTATCCATATTAACGATGTGCGCCGGCAGGATCATTTTCGATTCAACCAAAGAGAAAATCAGGCACAGCACCACAACCCAGGCAATAGAGCCCCAGATTGGCGCCTGGGCACCGCCCACCATCAGCATAGGGGTAAAGGCAGCAATAGTGGTTAACACACCAAAGGTGGCCGGCATGGCCACTTTTTTCGCACCGGCAATAACGGCTTCGGCAGATTTACCGCGTTTTTCGATTTCGCTGTAAGCACTCTCGCCGATAATAATGGCATCATCCACCACTATACCCAGTACCAAAATAAAACCAAACAAGCTGATCATATTGATCGACACGTTAAACAACGGCAACGGCAGCATCGCCATGGCGCCAAGGAAACATACCGGAATACCAACCATTACCCAGAACGCAATCCGGAACTCGAGGAACAGCGTTAAGGCTAACAGTACCAGAAAAGCGCCCATCAGCAGGTTGTTACTCATCAGGTCCAACCGACCCTGCAGGTAGTAACTGGAGTCACCCCAGTGGGCAATAGATACCGAGGGCGGCAATTCTTTTTGCTTCCGCTCAACGTAGGCTTTAACCGTCTCAGCAATTTTCAGTGTGTTGTCATCGCCCACGGCGTCAACGCGGATCGACACCGAGTTTTTGCCATCAAAGGTGGATAAATCCTCCCGTTCAATAAAACCGTCATTGATGGTGGCGATATCTTTTAATGCTAAGCGGGTGCCATCATTAAACGTCAGCAGCACTATGTCTTCAAAATCCCTGGCAAAATAAGCCTGGCCTTTGGTACGCAGCAAAATATTGCCACTTTCCGATTTAATCGAACCACCGGGTAAATCAACCGAACTGCCGCGAATAGCGGTAACAACCTGCTCAAAGGTCAGGCCGTATTCTTTTAGCTTAAGCTCGGACAGTTCAATGGCAATTTCGTAGTCGCGTGCACCAACCACGTCAACTTTGCTGATGCCGGGCAGCTTTTTCAGCTCGTCGCGCACATCTTTTGATACTTCTTTCAGGGTACGCTCATCGGCATCACCATACAGCGATAACCACATCACGTTACTTTGAAAGCGCACACGGTATACCACCGGTTTTTCGGTTTGCTCCGGCAAGGACGAAATGGCCGAGACCTGGGTTTTTATCTCATCCATTACCTCTTGTATATTGTAGTTATTGGCAATCTCGGCACGTACCGTTGCCAAGCCTTCAACCGCAGTAGAACGAATGCGTTTAATGCCGTTAACGCCGCGCAGGCTTTCTTCAATTTTCTCGATAACCCCGGTTTCCACTTCCTGTGGTGCCGCACCCAGATAAGGCACGCGGATATTGACCTGCTCCAACACAATTTCCGGAAAAATCTGCTTTTTAATGGTAAAAAGCGAGGCCACACCAGCCACCAGAATAATCGCCATCAATAAATTAGCTGCCACACTGTTGCGGGCAAACCAGGCAATAATGCCCTTATTGGTATCCATGCTTTACTCCTTAACCTGGCTGGTCAGGACAGCAGCATCGGTTTTTTCCGCATCTTGTGCCACTTGTACCGTTGCATCAGCAGCAACCCGCACCAGGGTGCCGGCCAGCGGGTTAGCAATGGCCGAGGTGGCCAACCTGTCGCCTTCAGCAAAGCCGGAGCGGATATAAGCCGAGCGTTCATCTGTACGCTCAGTCACTACCGCGCGAAACTGCAACTGGTTGTCTTTATCCACCACCAGCACCTGTTGCTGTGCTAAAAGCAAATGCCGCGGGATCACCACCACTTGCTCGGTGGCATCACCGAGGATCTGCGCCTGGACAAAACGGCCGAAGCGTAATGGCGCTTGTTTTTGACTCAGACGTTGGTAAGGGTCGGTCACTTCTGCCACGGCATAAATTACCCGGCTGCGCTCGTCCAGTACGCCTTCGGTACGCACCAGCCGGGCTGGCCACTGCATAATACGACCGGCTACTGCGGCGGTTAATATTACTTCCGGTTCAATGCTGTCGTCAGTGAAATCCGGCACTTGCAAAAAGGCTAAATCATTGTCGGTCAGCGGCAGACGAATTTCAGCCACGTCGGTGCCGTAAATTATGCCGACACTGGTACCACGGCTGATAAACTGGCCCAGGTTAGCATCGCGGCTTTTTACCATGCCGGAATAAGGCGCACGGATTTCTGTACGGGCTAAATCACGCAACGCACGTTCCAGCTCAGCTTCAGCAGAGCGTACTGTGGCCAACGCGCCCGCCAGTTGCGGCCGGCGTAACCCCAACTCCGGAGCTTTACCGGCAGTAAAGGAGCGCCACTCTTCTTCTGCAACGCGGCCACGGGCTTTTTCCTCTTCTAACGCTGACTGCGCATTGGCCAGGCTGGCTTCTGCGGCTTTAACGTTAGTTTGATAATCTGCCTGCTCCACCCGCACTAACAAATCACCTTTGTTAAAAAAACCGCCTTCAACAAAATTGTCGGCCACGGCTACAATACGGCCGTTAACCTCGGAGCTTAAGTTGGTTTCCAGCTTGGGTTGTACCGTGCCTTGCGACTGAATACGATACACTAAATCCTGCGGCACTATGGCATCAGCATTTACCAGAATGGCCGGGCGTTGTTCTTCTTTTTTCTCCGGCGGTTTACGCATACTGGTTAAGCTCATTGCCGCCACCACGGCCACGGCGATAATGACCACCGGAATAGCGATTTTTATAATTTTTGCTGCCATATCTTCATTTTCCACAATGCTGTTTTACCGCCAACATACTAAAGCGTCAGCGGCTGAAAGTAACGCGGTGAATGTTACGCTTTGTATCAGTCCGGGTATAAGTGTAGGTAACAATAAGCCAGAATACGCTACGCCGCGCCAGCTAACTTTGCGGTGCTGACATAACGTGATGCTTGCAGTTGCTGCTGTGCAGCACAGTTAAGGCGATGCTAATGCAAAATTTGCCGGCAGTTGGCTCAGCCCGGCCGGATAAATTGCATAATATCTTGTTACAACTACGGCGATGTTATGCCGCAGCCAGCGAAAATCACCTTTTGTTATATCAACCTTTAAAAGGGTTATTTGCGCAACAGCAGAAAATTCCCTAAGGTGATTTGAAAAACAAAGTGGTCATTATTTCATCACAAAGACACGACATGATAGACAAGGTTATACCGTTTTGAGCACACATTGAGGGAAACATTATGAGCATCAATAAACAGTATTTGAAAACTAAACCTTTGTGCAAAGTCACCTTTACGCTGCCGGCGCACCGGTTAGACAATATTGATCAGGTGGCGTTACTGGGTGAGTTTAATGACTGGGATCCGGCTGCGTTGCCGATGAAGAAAAGCAAAAGCGGCGACTTTACCGCGACGTTGAATTTAGAAAAAAATAAAGCTTACCAGTTCCGTTATTTGGTTAACGGTGGTACCTGGCTGAATGATGACGCCGCCGACGGTTACCAACCATCGCCGGTGTCTTATGATCACAACTCAGTAGTACGGTTGTAACCGGCAGCAACGGGCAGCCCGGGCTGCCCGTTTAGTGCATGGCTATATCACAACTTTATATCACAGCTTTGCCCTGCACTTTTGCCCGACACCTGTGTTCAGCACTTTTGCAGTACTAAACACCCCACCGAGTAACCGGCACCAAACGAACACAAAATAGCGTATTCACCGGAATTAATACCCTGCTTATATTTGTGAAAAGCAATTACAGAACCGGCTGAGGCCGTATTGGCATAGGTATCCAGTACCAGCGGTGCTTCTTCCGGCAGCGGATCGCGGCCAAGAATTTTCTTCGCGGCAAAAATATTCATATTAATATTGGCCTGATGCAACCACAGCCGCTTCAGTTGCTCCGGTTTAACCTGCTGCAGCGCCATTTCTGCCTGAATTACCTCTGCCACTATCGGCAGCAGCTCTTTAAACACTTTACGGCCCTGTTGTTTAAAATAGGGCAGCAGCGGATCAGGTTGGCTGAAACAATGTTCGGTATAACCGACATCACAGCGGATATTATTAGAAAACTCGGTTTTCAGCCGCATGCCGTTTATACGATACGCATTATCCGCCGTGCAGCTGTCTTCGGCTTCAATAATGGTGGCGGTACACACATCACCAAAAATAAAGTGGCTGTCGCGGCTGCGGTAATTCACCTGCGGTGAGGCAAATTCCGGATTCACCACCAGCACCACTTTAGCCGTGCCACCACGAATGGCATTTACCGCATTGCTGATAGCAAAGGTAGCGGAAGAGCAGGCTACGTTCATATCGAAAGCATAGCCGACGGCGCCCAGCAGCTGCTGCAGTTCAATTGATAACGCCGGATAAGGCCGCTGCATATTGGACGCCGCACAGATAATCAGATCAATATCGGCGGCAGTTTTGTTCGCCTGTGTCAGCGCTTCACGTGCAGCCGACAACGCCATCTCTACCATTTCCGGCGGCTGCTCTTCATTGCGCCGGGGGAACAGCGGATGCATTACATCAGCATCTAAAATGCCATCTTTGTACAGCACATGGCGCGCTTTTATGCCGGAGGCTTTCTCAATAAATTCACTGCTGGAATGTTCCAGCGCCTGCACCTCACCGGCTGCAATAGCCCCGGCTTGCTGCGCATTAAATTGATCAACATACTGGTTGTAGCTGGCCACCAACTCTTCATTGGTAATAATCTGCTCTGGCGTAAACAAGCCTGAGCCACTGATAACAACACTTTTCATAGTACTGCCCTTGTCAGATCGCGGTTTTACTACCGCTTTTACAGTGGCTGCAGTATAACTGAAGTTCTACCCTCAGTTGTACCTTGCTGTTGTATTATCCCCGTTTTGCTGAGCCTATTCAGTCTCGATTTATGCAACGCGGTGTACATTAACAAGCTCTGTGGGCCATAATAGCACCGGCATTCACTTTTCTTTCATTTTCTTAATACGGGATTTTTCCAGGCCAATGCAAACCCGAGGTTTCCTGATAACTGCAGTGCTGGCAGCCATACTAAGCATAAGTTTCCCTGCCCGTTCGGCAGCACCGTATCAGTTTAAAATCAATGGCGTAAGCGGTGCTTTGCGCGACAATATTGAAATTTATCTGCAAAAATACTCTGATGCAGACAATACGCCGGGCGTGCGTTTTCAAGCTACCTTACAGCAGGAAATTCATATCGCGTTACAAGCTTTAGGTTATTACCACAGCAGCATTACGGTAACTCAGGACGAGGCCAAACCCAAATTACTGCACATTAACGTAACAATTGGTGAGCCGGTGCGCATTAGCCAAAGCGATATACAGCTGTCCGGTGATGCCGCAACAGACTCTGACTTTGCGGCGTTGCTGGCGGCGCAAGCGCCCAAACAGGGCCAGATACTGCACCACGGCGCTTATGATGGCTTTAAGAGCGCTTTAAAAAGTCTGGCACTGCGTAAAGGCTACTTTGATGCCGACTTTGATTTGGCACGGCTTGAGGTAGCACCAGAGCTAAACCAGGCGTTTGTCCGCCTGCACTTTAACGCCGGTACACGTTATAAATTTGGTGCAGTCAGTTTTAGCGGTAATCAAATAGCCGAACCCGGACTGCAATCTTTAGTGCCCTTTAATGAGGGCGATTACTACCTGGCCAGCCAGTTGGGGGAATTTAATCAAGCATTGGCGACTACCGGTTGGTTCTCTTCCATACTGGTGGAAGGTGATACCACACAGATGCAGGATTTCAGCCTGCCGATTAACGTGGCGCTGGAGCCGGAGCGGCGCAATATTATAGAAACCGGTATCGGCTACTCTACCGATGTGAAAACCCGGCTGAAACTAAACTGGAATAAGCCCTGGCTTAATAAAGCCGGCCACAGCCTGAGCACTAAGCTGGCCCTGTCTGAGATAGAACAAAGTGTCGAGGCTGCATACAAGGTACCACTGGCCAGTGTTGCCAACGACTTTTATCAGGTACAGCTGGGTTTTCGGAACCGCGATAATCAAAACACCGAGAGCCGCGAATCCAACCTGGCATTGGAGCGCCACTGGTTACTGAAAAGCGACTGGTATCGTACCGCTTCGGTGCGCTGGTTGTATGAAGACTTTGTCCAGGCGGATCAAAATGACAGCATCAGTCTGATTATGCCCGGATTAAGTTACAGCCGTACTAAGCAAGCCGGCGGTTCAATGCCCGCCTCGGCCAATCGTTTATTGTTGGGCGTTGAAGTATCAGACGAAGCCTGGGGCTCTGATGCCAGTTTTATCCGCTTGCGTAGCCGGGTTGGCTGGATTGGCAGTGCCGGCGATGACCATCGTTTTGTTACCCGCGTGGATGCCGGCGCTATCCTGATGGAAGGCTTGTCAAAATTGCCACCATCGTTGCGTTTCTTTGCCGGCGGTGATAACAGCATCCGCGGTTATGGCTATGAAACTGTATCACCGCGTAACAGCGAAGATGAGCTGACCGGTGGCCGCTATATGGTTACCGGTGCGCTGGAATACCAATATCGCGTTAAAGGCAATTGGTGGCTGGCAGCGTTCAGTGATTACGGTAGCGCCTGGGATGATAAACCCGACTGGGTGCAAGGTGTGGGCCTGGGCGTGCGCTGGGCCTCCCCTGTTGGCCCTGTGCGTCTTGATTTTGCCTGGGGCCTGGATGAACCGGGCAAAGGTTTCCAACTGCACCTGGCGCTGGGGCCGGAATTATGAGCTGGCACACCACCAAGCGTTGGCTGAAACGCACCTTAAAATGGCTGCATTGGACATTATTACTGCCCTGCGTTGTGCTGATCGCCTTACTGTTTACTTTGTTGTACACCTCTGCCGGGTTAAGTTTTAACCTTTGGCTGGCACAGCATTTTGTCAGTAGCTTTACCGTACAGCGCAGTGAGGGCAGCGTGCTGGGCGGCAATACACTGTACGGCCTGCGTTGGCAAGATGACGCCATAACCCTGACGTTAGAACAAAGCACGCTGCAGATTAACAACGGCTGTTTTTTCCGTTTAACACTCTGTGTCGAGCAATTGACATTGCAAGGCATGCAGCTTGAAATCGCCGATACAGACAATCCGCCACCAACAAAGGCGCCCGGCTCCGGTTTGTGGTTGCCGTTTGCCATTGATATTACGCAGCTGCAGCTGAACGATGCCACTGTGCTGGTTGCCGGTAGCCGGTTAAGCTGGCAACAGTTTACTACCGGTGCTCAGCTTTGGGGCAGTAAAGTACAACTAAATCAGCCGCGCTGGCATCAGGTAACCCTGGCACTGCCTGACACTGCGGATACCACGACAAATGCTGCCTTTGCTTACCGGGCGCCGGCGTTGCAGGATGTCAGGCTGCCGCTGAGTCTGTTTATTGACCGCTTCCGCCTGACGGATTTCACCCTGCAACAACCACAGCCGCAGAGTATCAGTGAGCTCTCATTCAGCCTGCAACTGCTGCCGGAGCAAATTAACCTGACCCAGCTGGATATCAAGCACCCACAGGCAACACTGCATGCCTCCGCCAGATTAGAGCCAAATGGCAATTATCCGCTAAAAGCAGACATACGGCTGTTGCTGCAGGACACAGAGCTGGCCGGGCAGCGGCTGCGCGTTACGCTGGATGGCGATCTGAGCGATTTGCAACTGCAAGCCTATGCCAGTGAACTGCTGGATGCGGAATTATCCTTGTGGCTTAATCTGCTGGACAACACCCTGCCGTTGCAGGCCAACTTAGCAGCGAGCCAACTGCAATGGCCGCTTAGCGCCGAGCCGCAAATACAGCTTAGCCAGTTGCAAATGGAGGCAAGCGGCAACCTGGAGCAACTGCGCTTTGCCGCAGGCTTAGCATTAAGCGGTAAGCAAGTGCCGTCAACCAGCGTGCAACTAAACGGCTACAGCACTTTGCATGGGGCAACTTTGGAAAACTTAACCATTAACACCCTTGGCGGTGCGCTTAGCGCCAGGGCGGAGCTGGATTGGCAACAGCAATTAAGCTGGCTTGGCAGCGTACAGTTAACACAAATTCAGCCCGGGCAATTCTGGCCGGACTACAGCGGTGAGCTAAATGGCGATATGCAGCTTAGCGGCAACCTGACAGCCCAAGGTGGCTGGCAACTGGCACTGCCACAACTGCAGCTTAACGGCACACTGCGTGATTACAAACTGCTACTTGAAGGCAGCCTTACTGCTGCAGATCTGAGCGGACAGGGCGACTACCGGCTGGATACGCCGGGCCTGACACTACGCCATGGCCAAAACCAGATCCAACTGACCGGCGCAGTGGATAAAGACTGGCAAATGGCGATGAAGATTGCCATTCCCAAACTGGAGCAAACTATAAGCGGTGCCAACGGTGATATCAGTGCAGACTTCAAGCTAAGCGGTAAGCGCGACACACCACAGCTAAAGGGCACCCTCAATGCCCGCGGGCTGCAGTGGCAGGATGCCAGCCTGGAGCAGTTAACTCTGGATACGGATCTGAGTTTAAACAGCGAACATAACCTGACAACGGCAGTGTCACTACAAGCCGGCAACGGCAAGTATCAGCAGCAACATATTGACCAGCTAAACCTGACGCTTAGCGGCACTGCATTACGCCATCGGCTGACGCTGCAGCTGGCAAGTACTGAGCACAATGCCGGTATTGAAATGAGCGGCAGCCTGAAAGCGGATGAGTATTGGCAAGGCACCCTGGTATCCGCGCAGTTGGACAGTCTGTTAGGACCATGGCAACTGGTAGACAGTACAAAGTTGGATTACCGCTTTGCCGACGCGCGGTTAACCGTACAGCCGCACTGTTGGCAGCAAGCCCCGGCTAATTTGTGCGCCGTTAAACCACTAACACTCAGTGCAGAGCATATAGCGCTGGACCTGACATTACAGCAATTTGCGCTGTCGGCGCTGGATAGTTTTTTACCTGAACAGATGGCGCTGCAAGGGAATCTTGACGCACAGGTTAACGCCAACTGGCAACAAGGCCAGCAGCCGCAGGCACTGGTTAAACTCAAAGGCGGCAATGGTAAATGGCAGTATCAAACTGAACAAACACTGGTATTGGGTTGGCACAACTGGGCGCTGGATGCCGTATTGGCCGAAGATACCCTTAACAGCACGTTGCAGTGGCAATTTGATAACGACGCCAACTTACAAAGCGACGCCACCATTACAGACGTACAATCCTCCTCGCGTAAACTGGAGGGCACACTGCTGCTGCAACAATTCAGCCTGGCCTTTTTACAGCCGCTGCTGGAGCAAAGCAGTGAACTTGCCGGCATGCTCAACAGCGACTTACGCTTTAGCGGCGACCTAACCAACCCGGCCATTAACGGCAACCTGGCACTGAGCAGCTTTAAACTGAACGGCAGACAGGCACCACTGGATGTAACTGATGCTAATGTAGAGCTGAAGTTTGCCGGACAGCAAGCCACGCTGGAAGGCCTGGTCAGCACCAGCAAAGGCCAGATTAATCTGGCCGGCGATGCACAATGGCCGCAAATAGATAACTGGCAAGCGGCACTGAAAGTGAAAGGCGATGAACTGAGCCTGCAAATTCCTCAGGCCCGACTGCAAATAGCACCGGATTTAACCCTGAACGCCAAACCCGGGCTGACATCACTTAGCGGCACGGTGCAAATTCCCTTTGCCCGCATCAATATTGACAGTTTGCCGCAAACTGCTGTCGGGCTATCCGATGATCTGGTGTTGCTGGACGCAGAACTGCAGCCTGTACCCACTGAAGAAAAAACCGCCCTTGCCCTGCAAACCGATATTAATGTTGTGCTTGGCAGAAGGGTGCAATTGTCAGCCTTTGGCCTGGAAACCCGGCTCAGCGGTAACTTAAGAGTACGCCAGCAACCTAATCAGCAACCCACGGTGAATGGCGATGTCAGTCTGAAAGACGGTACCTTCCGTGCCTATGGCCAAGATTTGCTGATCCGCCAGGGAAAAATGAGCTTTAACGGCCCATCCGACCAGCCTTTTTTAAATGTCGAAGCTATCCGTAACCCGGCCAATATGGAAGATGATGTGATTGCCGGCATTCGGGTTACCGGTCCGGCCGATGCGCCAAACATCAGCATTTTTTCCGAGCCGGCAAAACCCCAGGCTAATGCGCTGGCCTATCTGCTGATGGGCCGTGATATCGGCAGTGATTCCGGCAGCGCCGGTTCAGCACTGACCACCAGCCTGATTGGTATGTCAATCTCCTCTACCGGTGCTGTAGTGGGCGAATTAGGCGAAGCCTTTGGTGTCCGCGACCTGACACTGGACACCGCAGGCGCCGGCGATAATTCTCAGGTAACGGTAAGCGGTTATTTATCGCGCGATCTGCAGGTAAAATACGGTTATGGCATTTTTAATGCTGTCGGCGAATTTACCCTGCGCTACCGCATAATGCGTAATCTGTACCTGGAGGCAGTAAACAGTTTGGATAACGCCGTTGATTTGCTGTACAAGTTTGAGTTTGATTAATCAGCTTTAAGCAATAAATGCTGGTAGCGGCCCAGTGAAGCATAGGGCTCAGTGCGGTTGTATTGCAGCTCTAAAGCCAACAATTGTTCAAAGTGGCTTTGTTGCTGGCTGCGATCACGCAAATAATCATGAAAACAGCGCACCCCGGTTTTACTCAGCAGGCTAAAACCGGCCTGCTTACACCAGTGCTGCACATCCTGCGGCACTAACGGATGCTGCGGGTTTAAACTAACCTTTTTCTTTACCTGAAAATCTGCCGCGACATAATCAAAGTTGCCAAACAAAATATTGCCAAAGCGTTTGGCCTCTTTGTTATAAAACATCAGCGATAATATGCCGCCGGGAGCCACCAAGCGACGCAACTGAGCAATAGCCAACTCAGGTTGTGCCAGCCATTCCAGCATGGCATGACATAACACTAACGCATACTGCTGTTGATGTGTCGCCGCGAGCTCCGACAGCCCTATCTGTTGCAAGCTAACATTGTTCAGCCCATGTTCTTCAGCCTGCTGCTGCGCTATGTGCAACATTTCTGCGGAAATATCGGTCAGATGCACACTGTGTCCCTGCGCAGCCAGGGACAGGGCTAACTGGCCCTGGCCTGCACCAACGTCGAGGATCTGACAAGGTTGTTGTAGCAGATTAAGCTGCGCCAAATCGCGCAGCAGCACTAACTGGCGCAGCCTGCCTTTAGTACTGCCATAAATATTGCGGCTGAATTTGGCGGCAATATCATCAAAACTACGATCGGTTTTTTGCTTCATGCCGGGTTATCAATATCAATAAACTGCACCTCAAGGCCAAACTGCCGGGCAATAAATTCCCCCAGCGCTTTAACACCATAACGCTCGGTTGCATGATGACCGGCAGCAATAAAATGAATACCCAGCTCACGCGATAAATGAATGGTTTGCTCTGACACTTCACCGCTGATAAACAATTGCGCGCCGGCAGCAGCAGCCTGCTCAATATAACCCTGGCCACCGCCGGTACACCATGCCAGCTTGCTGACCGCCGCACTATTGTCAATGGCGTGCAGCAATACCTTGCGACCTAAGGTGTATTCCAGATGCTGTGCTATCTGATCGGCACTTAACCCATTCGCCAGCTCGCCCTGCATCAGCACACCATCCGGCTCCGCTGTAGCAACAGCAATGATATTTTCTGCGTTAAGTAACAAGCCTAACTGCGCGTTGTTGCCAAGTATCGGGTGCACGTCCAGCGGTAAATGATAGGCCAGTAAATTGATATCATGGCGCAATAACGTTTGCAGACGCTTCTTCTTGATGCCGGTTACCGGCGCCGTTTCGTTCTTCCAAAAATAGCCATGGTGCACCAGTATCGCATCGGCGTTAACCGCAACAGCGGCATCCAGTAGTGCCTGGCTGGCGGTAACCCCGGTAACCACCCGGTTAATGTGAGCTTTGCCCTCGACCTGCAAACCGTTGGGGCAATAATCCCGGATTTTTTCACTTTGTAACTCAGTATTCAGAAATTTAACTAACTGGTCGCGATCTATCATCGACTGGTTTTCCGCTGCTGTTGATAGCGGTATTGTACTGCAACAGGCAAAAAAATCAGGCACATTTGTCTAACAGTGGCAAAATGTTGTATAAATAGCGTGCTAGTTGCTTAAATAATGTCTGTTAAGGATCCGTATGAGTAAATTGGACAAAGATCAGGTTGTTGCTGATTTTACCGCAGCCTACAAAGCTGCGTTTGGTAAAGCGCCGCAACTGGAACAAAAACCAGGTTGGTTCAGCGTAGATGGTGGTAAGAATATCCGTCTGGCAGAGCTGGCTGAATTAGGCGCCAGCTACAGTGCCGAAAAAGGTGCTGCCAAAAGTGCCGCCAAAGCCAAGCCGGCAGCAGAAAAGAAAGCGGCTCCGGCCAAAGCGGCAGCCAAACCTGCAGCGGCAAAGCCTGCTAAAGCGGCTAAAACCAAGAGCAGCGGTAATGGTCAGTCTGCAGCAGCAGTCTGGACAACGCGCTTGGGTGACAAACAACGTCAGCCAAGAGGTTGTCGTTAAACAGCGTCAGTCTGGCTGTGATAATGCAGCCAGACGCGTTTTTGCTTCAATCCACTGCCCCATAAACTTAGTGCTACGATAGTTATGGTGCCTCAGCATTAGCCCGGTAAAGTTTGCCTGGCGGTGACTCTCAAGCTCCTGCTTTACCCCGCTGAATTGCTGCCAGATACGTGCATCATGTTGTGCCAGAGCAAATCGTTGCTGCACTATGTTATACCCTGTGCTTTGCAAGCGTTGCCATAGTTCGCGTTGCTGGTACAAGCTTACCGCCGCCCGGGCAATACTGTTGCTGTCCTGTGCTATTACACCGCCCCAATCGCACTGCAGCGTCATACCTTCCGCCCCGGTTTCGGTCGTCACATTAGGTGTACCGCAGCGCATAGCATCAAGCAACTTGCCTTTTAAGCCGGCACCAAAGGCCAACGGCGCCAAACATACTCTGGCCTGCTGCATTACGGCTAACGCATCTTCCGCCCAACCTTTGATTAAAAAGCCCTGTTTTGGATTATGCAGCGCTGTGGCTTTGGGTGGCGGGTAGGCACCGTAAATATGTAATTCCGCCTGGGGCAGCTGTTGGCGGATCAATGGCCAGATTTCCTGTTTTAACCACAGTACGGCATGCCAGTTCGGTGCATGACGGAAATTGCCAATAGCAATAAAGTGCTGCCGGGCGTCATAATCCGGCGTGGGCAGCAATGGCAAGTCATCCAGTAAAAACGGACAGTAGCAGAGTAACGCCGGCGGCACCCTATAGTGCTGCTGCAGTAACTGCAGTTCAAATTCTGAAATCACCAGCGTCAGATCACAGCGATAAATGGCCGCAATTTCGCGCAGCGCCAATTCTGAGTTTAAATCCTCTGCCGCTACAGCCTTGCCGGCGTTAAAACACTGCTGCCGGGCATCGCGCAGCGCATGGCAATCCTCCATATCCAATATCCGCAGCGCCTGCGGACAAGCCTGCTCTACCCGCCAGCCAAACTGTTCCTCAAGCATAAAGCGGTCAAACATTACCGCTTGCGGTGCCTGTTGCTGCAGCCACAGCTCAAAGCTGCTGTCGTTCAGCCGGATGCAGTGCTCCGTTACGCCAAGTTCTGTCAGCGGATAACGGTGCAGCCCGGGCTCAGCTGCGCTGGCAAAACTGACTTGCCAGCCTTTGGCCAAAAACAGCTTAATTAAGCTCAGCATACGGTAACCGGCTGCAGAGGAGTTTGGCTCCGGCCATACATAACCAATGATCACCAACATTGGCAGCGTGCTTTGTGACATAACCGCTCCGGAGAAAAACCAGCATTCTACCGATAATTCCTGCCGGCGAACAGCTTGGCAGCCAGGCATGTCGTGCTAAGATGACCTCTGTTTTCGCAAGGTAAATTGATATGACAACCACCCATTACTCTGCAGTTGAAGAGCTGTTACATGCGATAAGCCATGGCATAGGCGCTGTATTAAGTGTTATTGCGCTGGTACTGATGTTACTGGTGTCAGTGCAAGCCGGCGATAACTGGCATCTGGCCAGCAGCATTATTTACGGTGGCAGCCTTATCCTGTTGTACTGCAGTTCTACCTTGTATCACTCGATCCACAGCATTGAGATCAAACGCCGGCTGCGCCAGTTGGATCACGCCGCCATTTTTATTTTGATAGCCGGCACCTACACGCCCTTTACGCTGATTAATCTGCGTGACAGCTGGGGCTTATGGTTGTTTGGCTTGATTTGGGCGGTTGCCGTGGCCGGGGTTATTATTGAACTGGCTACCGGCTTAAAATACAAAAAACTGTCATTAAGTTTATATCTGGGCATGGGCTGGCTGGTTATTCTGGCGATAAAACCTATGCTGGACAATGTTGCTCCGGGCGGCATGTGGCTGCTGGTTGCCGGTGGGCTGAGTTATTCCTTTGGGGTAATTTTCTACGCCTGGAAACGCTTATTTTTGCATCATGCTATCTGGCATCTGTTTGTACTGGCTGGCAGCATTTTACATTTTTTATCGGTGTACTATTACGTATTGCCGGTTTAAGCGTAAAAAAACAGGCCGGAACATGCCGGCCTGTGGTTGCTTATGTTATCAGTACTGATAACTGAAGGTTACACCACTAAAGGCAGAATAAGCACGGATGCCGACATGCCAGGTTCCCGCCTGTGGATTATTAAAAGTACAGACTTCATTATTGCCATTCAGGTATGGCCGGCAGTTGTACGTCGTGGTGGTAGGTTCAGCACCGTAGCGTACATACAAGTCAGCATCACCTGTGCCACCGGAGATCTGGAACGTAACAGTCGATACGCCGGATGGGATCTGGTAACTGCCTCTTAACCATTGGCCACTGCTTGCCGACAAGTTCGGGAAAGTAGCACCACCACCCGGAGGCGGTTCGCCGCCACCTGAGCCATCACAGCCATTGTTGGTCAGGTAATCATGCGCAGCTTTGGCTTTTACAATACCCCAGCCATAAGATGTATCCCGCCCGGTTGCACCACGGTCTTCCGCAGTGGCATTCAGTGCGCTGCGGATCTCTGCAGCAGTACAATCCGAATGGTTACTCCACACCAACGCCGCAACGCCGGCAACATGAGGTGATGCCATCGATGTACCGCTGATACTGTTGTAGCCGCCGTTATTCCAGGTTGAGCTTACATTTACTCCCGGCCCGGCAATTTCGACCTGGGAGTTACGTTGCGAAAAGCTGGCCAAAGTGCCACTGGAGTTCACTGCCGCCACTGACACGACAGCATTGTAGGATGCCGGATACGAGAAGCTGGTGTTGCCGGCGTTACCTGCTGCTGCCACTAACAACATGCCACCGTTATAAAAGTTGGTCATGGCGGTATTTTCTGTCTGGTTAGACGAACCGCCCCCCAAACTCATATTAACTACTTTTGCACCGGCATCTTTACAGGATTGAATGGCAGTGATCAGGTTTGACGCCGTCGTCCAGTTGCCGGAATTGTTGAAGATTTTAACAATGTGTACGCCTGCCTGGCCAGAACCAATAACACCCACTACGCCGCTGTTATTGTTCAGTGCAACCATGGTACCTGCCACATGGGTACCGTGGCCGTGACCGTCCTGATACCAGTTACCATGGCCGGAGAACGAATAGCCGGTTACGCCGGAATTTTGCAGATCTTCGTGACCCGAAGTCCAGCCGGTGTCAATTACACACACTTTGGTATTGCCGGCACTACCATCACTTACCTGATCAGCCTGCACCATGGTAATACCATAAGGCGTGGTTTGCGCCATTGGCGTGATCACATCCATTAAATAACGCTTATGGTCTTCCTCGATGTATTCAACATTAGGATCACTTTGCAGCAGTTTGCGCTGCTTTGCTGTTAACTCAGCCACGCTGGCATGCACAGATTTCAGGTGCGACAACGCATTAACGTTCGCTTTTTGTAAAACCTGCTGGGCCCGCAAGGTAGAAAACTCTGCCCGCTTAGCACTGCCGTCAGCGCTCATTTGAGCAACAGGCTCTTTAAATTTAATAATGTAACGGGTGGCTTTGTCGTCAGCCAATTCAGCCAGGCTAAGTTTTGGTTCTGGTTTTTTCATGCCTTCGGCAACTGCAACAGAAGTAAGGCTTAGTGCAAAACAACCGGCAGAAGCTGCTGCCAGTATAGTCATCATCTTTTTCATTATATTACCCTTGGTTAGTTTTTATGGTCCTTGTTGTCACTGCGGCGTCCTGCTGCTCAAAAAATAACCAGCCCCATACCAAAAGGCCATTACAATAGTATTATAAATTCTTTACAAATGTATGAGACAAACCTATTACAGGAAAAATAGATAACTATCAGAAACAAATTGATTTATTCGGGGACAAGACACTGTGGAAAAACATAAAATTACTTATGTTAAGTTTTAACGGCATTATGCCGGCGTCAAACACAAGGCTAATTTAAACCAGAAAATACTGCCCTCCCCCGGAGTTGTGTTGAAACTGATCTGCCCCTGATGATTTTCAATTATCTTTTTACTAATGGCTAAACCCAGCCCGGTTCCCTCTTTTAAACGACTGTCGGAACTGTCGGCCTGAGAAAACTTCTGAAAAATACGCGATTGAAACGCCGCGGGTATACCCGCTCCGCAATCTTCCACTTCAAAGCGGACATCTTGCTCGTTACTGCTGAGTCTGACCACAACCACAGAATCCGGCGGCGAAAACTTTACCGCATTAGAAATCAGGTTATCCATCACCTGTCGCAATCGTAACGTATCGGCCTGCACCCACAAGGCTTCGCTGGTTCCGGGTTCAAATACCAGGTTTATTTTAAAGCGGGCGGCATAAGGTTGCATGGCCGACACCGCTTGTTGCGCCAGCTCAGATAAATTAACTTTGACCAGATTAAGGGTAAAGTTGCCGGCGGCAAACTTTTGTAAATCGAGCAAATCATTAATCAGTTGCGCCAGCCGTTCGCTGTTACTTTGTGCAGTTTGCAGCATATTGGCGTAAACCGCCGTATCTGGCGTGACCACTTTTTGCGCAATCAAGCCGATGGCACCGCGTATTGCGGTTAACGGGGTGCGCAGTTCATGGCTGACGGTTGCGATAAACTCATCTTTGAGTTTATCCAGCCGCTTTAATTCGCGGTTCGTTTTCGCCAATTCAGCTAAGCTTTGTTCCAGTTGTTTGGTGCGCAACGACAAGGTAACTGAACTCTCCTCCAATGCTCTGGTGCGTTCTGTTACCCGGGTCTCTAAAATCAGTTGCGCTTTAACTTTATTATCCATCGCTCCCTGCAACAAACGGTTAATTTGCCGGATATGACGTAAACGGTACTGATGCAGTAACCACATCAGTGTCATCAGCAGTAGCAGTGCAGCAAACATTACACTACGTTGCTGCCACCAGTGCGGCAACACCCGGACAGTGGCAACCTGCTGTTCGTCGCTGAATATACCGTGATTATTCGAGGCTTTGAGCCATAACGGGTAAGTTCCCGGTGCAAGGTTGGCGTAGTAAGCATTATTACCCTGTGCCGGCATCCAATCTTGCTCAATACCTTCAAGCCGGTAGTAAAACCGGTTGCGCTGCGGGTCCTGAAAGTCCAGGGCGCTGAATTCAAACAGCATAGTATGCTGTGTCGGCAAAATCTCTATCAATGGCCAGCTGTGCTGATGTGGTCTGAATTGCCGTGCTTGCTGATCAATCATCAGCGCCGACAATACCGGCTGCGGTGGTTGTCGGTTACTTTGCAGTAACTCCGGCTTCACCACCACCAAACCGGCCACCGCACCAAAATAAAGTTTGGATTTATCGGCATACACAGCATTGGCATTCAGCTCAGAGCTGACCATACCATCCTGGCTATTGTAATGAACAAAGCGTTGCGCCGGATCCGGTCGAAAACTCAGGCCATTTGCTGTCATGAGCCACAACTGTTGTTCATCCATCTGGTAGCCGCCTAAAACACTATTTGCCGGCAGGCCATCAGCCATAGTAATAAGTTGGCGCCGGCCGGTTGTACGGTCATAAAGTATCGCCCCCTCACGGGTGCATACCAGTAACTGCTGCGCATACTGATTAACGCAATGCACTTCGTCGTGTGGTAATTGCAGCCGGGTTTGTTTGCTACTGCTGTGTTGCACAATATTGCCGTCAGTTAAATCTATTTGGTACAGACCACTGTAGCGGGTTGCTACCCACAGTTGTTGATCTGCGCTGACAAACATATCCTGCACAGCATCACCTACCCGCATGCCGGATAAATTATCCAGCCAACGCCGTGTTTGCCCCGTCTGCGGTTGCCATGCAACAACGCCCTCGCCCCATAAACCGAGGTAAAAAGTACCGTCATCAGCAATATACAAATCTCTGACATTACGGTTAACAACACCGGCCAGGGTAAAGGGCATATCAACTCTTTCTAATACGCCATTGCTGCTGTAGTGCAATAAACCGTTGTCAGTTGCGATGTAAATTTGTTTGTCTGCAGCCCGGGCGATAGCATTTACTCTGCTGCCGGTCATAATGTGCTGGTAAGTGCCGTTGTCGGTGTCGATCAATACCATTTTATCTGTACTGCCCAACCAGAGTTGCTGTGCAGACTTATAAACGGCTGTAACCGAAAATGCAGCACTGCCAAGTGCCGGTGCATAATCAGCGATACCGCCAAAAGCTTTGCTGGTAACAATACTGCGGTACACTCCGCCCTCACGCGACCCTAACCAGATAACACCGGTTCTGTCTTGTAAAATACTGCGCACATTAACCTGAGCTAACTGAGCGACACCAGACAAGGCCAAAGTGCTGTCCGGCGCGGCCTTATTAAAACGGTGTAATCCGGCATAGCTGCCGATCAGCACATCATTATTACTGCGATCAAATGCCAGCACGTTGATCACTAAGGCCTCTGTGCCGGCAGTGGCCATGGCACTTAATTCGTCATTTGCAAAAGAATACTGATACAAACCACTGCGGCTGCCAATCCACAGCCTGTCGCCGTCGGCTAACACTGCACGTATTTCATTATTACGGCTCAGGTGATCTGCGCCCGGCACTAACTCTATCGCCTTACTTAAGCCGCTGTCCGGCTGCCAGCGATGCAAGCCGGCAGCCGTGCCAATCCAAATACTGCCGTCATCTGATTGGCTAAGGCTCCAGATGCGTTGATCTACCAACGGTCGGGCTTCGTCTGCAGCACCTATAGTGGTGAGTTGAAAATCGGCATTTATTATACTTAAGCCGGTTGTGGTACCCACCCAGATATTGCCGGCGTTATCCTGCAACAGGGTTTGCACCAGGTTACCGGCCAGGCCATCTGCCCGGGTAAAGCGATGTAATTCGCCGCTGTGTGCATCGATAACGGATAACCCCAGTCCCCAGGTGCCGGCCCACAGCCGGTTAGCACGGTCAAATATGATAACGCCGACATCCGGTATCTGATGTTGCAGTTGCTCAGCACTTGTTAACAACGGAAATGAAGCAAAACGATAACCATCGAAACGCAATAAGCCGGAATTGGTTGAACCCAGCCAGATAAAACCGGTTTTATCCTGATTAACGCTGTAAACAGTGGCATTAGGTAAGCCGTCGTCAACGCCAATGCGTTGAAAACGTTCAACAGACAGTGCAACGTTGCTTACCAGCAGTAACAAGACTGTGATGAGCTGCACTATGAAAATGATCCATTTTTCGCGGTAGTGCAATACAACCTCGGGTTTGGTTGCGGTCTGAACTTAAAAGCTGATTTAAACAATAGCATAGCAAGCAATGCTTTACAGTACAGTACAGATTAAATGTCCGGCACTACTTTCGCTTGGGGTTGCATTCTTTTAGAATCGTCGCCATTACCGCTTTTAACTATGTAGTTCCCGGAGAAATGAATGTCTGACACCAAACACAGTCGCCTGCTTATCTTAGGCTCAGGCCCTGCCGGCTATACCGCTGCAGTGTACGCGGCCCGCGCCAACCTGAACCCGGTGCTGCTTACCGGTATGCAGCAAGGCGGCCAGCTGACAACCACCACCGAAGTGGAGAACTGGCCGGGTGATGCTCACGGTTTAACCGGTCCGGTTTTAATGGACCGGATGCGTGAGCACGCCGAAACCTTCAACACTGAAATTGTGTTTGACCATATTCACACGGTAAACCTGCAACAGCGCCCCTTCACGCTAACCGGTGACAACGGCGTGTACAGTTGCGATGCGCTGATTATCTGTACCGGGGCTTCCGCTAAGTACCTGGGGTTACCATCCGAACAAGCCTACAGTGGCCGCGGCGTATCTGCTTGTGCCACCTGTGACGGTTTCTTTTACCGCAATCAAAAAGTGGCCGTTGTTGGCGGCGGCAATACTGCGGTGGAAGAAGCGTTGTATTTATCCAACATCGCAGCAGAAGTGCATTTAGTGCATCGTCGCGACAGCTTTAAAGCAGAGAAAATTCTGGTCGATCGCTTAATGGCTAAAGTAGCTAACGGCAATATCGTATTACACACCCACCGCCAGCTGGACGAAGTGCTGGGCGATGACATGGGGGTAACCGGCGTACGGTTAAAATCGACCAAAGGTGAAGCCGACGAGCAACTGGCGCTGCAGGGCGTGTTTATCGCCATTGGTCACCAGCCTAACACCGACATGTTTAAAGGCCAGTTGGAGATGAATGGCGGCTATTTAAAAGTGCAGAGCGGCAGTGAAGGCAATGCCACGCAAACCAGTATTGCCGGTGTGTTTGCCGCCGGTGATGTGTCTGATCATATCTATCGCCAGGCCATTACCTCTGCCGGCACCGGTTGTATGGCAGCGCTGGATGCCGAGCGTTATCTGGATGCACTGAGCAAGTAATCCACTTCAGCTATGGCCATTTACCTGCCTGAGCTATCTGCGCACGATGTCAGTTTTCCACCACTGCATCGGGCGCTGAGCAACCCCGATGGCCTGCTGGCAATGGGCGGCGATTTATCGCCGGCCCGCCTTATCAGCGCATACTCACAAGCTATTTTCCCCTGGTTCAGTGAAGGCGACCCTCTGCTGTGGTGGAGCCCGTCACAACGTGCCATTTTTGCTCCGGACACACTGAAACTTAACCGAACCCTGAAAAAACAGCTTAACCGCTATCAGCTGCATTTTAGTGTTAATACAGCTTTTGCGCAGGTCATGGCACACTGTGCGGCGCCAAGAGCAAAACAACCCGGCACCTGGATCTTGCCGGAAATGCAACAAGCCTATCAGCAGTTACATCTGCAAGGTTACGCCCACAGTATTGAAGTGTGGCAACAGGACCGCTTAGTTGGCGGTTTATACGGCGTGCTGGTTGGCAGCCTGTTTTGTGGTGAATCGATGTTTAACTTACTGCCGGATACTGCCAAGCTGGCACTGGTTGCTCTGCAGCAGCATTTACAACAGGTAGCGCCAGGCTGGATTGATTGCCAAATGCCTAACCCGTTTTTGCTGCAACTGGGGGCCAGAAGTCTGCCACGTGCAGATTATGTCAGCTTGTTACAAACTTCTGCTGCGCAGCAAACGCCGGCTTCACACTGGCTGGCCGGCCCACTGATACCGGACCCGGCCAATGCATGAGCTGCGCTTTGGCCTTACCGCACCGGCAGCATGCAGTTACCTGGCGCCGCAGCAGGAGCAACTGGTATTTTTGCTACCGGAACAGCCACTTGACGCTGCTTTGTACCAGCAATTACTGCAACTTAATTTTCGCCGCAGCGGCGAGCAGGTTTATACCCCGCACTGTCCGGCGTGTCGGGCCTGCCATTCTGTACGTATTCAGCATGCTGATTTTAAAGCCAGCCGCAGCCAGCGCCGCATGCTGAATAAAGCTGCGCGTGCCGGTTGGCACTATGAACTTCGTGAGAATGCCAGCACAGATTACTTCGCGTTATTTTCCGCCTATATCAGCCATAAACACGCCAACAGCAGTATGTTTCCGCCCACACGAGCACAACTTGATGCCATGCTCGGATGCAGTTGGCTAAAAGTGCGCTATCTGGAACAGTATTATCAGCAACAACTGGTGGCCGTTAGCATAGTGGACGAAACCGCAGACGCATACTCGGCGGTATATACCTTTTATCACCCCGATGTCAGTGCTTTCTCGCCCGGCCTGCTGGCCATCTTGTATTTACTGCAATGTGCAGCCCGGCAGCAAAAAAACTGGCTGTATCTGGGGTATCAAATTGATCAGTGCCGGAAAATGGCCTATAAGGCCGCTTTTTTACCACAGCAGCGGTTTATTCAGGGCGAATGGCACTCATTTGGCTAAAAAAGCGCTTGTCGCTTTACTTATGCTGATGATTTCGGCACAATCTGCGCAGTTTTTTTATGGTTCACCCAAATTTAAGAGGCAAGTGCGCTGAATGGCGAAGGAAGACGTAATTGAAATGCAAGGTACCATTTTGGATACCCTGCCAAATACCATGTTCAAAGTTGAACTGGAAAACGGCCATGTCGTTATCGCTCATATTTCAGGTAAAATGCGTAAGAACTACATCCGTATTTTAACCGGCGATAAGGTAACCGTTGAGTTAACACCATACGATTTAAGCAAAGGCCGTATCGTGTTCCGCCAGCGTTAAGCCGGCCCAAATAACCTGATAAATAATACAAACCCGGCAAATGCCGGGTTTAGTGTTTTAACGGATACCATTCAGGCTGTGCAACCCACCTAATCCGCCAGTGCGGCTTCTTTTGTGGTCTGGTAGACAAAGCTCAGCTGATCATTGAGCAGATCAACGCGGACATCTCCGCCATGCATCAGACGACCAAACAGAATTTCATTCGCCAACGGCTTTTTCAGTTGCTCCTGAATAACCCTGGCCATCGGCCGGGCGCCCATGGCATGGTCATAGCCTTTATCTGCCAGCCATTGCCTTGCAGCACTGCTCAGCTCCATTGATACCTGTTTTTTATCCAGCTGTACCTGCAAATCACAAACAAACTTATCAACAATTTGCAGAATAATGTCAGCCGCCAGATGTTGAAACCAAATAATACCATCCAGCCGGTTTCTGAATTCCGGACTAAAGGTACGGTTTATTTCCGACAACGCATCATGGCTGTGGTCCTGCTGTTTAAAACCAATCGATTTACGGATAGTTTCCTGCACCCCGGCATTGGTGGTCATTACCAGCACTACATTGCGAAAATCAATTTTGCGGCCATTGTTATCGGTTAAGGTACCGTGGTCCATCACCTGCAGCAAAATATTATAAATATCGCTGTGTGCTTTCTCGATTTCATCCAGCAACACCACTGAGTACGGATGCTTCGATACCGCATCAGTCAGCAAGCCGCCCTGCTCAAAGCCGACATAACCTGGTGGTGCACCAATTAACCGGCTGATCGCATGGCGTTCCATATACTCCGACATATCAAAACGCAGCAGTTCAACTCCCAGCGCTTTGGCCAGCTGTTTGGTCACTTCGGTTTTACCCACACCCGTCGGGCCGGCGAACAGGAAGTTTCCTATTGGTTTTTCTTCGTTACCCAAACCAGAGCGTGATAAGCGGATAGCCGAGGTTAATACCTCAATCGGCTCATTCTGGCCAAATACCACTAACTTTAAGTTACGATCCAAATTCGCCAGTACATCTTTATCTGACGCCGATACCGACTTCTCCGGAATACGCGCCATCTTGGCAATAACATGCTCAATCTCCGGCACGTTAATCACTTTTTTCCGTTTGGACGATGGCAGCAAACGCTGACTGGCACCGGCTTCGTCAATAACGTCTATGGCTTTATCCGGTAAATGCCGCTCGTTAATATATTTGGCAGACAACTCCGCTGCAGCCCGAATGGCCTTTTGCGTATAACGCACATTATGATGCTGCTCGTAGCGCTCTTTTAACCCCAGTAAAATACGGGTGGTATCTTCTACGCTGGGTTCCGCCACATCGATTTTCTGGAAACGACGTACCAGGGCGGTATCTTTTTCAAAAATGCTTTTAAATTCCTGATAAGTGGTTGAGCCCATGCAGCGCAAACGGCCACTGGATAACAGCGGTTTAATCAGATTACTGGCATCCATTACACCACCGGAGGCCGCGCCGGCACCAATGACAGTATGAATTTCATCAATAAACAAGATAGCGTCTTTTTCCCGCTCCAGCTCTTTGAGTAAAGATTTCAGCCGTTTTTCAAAGTCACCGCGGTACTTGGTACCGGCTAACAATGCGCCCATATCCAGCGAATATATAGTAGCGTTGGCAATCACTTCCGGCACTTCGTTATGCACAATACGGTAAGCCAGGCCCTCAGCAATAGCGGTTTTACCAACACCGGCTTCTCCCACCAGCAGCGGGTTGTTCTTCTTGCGCCGGCACAATACCTGAATGGCCCGTTCCACTTCGTGTTCACGGCCAATCAGCGGGTCAATGTGGCCATTTTTTGCCTGTATATTCAGGTTTGCTGTGAAATTTTCCAGATACTTGCTGTCATCAGCCACCGTTTCGGTGCCTTCTTCCTGCGCATGTTCGTCATGCTGTTCAAGTTTTTCGGTTTTGGTGACACCGTGCGAAATAAAATTCACCACATCCAAGCGGGTAATATCAATTTTCTTCAGCAGGTAGACGGCTTGCGACTCCTGCTCGCTGAAAATAGCCACCAGCACATTGGCACCGGTCACTTCGGACTTGCCGGATGACTGCACATGAAACACCGCACGTTGCAATACGCGCTGAAAACCCAACGTAGGCTGAGTATCACGCTCTACCTCACCGTCCGGCAGCACCGGTGTGGTGGAATCGATAAAGCTGGCCAACTCCAGCCGCAGTTTTTCTATATTGGCGCCACAAGAGCGCAGCGCATCACCGGCTGCGGGGTTATCCAGCAACGCTAATAATAAATGCTCTACCGTCATATATTCATGACGACGCTCACGCGCAAACCTGAAAGCCAAATTCAGAGTTAACTCAAGATCTTTATTTAACATACACCACTCCTAATCCACCTGAGTAACGACACCAGAATCATGCAAAGACTTACCTTATGCGCGCTCCATGGTACATAGCAGCGGGTGTTGATGTTCCTTCGCGTACTGCATCACCTGCTGCACCTTCGTTTCCGCGATCTCCGCGGTAAAAACGCCACAAATTCCTTTACCCTCATAATGCACTTTTAACATCACTTCGGTTGCCTGTTCGTACTGCATATTAAAAAAGCGACTCAATACATCGATAACAAAATCCATCGGAGTATAGTCGTCGTTATGCAGTACCACTTTATACATTGGCGGCGGCGCCACACGTTGCCGTGTTAATTCCTCCAAACCACCATGTTGTACGTTGTCTTCTTTATTGCCGCTCATAAACTATAGCCATGCCTGTGTATTCCATCAAAGGAGCTTTAGGTTAATTATTGGTAAATTTTTAGTTTAATTTTGCAAATAACTTGACTACATGCGCAAATTATCTACATTAGTTGTTGGGATCAACAACAATCCCACCATCGAGACTAAGAATACAGAATTTAGCTAACTTAGAGAAGGAAGTAAGTTGTATGGCTACCGGTAAAGTAAAATGGTTCAATAATGCCAAAGGATTTGGATTTATTCGTGAAGATGGCCGTGATGAAGATATCTTTGCTCATTATTCAACCATTAGCATGGACGGCTACCGCACGCTAAAGGCCGGACAAGATGTCGAGTTCGACTTGTCTGAAGGCCCTAAAGGTTTACACGCCGTGAATATTAAAGTGCCCGACGATCTGACAGAGTAAGTATTCGCACGACCTATATTCGCATAGTGCTAAGCTAATTGACGGCACAAAAAAGCAGGCGTAATGCCTGCTTTTACTTTTTGCTTAACACCGGTTTAATTTAAGCGTTGGCTAACGCCTGATTAAAGGTATGGCTTGGACGCATAGCTTTAGCGGCCAACTGCGGATTAGGCTTGTAGTAACCACCAATATCTACAGCCTTACCCTGGGCACCGTTTAGCTCAGCGATAATAGTCGCTTCCTGTTGCTGCAGCACTGTGGCCAGCTTAGCAAAGCGGGCCTGTAGCTCTGTGTCCGCCGTTTGCGCGGCTAAAGCCTCTGCCCAGTACATAGCCAGGTAGAAATGGCTGCCACGGTTGTCCAGCTCGCCCAGCTTGCGCCGTGGCGACTTATCATTGTCTAAAAACTTCGCCGTTGCAGCATCCAGTGCATCAGCCAACACTTTGGCTTTGTTATTACCGGTTACCTGGCTTAAATGCTCCAGTGACGCTGCCAGCGCTAAAAACTCGCCCAGCGAATCCCAACGCAGGTAGTCTTCTTCGATAAATTGCTCAACATGCTTAGGTGCAGAGCCGCCGGCGCCGGTTTCAAACAGGCCGCCACCGTTCATCAACGGCACCACTGACAGCATTTTAGCGCTGGTACCCAGCTCTAAAATCGGGAATAAGTCGGTTAAGTAATCCCGCAGTACGTTACCGGTGACTGAAATAGTGTCCAGCCCCTGCTTCATACGTTGCAGCGACAAGCGGGTGGCTTCTACCGGTGCCAAAATTTGGATATCCAGGCCACTGGTATCATGCTCTTGCAGATAAGCTTTAACTTTAACAATCAGCTGAGCATCATGCGCCCGCGCACTGTCTAACCAGAACACTGCCGGAGTATTGCTTAAGCGTGCACGGTTTACCGCCAGTTTTACCCAGTCACGAATTGGCGCATCTTTTACCTGACACATACGCCAGATATCGCCCTGCTCAACCGCATGCTCAAACACCACGTCGCCTTTGCTGTTCAGTACCTGCACTTTGCCGTCAGCAGCTATTTCAAAGGTTTTATCGTGCGAGCCGTACTCTTCAGCTTTTTGTGCCATCAAACCTACGTTAGGCACTGAGCCCATAGTACGCGGGTCAAAAGCACCGTTTTTGCGGCAAAAATCTATCGTTTCCTGATAAACACCGGCGTAGCAACGATCCGGGATCATCGCTTTGGTGTCTTTTAACTTACCATCCGGGCCCCACATCTGGCCGGAGCTTCTGATCATCGCCGGCATAGAGGCATCGATAATCACATCGCTTGGTACATGCAGGTTGGTAATGCCTTTATCAGAATTCACCATCGCCAGCGCAGGTTGGGCAGCGTAGCAAGCTTTAATATCAGCTAATACCGTATCCTGTTGGGCCTGCGGCAGCGTGGCAATTTTTGCAAACATATCGCCGGCGCCGTTATTTACGTCTACGCCCAGTTCAGCAAACAGCGCCGCATGCTTTTCAAACACCGGCTTAAAAAACACCGTAACCGCATGACCAAATAAAATCGGATCTGACACCTTCATCATGGTGGCTTTTAAATGCAGTGATAGCAGCACATCTTGTTGCTTAGCCGCAGCAATTTCCTGCTGATAAAAGGCGCGCAGTGCATTTTTGCTCATGGTAGCAGCGTCAATCACTTCGCCGGCCAGAACAGCCACCTTGTCTTTTAACACCGACACTGCGCCGTCGTTTGCCAGCAATTGAATTTTCAGTGCATCGGCATCAGTAAAGGTGGCCGACTTTTCACTGCCGTAAAAATCGCCCTGTGTCATATGCGCCACGTGTGATTTAGAATCTGCAGCCCAGGCACCCATACTGTGCGGGTTTTTCTTTGCGTATTGTTTAACAGATGCCGGCGCGCGGCGATCTGAGTTACCTTCACGCAGTACCGGGTTTACCGCACTGCCTTTAATTTTGTCATAGCGCGCTTTAACATCACGCTCTTGTTCAGTTTTCGGCTCTGCCGGATAGTCCGGTAACGCATAGCCTTGTTGTTGCAGTTCTTTAATTGCCGCTTTTAACTGAGGGATAGAAGCACTGATATTCGGCAGCTTAATAATGTTAGCGTCGGGTTGATTCGCCAGCTCGCCCAGCTCAGTTAAGGCATCGTTAATGCGTTGCTCTGGCTTTAAGAAATCCGGAAAGTTGGCAATAATGCGGCCGGACAGAGAAATATCACGGGTTTCTACCGCAATACCGGCAGCAGCTGAGAAGGCCTGCACTATAGGCAGTAAAGAATAGGTCGCCAACGCCGGCGCTTCATCCGTTTCAGTGTAGATAATTTTTGCAATTTCTTTTGACATGTTAGTTCCTGTAATGTGTTTGCGATCAGCTGGCTTATGCTGGCCAGTTCGCACCTTCATCCGGGCGATGTTGATGTTTTAAACGCATTTGTTGCAAAGCGGCGCTAGTATAGCAGCATGACATTCAATAAAATAGGCAGCCTGCCGCGCAACCCGGCGGCTTATCTCAGCTGCAATTTTAAGCAGATAATGCGCATTGTTAAGCAATACTGACAGCAACTGTAAAGCAGCAGGATGCTATGAATTTCAGCAACAAAAAGACAGAGAAACCTGTGCCAAACCGACAGAATTTACAAAATAATCCATATGCGAAAAAACGCAATGCGACCAAAGTCGCGCATCCGGTAATAGTGCTGTTTAACAAACCCTTTGATGTGTTGTGCCAGTTTACCGATAACAGCACGCCACCGCGCGCTACCCTGGCTGACTTTATCCCTATTCCTGAAGTGTATGCCGCCGGCCGGCTCGACCGTGACAGTGAAGGCTTATTGTTGTTAACGAACTGCGGCCAAACCCAGCACCGGATCAGCGACCCTAAACATAAAATGGCCAAAACCTATTGGGTGCAGCTCGACGGTAATATCAGTGACGAAGCTCTGGCGCAATTAACGGCCGGGGTGCAATTAAATGACGGCTTAACGCTACCGGCTATTGCACAACGGTTGGCGGAACCGGCGATCTGGCCGCGCCAGCCCCCTGTGCGTCAGCGCGCCAATATTCCTACCAGTTGGATAAGTTTGACTATTACTGAAGGCCGTAACCGCCAGGTAAGACGGATGACCGCTGCGGTTGGATTTCCTACGTTACGCTTAATCCGCGTGCAAATAGGTGACTGGACTCTTACAGATTTAGCGCCTGGCCAGTACAAAGTGTTAGCGCTGAAATAAGGATAGTACGAACATCATGAGCAGAGAACTACTACACCTTACTGTTGCCGCCATAGTGTGTTTTGAGCACAAATTTTTACTGGTAGAAGAGCGCGATAAACTCACGGGTCAGCGGGTACTGAACCAGCCGGCCGGCCATGTCGAACAGGATGAGGATTTGCTTAGCGCCGTAAAACGCGAACTGTTTGAAGAAACCGGCCTGATGCTTGAACCCTCGGCATGGCTGGGCATTTCGCAGTTAACCGCCGCCAATGGCCATCGCTATGTGCGGCTGAATTTTATCTTTGAACCAGACAGCCTGCCACCCCGCTACCAGCCACAAGACAGCGATATTCTGGCGCTGCACTGGTACAGCGCCGCTGAGCTGCCACAAGCCTTATTACCGCTTCGCAGCTGCCTGGTTAGCGATGCTGTTGCTTTGTACTGTGAAGGGGTGCGCCTGCCGCTATCGCTAATTCAACCGCCGCGATAACATGCGCAGCCGATAAATTTAATGTATAATCCGCGCCTTGTTTTTTAAGCCTTCAAAAGTGCAGTGCTATGCCAGATACCCGCTCAGCTGACAGCTCAGCCAACAGCAGTAAAAAAGTCATCGTCGGCATGTCCGGCGGCGTAGATTCTTCCGTCTCAGCCTATCTGTTGTTACAGCAGGGTTATCAGGTTGAAGGCCTGTTTATGAAGAACTGGGAAGAAGACGACAACGACGAATACTGTGCTGCTGCTGAAGATATGCGCGATGCGCAGGCGGTGTGTGACAAACTGGGTATAGTACTGCACAAAGTGAATTTTGCCGCTGAGTACTGGGACAACGTATTCGAGTATTTCCTTGCTGAATATAAAGCCGGCCGCACCCCTAACCCGGACATTATGTGCAACAAGGAAATTAAGTTTAAAGCCTTTTTGGAATTTGCGGCCGAAGCCCTGGGGGCTGACTATATTGCTACCGGCCATTACGTGCAACGGCGCTATGTAAATGGCCACTGGCAGCTGTTACGCGGGCTGGATAATAACAAAGATCAAAGCTATTTCCTCTACACCATTGGAGAAGAGCATGTGGCACAAACGCTGTTCCCTGTTGGTGAGCTGGAAAAACCGGCGGTACGCGCCATTGCCGAACAGCAAGGTTTAGTGACCCACGACAAAAAAGACAGTACCGGTATTTGCTTTATCGGCGAGCGCAAGTTTAAAGATTTTCTGCAGCAGTATTTACCGGCGCAACCCGGTGACATTGTCTCGGTGGATGGCGACACTATAGGCCGCCATGAAGGCCTGATGTACCACACCCTGGGCCAGCGTAAAGGCCTGGGTATCGGCGGCCTGCGCGATGGCGGCGACGAGCCCTGGTATGTGGTGGGCAAAAACCTCGACACCAATCAGCTGATTGTTGCTCAGGGCCATGACCATCCGGGATTATTGTCTAAAGGTTTAGTGGCCAGCCAGTTGCATTGGACCGACCGTAAAGGCCCACAGCAAACGCTGCGTTGCACCGTGAAAACCCGTTACCGGCAAACGGATATTCCCTGCAATTTAACTCCCAACGCCGACGGTACGGTAACGGTGCTGTTTGATAGCGCACAAAAAGCCGTGACGCCGGGCCAATCGGCGGTGTTTTATCTTGACGACGTTTGCCTTGGCGGCGGCATTATTGATGTGGCATTGAACTGATATGCAATATTCTCTTTCTACCCAAATTATCGCGCTGGCCGGCCTGTGTCAGGCACTGAAGTTAGTACAAAGCGTGGCGCGCAGCAGCGACACCGATAAAGCGGCGTTGTCAGTCATATTAAACAGTGTCGCCGTGATTGATGCACAGGAGCCACTGCAAATTTATGGCGACTCAATCGCCAATCTGCAAACCGGCTTACAACTGATTGTCGATCAATTAGGTGATAAACCACAGAAAGATGTCGAGCTGACCCGCTATATCGTTGGTGTGTTAGCGCTGGAGCGCAAACTAAATAAAACGCCGGCCAATATGAACAAGCTTGGAGGCAAGTTGCAGCATCTGGAACGCCAGTTACAGCACTTCAGTATTACCGATGACAATATGCTGGCCAATCTGGCAGATATTTACAGCGACTGTATCAGCAGTTTAGGCGGTCGCATTCAAATTTATGGCCAACCGGATTTATTAAAACAACCTACAGTACAACACAAAGTACGGGCGTTGTTATTGGCGGCTGTCCGCTCTGCCGTTTTATGGCGTCAGGCAGGTGGCAGCCGGCTGAATTTTATCTTTAAACGTCGCAAGTTAGTGGCGCAAGCACAACAGATGCTGGCGCAACTACCCTCATCAAGCTTATAGGAGCCTGTATGCAACTGAACGCCCTTACCGCTATTTCTCCCGTTGACGGGCGCTATGGCAGCAAAACCACCGATTTACGTAACTATTTCAGTGAGTTTGGCTTAATTAAATACCGGGTGATGGTAGAAGTACGTTGGCTGCAGCAGATGGCTGCCACAGCAGGCATTGCCGAAGTTCCGCCATTGTCGGCAGAAGCCAACCGTGTTTTAAATGACATTGTCGACAATTTCAGCTTAAGCGATGCTGAGCGGGTAAAAGAAATTGAGCGCACCACTAACCACGACGTTAAAGCCGTAGAATATCTGTTGAAAGAAAAAGTGGCTGCCAACAGCGAGCTGGCGGCAATAAGCGAATTTATCCATTTTGCCTGTACTTCAGAAGATATTAACAACCTGTCGCACGGCCTGATGTTAAGCGAGGCCCGCTCGCAAGTGTTGCTGCCGCAATGTGATGCCTTGCTCGATGCGATTAAACAACTGGCCAATGCGCATAAAACGGTGCCGATGATGGCGCGCACCCACGGCCAACCCGCCTCGCCCACCACCATGGGTAAAGAAATGGCTAATGTTTATATGCGCTTACAGCGTCAGCGTGATCAAATCGCTAACGTAGAGATCCTCGGTAAGTTCAACGGCGCTGTCGGTAACTACAATGCGCACTTATCGGCTTATCCGCAACTTAACTGGCATCAGTTGTCAGAGCAGTTTGTTACCGGTTTGGGTCTGAGCTGGAATGCTTTTACTACCCAAATTGAGCCGCATGACTATATTGCTGAGCTGTTTGACGCCGTTGCCCGTTTTAATACCATTTTGCTGGATTTTGATCGTGATGTCTGGGGTTATATTGCGCTGGGTCACTTTAAACAGCGTACCATTGCCGGTGAAATCGGCTCATCAACCATGCCGCACAAAGTTAACCCTATCGACTTTGAAAACTCCGAAGGCAACCTGGGCATTGCCAATGCACTGTTTAACCATTTGTCTGCTAAGTTGCCGGTATCGCGCTGGCAGCGTGATCTGACAGACTCTACTGTACTGCGCAACTTAGGTATGGGCTTTGGCTATACCTTAATTGCCTATCAGGCAACGTTAAAAGGCATCAGTAAACTGGAAGTAAACGAAGCTAACCTGCGCGCTGAGTTAGACGCGAACTGGGAATTGCTGGCCGAGCCGGTACAAACTGTAATGCGTAAATACGCGATTGAACAGCCGTATGAAAAGCTGAAAGAGTTAACCCGCGGCAAACGTATTACCCAAGCCGACTTACATCTGTTTATTGATAAACTGGAACTACCGGACCAGGTAAAAGCACAGTTAAAACAGCTGACGCCGGCTAATTATATTGGTGCGGCGGTAGAGATCACCGCCACCCTGGCATAACGGCATTACAACAAGGCGCTGAATTCAGCGCCTTTTTTCTCAGGAAACACTTATGTATCAACTGAATTTAGGCTCGCTCAGCGTTGCTGAGTTTCTGCAGCAATACTGGCAGAAGAAGCCACTGCTGCTCAAAGGCGGTTTTAAACAGTTTGCTGATCCATTGACAGCTGATGAACTGGCCGGTCTGGCGCAGGAAGAAGACATCGAGTCGCGTATCGTCAGTTGTGTAAACAAACAATGGGATATGCAAACCGGACCCTTTGAAGACTTCAGCGCCTTTGGCGAAACAGACTGGACACTACTGGTGCAAGCTGTTGATCACTGGCACCCTGACGCGGCTAAACTGCTGGACCCGTTTCGCTTTATCCCGAACTGGCGTATAGATGACTTAATGGTCAGCTTTTCCACACCGGGCGGCGGCGTTGGCCCGCATCTTGATCAATATGATGTATTTATTATTCAGGGTGAAGGCAAACGCCACTGGCGCGTTGGCATGCCGGACAGCAGCTTAGAACAATTATGCCCGCACCCGCGGCTGTTACAGGTAAGCCCTTTTAACGCCTGTATTGATGTAATAACTGAACCCGGTGACATTTTATATATTCCACCGGGTTGCCCGCATGATGGCGTCAGTATCGAAAACAGCCTGAATTACTCGGTAGGCTTTCGCGCGCCGGCACAAAAAGACTTACTTACCGGGCTGGTAGATCATTTAATTGACCATGACATCACCGGCAGCCGCTTTAGCGACAACGACCGCAGCGCAGCAGTGTCCGTTGGTGCTATCAGCGATACCGATCTTAACCAGGTGCAACAATTGCTACTGCAGTTGGTTAATGATAAAGCCCTGCTGCCGCACTGGTTTGGCAGTTTAATTACCCGTGCCAAACATGAGCTGGACATCAATGAGCCGGACCCGCACTATGCTGCTGACGAAATCGCTGAATACCTTGACGAAGGCTCGGTACTCAGCCGCAGCGGTGGTCTGCGCTGTTGCTACTATCAGCAGGCAAGCAGCAGCGATATTCTGCTGTTTATTAATGGTGATCAGATCACTCTGCCGGCCAATGAACTGGCTACAGCACAGTTACTGTGTGATTTTACCAGCCTGACGACAGAGCAAAATTTGCATTTTAACCAATCGGCTGAGCGTTTGATGCTGCTGACTACCCTGCTCAACCAGGGCTACTGGTACTTCAGCGAATAACCTTATTACGCTGCAGAACATAAATAAAAAACCGCACTAAGTGCGGTTTTTTATTTATTGTAAAGCTAAGGCTACACTTAGCTGACAGCCTCAGCCTGCCACAGCTCGTCTTTACTAAACATCTCATATAAAGCATGCGCGCGGTTGACCAACAAGTTGACGAAGTCTTGCTTGGTTTTATCAGTAATGCCTGAATCAATAATCTGCTGGGCTTTTAGTTGCCAATGTAATGAAAACGCCCTGACGGCTTCTCTAGCATCAGGCGCAGCAGAAAATGCCATATGGTCTGTCGGCAGATCGCCACTGATCACCCAAAATGACTGTTTATCTTTAGTATTTAGCTTCCATACCGCCATATAGGGTGGTAAATAACGACTTTCAGACACGGCAACATTGTCCGGTAAGATACCTTTACCGGCTAAATACTCATTCGCCTTCTGATACTGCGCCCTTACCCATTCTGCACGGGCTTGTTCAATTTGTTGTTGAGTTAACTGCTCACTCATTATACGACTTCCTGCTGTAGTGTTTTTGCTACTTTAGGTGACTCGTCAGACACAATCAAGTGTTGCTGTAAATTGTCGACAATCACCTGGACTGACCAGATTATTTTTTCCGGCATTTCTGGTGTAACTCAGGTTGAAATGCTACATTTCGCGGCGCAAAAATGCCGCTGTCAAAGTGGCTGTTAACCAGACAGACTTACTGCCCTGAAACAGTCAGGCAGTTAATAAACGGAGAAATCAGTCGTGGCCGTATTTAATCATTCTGAGTTCGATAATCATGAGCAAGTGGTCTTTTGCAGCGATGCAGAAACCGGCCTGAAAGCTATTATCGCTGTACACAGCACCGCTCTGGGCCCTGCTGTTGGTGGCTGCCGTTTATGGGATTATGTCTCAGACGAAGCTGCATTAAATGATGTCTTACGTTTATCCCGTGGTATGACCTATAAAAACGCGATGGCAGGTCTACCCTTAGGCGGCGGCAAATCGGTTATTATCGGTGATGCGAAGAAGATTAAATCAGAAGCCTTATTCCGGGCCTTTGGCCGCATGATCCATCGCTTGTCCGGCAGCTATTACAGTGCTGAGGATGTTAATATCACTACCGGCGATATAATGGTCGTCAACAAAGAAACGCCTTTTGTCGCCGGTTTAGAGGGCAAAAGCGGTAATCCGGCGCCCTTTACCGCGCTGGGAACCTATCGCGGCATAAAAGCAGCAGCTAAACATCAGTTCGGTTCAGATGATTTGAGCGGTAAAACCGTTGCTATCCAGGGCCTTGGCAGTGTCGGTTTTTATCTGTGTGAGCACCTGCATAAAGAAGGTGCAAAGTTAATTGTTACTGATATTAACCAGGACGCCGTGCAGCGCGCCGTAACCCGGTTTGCTGCTAAGGCTGTAGGCTTGGATGACATCTATGCTGTTGAAGCGGATATCTATGCGCCTTGCGCTTTAGGTGCCACTATTAACGACGAGACGATCCCGCAGCTTAAAGCTCGTATTGTCGCCGGCTGCGCCAATAATCAGTTAAAAGAAGCCCGTCATGGCGAAGTGTTGCGGCAAAAAGGCATACTGTACGCACCGGACTATGTGATTAATGCCGGTGGCATTATCAATGTCGCATCAGAGATGCGCCCGCAAGGCTACTCAGAAAGCGAGTCGACAGCCAAAGTGATGGCCATTTACGATACGCTGTTAACTATTTTCCAACGCGCTGATGCCGAAAAACAATCTACCAGTGTGATTGCCGATTTAATGGCGCAGGAAATTATCCGCCGCGGTAAAAACTGATACTTGTACTGCTGAAAAACACCGCGCAAGGCGCGGTGTTTTTTATACCGCAGTAAATAAAGCGCCCAGCTTTAACGGTACTATGCTCATCGCAGTTTCGTAGCCGGTATTAAACAACTGCTGTTTTTGCTGCTGGCTCATGGCAAAGTCAACCGATGATACGGCGCCGGTGTTAATCACTATGGTATTGTGCCAATGCTCTGCATGAACATATTCTCTGGACACTGCGCTCATAAAGGTTCTGATTAACATATAAATGTAGGATACCAACGGCAAGTAGCGGCTGGTTTTAACCGGCTGGGCTTCAGTATCACTTTTCAGCCGGAAACAGATTAACGGCACCCCACAGCCTGACCAATCATGATGCAATGCATCTTCAGACAGAATAACACCATCGGTCATAATGTGATTTTCAAACGCCTGAAAAGAGAAAAATAGCGGGATCGACATCGAAAAACGGATAGCTTTGGATACCTTCAGCGTTGGTGTCAGTAAGCGATTAAACACCACAGGCCCGCCACCGTTAATGTCAGTTGCCAGCACATGTAAATCGTGTGGTAAATCAGCGAAAGTGGCCCCCTGTAACTGTTTATCTAACCAGGCTTCCAGCTTATTACCGTTACATAAGCCCCCGGTGCGCAGCAAAGAGGTAAAAGAGAAGCTCCAGAATTGCTTAAAGTCTGTGTGTAACGCTAATGCTTTAATATCGGCCAAACTCCAGCCTGCGGCATACAATGCAGCCACAATACTGCCACCGGATACGCCAACCAGATGACGAAAGCGAAAGCCCATTTCAAGCAATGCCTGTAAGATACCGATATAACAGCTGAGCCTGGTGCCGCCGCCGGAAAATATCGGTACAATTTCTTTATCCGCTTTATTTAACATGGCAGCACTTTCCCTGGCTGTTGGACAACCTTGTTAGTATGGGGTAATTTCTCACCCTTGCCATTAAATGCTGCAGCTATTTTGTACAATTTGCGCTAGTATAGTGTCATTACACAATAACTTAGATATGGATTGTCTTAAGTATGTATAAAGTCTTGCTATGCCTGTTAGCCTTGTATTATCCCCTGCCGGTGTGGGCGAACTTAAGCAACAGCATAGAGCAGATAAAACCCGCTGTTGTTGCGCTGGGAATATACAGCCCGCTGGCCTCACCCAGAATAAAATTAATCGGCAGTGGCTTTGCTGTCCCGCCCGGTAATCAAATCGTTACCAATTATCATGTAATATCCAGACCGCTGAGTACGCAGCGTAACGAAAGCTATGTGGTACTGTCAGGCAGCGCTGACAACGTTAATGTCCATCAAATTATCAGCACCAAACAACAACCGGAGCATGATTTAGCCGTACTTAAAATCAAGACTAAACTACCGGCTGTTACATTGGGGGATGCCAAACTCATTGCTGAAGGCACTGAAATCGCCTTTACCGGTTTTCCTATTACGGCAGTGCTGGGCCTGTACCCTGCCACTCACCGCGGCATTATCTCAGCAGTAACGCCGATTGCGATACCGGCGGATAATTCTGCACAACTACAAGCCTCTGCTCTTCGTCAGTTGCGCAAACCCTTTATGGTGTATCAACTTGATGCAACGGCTTATCCGGGCAACAGTGGCAGCCCGTTGTTCGATATAGAAACAGCACAAGTCATCGGCATTATTAATCAGGTATATGTAAAGTCGACCCGTGAAGCGGTATTACGGGACCCAAGCGCTATCAGCTTCGCTATACCGGTATCACTTTTACTGCCGTTACTGGATAATTAGCCGCTGACATGACATCAATACACCTTTGCACGGATGCGATTTAATGGATGTATTTAGCCAACTGGCGCTGGATAAAATCGGTTTTGCTTTGGCCGGCTTGGCTAACCTGTTTTTCTTTCTGTTGATCCTGGTAACACGGGTAAAAAACCTGCCGCGCTTTTTGCTGTTAACCTGGGCGTTAATCAGTATCTGTTGGTCGGTGTTTTACATGCTTAGTCCGGCACCGGCGTACTCCAATGCCACGTCATTATTGCTGGAGCTGGCACGAAACTTTGTATTAATGCTGTTTTTGTTGTCAGCACTGGGCCAGGGAAATCAGAGCCTGCGGCAATTACTACAGAGCCGTACTGTCGTAGCGCTTATTCTGTTGCTCAGCATTTGGTTTGTTCTGAGTAAATGGCAGCTGATTTCTGTCAATTTAATGTTTACCGGTAGCCTGGCACTGTATATCTTCCAGCTTGCGCTGCTCGAAGCTATGTACCGTAAAGCAGCAGAGAACAGATGGCAATATAAACCGCTGATACTAAGCATTTCTGTTTGCACCTTGTTTGATTTTATCCTGTTGGCAGAAGCGGCCCTGTTTGGCCAGATTGATACGCAAATGTGGGCGGCCCGCGGCTTTATCTGCGCAGCAATGCTGCCGTTTTTGGTTATTGCTGTGCGCCGCATTCAGGCATGGGGTATCAGCGTTTATGTTTCAAGAGACATTGTGCTGCAAAGTACTCTGGTTTTAACTGCCGGTCTTTACCTGTGTCTGGTTGCTATCGCCGGCTTCTACATTCGTTATATTGGTGGGCAATGGTCAAACCTTATCCAGGCCATCTTTCTGGTGTTGGGCTTCACTATGCTTGCCGGCATGTTATTGTCCGGCGCCTTACGCCGGCGATTAAAAGTATTTATTGAGAAACACTTTTTTGCCAACAAGTTTGATTATCGCTTAAAGTGGCTGGAGCTGACGCGACAGCTAAGGCTGGTTGATATAACCAAGCCTGAGCAATATGACACTATTTTACAGGCATGGCTCAGTGCTATCGGCTATAACAGAGGTTGTTTACTGCGAATTGGCAGCGCTGCACATATTGTGCAGTTGGCATGCTATAACCGCCCGCAGCTGTCTGACAATGAGAAAATGCTGGTGCAACGTTATGTGGAGAAATTTGCCGGCAGCCAATGGCTGGTAGATTTGTCCGACAATACTGATCCTTTTACACAACAACAGAGCAAGCTGAGCAATATCGACATTCAGTTGATCGTACCGATCCATTCAGATGGTAAACTCTGGGGGCTTTGCCTGATGAATACCCCGCTGGTTGACCGGCAAAAGCTGAATTGGGAACTACGCGATTACCTTATGCTGGTCACTGAGCAAATTGCCAGTTACTTAATGTTGATGCAAGCCAGTAAAGCACTCAGTGAAAATGCTCAATTCGCTGCTTTTAGCCGTATGTCGGCCTTTGTGCTGCATGATCTGAAGAATGTAAAAGCACAAATCGATTTAATGTTGCAAAACAGTATCAAACACAAAACTAATCCTGAATTTATTAATGACAGCTTCGACACCTTAGCAGCTATGCAGCAAAGGCTCGACAATATGCTGTCACAACTAAGCAGCAAACGCAGCGGCAACGCCGGCCAGAGCGTATTTAATGCCGCTGACGTCGTGCAGCAAATTATTAATCAGCGCTGTGCAGCAAAACGCCCCCTGCCGACACTACATGTAGAGAGCGACGCAGAGTTATGCTTGAATAAAGAGCGTTTCGCCAGCATTGTTTATCACCTGATAGATAATGCGCAGCATGCAACGCCGGCAGATGGCAAAGTTATGGTATCCATATTCAGCGACACTTTTTACCTGACACTGGTGATTGCCGATACCGGCTGCGGCATGTCTGCAGACTTTATCAGCCAGCGTCTGTTTAAACCCTTTGATTCTACCAAAGGCAACGCAGGCATGGGCGTTGGCGCTTATGATGCGCTACACTTTGCAGAACAACATAACGGGCAGTTACACGTGAACAGCACAGAAGGTACAGGTTCTACCTTTACACTAAAGCTGCCACGCCATCAGCCTGTATAAAGCAGTAATAACAAGGACTGTTCAATGAAAACTGTATTAGTCATAGAAGACGATATCGGCATCCAGAAACAACTTAAATGGAGTCTGCCTGATTATGAATTAGTGTTTGCTCAGGACAGAACCTCAGCGCTAACACAATTAAGACGTTATGAGCCGGAAGTTGTTACCTTAGACCTTGGCTTACCACCGGATCCGGCTAATGCCAGTGAGGGCCTCGCTTGCCTGCATGAAATTCTCAGCTGCCAACCGGATTGTAAGGTCATTGTCGTGACCGGAAGCAATGACAATGAACATGCGTTAAAGGCCATAGCCCTCGGTGCCTATGATTACTACCAAAAACCAATCAATACTGATGTCCTTACCGTAATCCTCGACCGTGCATTTAAACTAAGCCAACTTGAAAACGAGAATAAAGCGCTCAGAGCAGCCAACCTGAACAATGCGGATATCATTGGTAACAGCGAAGCGATGGCAAAAGCCTGCCGCACGGTAGAGAAAATAGCGCCAACTGAAATTACCACCTTACTACTGGGTGAAAGCGGCACCGGTAAAGAAGTTTTTGCCCGTGCCATACACCGGCAAAGCCCGCGAAACAACAAAGCCTTTGTGGCAATAAACTGTGCTTCGATTCCGGAAAACTTACTGGAAAGCGAGCTGTTCGGTTATGAGAAAGGCGCCTTTACCGGAGCTAATAAAACCACCCTGGGTAAAATAGAATGTGCTAACGGTGGCACTCTATTACTGGACGAAATAGGTGATATGCCTTTGAGTTTACAGGCCAAAATGCTGCGATTCTTGCAAGAGCGGGTTATAGAACGGGTTGGTGGTCGCCAGGAAATTGAAGTCGATGTCAGGGTTATATGCGCCACCCACCGCAACCTTGCAGAAATGGTGGCAGACCAAAGCTTTCGCGAAGATTTGTACTATCGTATCAGTGAAATAACGCTGCTAATCCCCCCGCTGCGTCAACGTGGCCATGATATCGTTGTTATTGGTAAAGCTCTGCTGAATAAATTCAATCATGAGTTTAATACACAAATACAAGGTTTTACCGAGTCTGCTATGCAGGCCATGCTGCAATACAGTTGGCCGGGTAATATCAGGGAACTGCAGAATAAACTAAAATCGGCTGTCATCCTGGCCGATAGCAAGTATATTTCAGCTGAAGATATCGGCCTGTCAGAACAGCATAGCAAAACGGATACACTGCGCAAAGTTAGGGAACAAGCCGAAACCAGCGCAATTCGTCATGCTTACACCCTGGCGAACGGCAACTTATCTAAGACAGCAGATGCATTGGGAATTACCAGACCAACACTTTATGCCTTAATCGACAAGTACCGGTTGCACGACTTACGCAGTATTGAAGCTGAAACCTGAGACCGGATAATAAAAAAACCCCACCGAAGTGGGGTTTTTTCTTACAGGCTAATGCCTTTTTGTTTCGCTTTATCTTTGATATAAGACTCCCAGCCACGCACCTGACGTGACATAGCAGGATCTTTCTTCGCATTCATCAACGCAGCATAAGCTTCTCTATACTTTTGCTGGTAGAAGTACGCATCAACTAAGCTCATATAAACGCCAGACGGCTTATCTACATTCAGAGACAAGGCTTTATCATAGGCTGCAATCGCATCATTATAACGCTGCACTGCGGAGTAAGCAGAACCCTGGCGGCGATAAGCATCGGCGTCATTTGTCAGCTTAGCTACTTCACCATAATATTCAGCGGCTTTTAAGAACTCACGGGCAGACTGATAGTTAGAAGCAATAAAATTCAGATTGGTTTTGTCTTTCTTCACCAAACCGCTCTTCATGTGCTTTTCCATCGTCACAGCTGCTTTGTAAGGAATGTTATTGTTTGCATACATCTGCGCTAACATTCTTACTTCAGAGTCTTTCTCAAGGTAGCCTTGCGAATTAGCCAGTTGTAATGTTGACAGCGACTTGGAAAACTCTTCAGTTAAGGTATAAAAATTACCTAAATATACCCAAAACTGTTTGTTCTCCGGAAACAGCTGCACCATGGTTTCAACCACAGTAACCAACTCTTTATAGCGCTTGGTTTCATACAATGCTGCCATCTTAAGCTGATACGGGCCTTCAATGGGCTTCGGTGAAAAACGAATAGCATCATCTGCCGGCGCCAATACCTTATCATACTGATTCATCAGATAATAAGCGTTGGCTATCCGCATATATGCATCTGCATTTTGCTCACCGGTGAACATAATCCAGCTTTCGTACGCTTTAATAGCTTTTTGGTACTGTTTGTCCTGCAACAGCATATCTGCCAACAACTTTAAAGAACCAGCCTGATCGTTAAATGCCAGTTCGTCCGGCGCTACCGCCAGCGTCAGATATTTAATCGCCTGCTTTTCATCTTTTGTTGCATACAGATTACCGAGAAAACGATTTAACGTTGCGGTATCAAACGCATTGCTGGACTTAGCATCCAGCAATACAGCTATAGCTTCGTCAAGCTTCTCTTCGTTATACAGCTCAAAAGCCTTAACCAGAACTTTACCAACACGCTCGCCCACGATCTGAGTTTTACGTGCTTTACGTTCTTCTACCTGAGCCATATTTGGCTGCACAGCAGCAGATACCGGAGCAATGGCCACACCAAGCGTAGTCAGGACTATTAATGCTGAAGTAAGCGTTTTAAACTTTTTCATATCAACCTCCCGCCATGTCTAGAGTGAAATCCAACTGAACCTGCATCCCGGTCTGTTTTAACGGCTTACCGTCAACAACTTTCGGGCTGTATTTCCAGCGTCGTAAAGCGCGGATCGCTTCGCGGTCAAATACACGGCGCGGCTCAGCCTCGATAACTTCTACTTCATCAACGCTGCCGTCTTCCATAATACTAAACCGTAGCCTTACCCAGCCCTGCAAACCATCACGGGCAGCTTGCACCGGATACCTTGGTTCAATACGAACAATAGGTGTTGCATCACCGTCACGCATCATACTGGACGGGTCACCTAAGCCACCTGCACCAGCTCCCAGGTTCAACCCCGGCATATTAAAGCCAATTGCACCGGCAGCATTAGCTGATTCAGGCTCAGGCTGTGGCGCTTTAGGCGGTTGAGCCGGCGGCGGTGGCGGTGGCGGTGGCGGTGGCCGACGTGTCTGCGTATCTGAATCAGGTGGCGTAGTGTTTAGCTCAATCACTATACGCTCTTGGTCAACCACCCGACGCTCTCCGGAACCTTTAACCAGAAGGGCCATAATCAGAAACAACACGAACGTTACCAACGCACCGATAATTAACGATGTTAGGAAACGTGCCATAGTTACTTAGTCTCCCCGGCGATACTGATCACCAGCGTTGGATCAGCAGCTTTAATCTGATCCATTACTTCCATCACTGTACCGTGCTTCGCTTCTTTATCAGCTTGCACAATAATAGTGTCGGTTGGTGATTCGGCTCTTAACCGTTCAATATTCGCAGATACACGCTCAACATCAACCGTGCGCTTATCCATCCAAATCTCACCATTCGCACGAATAGCGATAAAGATAGTTGCTGTAGGTTTCTTCTGAGCTTGTGCTGCCTCAGGCTTGTTTACATCGATACCGGCTTCCTTCACAAAAGAAGTAGTAACAATGAAGAAAATCAACATAATGAAAACGATATCCATCATCGGCGTAATGTCGATTGCGGCCTCATCGTCTTCACGAATACGTTTACGTGCCATAAAAATCTCTCTTAATGATGCGGTAAGCTGTCAACGAGATCTGCTTTTTCCCGTTTAACTTTTACTTCCAGCCGCGAACTGAAAAATACGCCTGATAATGCTGCAACCATACCCGCCATAGTCGGAATTGTTGCCATCGAAATACCGGCAGCCATGGTTCTCGGATTACCGGTTCCTTGTGTCGCCATAATGTCGAATACTGCAATCATACCGGTTACGGTACCTAGTAAACCGACCAGCGGACACATAGCCACAAGCGTTTTTATCAGTAACATTCTTTGATCTAACTGAAGCGTAGCCTCGGAAATCCAGGTATCGCGAATTTTATGTGCATACCAAGAGGTAGTGTCTGCACGGGCATCCCAACGGGCAATAATATCCCGCTTAATTTTTGGAAACACCCAGCTAACGTACCAGTAGCGCTCTAACATCATAAACCACATGACGAAGAGCACCAGGGCGACAACATACAATACGTTGCCGCCGGTATGAATAAAATCCTGTACCGATTCCCACAGCTCAATAAGCTGGAGCATCATTAGGCTTTCTCCTTCTCCGCATGAGCAGCAACAATACCTGCGCTTTGCTCATCCAGCACGTGTAAAACAGTTTTTGCTTTAGAAGCAACAATGCTATGTACGAAAATCAATGGCAATGCGGCAATCAAACCCAGTGCAGTAGTAACCAATGCCAGAGAGATATCGCCCGCCATCAGTTTCGGATCACCGGTACCGTACAGCGTAATGGTTTGGAAGGTTAAGATCATACCGATAACGGTACCTAACAGACCCATTAGCGGTGCAACCGCTGCGAACAGTTTGATCATGCCAATACCACGGTCAACTTTTGGTGTTTCGCGCAAAATGGCTTCGTCCAGTTTCAGCTCCAGGTTTTCTACATCTGCAGACATATTCTGATGGTATACCGTCAGGATACGACCCAATGGATTGTCTTTTGACGGATTTGCCAGGTTCTTCAGCTGGGCACGGATTTTGCCGCCTACTATGCTCAGCACAATGAAACGCTCAAGAGCAATCAGGAAGCCAACAAGCAGCAAGAAGGTGATTAAATAACCTACAGTACCGCCCTGATGGTAGTATTCCATCAAAGTGCTGCGTTGTTGGTTTAAGCGCAGTAAAGAGTTGCCTTTAGTCGGGTCCAGGAAGAAACCAACCAATTCACCTGGTGCTGCATTATTAAATGCCGCTACTGAATTATGAATTTTTGCCTGTGGTGCCCGGCCTAACGGTTGTAATTGATCAGTAGTATCGTTACGTAGCAGGTACTCATCTGCGGTAGTAACGTGGAAAGCACCAAAACGGGTAACGCGTTTAGTTTCAACACCGCCATCCAGCTTTACAACTTCAGCGTCAAATTTAGCAATTTTTCCTGACTCGGTCATTTCGGTCAGCATAGCCAGCCATAAGTCTTCCATTTCCTGCAAAGTTGGCAGCTCTGTTGCTTCTGCAATTTTACGCAGTGGTACATCACGACCCGGATATTGAGCGCTGATAATAGAACTGGAGATAGTGCCTATTGCCTGGTTGGCAGATTGACGTACCACACCAAACACTTCACCCATAGTGCCTAAAGCACTTTCAAGTTCAGTTTGTTTTTGCGCGATAAGAATATCGTTATCAGCATACTGCTTCTGTAAACGCTTACCACGAGCTTCTTCGTCAGCATAAGCTTTCTTTGCCGTATTAAGTAAAGCCTGCTTGTCAGCACGCTCAGCTAAGAATGCACGTTCACGTTCTTGATTAGCACGGCCTTCGATAGCACGCTCTTTCTTAATTTGTTCAAGTAGTTGGTCCAGCTTGGCGGTATCAGCCGCTGCACCAAAAGCCATAGTTGCAGAAAGTGTTACTGCCGCAGCTACGACGAAAGATTTCATTTTCATTCTCATTTACTCTTACTCCGCTGCGAATAGTGGTACGCGATCCATTTCAAGCTGGGCTTCACGACGCGCCATCTTGATGAAATTGGTCACTGAATTCATGTACGAATCTGGTAATTCGTCCCAGCTTTGAGTTGTTTTGTTCCACACCCAACCGGCTTCACCATCTAACGACTGCGCCATCAAAACCAAACGGCCCAAATGCACATAGTCAACAGTCATGTCGCTGCCGCCAACAGTTAAGGTGCCCTGGAACGCTGCCAGCTCTGAGCCATAGCCCATTTCAATGCTGTAAGCTTCAAGGATTTGGCGGAACTGCTCTGAACGTTGAACATCTGACCGGCTCATCAATTCACGTAAGTTCTCTACGCGATTAGAGCGGCGCTCGGTACGCAGTGGAATATCAGCTTTGACAAACTGTTCCAGTGCATCAATCATGCGGAACATGAGCGGCACTGTACCTTTGTTAGTATCTTCTAAGGTGTCAATTTGACGCTGGATAGAGTTAACTTGCCGTTGTTGGTCAGCAACCAGAGTCGCCAGAAAGTCATTATACACTTTCAGGTTCTCAGTCTGGTCAGTAACCTGACGGTACTCACCCAGCAGTTCCTGAGACTGTTCATAAATAGTGTTAATTTTTTCTTGAGACTGCACAGCTGCACGCTGGATTTGACTACCTTCCTGATGCAAAGCTTTTAAATCTGTTGCCAGAACATTCGCAGATAAAGCGAAAGTACCGGTCAGAGCTGTTGCAACAAGACTCTTGCGAATTTTATTGTTAAACATAGTTCCCAACCAATTATTGCTGATTAACGTAACCTGAAGTTGCAAGGGCCAGACTGTTCTTGGAGACAGAGGCGGCCCTCAGTTAGAGGGTAAACCGTCCGCATCATTACAGGTAAAAACGCCCTTGTCAAGACAACACAGGCGTCCGCAGCGCTGCTCTGATGCGGTTATTTATGCGGTTTTTCACCCAATTTATGCACTATTAAACAAATGAAAATTTATTTGTTATAGTTCATTAATTTTTTTGCTTATTTTATATTCGGCGTCAATTTTCCCGCAGTGTATAACGCCACCATATCATCCAGTGATATGGCTTTAATTTTGCTACCGTGTCCGGCGGCATTAAACGCTTCATAACGGGCAATACAGACCTCCATCATGGCTTTGACTGACTCTTGCAAATACTTGCGCGGGTCAAACTCAGCCGGATGTTGTGTCATATAGCGCCGGATAGCACCGGTCGATGCCAACCGCAGGTCGGTATCAATATTAATTTTACGCACACCGTACTTAATGCCCTGCTGAATTTGCTCCACCGGCACACCATAAGTTTCCGCGATCTGACCACCATTTTCATTAATGATTTTCAACCATTCCTGCGGCACCGATGATGAACCATGCATCACCAGATGCGTATCCGGAATACGCTGATGAATGGCTTTAATGCGGTCAATTGCCAGGATATCGCCTGTTGGCGGCCGGCTAAACTTATAAGCACCGTGTGAGGTACCACAAGCAATAGCCAGTGCATCCACCTGGGTCTCCCGCACAAACTGCGCGGCTTCTTCAGGGTCGGTCAGCATTTGATCATGGCTGAGTATGCAATCTGCACCTATGCCATCTTCTTCACCGGCCGCACCGGTTTCCAACGAGCCCAAACAACCTAACTCGCCCTCTACCGATACACCACAGGCATGCGCTATTTCAACAACTTTGCGCGTTACATTAGCGTTATACGCATAATCCATCGGCGTTTTGCCATCTTCCCCCAGAGAGCCGTCCATCATCACTGATGAAAAACCCAACTGAATGGAGCGCTGACACACGCCCAAAGAGGTACCGTGGTCCTGATGCATTACTACCGGAATGTGCGGAAACTCTTCTACTGCAGCCAGAATTAAATGCCGCAGAAAAGGTGCACCGGCGTACTTACGGGCACCGGCAGAAGCCTGCACAATGACCGGACTGTCGGTTTTATCGGCAGCCAGCATAATAGCGCGCATTTGCTCAAGGTTATTGACGTTAAACGCCGGTATGCCGTAACCGAACTCGGCAGCATGATCCAGCATTTGACGCAGGGAAATAAGGGCCATGAAATCCTCTCTTAATCTTTTAGGGTACAGTTGTAATATGACATTTTTATTATTGTGCTTTTGCGCGTTGTTCCAGTATAGCTACTGCCGGCAGAGTTTTACCTTCAAGAAACTCAAGGAAGGCACCACCGCCGGTAGAAACATAGGACACTTTGTCAGCAATATTGTACTTATCAATAGCAGCCAGGGTATCGCCACCACCGGCAATTGAGAACGCATCACTGTCTGCAATCGCCTGCGCTAAGGCCTTAGTGCCGGCGGCAAACTGCTCAAACTCAAACACACCCACCGGGCCGTTCCAGACAATAGTACCGGCTGATTTTAAGATGTTAACCAACTCTGCAGTAGTATCCGGACCTATATCGAAAATCATATCGGCATCGTCTACCGCAGCTACCGGCTTTAAGGTGGCGACTGTCGTTTCACTGAATGCCTGGCCTACCACTACATCGGTTGGTACCGGAATATTACCGCCACGGCTTTTAGCCTGCGTCATTAAACGCTGCGCTTCAGGGATTAAATCAGCCTCATACAACGACTTGCCGACATTATTACCATTAGCGGCAATAAAGGTATTGGCAATACCGCCGCCGACAATTAACTGATCAACAATACCAGATAACGATTCCAACACCGTCAGCTTGGTAGACACTTTAGAGCCACCAACAATGGCCACTAACGGCCGCTTCGGATTTTTCAGTGCCGCCGCCAGCGCTTCCAGCTCTGCAACTAATAAAGGCCCGGCGCAGGCAACAGGCGCGAATTTTGCCACACCATGGGTAGAAGCCTGAGCGCGGTGCGCGGTACCAAAGGCATCCATGACAAATACATCACACAATGCCGCCAGCTTTTGCGCTAAGGCGTCATCGTTTTTGCCTTCACCTTTATTAAAACGCACGTTTTCAAACACCACGACTTCGCCATCAGCAATGTCGATGCCAGCCAGATAATCGCTTGCCAAGCGCACCGGTGCAGCTAACACCTGTGCCAGATAATCCACTACCGGCTGCAAGGATGACTCAGCATCATACACGCCCTCTTCCGGCCGCCCCAGGTGCGACATAACCATCACCTTAGCACCTTTGCTCAGCGCCAGCTCAATGGTAGGTATGGCTGCTTTTAACCTGGCATCTGAGGTGACTTTGCCGTTTTTTACCGGTACGTTTAAATCTTCGCGGATCAGTACACGTTTGCCGTTAAGATCCAAATCGCTCATGCGAATAACAGACATTTCTTGCTCCTTGTTATAAATTCGTTTACATCATCACCCGGGCAGTATCAAGCATACGGTTGGCAAAGCCCCATTCGTTATCACACCACACCAGGCATTTTACCAGCCGTTTATGACTAACCCGGGTTTGCGAACCATCGACAATGCAGGAATGCGCATCATGGTTAAAATCCACTGATACCAAAGGCTCCTCAGTGTAATCCAGAATACCGGCCAGCTCGCCGATACGGGCTTGCTGCAACACCTGATTTACCGCTGCGATACTGACGTCCTGATGCAGGGTGACACTTAAATCCATCGCCGTCACATTTACCGTAGGCACCCGCACCGCTATCGCTTCAAAGCGGCCGGCAAATTTCGGCAGTATGCGTTCAATGCCCAGTGCCAGTTTGGTGTCCACCGGAATAATCGACTGACTGGCAGCACGGGTGCGGCGTAAATCCGGATGATAAGCATCTATGACCTGTTGATCATGCATAGAAGCATGGATAGTGGTGATAGTGCCGCTTTCAACACCAAAATGCTGATCCAATACCTGGATCACCGGCACTATACAGTTAGTGGTACAAGACCCGGCTGACACTACTGTCATATCAGCAGTTAAGCTACTGTGGTTAATACCGTAGATAATAGTGGCATCAATATCGGTATCTGCAGGGTGCGAAAACAATACCTTTTTAGCGCCCGCCGTCAGATGCCAGTTGGCGTGCTCGCGGCTGTGAAATACGCCGGTACACTCCAGTACCACGTCAACTTCAAGCTCACTCCACGGCAACTCCAGCGGATCAGCCTCAGCAAACAAGGCTATCTTGTTGCCATCAACCGTAATGCCCCCCTCATAAGAGCTGACACTAAAACCAAAACGGCCGTGCGACGTATCATATTTCAGCAAATGCGCTACGCCCTTAGCGTCGGCCAGCTCATTAATCGCTACCACCTGCAGCTCGTGTTGCCAGCCATTTTCATAAATAGCGCGTAAAATATTGCGCCCTATACGGCCAAAGCCGTTTATTGCCAGTCTGATTGCCATAACACCACATAGAAAAATGGGACCAGAATTGATCCCATTGTATTAAACATTACGCCAGTAACTGCTCAGCCGCTTCGAGCACTTTCTCAGTGGTAATACCAAAGTGTTCAAATAGTTGCTCAGCCGGTGCCGACTCGCCAAAGCTGGTCATGCCGATAATTTTGCCGGTTAGGCCGACATATTTATACCAACAATCGGTAATACCGGCTTCCACCGCGATGCGCTTGCTTACTGAGGCTGGTAAAACGGCTTCGCGGTAAGCAGCATCCTGTTGTTCAAACACGTCTGTTGATGGCATAGATACCACGCGTACCGCCTTGCCCTGCTCTGCCAGCTTAGCTGCGGCTTGCATCGCCAATTCCACTTCAGAGCCGGTAGCAATAATAATCAACTCTGGCGTACCACTACAGTCACGCAGAATATAACCACCGCGTTTTACATCGGCCAGTTGCTGCGCATTGCGCTGCTGCTGTGCCAGATTCTGCCGGGTGAAAATTAAGGTGCTTGGGCCATCAGTGCGTTCTATCGCGGCCTTCCAGGCTACGGCAGACTCTACCTGGTCGCACGGGCGCCAGTTCATCAGGTTTGGCGTAGCACGTAGTGCTGCCAATTGCTCTACCGGTTGGTGCGTTGGGCCATCTTCACCCAAACCGATAGAATCGTGAGTATAAACAAAGATCACCCGCTGCTTCATCAATGCTGCCATGCGCACCGCATTGCGGGCATATTCCATAAACATCAGGAAGGTAGCACCGTAAGGTACAAAGCCGCCGTGCAGCGCTATACCATTCATAATGGCCGACATGCCAAATTCACGTACGCCGTAATAAATGTAGTTACCGCTGGCATCGGCACCGGTGAGTGGCTTAGAACCAGACCAGATAGTCAGGTTAGAACCGGCTAAATCCGCCGAACCGCCGATAAACTCCGGCAACAGCGGGCCAAAGGCATTTAATGCATTTTGTGACGCTTTGCGGCTGGCAATATTGGCCGGGTTGGCTTGCAATTGTGCAATATAAGCCTGTGATTGTTCAGCCCAATTGGCAGGCAGCTGGCCGGCTACACGACGGCTGAACTCTGCTGCCAGCTCAGGGAAAGCGGCACTGTAACGGGCAAATAACTGCTGCCAGTCTTGCTGCAGTGCACTGCCTTTAGCTTTGGCATCCCAATCAGCATAAATATCAGCCGGAATATCAAAGGGCGCATGTGGCCATTGCAAAAAGTCGCGCGCTGCCGCGATTTCAGCCTCACCTAACGGTGCGCCGTGGCTGTCATGGCTGCCACCTTTATTAGGCGCGCCATAGCCTATTACCGTGCGACAACAAATTAATGTCGGTTTAGTGGTATCTGCTTTAGCCTGAGTAATAGCGGCTTCAACTGCTGCAGCGTCATGACCGTCAACATTGCTAATCACTTGCCAACCGTATGCTTCAAACCGTGCAGGGGTATTATCGGTAAACCAGCCTTCAACATGACCGTCAATAGAAATACCGTTGTCATCCCAAAACGCAATCAGCTTACCCAAGCCTAAAGTGCCGGCTAAAGAGCAGGCCTCATGCGAGATACCTTCCATTAAACAGCCATCACCTAAAAAGGTGTAAGTATGATGGTCAACAATGTCGTAACCTGGCTGGTTAAACTGCGCGGCTAAGGCTTTTTCTGCAATCGCCATACCTACCGCATTGGTAATGCCCTGTCCCAGTGGGCCGGTGGTGGTTTCTACCCCTGGCGCATAACCATACTCCGGGTGACCCGGTGTTCTGGAATGTAACTGGCGGAACTGCTTTAAATCTTCAATGCCCAAGTCATAACCGCTTAAATGCAGCAGGGAATACAGCAGCATTGAACCATGGCCGTTTGACAGAATAAAACGGTCGCGGTTTGGCCACTGCGGGTCTTGCGGGTTATGCTTGAGGAAATCACGCCACAACACTTCGGCAATGTCGGCCATACCCATAGGGGCGCCGGGGTGTCCTGATTTAGCTTTTTGCACCGCATCCATGCTAAGCGCACGGATAGCATTAGCGAGTTGTTTACGAGATGGCATGTTCACTCCTGACATTGCGCGGCTTCTTATAATGAAGCTGATTATTATTAAGCTGAAAAGTTTAGGCTCAAAGTGTCGCTATTTTCACAGAGCCCCCGCCGGATGGCAAATTTAAATCCGCCGGCAGAAACAATTTTCAGCCGCCCAGATCTAACTGGCTGTACTAACGTAATAAGCAGCGTAAAATAGCATTAAAGACGTCTGGGTGGCAGATTTTTCTGGCAAAGGCAGCACACTTTCTCTAGAATAGCCGCCTATTTTTTGGGTTCGTCATGGCATTTTTCAGCAGAACGAACTTAACTGCATTAACCTTATTTTGGAATACAACCGATGGCACAACACATTTTTACTTCTGAGTCAGTATCTGAAGGACATCCGGATAAAATTGCTGATCAGATTTCAGACGCCGTATTGGATGCAATCCTGGAACAAGACCCTAAAGCCCGCGTTGCCTGCGAAACCTTCGTTAAAACCGGTATGGTGCTGGTAGGTGGTGAGATCACTACCTCTGCCTGGGTTGATATTGAAGAAATTACCCGCAAGACCGTACGTGAAATTGGTTATGTGCATTCAGATATGGGCTTTGATGCTGATTCTTGTGCCGTATTAAATGCCATCGGTAAACAATCCCCGGATATTAACCAGGGTGTAGACCGCGCCGATCCGAAAGAGCAAGGCGCCGGTGACCAGGGTTTAATGTTCGGCTACGCCAGTAACGAAACTGACGTGTTAATGCCGGCCCCTATCACCTATTCACACCGTCTGGTGCAGCGTCAGGCGCAGGTGCGTAAAGATGGCACCCTGCCATGGTTGCGTCCGGATGCTAAATCTCAGTTAAGCTTTATTTACGAAGACGGTAAGCCGGTAGGTATCGATGCGGTAGTGTTGTCTACCCAGCACTGCGATACCATCAGCACGGAAAACCTGCGTGAAGCAGTAATGGAAACCATTATTAAACCGGTACTGCCGGCAGAATGGTTAACGGCTAAAACCAAATTCTTTATTAACCCTACCGGCCGCTTTGTTATCGGCGGCCCTATGGGTGACTGCGGCTTAACCGGCCGGAAAATTATTGTCGACTCATACGGCGGTATGGCGCGTCACGGCGGCGGTGCTTTCTCCGGTAAAGATCCGTCAAAAGTTGACCGATCTGCTGCCTATGCTGCGCGCTATGTGGCGAAAAACATTGTTGCTGCCGGCCTGGCTGAACGCTGTGAGCTGCAGGTATCTTATGCCATCGGTGTAGCAGAACCTACCTCTATCAGCCTGGAAACCTTTGGCACCAGCAAACTGAGCGAAGATCAGCTGATTAAGCTGGTGCGCGAACACTTTGACCTGCGCCCTTACGGCCTGATTGAAATGCTGCAGCTGGAGCGTCCTATTTATTTGCCAACAGCAGCCTATGGTCACTTTGGTCGTGATGAGTTCCCGTGGGAGCAAACCGACAAAGCGGAGTTGCTGCGCCAGTACGCAAAATAAGCTGCATTTGTTCATTACGTAAAAAGGAGAGCCCTGCTCTCCTTTTTCATACCTGCTGTTATTAAACCAGGCGGATAATTTCGCCTTATCATCAGCAGCTTTTTGTGTATTATAAGCTGCTGTGCTGTATCCGGGGTCCTCTGTCTGTGAGCAGAGTGAAACAAAACTATAAGAAAGGAACATGTATGTCTGAACAAACCGCCAACGCCGCTAAAGCCGGCTGGCTTAACCGTGCGCTTAACGCCATAGAAATCGTTGGCAATAAATTACCCGATCCTGCTGTATTATTCGCCTTACTGATGGTAGTGGTCTGGGTGGTATCCTGGGCTCTGGCCGGTGTCAGCTTTAATGAAGTAGACCCGCGCACCGGCGCCGCTATTCAGGTGAACAACCTGCTGTCCGCCGATTCCATGACCACCTTTATGGCCAAAATGGTCAATACCTTTGTTACCTTTGCCCCGCTTGGCGTGGTGTTGGTGGCAATGCTGGGTTTAGGTGTAGCCGAGCATACCGGCTTTATTAATGCCGGTTTACGCTCTGTACTGTCGGTTACGCCGAAAATGCTGTTAACACCGGTACTGATTGCAGTCGGTGTTGCCAGCCATATGGCGGTAGACGCCGGTTATGTACTGGTTATTCCGCTGGGCGCCGTTATTTTCTATGCTGCCGGCCGTCATCCGCTGGCCGGTATCGCCGCAGCCTTTGCCGGTGTATCAGGTGGTTTCTCTGCCACTATACTGCCGTCAAGCCTTGACCCACTGCTATCGGGCCTTACTCAGGTATCGGCGCGCTTATCATCTGACCCTGCTGCAGCTGAGCTGTTTGTCAGCCCGATGAACAACTATTACTTCACCACCGCCTCTACCTTTTTGGTGGTTATTGTCGGTTGGATAATTACTGACAAATTTATTGAGCCAAGGCTTAAATCTACCGTGGTAGACGGCGACCCGGCCGATATGCCGAAAATGGACGACTTAAAACCCAACGAGCGTAAAGGTTTGCGCTGGGCCAGCTTTTCTATGCTGTTAAGCATAGTACTGTTAATTGCATCAGCCTTGCCGGAAACTTCTGCCTGGCGCGCACCTGCCGGTACAGTATTGGCAGAAGGTCAAAGCAACTTGTTGGTTTTCGCTGCTCCGTTAATGCAATCTATTGTCAGCATTATCTTTGTGTTCTTTTTAATTCCCGGTGTGGTATACGGCTATGTGTCCGGTAATGCCAAAAACCATCGTGACATTATCAAAGGCATGAGCAAAGCCATGAGCGGCATGGGCTATTACATTGTCATGGCGTTTTTCTGTGCGCAGTTTATCTATGCTTTTGGCCAGTCTAACCTTGGCGCCCTGTTGGCGATAAAAGGCGCCAACTGGCTACAGGAAATGGCCTTCCCGATGGGCTTTACGCTGATTGGTATCGTGTTTTTATCCGGCTTTGTTAACCTGTTAGTTGGCTCAGCTTCAGCTAAGTGGGCGCTGATTGGTGCCATTATGGTACCTATGTTGATGGAGCTTGGCGTATCGCCGGACTTAACCCAGGCCGCTTACCGTGTGGGTGATTCTTCTACCAATATTATTACGCCGCTGCTGCCGTACTTCCCGTTAATCGTGGTGTTTTGCCAGAAGTATGTTAAATCAACCGGTATCGGTACCCTTATCGCACTAATGCTACCGTACTCTGTCGCTATGCTGGTACTGTGGACTGCCTTCCTGCTCGGTTTCTGGGCGTTGGATATTCCACTGGGCGTGGGTGCCAGTTACAGCTACCCGGCAGTCAACTAACGTCATATACCAGGGCCGGCGTAATCGCACCTGCGCCGGCCCAACTTCCCCGTCCTCCGTCAGCCTTCTTTACATTTTTCCCCATTAACAGTCCAGCAACAATTGCAATTCACTGATTAGTAAGCACAATATCATAGTGGTACGAGATATGCTTACTTAGCCATGCCTAATATTTTCATGGAAACGGAGCTTATCATGAAATGCTTTTACCTTAGTGTTGCAATTGGTGTAGTAGCTTTAGCGTTCGTCCCTCAAACAGTAGCAGGCCCGCTACCCGCTTGTAGCAATGATGCCATCAGCTTAACCTCGATCAGTAAAAGCGCTGATGGCTCAGCGCAGAATCTGCTGGTGGCAGGGCCTTACACCGCGTCAGATTGCGCCGGTCTGTATGGCGACCCCAATAATGTCGGCAGTTTACATGATGCCAATCCTAATATCGGCACCTATGGTGACGGCCTGTTAAATGGTGAGGGTGGCTGGTTAAGCCCTACGCGGTTTATTTCCGAATCACAACTGATGGATTTGGGGCCTAATGTGGGCTTTCCGGATGCCAACCCCAGCATTGCTGATGACCCGGGTTGGATAAGCCTGGCCAAATTCGACTTAAATGACGATAACAGCTGGTCTGAACAATATCAGGCGATCAATTGGCTGCAGTATCTGGACCTGGATGAAGTGCTGGATATCAGCTTCACCTGTACCTCTGCCAGCGGCTGCAGCAGTGGCAGTTGGACTTTAGCAACCTCACTGGATGTTATTGAAAAAGTACAGGGTGCTCTGGGCAACCGGTCAACCTTTGACCATCTGGCGTTTGTCTTTAAAGCCGGCAATGGCTGGGCGGTGTATGATTTTAATTTCACCGATATCTTTGCTAACGAGTTGTCTGCTCAGAACGACGACAGGTTCGGCGATCCTTTTGGCACACCTTTTACTTTTGGTGGCTTGTTTAATACCGGTGATTTTAACAAGGATATCTCCCACTTTGCTATCTGGGCACGAGATCCGTTAAGTACCACCCAAGTACCTACACCCGGTAGCATTCTGCTATTGGGCTTAGGACTGTTAGCATTACGATTATACAAAAAGCATTAAGTTTACCGCTCTTCTCAGCACTGGTAGTTGCAGATTTACCTGCCATTATCAGTGCTGATTTTTATACTTCAGCTTTGCCATAACACAGCAGGCTGTTACCATTCGCATACTCTGTTCAAGCTGATGTTGTTTATGCGTATTCCAAGAATTTACCACAGTGGTGCCATTGCACTTAACCACGAATTTTCCCTGGATGACGATGCCGCCAACCATATTGGCCGTGTGCTGCGCATGCCGGTTGGCAGCGAGCTTCAGCTGTTTAACGGCGACGGTTTTAACTACCCTGCCCGCATCAGCAGCAGCGATAAGAAACGCGTTCACGTTATTGCCAGTACACAGTTGGCAAACCCGGTCGAATCGCCACTGAAAATTCATCTGGGCCAGGGTATATCGCGCGGCGACAGAATGGATTTTGCTATACAAAAAGCGGTAGAACTTGGCGTTAGCGAAATTACCCCGCTGTTTACCGAACGCTGCGGCGTAAAGCTGGACGGCGAACGTTTGACCAAACGCAACGAGCAATGGCAAAAAATAGCCATCAGTGCCTGTGAGCAAAGCGGCCGCAGTATAGTGCCAACCGTGCATCCGGCTATTTCACTCGATGCCTGGCTTAGGCAAAGCACAAAAGAATTAAAGCTAACCTTGCATCCGTGGGCCAAAGACACCATTAAGACCTTAACACCTAATCTAAATATCCGGTTAGTAATAGGCCCTGAAGGCGGTTTTAGTGAACAGGAAATGGCACACACTACGGCGGCCGGTTTTAGCGGCATTCAGCTGGGGCCACGTGTACTGCGCACCGAAACGGCAGCACTTACCGCTATCAGTGCGTTACAACTGCAATTTGGCGACCTGGCCTGAGGACACAGCATGAACAAACCGATAAAACTTGGCATAGTGATGGACCCTATTTCGGCCATCAATATAAAAAAAGACTCCAGCTTCGCCATGTTACTGCAGGCACAACAGCGTGGTTATCAGATCCACTACATGGAAATGGCCGATTTATATTTGCTGGAAGGCCAGGCGCGCGCCAATACCAGGCTATTGACAGTGCAGCAAGACCCGGCCGGCTGGTATCAATTTGGCACTGAGCAGGACATTAAGCTTAGCGAGCTCGATGTTATCTTAATGCGTAAAGATCCGCCGTTTGATACCGAGTATATCTATGCCACCTACATATTGGAGCGGGCAGAAGATGAGGGTACGTTAATTGTTAATAAACCACAGAGCCTGCGTGATGCCAACGAAAAGCTCTACACCAGCTGGTTTAGCCAACACACACCAAAAACCCTGGTCAGCCGCGATGCCAAACGCTTAAAAGCTTTTTACCAGGCCGAGCAGGACGTGATCTTAAAACCGCTGGATGGCATGGGCGGCGCGTCTATTTTCCGCTTAAAACCCGGTGATGCCAATGTCAGTGTCATCATTGAAACGCTAACCGAACATGGCAGCCGCTATGCCATGGCACAGCGCTTTATTCCGCAAATCAGCCAGGGCGATAAACGAATACTGGTAGTAAACGGTAAACCCGTGCCATACTGTTTAGCACGCATTCCGGCCAACGGCGAAACCCGTGGCAACCTCGCAGCCGGCGGCCGTGGCGAAGCCAGACCCTTGTCAGAGTCTGACCTGGCCATTGCCAATGCGGTAGCACCCACGTTAAAAGCCAAAGGACTGATTTTTGTCGGTCTGGATGTAATAGGCGACAAGTTAACTGAAATTAACGTTACCAGCCCAACCTGTATCCGCGAAATTGAAGCGGCGTTTCCAATCAGTATCACCGGTTTGTTATTTGATGAAATTGAACAGCTGCTGGCAGCCCGCCAGTGACAACCACGTTGTAACGAGGTCACTATGCAGAATTTTCAGAATCATTTTTTAATTGCTATGCCGTCGTTAGATGACCCACTGTTTAAACGCAGTGTTGCCTATATTTGTGAACATAATGATGAAGGTGCCATGGGCATCGTCATTAACCACCCGCTGGAAGTGAAGGTAGCTGACTTGCTGCAACAGCTGCAAATTGAGTTCAACACCAAAAGCCCGGCCGCCACGGCGCATGTTTGTGCCGGCGGCCCGGTGCAGCACGACAGAGGCTTTGTGCTGCACACCGCCAAAGAAGGCTACAGCAGCAGCATGCGTTTAACTGACGAGCTGATGGTTACCACTTCAAAAGATATATTATTTGATTTAACCACTGACAATGCGCCGGAAAAGTTTATTTTGGCACTGGGATATGCCGGTTGGACAGCCGGCCAGCTGGAGCAGGAAATTGCCGATAACGCCTGGTTAATTATTCCGGCCGACAGCGCTATTATTTTTGATTTAACCCATGCTGAAAAGTGGCAAAGCGCCACCGCCAAAATTGGTATTAAACCCTGGCAACTAACTAACGAGGCCGGTCACGCTTAATGAGTCGTACCATTTTAACCTTTGATTACGGCACCAAAAGCATAGGCGTGGCGGTAGGTCAGGAACTTACCGGCACCGCCTCACTGCTTAGCGCATTAAAAGCCCTGGACGGCACCCCCGACTGGGCAGTGCTGGAAAAGCTGATTAACGAATGGAAACCTCAGTTATTGCTGGTGGGGTTACCACTGAATATGGACGGCAGCGAGCAGCCGTTTACCGTGCGTACGCGTAAGTTTGCCAACCGGCTGCATGGCCGTTTTGGCTTGCCGGTAGAGCTGCATGACGAACGCCTTACCACCGCGGAAGCCCGTAGCATGCTGTTTGCTGATGGCGGCTATCGTAATCTGGCCAAAGACAAAGTTGACAGTTTATCGGCCAAAATTATCTTCGAGAGCTGGTATGAACAACAAGCTTAAACCACCGCTTGAACCGGGCTTTTATCAGCATTACAAGGGCGCTTATTATCAGGTTATTGATTGCGCCCGCCACAGCGAAACCGAACAGTGGCTGGTAATTTACCGCGCGCTGTACGGCGATTTTGGCCTCTGGGCACGGCCGCTGGACATGTTCACTGAAAACGTTGAAATTGCCGGCGAATTACTGCCACGCTTTCAGTATATAGGCCAAATTAAACCTGCCCATCCCGAGAGCTAATCAGTTAAGCTGCTGACGGTACCATTCGCCTAAGATCAGGCTTGCCGCTACGCTAACGTTCAGCGACTCTACCTTGCCAGAACCCGGAATTTGCAGTGCAATATCGGCGCTTTTGGCGACGTTTTTTGACACGCCAAACATCTCTTCACCAAATACGATCACCACCTTGGCCGGAAGCGTGCTTTGATACAGCGAGGTGCCGGCGTGGCTGGAGGTGGTGATCAGTGTATAACCGGCTTCTTTGCACAGCTGTAATGCCAGTGGCAGGTTGTCACAACTTAAGCCAGCAACAAATTCACCACCGCCTTCAGCCGTGCGCAGGGCCGCGCCCGATTGTAGCAGCTCAGGTTGTTTCATAATAATGCCGCCCACGCCAAAATGCGCACAGCTGCGCGTTATCGCACCTAAGTTATGCGGGTTACCCACGCCATCCAGTGCCAGCAAACAGTCGCGTTTACGGCCTTTTTGCTGCAAATACGCCGCCAGGCTTTGCTGTGGTTTACGTTTTACCAGCAACACCACACCGCCGTGATGGCCGCTACCGGCGACTTTCTCCAGCTCGGCGTCATCAACAATATGGTAGGCCTTTTTCGCCGCAGCTAAATATTTCATCACATCAGCAAACTTAGCGGCCATTTGCTGTGACACATAAAGTCGGATCAGCGCATCCGGGCGTTGGCTAAACAGCACCCGGCAAGCGTTTTCGCCGTACACCTTACCTTCGTCTTCCTGCACGCTACGCACGGCTTTAACCTGCTGCGCTTTATCAGGTGCAGGACGTTTCGCTTTATTGGCTGCCGGCCTGGCATTCTTTGCCCCGGCATCTTTGGTCCAGGGCTTATGCAGTGGATTGGCCGCTTTGCCGCCTTTGGCTTTGTGTTGTGACATAAAAATCCTGCGTGCGCCGCATGGCGCGGTAAATCAATAATGCGGCGGATTTTACCAGCTGCGCAGCAACAATACTTGTATTTTTCTGCGCGCGCAGTATGCTGACGGCCTTTAAATTTGCCGCTACAGGCCTTGTTTATGCTTAGTTATCGCCACAGTTATCACGCCGGTAATCATGCCGATGTGGTGAAACATCTGGTACAGGTGGCCATTGTTGATTACCTGCTGCAAAAAGATAAACCCTTTTGCTACCACGACAGCCATGCCGGTGCCGGCCTGTACAGCTTACTGGCTGAACAGGCGCAGAAAACCAGCGAGTACCAGGGCGGTATTGGTAAACTGTGGCACTACCAGGCGCAAAGCCCGGCATTGGCGCACTATATAACGCTGATAAAACAACTTAACCCGGACGGCGAGCTGGCCTTTTACCCGGGCTCACCGAAAATTGCTGCCATGCTGCTGCGTTCGTCCGATAGCATTCAGGCTACCGAGCTGCACCCGACAGACTACCCTATTCTGGCCAGCCAGTTCGCCCGGCGGCGCCACAGCCGGATTGAGCATATGGACGCCTGGACCGGCTTTAAAGCCATGCTGCCGCCACTGCATAAGCGCGGCCTAGTATTGATAGATCCGCCCTACGAGCTGAAAACTGAATACCAGGATGTGGTTGCCGGCTTACAAAGCGCTTATCAGCGTTTTCCGCAAGCTACCTATGCTATCTGGTATCCGGTAATAGAGCGCGCGGCGGTGGAAGCCTTTATCAGCGCTATTGTCGCTACCGGCATTAAAGATCAGCTACGGATTGAATATTGCCCATTGGCGGATAGCAGCGGCTTTGGTATGACCGGCAGTGGTATGCTGGTGATTAACCCGCCCTATACGCTGGCCAAAGATATGCAGCAGGCATTGGCCGAGCTAAGCCCGTTGTTAAGTGCACAAGGTGAGTTCCAAGTGCACCAACTGGTGCCGGAGTAAGCTATGCGTATTGTTATCGCAGCGGCATTATTGCTGCTGAGTAACCCGCTGCAGGCTTTTAGCAAAACCGGCCACCAGATGATTTGCGATATGGCCTATCAGCTGGTTAGTGACGCTACGCGGGTACAAATTGACAGCCTGATTGCCGCCTCACCTTATCAACAGTTTAGCCAAAGCTGCAGCTGGGCCGATGAAGTGCGCGCCGACCCGGCCTTTGACTACGCCTCAGCGCTGCATTTTGTGAATTTTGCCCGTGATAAACAGCAAGTAAGCGCAGCTGATTGCCCGGCGCACGGCTGTATTTTATCTGCCATCACCGATATGCAGCAGCGCTTAGCTGACGATAACACCGACTGGCAGGCATTGTTGTTTCTGGCGCATTTTATTGGCGACTTACACCAACCTTTACATGTCAGCTTTGCCGATGATTTAGGTGGCAACCGCACTGCAGTGTATTTTTATGGTTTACCGAATAACCTGCACGGTGTGTGGGATTTTGCGCTGTTAAAACAGCTGGGCTATGAAACCGACCACAGCAAAGCCGCTACGCTGTTTAACCGCATCGGTACTAAGCAGCGTTCAGCCTGGCAGCAAGGCGATGTATTGAGCTGGGCCAATGAATCAGCGGCGCTTACGCTGGAAATTTATCAGGGTTATACGCCCGGCATGTTAATTGATGACAGCTATGTACTGCATTATCAGGCGGTACTGGAGCAGCGCTTACAGCAGGCGGGTGTGCGGCTGGCGCTGTTGCTGGATCAGTCACTCGGCGCCACAGCTAACTGAGTGGCTAACCAGCTGAACACCTGCTGCTGTTGCTCAGCATTAAATTCATGACCGTATTGCGGGTACAAGGTAGTAGCCAGCTTATCTGCTGCGCCATGCGCCTGCCATACCTTTGCCAGTTGCGCATAAGCCTGCTTTACGCCGGCCTGCGGCATCAGCTTGTCTTTGCCGCCATTAATAAACAACATTGCTTTGGGCGCGGCCAGCGCCGCTATGTCGGGAATATCTGATTTTGCCGCTAAGCCCGGGTGCAGCATATAAAACGCCGACTGGCCTTTGAGGATATTATTGCCTGGCGTAATTAAATGCCGGTAGCTGTTTAACCAGGCTACGGCCACCCCGGCCTTGATATCGTCGGTTAATGCCGCCAGTTGCCAGGCGCGAAACGCCCCCATCGAAAACCCCAGCACTGCCAGCCGGTTGCTGTCAGCTTGCGGCAACTGTTTTATAAACTGCACCAGGCGTAGATCTTCATAAGCAGCCATACCGGCCAGCGAGCGGCCCAGCATAAACATATTAGCGGCCAGGGATTGCTGCGCGCTAAATTCAACCGGGCCACGATCACTCCAGCCAAAAGTATCAGCCGCCAGCACCAAATAGCCTTGCTTAGCCAGCGCATCGCCGACAAAGTTACCGCTAAAGTATTTGTCTGCCCACTGCTGCGCCGCTGGCAAGCGCATGTCGGTTGCAAACGGCTGTAGCCATTTTTCTTTGCCAATATCAAAGCGGGCGCCGTGATCATGCAGCAGTAACACCGCAGGCGCAGGCTTAGCCACATCAGGTTGCAATAGCATAAGCTGCACCCTGCTCTGTTTAGTCAGCTGCACCGACCACAACTGCGCACTGTAACCGTCGCGCGCTTCGTTTTTTACCAATTCTGCGGCAAAATCAACCGGCTCATCCGGCCATAGCAAGGCTTCGCGTAATGCAGCCCGGCCCTGTGCACGCCAGTGCTGAATATCGTTAAAGTGCTCTGGTTGCCAGCTTAACGGGTAGGCTTGTTGCGGCAGTAACTGCTGATAAAAATCCGGTAGTTGCTGTTCAATCAGGCTATCGGCCTGCAACGGCAACGCCAAAACTAACAGTAATAAGCAGCAACGCATTAACGGATCCAGCCTTTACTGATTTGGCGGAAGGTATCAGTGCCGCAACACTCCAACCATTCAAATGCCAGCATTTCCCGGCTGATAATCTGCGCGCCGGCTTGCTGCATACGGCTTAAGGCCAACTGTTTATTTTGCTCTGTGCGCGAGCCTACGGCTTCAACTACCACAAACACCTGATAGCCCAATGCCAATAAATCCATTACCGACTGCAGCACACAGACATGGGCTTCAGTGCCCAGCACCACAATTTGCTTGCGCTCAGTACAGGCCAGGCTGCTGGCAATATGCGGCTCTTTTAACGCACTGAAATGCATTTTTTGCAGCACCTGCGAGGGCGGCACCAGCTCTGCCAATGCCGGCAGCGTAGCGCCTATACCTTGCGGGTATTGCTCAGTGGCCCATACCGGCACCTCCAGTTGCACAGCCACCTGCAGCACCCAGGCCGCCGCCTGCTCTACGGCTTTGCTGTCAAAAATAGCCGGTGCCAGCTTTTGCTGCATATCAATCAGTAATACCAGGCTTTGTGAGGCTTGCAATAACATAGCAGTTCCCGTTAATGAAAATCGCGTGAGGACAGCTTAAGTTCGGCCAAAAGCGCGGATAAGTCAACCAGCTTACCGGCGATAATATGGGTTACCTCACCCTCGCGCTGTAAAATACCGTCGACCTGTAAAATACGCGCGGTTAAAAAGCTTTTTTGCTGCGCCTGCGCTGTGGCCAACCACACCAGCACATTGGCAGTGCCGGTTTCATCTTCCAGCGACATAAAGGTAACTCCGGCGGCCGTGCCCGGCCGTTGGCGTAACGTCACCAGGCCACTCACCCGCACCGGGCTGTTATGCCGCACACGGTGTAGCTCGTCTACCGGCACGCTGCGCGGTAATTTGCCGGCCCGGCGCAGCAACGCCAGCGGATGGGTTGCCAACGTAAGGCCAGTGGCGGCATAGTCCTCCAGCATTTCCTCTACCGGGCCAGGTGGCGCTAAATAGACCGGCGCGGTTTGTGCCACCTGCGTCGCCGGCTCTGTCAGCTCAGAAAGCTGCTGGCCGGATGCAAACAGCGGCAGGCTGTGCTGGTTATCCATCAGTTGCCAACGGCTGTTATAACGATCGCCGCTAATGTTGCTTAGCGCATTGGCACTGGCCAGTGCCTGTAAATCGCTGCGGCTAAGCCCGATTTGCCGCAGTTGCGCTATATCGCGATAACCGCCGGCCGGGCGTAGCTTCAGCAGCAACTGCGCCCCAGCCACAGACAGCCCCTTGATCTGGCGTAACCCCAGCCGTATCGCTTTGCCTTGTTGTTGCAGGCAATAATCCCACTGCGATTGATTAACACAGAGCGGCAACACGTTAACACCGTGGCGCCTGGCATCCTGCAACAGCTGCGCCGGGCTGTAAAACCCCATCGGGTAGCTGTTTAGCAGGGCGGTGCAAAACGCCGCCGGATAATAGTATTTCAGCCAGGCCGACACATAGGCCAGCACAGCAAAACTGGCCGAGTGCGACTCCGGAAAGCCATATTCACCAAAACCGCAAATTTGCTGATAAATACGCTCGGCAAATTCCAGCGCGTAGCCGCGGCTTTGCATGCCGTCAATCAGCTTATGTTTAAACTGCAGCAGCTCGCCGGTTTTCTTCCAACTGGCCATGGCCCGGCGCAACTGATCGGCCTCGCCGCCGCTAAAGCCGGCCGCCACCATCGCCAACTGGATCACCTGCTCCTGAAAAATCGGCACGCCCAGGGTGCGGCTTAGTACGCCTTCAACTTCGATTGATGGGTACTCTACGGCTTCTTCACCATGGCGGCGTTTTAAATAGGGGTGCACCATATCACCCTGAATAGGCCCTGGCCGCACTATGGCAATTTGTACCACCAGGTCGTAGTAACAGGCTGGCCTCAGCCGTGGCAACATGCTCATCTGGGCACGCGACTCTATCTGAAACAGCCCGACAGTATCGGCTTTTTGCATCATCTGGTACACCGCCGCATCATCGCCCTGCGCACTAATGCCGGCAATGCTTAAATCCTGCTGTTCGTGTTGCTTTAGCAGCGCAAAGCACTTGCGGATAGCGGTTAACATACCCAGTGCCAGCACATCCACTTTTAGCAGCTCCAGCGTTTCCAGATCATCTTTATCCCACTGGATCACTGTTCTGTCAGCCATGGCGGCGTTCTCTACCGGCACCAGTTCATACAAGGGCCCTTGTGAGATAACAAAACCGCCGACATGCTGCGATAAATGCCTTGGGGTGCCACGCAACTGCTCTACCAGCGTAATCAGCTGCTGCGTAGTGTCGCTGTTACTGTTAAGCCCCAGCGCCCCCAGTTGCTGCTGCCAGCTTAAGCTCGGGTCGCGGCGCTGAATGTTTTTCACTAAAAAGTCCAGCTGGCTGCCAGGCAACCCCAGCGCCTTGCCAACATCCCGCAGCGCGCTCTTAAAGCGATAGCTTATTACCGTAGCGGCCAGCGCAGCTCGTTCGCGGCCGTATTTTTGATACAGGTACTGGATCACTTCTTCGCGCCGCTCATGCTCAAAGTCGACATCAATATCCGGCGGCTCTTTACGCTCACGCGATAAAAAGCGCTCAAACAGTACCTGAATTTTCTCCGGATCTACGGCGGTAATTTCCAGGCAATAACACACTACAGAGTTGGCCGCCGAGCCCCGGCCCTGGTACAAAATGCCGCGCGCTTTGGCAAACTGTACCAGGTCATAAATGGTGAGAAAAAAGTATGCGTAGTTAAGCTCAGTGATCAGTGCCATTTCTTTATCAATAATGGCCTGCACCCGCTTTGGCACCCCGGCAGGAAAGCGCAGTTTGCTACCCTGCACCACCAGATACGCCAAATAACCGGCCGCCGTTTCGCCTGCCGGCACCAGCTCGCTTGGGTACTGATATTTCAGTTCATCCAGAGAAAACGTGCAGCGCTGTGCGATAGCACAGCTTTGCTGTAGCAGATCAGCGCTGAATAATTTTTCCAGCTTAGCCAGCGGGCGCAGTGCACGCTCGGCATTACTCAATAGCTGCCGGCCCAGCTCTGCTATCGGTTTGCCGGCTTTAATGGCACTGACGCAGTGCTGCAGTGCCAACCGCTCAGGAATATGCATCAGCACAGCACCACAGGCCACGGCCTTTAGCTGATACTGCTGTGCCAGTTGCTGACAATAAGCCGCAAAAGCAGCTTCGTTATGGTTAAGCTGGCGGCGCATAGCAAGCCACAACCGGTCGCTGTGGTATTTTTGCAGCCAGTTGGCCCAGTAGCTATCACTGTCGTTATCGCCGGCGGGCAACCACAGCAACAAGCAATGTTGCAGCGACATCAGATCCCATTCGGTTAAGCAGTATTCGCCCTTGCTGCTGCGCCGCCTGGCATTGGTAATAATACGGCACAGCTCAGTGTAAGCGGCTTTATCCGGGCACAGTAATACCAATTCCAGTTTATCTAACTGAAAATAACTGCCGACAATCAGCTTAATATTCAGCCCTTGCTCGTCAATCTGGCGGTAGGCCCGTACTATACCGGCCACCGAGCACTCGTCGGTCAGCGCCAGAGCGCTATAACCCAGCGCAGCGGCCTGCTGCACCAACTCCTGCGGGCCGGAGGCACCGTGCAGAAAACTAAAATGGCTTTGACAAAACAGTTCAGCGTAACTCATAGGCAACAGCTAACTAAACAAACCATGCACAAACCACTGCTGCTGCGCCGTGCGGTACAGCCAAAGCCATTGGCCTTGTTTGTTGCGGCCGATAAAATAATCACGCTGGGCAGCCAGTTGCCAGCCATCCGGGCACAAGCGCTCCGGGCCCCGGCTTATGTCTATCGCCTCACGCAGCGCCACAGGCTGCGGCAATAAAAACGCCGGCCGCTGCAACAGTGCAACTGCGTCCGGCTGGCTTTGCAACAAGGGTAAAGGCCGGCCACTGGCCTGCTCGGGTAAGTGGCGGTTTTGCAGGCTAAGCCCGCTTACCGCCTCGCGGCCCAGCCTGGCTTGTAACAACGACACCAGTTGTAATGCCGATACATTACCCTGTTGTGGTTGAAATAAATCCTCGCTTTGCGCCTGCTGCGGCGCAAATTGTGTCACTTCCAGTTGCAGGCCATACACCGGCGCCTGCAGGCGGTTAGTTTCCAGCTGCAGCTGACACAGTTTCAGCCAGTTGGCGGCGCGATATTCGCCCTGCGCTGAGCCGATACTGATACATTGCGTATCGCTGTCACGGCAAAATAAACGCAGTGTCAGTTGATGGCACAAGGCATTGTTGCGCTCAAGCTGTTGCTGCAGTTGCTGTAGTAACTTGCTAAGCGGCGCACTGAGTACGGCCATATCGCTGATGTCATACAGCAATTCGAGATAACGGCTAAAGCCGGGTTCGGGCCGGATATAGTCCAGTGCATGGAAAAATTCACCGCGTAAACGGCCGAGATAACTGACTAAACGGTTATCAAAGCGCCGCGCCAGTTCGGCCGATGATAACGCCAGTAAGCGGCCCAAAGTATCAATGCCCAAACGCTGCAGCTGCTGCTGTAAATCCGCTTCCAGCTCAGTAAAGCTAAGCGGGCTGTGTTTTAGCGCAGCGTCTGTCAGGCTGTGATCGGCCGTTAGTTGATTAAATTGCTGCCGTGCCAGGCATTTAGCGGCAAAGGGCGTAGCCGCGGTGGCATAAGCATAACGATACGGCAAGCGTTTAAGCTCTGCCATCAGCGCAGCACGGTAGCCGTCCAGGCCATGATATAGCTGCAGCATATTGCACACCCGCAAATACAAGCCGGCAGGCGGATCCGGCGCAATTTCGCCGCTTACCTGATACAGCTGCTGCGCAACAGACAATAATACCGCTTGCTGTTGCTCACTCTGATAAGGGATCAGCTGCAGGTTGTGGCACAGTGCCGCAGCGGTAGCCAGGCTCATCTGTAGTTGCACCCCTTGCGCGGCCGCTTGTTCATTTAATTGAATAATACTATGCTGCGCATCCACTACCGCCACCGGCAAAGATTGTTGCGTGGCGTCAGTTAAACTATCGCACTGCAACGCCGGAAAATGTAAATACAGATACAGCGCCATCTCAGCCGGCCTTACGCTGTGGCAGCTCAGCTGCATCCTCGGCAAAACACAGCGCCGGCCAGCGGCTTCGCATATCCAGCACAAAAGCCGATCCCGGCCAGCCACCTTTGCGCTTATGTACGCTAAGCTGCAGCCCCTGACGATGTGGTTTAAGTTCCAGGCTTAAATTTACCGGCAAGCTCAACCCTGTTGCCGGCCGGCGCAGTAACACTAAACTGGCCGCGCCCTGCTCTGCCGCCAATTGTAAGCGCCTGGCCTGAGCCAGCTTCAGCCCTGCCTGCCACAGCAATACCGAGGCACAGCAACCGCTTTGCAGGCACTGCTCTGCCGCCCACAACGCCTCTTTGCCGGTTTTGGGCGTAACAATAACTAATTGCGACAGTGTTATACCGGCAGCACAAAGCATATCGGCACAAGGCATGGCCGGTGGCGAGATAAGTACCAGTAAACGGCCGCTGCTGTGCTGCTGTTGCAAATACGGTAGCAACAAGCGCAGCTCACCGATACCCAACTGCGTTTGCAGCTCAATTAAGCCGCTGGCCGGGAAGCCACCGGCCAGTTGTTGATCCAACTCAGGGTAGCCGGAGGGCACCGCCTGATACGCCGCCTGGCAACTGTTGCCCTGCCATAGCAACTGCCGCCGTGCTAACTGCTCTAATAACGCCGACATAATGCACCCTACAAATACTGTATATTGATACAGTATATACTGCGGTAAGCAGGATGCAACCGTGGTTTTAATGCCGGCGTTGCAGCAGGGTTAATACCTCGTAGTGGCTGCTGTGGGCAAACATATCAAACAGCTGCACTTTCAGAAGCTTATAATCTGGCAATAGCACCAGGTCTTGCGCCAGCGTTTGGGCATTACAGCTGGAGTAAATCAACCAGTGCGGCGCTAAGCGTTGTATATCCCGGCACAGTGCCTCCCCCACCCCCCGTCGGGGCGGGTTTACCACCAGTAAATCCGGCGCCAGCTCTGCGGCTTGGGCAAAAGCGGCTGAGTCCAACGCCTGAAACTGCACCCTGGTTAAACCAAGCTCATTGGCAGAGCGCTGTGCGCTGGCGATGGCGGCGGGTGCTATCTCAATCCCGTTTAGCTGTTGTTGCGGCGCTGCCAGATGCAAACCAAAGCCGCCGACGCCACAGAATAAATCCCAGATCTGCTTAAATTCGCCCTGCTGCTGTTGCAGTTGTGCCGCCCACTCTGCTGCCCTGTGGTATAACGCCGCCGCCATCACCGGCTGGGTTTGAAAAAAGCTTTGCGGCGTTAAGTACAGCGGTACCTGGTTTAATTGCTCAGCTAACAAGGTTTGCTCAGTCAGGATAATTTCTTCTTCACCCTCCAGCAGCGCGGCAGGCTTGGGTTGCAGGTTAACCGAACACACTTCCAGCTCTGGCCACTGCGACAATAACCAAGGCAGATGCTTCTGCACAGATGCCAGGCAGTTTTTTGAGCGCAGCACAAAACGCAGCATAAAGCGGCCACTGTGCAAGCTTTGGCTAAGCAGGATAAATTTCAGCTCGCCGCGCCGGGCACTAATATCGTAGGGAGTTAGCTTCGCGCGTTGGATAAAGGCTTTACACAGCGCAAAGGCAGGCATAAACGCCAGCGGATACAACGGGCAGTCAGCTAAGTCGACCGCTTCGCTTTGTGCATTAACAATGCCCAACATTGGCTGCTCAGCCGTACCTGATGCGACCATCTTGGCTTTATAGCGAAAGCCCTGCTCAGCCGATGCTACCGGCTCAAGCAGCTGTGCCGGTTTAAACGCGGCTAACAAGGCTGTTAGTTGTTGCTGCTTTAACGCCAGCTGTTGTGAGTAAGGTTTATCCAGCCAGTGGCAAGACAGGCAGCGTTTCGCTGCAAAATGGTGGCAATGCATAATATCTCCGGGCCAGACCGCGCTATTTTACTGTGTCAGCGCAGTACAACAAGCAAAAATCTGCAGCCATACAGTAAATGAAAACTCACTGTTATTGCCATGTTGCTAAAGAAACCGGCAACCGCTAGTATGCGCACATTTCAATAATGTATTAAGGGATAACATGAAACACGTTTTAAAAGCATGGTCGGTAATTGCTACACTTTGCGCCATGCCGGCACTTGCTGATACCGAACATACCGGCTTTTTTATCGGCGGCGGTGTCAGTAATGTCGATTTGGACATTAAGCATGTCAACGAAAACCTGTCAGCTACCGGCTTTACGCTTTATGGCGGCTATAACTTCAGCAACTGGTTTGGCATTGAAGCCAGCGTCAGCGCCGCCACGGACTTAGGCGATAACAACTCTGATCTCACAGCTGCAGCTTTTACTGTGGGCCCCAAATTGAGTTATATCATCAATGACACTATCACCTTGTTTGCCAAAGCAGGCCTGGCCAGTGTCGCACTTGACGATGACTATTATGATGATGATTGGGATTGGGGTGATGATGCCGACTATAGTGGTTTGGGTTACAGCTTCGGACTGGGCAGCCATTTCGCTGTCACTAAACACCTGAACATCCGCCTGGCATACGAATATATCAATGCTGAGCTGGATGCTGACTCCCGTTACTACAACGATATCGACACTGAATTGTCGGTACTCAGCCTCGGATTACATTATCAGTTCTAAGCCACCATTACTGTGATCAGTTTAACAGTATGGCAATTGCCTGCGTAGACAGACGGCATACTGTTAAACAACAAGAGTCTTACAACTGCCCGACAGTTAGCGGCAACGTCGCCTCAATGCACTGCCACATGCAGCCGTTGCAAGGCTACGCCGCCTAAATCATCCACTACCCGCAACTGAAACTCACCGGCTTCGCCTTGCCAAAATAAGGTTTCACCCGGCGCTACGGCCCCCAGATAGCGGCTGTCAATAAACCAGTGCGCCCGGGTTACCGCACCGTCAAAGCTGGCTTGCAGCGCAATTTTTTGCTGATCAGCCGTTTTACCCAACTGATAAGTTAAGGCCGCTTGGGGTGAGCGGATTTGCGGCGCCTGTTGCGATGACTGCGGCTGAGCCATACAGGCATGTTGATAAGCCGGCGGCGGGGTTAATACGATACCGGACAGCTGATAAGCGCGGGCAATATCCGAAGGCCAAAATTCAAATACTTTCAGCTCAGTTTGCGGCGGCTGATGGCTGCAGGCGCGCAAGCCGGTCGCGCTATACACCGGCACAGCGCGGTGAATATCGGACACTTTAATCGGTGATACGCCGGGAATAAACCAGCCTGGCCGGGTTTGCGGACAATGTTTATTCGGCAACTCGCCGCTGCGGCTGCACAATGCCACCTGTTTCAGGTTCAGCTTACTGCCGGCGGTGAACAAACTTTGCTCCGCTTGTTTATCACGCGGCAACAACGCCAGCAGCTCAAATAACAAGGGCCCGGCGGCGGTGCGCCCCACTAAATTAGGGTTGCTGCTGCCATCAAAATTACCCAGCCATACCGCCAGCACATAATCGCCACTAAGCGCGACAGACCAGGCATCACGAAACGCATAAGAAGTACCGGTTTTCCACGCTACCGGCGCACTGTCTGTCAGCTCGCTCAGCAAACCGGCTTGCGGTTTGGCATGCTGGCGCAGCATATCCAGGGTTAAAAACGCTGCTTCTGCGCTTAATAACGGTTGTGTTGCCGCCGGCGCCGGCACGGCCTGCCACTGCATAGGCTGCCAGTTACCGCCATTGCCCAGCATGGCGTATAACTGCACCAGTTGCTGCATGCTCAGCTCCATGCCGCCCAGCACCAGTGCCAGGCCATAATGCTCAGCCGGATAATTTAACGGTACCTGCGCTTGCTTTAGCCAGTGGTAAAAATCCGGTTTGGTCAGGCTGGCCTGCAGTTGCACCGCCGGTACATTGCGACTGTTAATCAGCGCTTCAGTGGCATTAACCGGGCCGACAAACTGGCGGTCAAAGTTTTCCGGGTTAAAGCTGCCATAACGGCGTGGCAAATCGCTTAACAGGCTTTGCGGATGAATCACGCCCTGTTGCAACGCCAGCGCATAAACAAACGGCTTTAGCGCTGAGCCCGGCGATCGCAGCGCTGTAACCCCATCGACCTGGCCGGCAATGGCGGCATTATAAAAGTCGGCCGAGCCAATCCAGGCCTGCACCTGCATGGTGCTGCGCTTTACCAGCAAGACACTGGCATTGCTAAAGCCTTTATCGGCATTACGCTGCAAATACCCTGTTACCAGTTGCTGCATGCGCTGTTGCAATCCGTGTTGCAAGCTGGTGTAAAAACGCCCGCCGCTGAGGCCCTGTGCCTGCAACTGATTAATAAAATGCGGTGCTGCGTAGGCCAAATCAGCGCGCTGATAAAACGTCAGCGGTAAACTTAAGCGCTGCGCCGCACTTTGCTCAACAGACGGATAATGCTGCAACCACAAGGCAACTAAACGCTGGCGCGCCAGCTCCAGTTGCTGAGCGCCCCGGCTGCTTAACGGGCTGCGTTGGTTCGGGTTTTGCGGAATAACACTAAGCGCTAAGGCTTCGGCCAACGTTAGCCGCTGCGCTTCTTTGCCAAAGTAAATCAGGCTGGCGGCGGCCACGCCTTCAATATTGCCGCCATAGGGCGCGTAATTAAAGTAGGCTTCTAAAATCTCGTCTTTGCTAAAATGCCGCTCCAGATAGAGCGCATACGCCAGCTGCTGCAACTTACCGCTAATGCTACTGGTGTTCAGCCCAAAGCGCAGCCGCGCCAGCTGCATCGTTAAAGTAGACGCGCCCTGGCGCCGGCCACCTTTAACCACGCCCTGCCAGAAGGCCCGACCAACCGCGCTGATATCAACGCCGAAATGGCTATAGAACTGCCGATCTTCATACAACAAAGTGGCTTGCTGCAGCGCCGGGGCAATATCGGCCAGCGGCACCCGCAGCCGGTAGCGCTGATCCGCCGCCAGCCGCAAGCTGAGCAGCTCACCATCGGCAGCAAAATAAGCACTGCTTTGCAGGTAATGACTATACAGCGCCGGCTTTGGTGATAACAGCAGCAGAAGTAGCGGTAGCAGCAATACAACCGCTGCCAATGCCAGCACCCTGCCTACCCGTTTTTTTAACATCCCGTGTTGCACTACAGCCCCTGCAAAGTGTTAATTTACCGCAGCTGCGGTTACCACAAAGCGCCCTGCCGCTGTGCTGGCATATACCGACAAATCATACATTGACTGCGCCGACACCGTGGGCAGTACAAAATCACCGGCCGCGGTTACCTTCACCTGATAGCGCAGCTCGGTCATTTGCGGGCCAAAACCGGCGTAATACACCACGCGATCTTCACGGATATCCACATAGTCGGCACGCCAACCCCCGCTTTGGCGCGCTACTGAGCTGCGCACCACCGCAAAACCGGCCGGCAGTAAATCGACTACCGCCACATTGCTGTGCCAGCCGCTGGTTAAACTGCGCAGGCGCAGGCGTACGGTAAGCTCTTGTCCCTGTTTCGCTGTAGTAACCACTTTGCCTTCGGCATCCAGATAATCGCGTACTACTTCCAACTGCTGTGCTACGGCTTTAGCAGGCGCAGTTTTGGCAAAACCGGCTTCGCTTAGCGCATAAAACAGCTGCTGTTGGCTCTCGATTAATATTTGCTCTGCTGCCGTGGTAAAGGCGGCACGCGGTATGGCGCTTTGGTTATCCGCCGGCGTTAACGCAGTACGTGCGCCCTGGCCATCCAGTTGATAAAACTGCGGCGGTGTGGCGGCCGCTTCGGTTTGCAAACGGCCATAGGCGGATAACGCCAGTACGGTATAGGCCGAGGCGATAGTGTTGTACTGCCCTTTAAACACCGGCTGCAATAACTGTAAAATGCCTTTGCCATCCAGCGCTTTGGCTTGCTCAGCAAAATGGCTGGACAACAAATACACATACTGTGCATCCAGGCTTAGTTGCGACTGAAACGCCGGGTTAGCAAAAGGCGGCAAGGGTGTGGCAATACGCGCCAGATAACCACGTTGCAGCGTTGAGGTTTTACCTAAGCGATAACCGGATAACAAGCCGCGTGCCAACTCCGGCTTTTGCAGCAACTGATAACTGGCGGCAATATAAATAGCGGTAATATCAGCCTGCCAGGCTTGCTTATGTTGTTTCTCCAACCGTTCGTGTAATTCAACCAAATAGTTGGTCGTTACCTCGCCACTGCGGGTCAGCAGGTAAATCGCATTGGCGCGCAGCCGCGCCTGGTACAAATTGGCGCCGCTTTGCCGCGCTACGTTACGCAAATATTCCAACCCCTGGCGGTACAGATAATCCGGCACCGCCAGGCCCTGCTCGCGCGCGGCTAACAGAAAATGCATCACATAAATGCTGGGAAAGTCAGCAGTGCTGTAACCGCCGGGCCAGAAGCTAAAGCCGCCGTCGCTTTGCTGGCGCTCTGCCAGTTTTTGGATCAGCACGGCAAATTTCTCGTTCAGCATCGGCCACTGCGCCTGATACGACGGTTGCTGCACTAAGCCCAGCCACGGGAACACCTGCGACACCACCTGCTCGGTACAGCCATGCGGATACTGCGCGAGATAATCGGTAAAGCTCTCTGCCAGCACCAGCGGGTTAGCCGAGGCTATAACATGCTGCTGCGCAAATTCGGCATACAGCGGATAGCGGGTATTAAGCCTAACCGGGCCTTTATCGGCAAAACCGGCCTGTAGCGTAGTGTGATAATGGCTGGCCGGACGAATGCTCAGGCTGATACTGCGACTGGCCCGCTCAATCAAGTCGCCCTGCTGATAAGTGGCACTAAAGCTCAAGCTGGCCTCGCCCGGTACATCAGCGGCTTTTAAGCGGAAACGTGCACTTTGCTCGCTGTTTTCGCTGATATTAAGCACCTGCTCAGTTTCACCCACTGCGCTGAGGCTATCGGGCAAGCTAAGCTGCACGGTAATGGCGGCATCTTTACCCGAGCCTTTTACGCCATTGGCTACCGATACGCTGATATCAAACTCATCGCCGGGCGCCGCGCTGGTTAACACATCCGGGGTTAATACAAAGGGGCCGCGCACACGTAAATCGCGGCTTACTGCCGACAACGCTTCTTCACTTACCGCTACCGCCATCAGTTTTAAGTTACCGCTAAAGCTGGCCGGCACTGTTACCTGCTGTGTCGCTATGTCAGTACCGGCTTTTACTATACCTAGCCAAAACACGCCCGGCTGATCGGCTCTGCGGGCAAAGGGGTTAAGGTTGCTGTCCAGCATGGCGGCGGCCATAGCGCGACGCGCGCTGTCCCCACCAACCCCGGCCAACTGGCGCTGCAGTGCACTGAATTCCGGCAAAACTAAATCCAGCATCTGCAGGCTGCGCACCTGCAGCGCGCGTTTCTGTAAGTAGTGTGATAACGGGTCCGGTAGCTGATACCCGGCCACCTGCAAAATACCCTGATCCACGCCGTACAACAGTAAGTCGGCCGGCCGGTCGGTTTTATAGCCCAGCGTGAAGGCTTTACCCGGCCGCACTTCTTCCGGTGCCACCAGGCTGATAGCCAGTTCACGTTTGCTGCGGTCAATATTAAACGGCACCACGGCATAACTGAGCGGGCTGACAAAGAGCGCGTCTGAATCACTGCCGCGCACAAAGCTGACGTTAATATAGGCATTGCCCTCAATACCTTCAGGCAGCACTATATGCTGAATGCTGCTGGTGGTGTCGGCAGTGAACCAGCTAAAGGCATGCACTTTGTCGGTTTCAATGCTGATTAAGCCGCTACCGGTATAAGGCGCGGTAATATTCAGCTCAATGCGCTCACCGGCCTTATAATCGGCTTTATCCAGCCGTACGCTAAGGGCGGCGTTTTTCTCCAGCATAGCGCTGATATTGCCGGCGCCTATGACGCTGAATGCTACCTTACCCAGCAATTGTTCGCCTTTTAGCAGCTGCAGTTCAAAATCACCGGCGGTGTCGGTAGGCAACTGATACGCCGTACCCTCTGCGGCTATGCTAAACGGTGCTTCGCTTAGCGTTAGCTGCTGCACTATGCTCTGGTACTGATAAGTGCCGTCGTTTTGTTTTACCAGGCTTGACAGCGGCCGCTTTTCTACCAGTTTCAGCGTTAATTCATCCAGCGCTATCTGCTCTAAGCTGTTGTTAATGGCAATAAATTCCACACTACGGCTTTGCTGTTTTTTCAGATAAGTTAATTCACCATCGCTTTTTATCCCCACCAGCTCGCTCAGCGGTGACAACAGCGCACTGTGCATGCTTTGCACACTCTTACCACCGCCGCCGTCAAAGCCTTCGGTGGTTAGCAGCAGCCGGTAAGTACCGCCGCTGTATTGCTCAAGCGGCAAGTTAAAGCTGGCTTTGCCGTCGGCATCGGTTTGCTGTTCGTCCAGGCTCTGGCGCACGCTGGCACTGCTAAGCTGCTCGTCCTGCGGCGCAATAAAGCGGTAATCCTTATACTGCGCAAAGCTGAAACCGGCCGGGATCAACTCAAATTTGGCGGTAACGCGCCGTTGCTGCGCCGGGGTGCCAAACAGGTTATCTAATTGCACCTGCGCGACTAAATTTTGCGGTGATAACCAGCCTTTACCCTGCTGGTTAAAGCGGCTGCTTATTTTCAGTGTGTCCGGCTGAAACTCTTCTACGGCAAAACTCACCGAGCCCAAATGCCGCGCCGTATTGCCCTTGCTGTCCAGCAGGCTGATATTGGCATGGTAGTTACCGGTGTCGCTGTGCGCTTGGGTGTCCAGGCTAAAGCTGTGCATGCCCAGACCGGTTAAACGAAAGTTTTGCTGCCAGAACACACTGCCGCGCGGCCCCTGCACCTGAATTTTTAACGGCAGCTTTTGCTCTGCCAGCGATAAATCGTTATGGCGGATAATGGCTGCCAGTTGCACCTGCTCACCCGGCCGGTAAATACCGCGATCGCTGAACATATAGGCGCTTAATGCTTTGCTGCTTTGCTCGTCCTGATAACGGCCGCTGGTATTAAATTTGGAGTAATCCAGCTGGCGGCTGTATCTGTCATACGGAATAAAGCTGCTATCGGTTACGCCATCGCGGCTGCGGCTAACCAGATACACCACCGGCTGGCGCTCACGCACCAGGCCGTTGGTTTTGCCCAGCTTAACGCTGCCTTGTGCATCGGTAGTACCGCTTTGCACCGCTACGCCGTTTTTCCCCAGCAGCTCTACTTTAGCGCCGGCCACCGGTTTGCCGTCGACCACCGACATGACAAACACCTGTTGCGTGGTATCGGCGTTATGTTTTACCAGTAAGCCTAAATCGGTAACCAGAATAACCCGCTTATCCAACTGCCGGCCTTCGCGTTTCGGCCGCGCCGGATCAAATTCGCTTAGCTGGATAAAAAACACCCCCATACCGGCTTGCGCCAGATACGGCTGTAACTCCAGCGCCAGGTAATTGGCCTGTTTGGCATGGCTGTTGGCCAGGCTGAAGGTTTTCTCGTACAGGCTGGCGATATTACTTTCATCAAAGTTGTAGTTAAAAAAGTACGGCTGGCTGATATCGCCACCGGTTTGACTGATAAAGTGATTCAGCTGCTGTGGTAACAGTTTATGCAGCTTCACCCGTACGCCTTTTACGCCACGGCTAAGCAGTTGTAACTTTTGCTCGCCGCTTAGCGTTAGCATGGCGCCTTCACCCACTATGCGTGCCTCGACCGGATACTCCGGTGCCTGCACCACAGCACGATACTCATTGGCCAGGGTAAACTCGCTGGCCGACTGTAAGCCTTTGGGCACACTGACAAATAAACTTTGCCCGGGCGGTACATCCAGCTTAATGCTAAAGGCGTTGTCATGCTGCTGTGGCGTTGGCATCAGTGTAAAACTGTGCAGGTTAGCCTGTTGCAATACACTGCTGTTTACTTCGCCGGGCGCCCAATAGTTTGAATTACGCCGCGGGTGCTTGGGCAGCAGATAAATTTTCAGCTTATTTTGCAGCTCAGTACGGCTAATGCGATCGGTAAAGCTTAACAACAACATCTGCTCCGGCTCTTGCTCAAGCTGTTGCTCAGAGCCGCGGATAATGTCAGTGCGCAGCTCCTCTACCTTTAAAAAGCTGCTTTTATCAGGCACCAGCAATTGTTGCGAGCTGTCACGGCCGGTTTTACCGTTGCCTTGCAGTGCTTTTACCCCGGCTTTTAACAGCAGGGTTAAATATTGCTCACGCTCAGGTAAGGTAAGCGCAGCCGATTGCAGATACAGCTCGCGGCCGCTTTTATCGGCGCTAAGGCTAAACTCCAGCGCGTTACCTTTGCTGCTGATATCGCCGCCATCCGGCCGCATGGTCAGAGATAACTGCGCTTTTACGCTGTCGATATCCACCGGATGGCTGAAATTTAACGTGGCCACTATCTGCCGTGTGGTTTGTTCGGTAGGGTGCTGATAAAACCGCAGCCGGTTAATCGCTGCCGTTAACGGCACAGTGTCAAAGCTGTATTGCTGCTCTGCCAATAATGTATCCGCGGCAAAAATGCGTTTATCCAGGGTCACATTAAAGCGGCTGCCGGCAGGCCAGGCTTGCTGTGGCATAAAGGTCAGCGTGTTGTCATCCTGCCACCGCCACTCACCGGCAATGGCCGGGCTAATGCTGACGCCCTCTGTTAACACCTCACCGATTAAATCCAGCCGCGCCGCCGACAAGGGCGGTAGCGCAAACTCCGGCTGCGCAGCCTGCCGCTGTGCCTGGTTGCTCATGTCATAGCTAAACTGCAAACGCAGCAAGGTAGGCTGCTCAACATTATCCTGATAATGCCCCAACTGCGGACTCTGTAACGTCGCTTTTACCTTAAGCGGTTTGGGTAACTGCTGGTAATAGTAATAACCGCCGGCGGCCGCGCCAATAAGGGCCAGCACCAGTGCCAGCCCGCCCCAAAAACCGGCCGGGCGCTGTTTGGCACTCTGCCGCAGTTGTTGCGCCCAACCGGGAGCCGTCCAATTTACCGAGCCGAAAATTTTACTGAAAAATGACGCAGAGGCAGGCATAACCAATCCTTGTTAACGGGGTGTCGTGGTTCGGGTGTGTGCGCCGAGTATAGGCCGCGAAAATTAATCACTGATGAACTATAGCAGCTTGCGTTGAAACTCTTAATCCCCTGAAGCTAAAGAGTTGTTATATCAGTATAAAGTGATAAAGCGGCAGATACTGCAGCCGGCCGTCAAGCTGCGCCGACTGATACAGCGCAAACTCGCTGATTTGCAGTGTTAACGGCGCTACCGGCTGCTTAAATGCCGCATCACACACCGCATGCCGTGCCAGGGTAATATGTGGCCGGTAGCTATCATGGATATCACTGAAACCCTCTGCTTTGCACAACACTGCCAGCTGCTGTTGTAACTGCAACAATGCATCGGGTATTACCGAAGGCGCCAGATACAGAATTTTTGGCCTGGCAAAGCAAGCCAGATGATCCAGCGTCAGGCTAACGGCCGCCAGCTTGATTTGCTGCGCTGCGTCAACCAGCCGCTGTTGCTGTGTGGTATTAACCTGGCCTAAGAAAAACAACGTTAAGTGCAGATTATCGTGATCTACAGCCTTAGCACCCGGGCACAAACTCAGCGCCTGCTGCTGGTACGGCAGCAACTGCTGTTGCTGCGCGTTGGAGAACTTTAGGCTGAAAAACAGCCGCTGCATCAGCCTTTCTGCCGCTGTGGTGTTTTAGCACCATGACCTTTACCACCGGCCTTTGCTGCTGGTTTGCCATTGCCGCTAAACGGCTTTTTACCCTGCTTGTCGCCTTGTGCCCGTGTTTCACTCTGGCCGCGCTTGGCAATCGCCTTAGCGGCCGGGTTTAAGCCGGTATGGCGGCTAAGTGCCGGTTGGCCACCTTTTTGTGGCTTTTTAAACTGCTCGTCTTTGCCCTCTTCCGGCACTAAACAGCCTTTGCTGCGGCCAATTAAGTGCTTTAAGCCCATTTTAATTAAGGCTTCACGAATTTGCGGCCAGCCTTTCGGGTCGTGGTAGCGCAATATGGCTTTATGTAAGCGGCGCTGGCGCTCGCCTTTGGGCACCGCCACCACTTCGTCATTGGCTTTATTGATGTTTTTCAGCGAGTTCATTTCCGTATGGTAAATGGTGGTCGCGTTGGCCATTGGGCTCGGGTAAAAGTTTTGTACCTGGTCCAGTTTAAAGTCACGCTCTTTTAACCACAGCGCCAGGTTAACCATATCCAGATCAGTGGTGCCAGGGTGGGCAGCAATAAAGTACGGAATGAGAAACTGCTGTTTGCCGGCTTCTTTACTAAAGCGGTCGAACATTTCTTTAAATTTATCATAAGCGCCCATACCAGGCTTCATCATCTTCGACAGCGGGCCGCTTTCGGTATGCTCAGGCGCTATTTTTAAATAGCCGCCAACATGGTGCTGCACCAGCTCGCGCACGTAGTTCGGATCTTCTACTGCCAGGTCGTAACGCACACCGGAGGCGACCAGCACTTTTTTAATGCCGGGTAAAGTACGCGCTTCGCGGTACAGCTCTACCGTCGGGCTTTGATCGGTGTCCATATGCTCGCAAATGGTCGGGTACACGCAGCTTGGCCGGCGGCAGGTTTGCTCAGCTTTAGGGTTTTTACAGTTTAAGCGATACATATTGGCCGTAGGGCCGCCAAGATCGGATATCACCCCGGTAAAACCCGGTACTTTGTCGCGAATATCCTTGATCTCCTGCATGATAGATTCTTTCGAGCGGCTTTGAATAATACGGCCTTCATGCTCGGTAATAGAGCAAAACGAGCAGCCGCCAAAGCAGCCGCGCATAATATTTACCGAGGTTTTAATCATCTCGTAGGCCGGAATTTTCTCCTTGCCATACACCGGATGCGGCACGCGCTGATACGGCAGGCCAAAGACTAAATCCATCTCTTCAGTACTAAGCGGAAAGGCCGGCGGGTTTACCCAAATATGCCGGTCGCCATGGCGCTGCATTATCGCACGGGCACAGCCTGGGTTAGTTTCCTGGTGCAAAATGCGCGAAGCATGGGCATACAGCGGCTTATTCACGCTGACCTGCTCAAACGCCGGCAGCTTAACGTAGGTTTGCTCCCACGGTTTTTGCCGTGGCGGCTGCACTAAAATTGGCTTGGCTTCCACCTCAGCCGGCTTAGTTAAATCGATACCGGCTTTGGCATATTCAGAATAACTGCTGCAGCCAACATCATCGGCGCCGTAAGGGTTGGAGATAGGGTCTATTTTGCCGATTTTATCTATCGCGGTAGAGTCCACACCGCGCCAGCCGGGTAACGGCTCTTTACGAATAACTGCAGTGCCGCGTACATCCTGGATCTCGCTTACCGGTATGCCAGAGGCAATACGGTGCGCCACTTCCACCAGAGGCCGCTCGGCATTGCCGTAAATAAGAATGTCGGCCTTGGCATCAAAAATGACCGAACGGCGCACTTTTTCTGACCAGTAATCATAGTGCGCAATACGGCGCAGGCTGGCCTCTATGCCGCCAATAATTACCGGAACATCTTTATAAGCTTCTTTGCAGCGCTGGGTATACACAGTAACGGCGCGGTCCGGCCGTTTGCCGCCAATATCACCGGCGGTGTAGGCATCGTCATGGCGCAGCTTTTTATCGGCGGTGTAGCGATTTATCATCGAGTCCATATTGCCGGCCGACACGCCATAAAACAGATTCGGCTTACCCAGCCGCATAAAGTCGTCTTTGCTGTGCCAATCCGGCTGACAAATCAGGCCTACACGGTAGCCCTGGGCTTCTAACATCCGCCCTACTACCGCCATACCAAAGCTGGGGTGGTCTACATAGGCATCGCCTACTACCAAAATAACATCGCAGCTGTCCCAGCCAAGCTTATCCATCTCGGCGCGTGACATAGGTAAAAACGGCGCCGTGCCATAGCACTCGGCCCAGTATTTCGGGTAAGAGAATAAATCACGCTCAGGCGCCATGCGTGCTACAGGGGCAGACTTACGGGAAACGGTAGTAGCAACAGTGGACATAAATTAAGCACCAGAGTGTATCAAGGGCACGTATTATACAAGGTGTCGTGGGGAAAGGCGAATGGAGCCTGCAGAGGCTTAAGTTGCAGACTATATAGCTCTCATGAGTGAGAAGTAGTTGGTAATATAAAGATTAAGTTTGCACGCAGCCATGTGCAATGCATCTGGGTATGTACTTGCGGAAAAACTAATATCGCTAGTTAGCTCCTTTCCAAAAAGTAGTAAATAGAGCCAATAAACTCTGTAGCTTTGCTTTTATCTCTGGTGTAGATATTACGAAATAAACGTCCATCACTATGATTTATTTGGATGATGAACCAATCCCGTTTTTTAAATAATGCAATTTTACCTATGGAGTTAAAATATATTCTATCCGTAATATCTTTTACATATGATTTCGAAGTGCCGATACCAACAAGCAAGGTACCAGCAACACCGCTTGTGAAGCCTGCCCCCTTAGTTTCTACCTGAGTTCCACTCGACAACCCCAAATAATCATTGGTTATTACAATGGATTCAGGTCGATGTTTAATTGATTGCTCATAGAAGACTTGCTCAATTTTCTTTATAGCTAAACTCTGGTCAGCTATTATACTTTTCGTAAAACCAACCTGCTGCGCTGCACATGAGCATATAAGTGGAAGGGAAAAAAATACTATAAATATTATTCTAAAACACATTCGATGATACCAAATTAAACCAAACGCAAGGGCCACGGAAAGCACGGGATAAGGTTCTGTCTTTTGCCTACACCTTTCCAATACCGCCTAAACGGGTTAGTCAACCTTATAGTTGCTGTTACATTTACCGAAAAATCAAACCTGGTCAAGCCTTTATTTGCTGCAAAAACTAAAGGCGAAAACAGGTCGAACTTCGGGTTAAGTTGCGTGATTATCCCGGCTTTGCCGACAAACTGATATATATAACCTCTGCGCTATCACTACTGTCTAACTGCACGTTACCCGCTTCATTACTCAGGCTAAGTGTATGCTGCGCTTGCAGTGTTATGTGCTTTGCCCCCAAGATCGCATTTACACTGCCGCTGGCAGTATAGATAAGCGTTTGTGGGCTTAGCGGCAATGTTTGTGCAGCTTTGCCAATAGTCAGCACCTGCAACTGTGCCTGCACAGCACCGCGGCGGGTCATCAGGTTAAAATCCCGCACAGCGCCCTTTAACAACGTGCAGTGAATGGCGGTTTCACCGGCAAAAGAAAACGGCATAAGCGGCGTATCCAGTACCTGCGGCTTGGCACCTACGCCATGCAGGCTAAAGCCCTCGCCTGTCAGCAGTAAAATTATGCGGTCGATATTATCAAAACGGGAGAACGGGCCGTCGCTGGCTACTTCTGCGATGGATAAGCGCCATAACATGCCATGCTCGTCGTCCTGGCGGCACAGCTGATGGGTAATGCCACCACCGTTTTGCCAGCGCTGGGTTTGCCACTGCGCCGGCGTGATTAGCTCGATACTCATATTGCCTCAATTTAATATGTTGGCCAAAGCGCTCATCACGCTTTACCGGTAATGCTGAATTGTGATCAGCCATTGCTTAAGCACGCCTGGCTGTTAAAATCGGGCAATGTCTTGCGCAGTGCCGTTGGCATATGCCGGCTTATCACCACAAGGTAATGCTAAATGCAGCTTAAACCAATAAATTTTATGAACAAACTCGCCTTATTCTCTGAGCAATGGTCGCCTAAAGTTGTGGCTCAGATGAACGACTATCAGTTCAAACTGGTAAAATTACAGGGTGAATTTGTCTGGCATAATCATCAAGACACTGATGAAACCTTCATAGTGTTAAAAGGAAACCTGCGGATTGATTTTAAAGAGGGTTATGTAAACCTGTCGGCCGGTGAGATGTATGTTGTACCCAAAGGGGTTGAGCACAAGCCTTATGCTGAAAACGAAGCCGAGGTGTTGTTGATAGAACCGAAGGGCGTACTGAATACCGGCGATGGCGAGGTAAACGAGCGCACGGCGACTAATGATATATGGATATAAGCAGACTAAATGCCTGTAAGGATAAGAGATTGAAAAAAGCCATGTTGATTACCTACGGCATCAGCTATTCAGCATTAATACTGTTTAACGCGTTTTGGACCTTATCGCTTGAGGGAAGCTCTGTGTTGGCTGTACTGGTAAGCCTGCTCTTCCCCGCAATATACTTAACGGGGCTGTGGGGTTACACCTTTGAGCAAAAAATAGGCTCAGCAATAATGTGGCGCGTGTTTTTCCTTCTGCTGTGTTTATCAACCGCCTCTGCACTGCTGACTGAGATCATGATTTCCCGCGGTACCTTTATAGTTTTTACAGCATTTAGTGTGGTGTTCACAATACCAATGTTGTATTTCCTGTACCAATATAGCAAAGGACAACAGAGCTTTTGGTTGAATTCGACGCAAAGCTAATTGCGCAAAAAGTGCAATGCCTGATTAACCAGCTGTTGCCGTTTCATCAAAAATGGCTGCAAAAAACTACTTAATGTAGCGCGAAAACCACTGGATCAGCTCTTCTCTTGCTTCATCTTTGCGGCCGACTAACTCATGGTCGCCGTCTTCAAAAATTCTCATGCTGAAAAACCTGTTGTTGTTGATCAGCTGTTCAGAGAACTTCATCGAATGCATAACGTTGACTGTTTTATCATCCCTGCTATGCATCAGCAGTATCGGCGCTGTTGATATCTGCTCTACCCATTTAACCGGCGAAAGCCGGTTAAATACCTGATCCGGGTTGTCTTTGTAGCCATCAACCAACGAAATATTGTTTTGTATTCCTGCTCTATTGCCGGCCCAAAGCCTGCTGTCTGTAACGCCGTTTACTGTCGCTATGGCAGCAATTCTTTGTGGCAGCGCTTTGGCAAGTTGCCAGGTTGTCAGTCCACCGCGACTGACGCCATAAACTCCGACTTTATCTGACTTGAGCGCCGGAATACTTTCAATGATGCCAAATAATGCCGTTACTTCATCAATATTATCCGCGCCATACTGCTCATCCTTGCGATAGTTACTGGCAATTATGGCAAAACCTTGCTGCGCTATCGGGAATAACTCGTATGCCACATGGCCAAAAACTAAACTGCCGAGGTTGCGCGTGCCTCCACGGTTATAAATGATGACCGGTATTTTGCCATCTTGTTTAAGGCTGCTTTTAGGTACCACTAATACACCATGTATTTCTTGCCCGTCGACTACATAGGTCAAGAATCTACAGTCAAGGTTCTCTTTCGCCGAGTCAAAACTTGCCCTTTGAAACGTTGTGGTAAAATAAGTCTCGAAGTTTTTCATTTCTTCAGCCATATTTTCAACGCCTTGCCGCTTAAACTGCGTTTCCTTTCTGGAGCGGACAAATTCCAGCCAGGAGTCATACGATGAAAATTCAGCACTGAAGCAACTATATTGGTGTTTTATACTTTTAATGCTTTGTAAGTCTAACGCGGGCTGGGCCGTGTAGCCTTTTAACGAGATGATTGCTGTTGAAAACAGCAGCGCTAAAGTAAGAAAACCAGCGTTCATTGTTACCTCCGTGTATGAATCCGGGCACAGTGTCAGGTGTTACTTCTGACTTACCGTTCGCGGGAAACAAGTTAGCTAAACTTAGACTGCCTGTTACATTTACCGAAAAATCAAACGTGGTCAAGTGTTTAGTTGTTGTAACGGCTATGGCCGTCGTGACATGCCGCTGCGTTGCGTCTGGTGTGAACGATAGTTGATGGCTAATGCTCATTGCAGGGTAATAGATAACGGTTTATCGCCGCTAACCATGCCGTCAAAACGGCCGCTGCTGTTTGCTGCAGTTAACTGAATAAAGCCTGTTTTACTGACCAGTATCAGCTGTTCGCCCTGCGCTGAACTATAGCGATACAGCGGCCAGTTTGACATATCTTGCCCGGTTGGATTAAAGCGGTTTAGCCAGCGGCTTAAGGCGCTTTGCTCATCCGTCAGGTAGCACTGCTGAGCACGGCAGCTAATCTGCCCGCTACTGCTGGTGCCGTCATAATGCAATGTGTAGCGCTTTGTGTTGTGAAGTGGTTTGGCTACAGCGCCGGAGAGATACAAACTGGCCAGCGCATCGGCGGTTTGTTCAATAGACGACACCCAGCTGCTGTTTGACAATAAAGTAATGCTTAAATCATCGTCCGGGTACAGCAATATCACTGAGCGTGCCCCCGGGTTAGTTCCGGCATGGTGGTACACCGTTCGCCCCGCTGTTGTTGTGCCCATACGCCAGCCAAAACCTAACTGATACTGCGTGGTACCGGCAACACTGCCGTCTTGCAGCTTAACAGGGGTAAACAGCAACTGCTTAAAGGCAGCTGACGCGCGGCTTTGTTTCAGCACAGCAGCGCCAAAATAGGCTAAATCACCGGCGGTGGCAGATAGCCCGGCGCCAAACACGCTGTATGACATTTCGCCGTAAGGCTGTTTTTCCATCTGCTGCCCGTTGCGCTGATACAGGCTGACTGCCATCGGGTGCAGTACGCGGATATCTTCAATAAGTGGCGAGCTCTTGCCGGTATATGCCGCGACAAACTGTGGCACACTGCGCTGTAACGGCTGAGCGGTAATTTTTTCATACAAGGCCCCGATCAGGGTATAACCGTGACTGGAGTAAGAATAGGCCTGCCCGGGCGCTGACAGCAAAGCGCGGGATTTTAGTGTATTCACTGCCGCCAGCGCCGAGCTGTAATGTGTGTTGCCGATGTCATAATCACGCGCCTGATAATGCGGCATGCCGGAGGTGTGCGCCAGCAGCTGGCGAGTGGTTATCGCATGATACTTGTTATCTAACTGTGGGTAATACCGGCCAATGGGCTGATCCGGGTCCAGTTTGTTATCCAGTACCAGTTGCGCCAGCATGGTCGCGCCGATCACTTTAGAGACACTGGCCAGACGAAACAGATGAGCTGGCGTTACCGCTTGTTGGCGTTCGGTATCGGCCTGCCCTGTCGCCACTGCGGCTACCAATTCGCCTTTATGCACCACAGCAACAGAAAATGCCGGCACTGCGGTCACGTCGGTTAACGCGGTTAATAATTGTGTTAGCTGCTGCTGATAGTTGCTGCCTGGCGGCGACTTTGCAGCAGCAGTTTCTGTAGATAGCTCGTCAGCATATACCACTCCGCTATATAACAGTGCTGACATTAACCAAACAAATAAGTGCGCCACTGCTGTGGCGCGTAAGGCTTTTTTCATACTTAATCCTCCTGGCCTGATATGGCCTGCTGAACTTAAGCATGACGCGCTTAAAAACCCCAGTTAAGAGCGGTTAAGCCCGGTTATGTTTGGTTATGACAGCCTGGTGCAGGCTGGGTTAGCCAGGGTTTGCCAGCTGCTTCAGCCTGGCCCAGATTGGGTCCTGCGCGTTCTCGCGCTGAGCGTTATCCGGTGGTAATAAACCTGAGGCAAGCAGCTCAGCGATAGCATTGTATTGCTGCTGCATTGCTACCTTATAGCTGTCGCCGCTAACTTCAAGCAACTGGCTGCGCAATATGGTAGCAGTGGTCGGTTCAATAATGCTCAGCCGCACAACGACGGTGTCGTTTAAGCTGACCACTTCGTAATGGCTTATAAGCGCTGCGCGGTTTTTTCTGGCCTGAACCGGCACCAGCATATCGCTTTGCCGCTCCGATAAAATCAGTTGGATATCAACCGGCTGCTGTGGCCGGCTCAGCATTGACCGCCAGTGTTCATACACGGCTGCAGCATCGCCGGGCATGCTTTGCACCGGAGTGTTGCTCCACAGTACTATCCGGTTATTTAGCGGCGTTTCTGCCTGGCGCAGGGTTAACGCTAACATAACCAAGCCAACGCACAGCAGCGCAAGACCGGCTAAGCCTAAGCCCAAACGCAGCCTGCGATTGCGTTGACGCAAAGGGGTAGCAGCCGGCGTAACAATAAGCCGGTAACCTTCATTGCGAACCGCCTGAATTTCGATGCCACTAATGGCCGATTGTTCAATGGCCTTACGCAGCACAAAAATGCGTTGCTTCAGCGTATCGGCACTAACGGTTACATTGCCCCACACCGCTTTGATAAGCTCATCTACCGCTATGATTACGCCCGGCGAGCCGGCGAGTGTTTCCAGCAAACGGTAGCTCAACGGCTGTAAGGTAAGCGTCTCACTGTTTAAACTAACGCGGTGATTTATTGGATCAAAGGTTATCATTTGCTGAACACCAGTTGTAGCGGTTATATAACTCGGTATCGTCGATAAGCTCCATCATCTGGTTAAACGCCCAGGCTGGTCAACGGCTAACTGCACTTGTCAGCCATATAGCAACAACAACCGGTAACAAAGCTAAAGCGCTGCATAAAACCTAAAATTTAGCTGCCGAAGTTAAAAAAGATGCCCACCGCCAGCTCGGCCCAGCAATATAAAAAAACCACCGCAACGGCTACCGCCAGCCAGAGCCGCTTTGCTGCTGGAATACGCCTGGCCAGCAGCACAAAGCTGCTGGCACTGCCAAACATTAAGCTGCTCATCAGGATAAAATCAGCGCTGCTCCAGTTCACCTCTGCAGTTAGCTGCATGGCAGTAAAAGGGATCAGCAGCACAGTAGCTGTTATCAGGGCTATCCAGATAAAAATGTCGTTACGTTGCAGTAGTGATGTCATTAGCCTGTCTCCTGAGTTAATCAGCAGTATGGGTGTGCTGTGCCTGTTGTCAGCGCCTGCAACTGCCATTTATCCATTAATCATTTTTTATTGCAACCACAAACAGCGACTCAGCTGAGCATGGCCACTGATGTTCAATTTTAAAACCTGCATTGTGCAGTATCCTTAGCAGTTCAGCCTTCGACAACATTGACACAGGAGGAGCAAGATTGAGTTTTTGCATCAGCCTGATCAACACTCGGAATAACGGGTTAACTTCTTTTAACAATGATGTGCTGCTGATAAAAACGCCACGCGGTTTGAGCAGATCGGCTGTTATTTGCACGGCAGCGTCAACGTCGTCGACAAGGTGTAATACGTTAAGCGCCAGCACAGCATCAAAGGGTGTCGCCTGGCGCGGCAATTCATCCACCGCAGCACGCAAGAACTCTATATTATCAAGCCCTGCCTGCTGCGCCGCTTTAATTCCGTGTTGGATCATCAATTCGGAGATGTCAGTAGCGACAACCCGCTTGACCCTCTTGGCATGATATAGCGCTGTTTCACCGCTGCCACAGCCAATCTCCAGCACAACGTCTGTCGGTAGCAGGTATTTGGCAGTGATATCTAATTTCTTTTGATATGTTTTTACGTCTTTTATCGGCTTTTTCAGGTATTTTGCCGCCGTTTTATCCCAGAAAGCGCGGGAAGTTAGCATCGCTCTACCTCCAGTTTAAATATTCAATCTTTATCGACTTGTACCTGTTGTTTTGGCTGTTCGTAATTGTAGCCAGTTTCCAGAGTAACCCTTAGCCAATTGATCTCGTCTGTTTTGCCGGGTAAAAACTCAAAAGTTGTGTTCGCTTGATGATTGCTGTCACTTAACCGCCGGCTTTAGTTATTCCCTGCTGTAATATGGCGTGGGATAACTCGCCAAAATGCGTATCGGCCAGCTTACCATCAGCACTGAAAAACAAGGTTGCAGGCACGCCTTGCGCACCGTAATAGCTGGCAACATCACCGCGGTAATCCAACAGCACATTGTCAAAAGCCAACTGATGCTGGCGCAGGTACTGCTGCACCGTATCGCGATTTTCCTGCAGGTTAACTAGCATAAAGCTAACGTTCGGGTTCTGCTGCTCTGCTTCTAATAACGCCGGCATTTCACGATGACAAGGCGGGCACCAGCTGGCCCACAAATTAAGCACCACAGGTTTGCCCTGTGCCAGTTGCGGCAAGGCAACCTGATAACCTGACAGCGTTTCGAGACGGATATCGGCCAGTTGTTGTTGCTGATGTTGTGAGTGCAACAGCCCGGAGCCGAGCGCAAAACACGCCGCCGCAGTCACTACTCCCGCCACCATAGCGCGTTGCAACTGTGCAAAACGTTTTAGCTGCACCACCAGCAGCGCCAAGGCGGCAAGCACCGTTGCGCCGGTATCAATACCGCGATCGCGAAAGTCCAGCATTTGCCAGACGCTGTCGTAACTGTCGGCAAAGCGAATGACAAACACCAGCCGGCCAAATAACAAGGCGCCGAAAAATACCAGTAGTAAAGGGTCTGTCGTGCTGGCGTCGCCTCGCCTAGTTAAAACACGGGCCACCAAAAGGCCAATGGCTACGCTGGCCAGCAGCACCAGCACAGCAGTGGGTAAGGAAAGTGGCCCAATTGAGATACTTAACATTGGCAGATTGGTTTTCCGGTTGAATTAAAACTGACAGCCAGTATATAGGCTATTGCACTAAAATAGCGCTAAGCCGCATAATTGCCGTAAGCTGAAACAGCAAAGCACTTAAGCGGCGCTAATAATAAATCATCATCAGGATAGTTATGAGTAAAACCAACAGCGGTGCCCGGGCTTATCAGCAGCAGGAACAGGGTTATCGCGACAAGGCGTTAAAAATGTACCCCTGGGTATGCGGCCGTTGTGCCCGCGAGTTTGTGCACTCCAATTTGCGCGAATTAACCGTGCATCATATTGACCACAACCACAGCAATAACCCCTCTGATGGCAGCAACTGGGAGCTGCTGTGTATTTATTGCCATGATAACGAGCACAATAAATTCCACGAATTTGTGCTGTATGGCGGTACTACAGAGCAAAAAGTGGCGGCGGCAACCCATAACCCTTTTGCCGATTTAAAAGCCTTGTTAAATAAACCGAAGTGATTTCTCGAAATTAGTAGCCACCAGCTGGCAGGCTAAGCGCAAAGCGCGACACCGCTAACACTAACGCTGTGCAATGTTTATTAAGCGTTCTGCCTGCTGCTTTAGCGCTTGTTTTAGTTCCGGCGGTTCAATAATGCTGAAATCAAACGGTAGCTGGCTTAACCACTGTGCTAAACAATAACAGCTGTCAGTACGGGTATTAAGCAGTAAGCCCTCTGGCTGTGGTTTAAGCATCGATGCCGTATCACCCATTGCCTGTGCTGCGGTGTATTTATCGGTATGCAACATAACCTGTACATCTATATTACCCGGCATGCCATACAGGCTCTGCGTAAAATGTTCAGCTGAATCAAAACTGTCCGGCCGGTTAAAGCTGTGATCCAGTAATGCTATCTGTTGCAGACGATCCAGCCGGAAGGTGCGCAGCTCCTGCCTTAGATGACAATAGCCACTCATATACCAGCGTCCGCTGCGAAACAGTAAACCATAAGGGTCAACTTGCCTGGAAACCGGCGCTTGCTGATAAGCGGCATAACGGATAATGACCGAGCGCTGTTGCTCTAATGCATCTAATAACGGCGCTAAGTGCTGGCCGGGTGTTTCAGTATCAGATGCAGGCAATATTAACTTGATGCTGTCGGCAATAGCACGGGAGCGGGATTTCAGCTTAGCCGGCATTACCCGCTCCAGCTTGGCCTGAACACTGCTGATAGCCGCTTGCGTATCGGCCAGGTTCAGGTTGTGTGCAGCTAACAAGCCCAGCGACAGCGCCAGGGTTTCGTCATTGGTAAACATCATCGGCGGCAATTTAAAGCCGGCTACCAGCATATAGCCGCCGTCGCAGCCTTGTTCGGTGGTCACCGGAATACCCAGCTGCTCCAACGCTTGAATATAACGCCGCACCGTGCGTTTATCTACCCCCAGCCTTGCTGCTAACTCGGTACCGCTTAAGCGGCCGTGAGATTGCAGCAGCTCAAGCAGGCTAAGCACACGGATAGTCGGGCCGCTCATTTATATCTGCGCCTGTTCATTTACGCTTCCTGTTGTGACTAACAGACACAAAATATAACCGATAACTAGGACGTATTCTGTCCTATATGGGTTTTATTCTGCGTTGGCAGCGGAAAACATCCGCCAATACCCTCACTTTTAATGGCAACAAGGAATGCAAACATGAAACCGTTAACCTTATATACCAACCCTCAATCACGTGGCCGCATTATCCGCTGGATGCTGGAAGAGCTGGATGTACCTTACAGCGTAAAGGTGCTGCAGTATGGTCCGCAGATGAAAACCGCCGATTTTTTAGCGCTGAACCCAATGGGCAAAGTGCCGGTAATTACCCACGGCGATGTGGTGGTAACGGAAGCGGCCGCCATTTGTGCCTACCTGGCCGATCAGTTTGCCGACAAGCAACTGGCCCCTGCGCCGGATAGCCCAGAGCGCGCCAGCTACTATCGCTGGTTGTTTTTTGCTGCCGGCCCGCTGGAAATGGCCACCAGCGCCAAAGCTTTTGACTGGCGTATTGATACCGACAACGCAGCCGCCGTAGGCGCCGGCTTGTACGCGGACACACTGAACGCGCTGGAAACCGCCTTAACCCGGGGCCCTTATATTTGTGGTGAGCAATTTACCGCTGCTGATGTCTATGTAGGCAGCCATATTGAATGGGGCATGATGTTTGAAACGTTAGAGCCGCGGCCGGCTTTTACCCGCTATGTACAACGGTTGCAAGCGCGCAAAGCGGCCATTAAGGCTAATGAATTGGATGATGCTCTGCTAAAACAGCCGGCGTAATTATTCTTTGCCGGAACGGCCCTGCTGCCAGGGCCATTTACCGGTTAATTCCAGCTCCAGCGTAAAGCTTAAAAAGGTACGGATTAGCACCACCAGCGCCAGCACGCCCACCGTTTCAAATGTTAACTCCACGGCTACGGTATGAATAATGTCGGCTGCGATTAAAAATTCCAGCCCCAGCAGAATGCCGCGCCCCAAGCGCTGGCGCACCTGCTGCTGTATTTCACGCGGTGAGTCCCGTTTCAGCAGCCTCACAGCACCATGCGCCAGCGAGTAGATGGCAATAACAGTAATAATGCCAATACCCAATAGCTCAACAACAACAGCGCACCATTCCGGCAAATTGCCGGCAATGTTAGTTATTCCGTCTGTCATATAAGCTCCCTTCTGTTAAGCGGAAAACCAGGCTGGCGATTACTTTGGCAGCAGCAGTGTTTCGTCAATAGCAATAAAACGGCTGGCGGCTTTTACCAGGGCCTGGGCGGTTAAACCCTCCACACCGTATACCTCTACTTCGGTTTGGTACTTAGTGGTAAGTTTGTCTGCCAGCAGGCCGAAATCACCATCGCCGGAGGCCAGTACCAGTACATCGCTGTGCTGGCCATATTCAATAGCGTCCAGCGTGATCCCCACATCCCAGTCGCCCTTGGCGGAGCCGTCGGCACGCTGAATAAACGGCTTCAGCTTTACCTCAAAGCCAATGGCGCGCAGGATGTTTTGAAACTGGCGCTGTTTTTCATCACCGCGATCTATGGCATAAGCAATGGCTTTAATTACAGTACGCCCGGCCGTTACGCGGCGCCAAAAAGCGTTGTAGTCAAAATTGCGCTGATATGCCTCACGGCTGGTGTAGTAGATGTTTTGTACATCTACCAGGATAGTAACGCCGAGCATGGCAGGCCTCTGATAGCAAAACAGCTAAGCTAACCGGCAACGCAGTAAGCTGCAACCGTTTTTACGTTATAAAGCAAAGACTCTTTAATTGAACCATCCTGTCTTACCGCAAAACCAAATTACTATAAATATTGACTGGCATTGCAAATCCTGATTCATAAAACCGATTAACACGATAGGCAAATCCGGCTTTCGCCGCCTGATATTCAGGTCTATAGTCAATGCAATATTTAAGCGGGTACATGTAGTAACCCTATGAAAAAACTACGTTGCAAGGAGTAAGATATGGACAATAACAACAACGGCTCAGGCGGAAAATGCCCGGTGATGCACGGCGGCAATACCAAAGTGGGCGGCGCCGGCAGGAAGAATATGGACTGGTGGCCTAACCAGCTGAACCTGAAGATTTTGCACCAGAATGACAAAAAATCTAACCCGCTGGGGGAGGATTTTAACTACGCCGAAGAATTCAAAAAACTCGATCTGGCGGCAGTTAAAAAAGACCTTGAATATGTGATGACCGACTCGCAAGACTGGTGGCCGGCAGATTACGGCCATTACGGGCCCTTTATGATCCGCATGGCCTGGCATGCTGCCGGCACTTACCGCATGGGCGATGGCCGTGGCGGTGCCGCTACCGGCAACCAACGTTTTGCGCCGCTGAACAGCTGGCCGGATAACGGCAACCTGGACAAAGCCCGCCGCCTGCTGTGGCCGGTAAAACAAAAGTATGGCAACAAGCTATCCTGGGCCGACTTATTTATTCTGGCCGGTAATGTAGCGCTGGAATCTATGGGCTTTAAAACCTTTGGTTTTGGCGGCGGCCGTGCCGACATTTTCGAGCCGGAAGAAGATATTTACTGGGGTGCAGAAACCGAATGGCTGGCCAGCAGCGACAAGGCCAACAGCCGTTACTCCGGCGAGCGCGAGTTGGAAAACCCGTTAGCGGCAGTACAAATGGGCCTGATTTACGTCAATCCGGAAGGTCCGGACGGCAACCCGGACCCGTTAGGCTCTGGTCGTGATGTACGCGAAACCTTCGCCCGGATGGCGATGAATGACTACGAAACCGTTGCCCTAACCGCCGGAGGTCACACCTTTGGTAAAGCGCACGGTGCCGGTGATGCCGCCCATGTTGGCGCCGAGCCGGAAGCTGCACCTATTGAACAAATGGGCTTTGGCTGGAACAACAGCTTCAGAAGCGGCAAAGGCCGGGACACCATTACCAGTGGTATTGAAGGTGCCTGGACCCCGACGCCAACCAAATGGGACAACAGCTATTTTGATGTGTTGTTTGGTTACGACTGGAAATTAGTCAAAAGCCCGGCCGGTGCTCACCAATGGGCGGCCATTAATCTGGCAGGCAAAGATCATGCGCCGGATGCGGCAGACACCAGTGTCCGCGTAGGGATTATGATGACAACCGCCGATATGGCGATGCGTGAAGACCCGGCCTATCGCAAAATTTCTGAGCATTTTCACAAAAACCCGGCCGAATTTGCCGACGCCTTCGCCCGCGCCTGGTTTAAATTAACTCACCGCGACATGGGGCCAAAATCACGCTACCTCGGACCGGAAGTGCCGGCAGAAGATTTGATCTGGCAAGACCCGGTGCCAAAGGTAGATCACGAGTTGGTTAACAATGCCGATATTGCCAAACTAAAAAGCGCCATTTTGGCGTCCGGTTTAAGCGTATCGCAACTGGTGTATACCGCCTGGTCGTCCGCGTCTACCTTCCGTGGCTCTGACAGCCGTGGTGGGGCCAACGGTGCCCGTATTCGCTTAGCGCCGCAAAAAGACTGGCAGGTAAACCAACCGGCACAGTTGCAACAGGTGCTGAGTGTGCTTGGCAGCATTGCGCAAAACTTTAATACTGCGCAAAGCGGCAATAAAAAGGTCTCGCTGGCCGATATTATTGTGCTGGCAGGTGCCGCCGCCATAGAAAAAGCCGCTCTGGACGCTGGTGTAACTGTGGCCGTGCCTTTTGCCCCGGGCCGTACCGATGCCACAGACGAGCAAACCGATGCCGAATCGTTCGATGTGCTGGAGCCGGTGGCAGATGGCTTCCGTAACTATATGAAAAAAGCCTACACCATATCGGCGGAAGAACTGCTGCTGGATAAGGCACAACTGCTTACCCTAACCGCGCCGGAAATGACAGTGTTAGTCGGTGGTATGCGCGCACTTAACGCCAATTACGGCCAGAGCCAGGATGGTGTCTTTACCGATAAACCCGGCACGCTGAGCAACGATTTCTTTGTTAACCTGCTGGATATGAATACGCAGTGGCAACCGGTGTCAGCAGAGGCACAGCGGTTTGAAGGCCGTGACCGTAAAACCGGTCAGGTTAAATGGACAGCCAGCCGCGTTGACCTGGTCTTCGGCTCTAACTCGCAACTGCGGGCCATTGCCGAAGTGTATGGCGCCAGTGACGCTAAGCTGAAGTTTGTCACAGACTTTGTCAAAGCCTGGACCAAAGTAATGCACGCCGATCGTTTTGATCTGCGCTAACACCACTAATGCTATGGCTGGTTAGCCACAGCTGAAACTACGGGCGCATCCATTGCGCCCGTTTTTATTGGCGCAGCGTTATTGCTGACATAGCGGCACAAACTGCGCATTAAGCAGCCGGCGTAAGTCCTCAGCACTTAGCTCAATTTCCAACCCACGCCGCCCGGCGCTGACGTAAATAGTGGCAAATTGCTGCGCTGAGCTGTCAATTAAGGTGGGCAACAGCTTTTTTTGCCCCAGCGGGCTTACGCCACCCAATACATAGCCGCTGCTGCGCATTACATCGGCGGCAGTGGCCATTTCGGCTTTTTTCACCCCTAATGCTTTGGCAACCTGCTTCATGCTCAGTAACTGATCTACCGGCAACACCGCTACCGCCAGCTGTTTTGCATCCAGGCTCAGCACCAGGGTTTTAAATACCTGCTGTGGCGACAACCCCAGCTTTTCTGCCGCTTCCAAGCCATAAGAGGCGGCCGCCGCGTCATGCTGATATTGATGCAGCTGGTGGCTTACCGCGCGTTTTCTTACCAGTTCAACTGCCGGCGTCATAGCACACTCACTTTATTTTTAACTCTAATAATACATCTTCTGCAATATGGCAAAATTAAACACTGGAAATACGCAAAATAATCACCACTTTGTCACTATGGCCGCATTTTTATTGCAAACCGCGCCAATATCATACAAGCGTTTTAAATAAAAACTGTAGCGAAAAACAACACAGAACAAGTTGTATCATTACAGTGTTTTTATTAGGATAGCTAAGATAAACAAGGAAATAGTTGCATATTTTACCGGTAACAGCTGCTATCCGGATCCGGCCTGTGCCCTTTATAACGGAAATACTATGTTAAGTCGTATTAAGCAGTTGTTGTTTTTAACTGAGCCAGATCTTAACTCCACCTCTGTTACGCTGTTACAGCAAAGTACCTTAAGAATTATTTTAACCTCCGGCCTGTTGCTGGTGCTGGGTATTGCCCTGCACAGCTCCTGGCAAGCTTATCAGCTTGGCGCCTGGTATATCATCGCTATTACCTCTGTTTTTTATCTGGTGCTGCTACTGGCACTGTACTTCTCTGCGCAGTCTTTAGCATTAAGCAAGCTGTTATTACTTAGCACTGTGTTCAGTGCCGGGCTTTGTATGCTGTTGTTTATTGATAACTTCGAGCTGTCCAAGCTCGGTGTTATCTTTGTTTATACCGCGCCGTTAATCGCATTGCTGTTTTTTTCTACCCGTATCACTGTAGTGGTAATGCTGCTGAATGTGTTGCCCTACCTGTATTTATTGTATGGTACCAGCCCGGTTAACCTGTTTAATATTTCCATTACCCTGCCGGCCACCGCAGAATATTTACACAGCTTGCTGTTTTTGTTTTTTAATCTGTGTATTCCGCTTGCGGTAATGAGAGTGCTCAGCACCTTAAAACGTAACGCCGCCACGCTGCAGCAGCAAAATAAGCTGATGAATGAAAGCAATCAACTGTACCAGGATATTTTTAACCACCACAGTAAAGCCACACTGTTACTAACCAGCGACGGTATTATTTTAAAAGCCAATGCCAAAGCCAGAAATATTCTTGGCATCACCAATGCCGAACAACGCAATATTATTGAGTTGCTAAAAGCCAGTGAACCCGGCCAGGGCGCTTTTTGGCTCGGGCATGAAACCGAAAGCACCCTGCGTACCAGCCCGACGACTTATATACTGCTGAACCATATTTGTCATACGCAGCAGCAACATCATTTAGTGCAACTGGACAACATTACACCGTTAAAACAGCTGCACCAAAAACTGTCTGCCGATACGCAAAAAGAAGATTTATGGCGTAACTACGATCCCCTTACTACACTGCCTTGCCACAGCTTTTTTCTGCATTTGGTCAGCCAATATGCCGAATGCCCGGCCGGCAGCCTGATGATGATAGTGCGGCTGTGTCATATCAAAGCCTTTAACCATCAGCATAGCTACCATGAGGGCGATGAATTGTTAGCTGCTTTTGCCCGGCAACTGCGTTCGGCTTTACCGGAAAATGTTATCTGTGCCAGGTTACGCGGCGTAAAGTTTATTTTATGGTGCCCGCTGTCTGAGCACAGCACCTCATTTAGCGAAGAAGCACAGCGCATCAGCCAACTCTTACCCAAAGTAATAGAACTGTCTGTCGGCAATATCCAACCGGTGTATGAAATGGGCGTGAGCATTTCCAACAAGTCACTGCCGGTGCCGGAGCATATGCGCGAGCAGTGTGAGTCGGCATTAGAATCAGCAGAGGCTTACATTAACCCGCTGTCGTTTTATCAGGCCGATATACTGGAGCAGCGCAATAACGAGCTGCGCTTACTGGCCGAGCTGAAAAAAGCCTTGCAGCTCAATACGCCTGAGCTGTGGTTACAACCTAAAGTGCATCCGGATGGCCGCATTATCAGTTTTGAAGCCTTACTACGCTGGCAAGACAAGGACGGCAACTATGTGGCGCCGGACATTCTGGTTGCGCTGGCAGAGCAGTATGGCCTTATTGTGCAGCTGTCCGGCTGCGTGCTGCACAAGGCGCTGCAGATCATTGAGCAGTTTAACCAGCAGAACATCCCCTACCCGATTGCTATTAACCTGGCCGGCTCTGATTTGCTGTCGAACGAGTTTTATAACGCCCTGATTGATGTTGCCACCCATAAACCTGAAGTTCTGTGCATGCTAACGCTGGAGCTGACCGAAAACAGTATTGTCAGCCATCAACAGCCGCTGTTTAATAAATTGCAGGTGTTAAACCGGCTGGGTTTTGAGCTGGCGCTGGATGACTTTGGTATCGGTCAGGCATCACTGAGCATTCTTAGCAAGCTGCCGGTAAACTGCATTAAATTAGATAAGAGCTTTTTGCATAAGGTGCCGGATGATCAACGGCAAACGCAGTTAATTCAGTCGGTAATGCAAATGGCCAAAACACTGAAGCTGCAACTGGTGATCGAAGGCGTGGAAACTGATATTCAGCGCCGTTTTTTACAACGCCTTGGCGCACAAATTATGCAAGGCTATTGGTTTTCCAAACCCATGCCGGTAAGCCACTGGTTAACACAGTTAAAAGACACTGCGCACCGGGCCGAATCCAGCCTGGTTTAGCAGCGGCAGACAGTTCGATTTTGTTTGTAAGATACACAGATATTTCGCAGCATTTAACCTGTTGCATCGCAAGGTGGCGGCGCGTAGCCTAGCCCTACCCTGTAGCAACACGGCATAACACCATGACATCTTCTTTAGCTCCGGTATTATATCTGCCGCACGGCGGCGGCCCTTTACCCTTACTTGGCGACCCCCACCATCAAGCGCTGACACAATTCTTTGCTCAGCTTGGCGATAAACTGGCCACTCCGGCGGCCATACTGGTAATAAGTGCGCATTGGGAAAGCCCCCAACCGGCGCTTACTGCCGCCGAAAACCCATCATTGTTATTTGATTACTCCGGCTTCCCTGCGCAAAGCTATCAGCTTAGCTATCCTGCCCCCGGACACCCCCAACTGGCCGCTCAAATAGCAGAGAAACTGCAGCAAGCTGGTTTTGCGGCGGAATTAAACCCCGGCCGCGGTTGGGATCACGGTGTCTTTGTGCCGTTACTACTGCTGCGGCCGCAGGCTGACATTCCTGTGCTGCAGTTGTCTTTGCTAAAAGGTCTTGATGCCAAAGCCCACATTGCCCTTGGTGAGGCAATCAGCTTTTTACGAGCGCAAAATGTGCTGATCATTGGCTCGGGTATGAGCTTTCATAATATGCAGGCGTTTTTTAATGCAAACCTGGTTAGTGATTCGCAGTTAGAGGCATTTAATCAATATTTTATCGACAGTCTGCAGCCACAGTACAGTTATGCTGAACAGGCACAACGGCTGATTAACTGGCAGCAAGCACCTGATGCGCGGTTAATGCACCCGCGCGAAGAACACCTGCTACCGCTGCACGTGTGCTTTGGTGCTGCCAAAGGCAGCACTGCGCAAGTGTTGTTTAACGACAAAGTGCTGCAAAAAGCCGTATTGGCATTTGGCTGGTAAAACGCAGCCGCCCAAATGAAATTACAGATGTAATCAATGCATGCAAGCTGCTGATTAAATTATTTTCAGCCGATGCGGCTAACCTGCTCTGCCGGGCAGCAATTAAAACTCTCACCCTGAGTAAACTTTTGCCGGTACTGGCCCGGGGTTAACTCGGTGTATTGCAAAAACAATTTACGAAACGAGCTGACATCTTCGTAGCCCACCTGCAGTACGATTTGCTCTATCGGCGCATTAGTGGTTTCCAGCAGGCGTTTGGCTTGCTCTACCCGTAAACGCTGCAGATAATTCAGCGGTGTATCGTCCAGTGCCGCTTTAAAACGCCGCAACAAGGTGCGTTTGGTCAGATGAAACTGCTCTGAGAGCCTCTCCAGTGCAAAAGGCTGCGCCAGGTGGCTTGTCAGATGTGCCTGCACTTGCTTAATCAAGGTGTCGTTATGCTGCTGGCCAATGGATAAATCCATATAAGGCACCTGCGAGGTACGGTTAGGATCGGTCAGCATAATTTTTGCCATCTGCCTGGCAAACTGCTCGCCGGCTAACTGCTCGGTTAACGCCAGGCACAAATTAATATAAGAGGTGGTGGCGCCGGCTGTCAGCAGCTTGCCATCCTGCACCAGCAATTTATTCAGCTGTAAATGCACATCGGGAAATAAGCTTTGAAACACATCCTTAAAAAACCAGCTGCTGGTGGCGTTACGATGATCCAATAAACCGCTGCCGGCCAGGCTATAAGTACCGGTGCAACTGGCGGCAATTAAGCTGCCGCTTGCCGCCGCCTGGCGTAACCCCGGGTAATAAGCTGCCGACTGCGCCGCTAATGCCGCCAACTCACTGCGCCGGTATGCATAGGCTGCAGGTAAGATCAGCGCATCGGCTTGCTGCCAGGCATGCGGTTGTACCGGCAATTGCACGCCCTGCTTCAGCGTAAGCGGCCTGGCATCGGGTGACACCAGATAACAGTGGAACAGCGGTGCTACCGCTTGCGGCTGCTGCAATGCCCACAGCACATTGCAGTATTCGAAATAGTCCAGCAAGGCAAATAAGTCGCTGCTGATACTGTTGTTATGCGCCAGGATGGCTATCTGCTTCATGTTTTTATCCTGTTATGCACTTTGTCACTATCCACCTTATTTATATCAATAGTGACACTGCAAGCAACAATAGGCAAGCGCTAGACTGGCACTGCAGTATCTAATCACCTAATGCAGGAGGCAGTATGAAAAACCTAACCACCAAATGGTTGACCATTGCAGTTTGGGCCCTCAGCTGGTTGCTGATTTTCTGGATTAACTTTGCCGCTGAGTTATCGCTGATGATGCACTTTTTCGCCATACCAGTGCTGTTGCTCAGTACCGCCTTCGGCGTTGGCCGCTATCTGGAGCCGGATGATAACGACAAGGCCGGTGACTGAACCCGCCACTGCCGTTACAATAGCGGCATCTGAGCTAAGCGGAACAACAAGCGATGAGCAGTTGGCAACTTGCCGGTGCCGTATTGGCACTGGCGCTGATGTTGTATTGTTACCCGCGGGAATTACTGCCGAAACTGCGCACTGAGCCCGGTTATCAGCATTTTGTCTTCGCATCGGTGGTGGCGCTGAGTTTACTCTGGAGTGTGCAGGCTGGTATTAAAGACGGATTGAATTTGCATTTTCTGTTGTTAACCAGCCTGGTGCTGTGTCATGGCTGGCGTATTGCAATATGGATTTGCCTACTGCCAACCCTGATGCTGATTGGCTTTGCCAAGCTGCCGTGGCAAGACGCCGGCCTGTTTGCCCTCAGCGGCTTTATTTTGCCCGGGCTATTTAGCTATGGTGTGTTTTTGGCCAGCTACCGTTATTTAAGCCGGCACTTATTTGTGTATATTTTTGTCGCCGGTTTTCTCGCCGCAGCGCTGACTATAGTGCTGCAAATTGGCCTGACGTCACTGTGGTTTGGCCTGGAAGGCCGTTACAGTTGGCGGGTTATTTGGGATAACTATACCCTGTTATCGCTGCTGATCTGGTTTCCGGAAGCGCTGCTCAACGGCAGTGCTGTTACACTGATGGCTATTTACCGGCCGCACTGGCTGCGTACCTTTTATGACCGGGAATACTTAGCGCCGGAGCGCTAAGTGACAAGAGCTATATCAACCGACCACGATTATCGCCACACCCAGCAATATAAATACGGCACAGGCAGTGCGGCGGGCTAAATCGAGAGGGATTTTTTGCATCAACCAACTGCCGGCATACACTACCGGCACATTCGCCGCCAGCATGCCCAAAGTGGTGCCCCAAATGACCCACCAGACAGCATCGTTAAAGCTGGCCGCCAGCAACACAGTGGCAATCTGGGTTTTATCGCCAATTTCTGCTAAGAAAAACAACATGCAGCTGGCGGCGAAGGCACCATAACGCAATACGCCGGTGTCTTCGCTGTCGTCTTTATCCGGAATAAGCAACCACAGCGCAACCGCGATAAAACTGCCGCCCAGCAACCAGTTATGCCAGTTGGCCGGAATAAACTGGGCTACCCAGACACCCAGCCAGGCTGAAGCGGCATGATTAAGTAAAGTTGCGACTAAGATACCGGCAATAATGGCGCCTTTGGCACGAAACCGGGCGGCGAGAAATAACGACAATAACTGAGTTTTATCGCCGATCTCGGCAATAGCGACAGCAGTAAACGAGGACAACAAGGCTTCCATCTACAACACCTGAGCGGGAATAACTATAAGACACAGCACCGGCTCCCGCAGTGGGCCGGTAGTGTGTCTTAAGTCTCATCAATTCAGCAGGCGCTGAACGCTAAGGCCATGTGCAGGTGGCACAAGTATGTTGACCATAGCGCTGCGGTGTAACACAGCAGCAGATTACTCCCTTAAGGACGCGCGCATTCTAATCAGTCTGCCCGCCGCTGTAAAGCGCTAATCAGCACGTCACGCATGACGCGGTTTGCCCACATCAACACGCCATAAATCATCCATGAGGCTCGATTCCGGCCATCCATGGCCTCCAACGGTTGATTTAGAGCAAACCGGTCATGCTTAATCATATCCTCAGGCCCAGACTTTATCGGCCCAACGTTTGGCATGGCCGCGCCAGTTGGCCCAGCCGGCGGTCAGGTTAACCAGGCCCCAGTAGGTCAGCGGCACCAGCACCAAACTGGTTAAGGTAGAAAACAGCAAACCACCGATAATGGCAATCGCCATTGGCGCATAACTTGGGCCGTCGCCACCAATTTGCGTACCACCCAACGCCAGTGGCAGCAAGCCCAGCACTGTGGTGGACACGGTCATCAGAATTGGCCGTAAGCGCGACTCGCTGGCGTGAATAATCAGCTCACGCAGCGACGCCTCCGGTTGCTCCTGCCGGTCCTGGTTAATACGGTCTACCAACACTATGCCGTTGTTTACTACTATGCCCATCAGCACCAGCATACCTATCATGCCCATAATACCCATGGTGGTGCCGGTGAACAGGAAGGTCCAGAACACCCCCACCAGCGAAAACAACAGCGAGCCAATTACTGCCGTAGGTAACAGCAAGGATTCAAACAAGGCGGCCATTACGATATAAATCATTGCCACCGCCAGCAACATATTCACCAGCATCACCTGTTGCGATTCATCCTGGCGCTGAAAACTACCCTGAAACGACCAACGATACCCGGCAGGCAGTGCTAACTGCTCCATCACCTTCTTAATATCTTCGCGTGCCGCATCCATTTTGTAGTCTTTGGCCAGGTTCATCCGGATAGCAATACCGGTTTGGCGGTCAAAGCGGCGGATCTGATCCAGCCTGGGTGCAAACGTCAGCTTCGCCAGTTGCTCCAGGCTTATTACCACGCCGTCTTTATTCAAAATGGGCAGCGCTGCCAGCTCAGCCAGCGAATGACTGACTTTTTCATCATACAGCACCCGCATTAACAGCTCGCCCTGCTCCTGGCTGCGGTAGGTACGCAAGTTAGTACCGCGCAGTGCCAACGCTACGGCGCCGGCGACCTGCTGTGCGGTTAAACCATGGCGTTGCAATTGCTCCAACTGCAGCGTTATTTGCAGCTCCTGCTGGCCCAACGCAATTTCCGAGCTGACATCTTCCAGCCCGGTAACGGCCGCTAACATCGGCTCTATATCTGCGGCCAACTCCAACAACACTTCGGTTGAGCTGCCCAGCAGATGCACCTGCATACCGCCATTGTTGCCCCAACCAAAGGACGGCTTCGAGCGCACCAGCGCCGGCCAGTCTTTACGAATGGCCTCTTTTAACCCGGCCAGCGGCTGGCTAAGCTGCGGTTTTAAAATAATGATGGAAATAGCATGGCCGGAGCGGTAATAGCTGTACACCGACTCAATATCAAACTTGTCTTTATTGGCATACAGATAGGCCTCCATGATACTGACTTCCGCCTCTACCTCCGCCAACGCATAATTGCCCTGCACGTTGTAATTTAAAAAGATGCGGTCACTGTCTTCATTGTCTTCATCGCCGCCTGATACGCTGCCCATAGGAATGGCAATGCTAACCAGCAGCACTATGGCAAACAATGCCGACCAGCGCGGGTGATACATCACCCAGCTGAGCACCTTACGATAGCGCCGCTCAAAAGCGCTGGCCTGATGCTGCCCGGCTGTTGGCTGCGCCGGCGGCTGCATATTTAACCGCGTGGTTAGCAGCGGGATCAAAGTGAGCGCCATCAGCAAACTGACCGCCAGACACAAACAGATAGCAATGGCCACATGTTCTAAAAAGATAGTCAGCTGCATTTTCTGACCAACAATATTGGGTAAAAACACAATCGCTGTTGTAGCCGTGCCGGCTACTACCGCTAAACTGACCCGGCGCACACCGCGTGCGGTGGCCGTTTTTACATCGCCCCCCAGCGACCGTTCGCGAAAGATGCTCTCGGTTACCACCACAGCATTATCCACCAGCATACCAATGGCCAACATCAGGCCCATCATGCTTAAGATATTCAGGCTGTATCCCAGGAAATACATCACGCCAAGCGCAATACAAATCGACACCGGCACCGCCAGCACCACCACCATGGTAGTACCGATATGGCGTAAAAACAGATACAACACGGCAAAAGATAACAAGGCGCCAATACCGCCGGCGCTGAGTAAGTCTGCCAGTGAGGTGGTTACGCCATCGGCCGTGTCGTCCATAATGTATAAACTAATGCCGTTAAAAGCCGGATCTTTATCTGCTGCTTCCACTACCGCCAGCGCCGCACGGGCGACCTCGACCAGGTTAGCACCGGACTCTTTAAACACGTTCATGCCCACCGCATAGGTTTGATCCAGATGGCGACCATCTTCGCGCTCCGGCAACTCCAGTTGTACCGTGGCCACTTCCCGCAGGCTCAGGCCGGGCCGCAGTGGTAACGAGGCTATTTCTTCCAACTGCTGATATTCACCCACCGGTTTAATCAGTATGCTGTTTTCGCTGTTACGCAGCTCGCCGGCAGTCATGGCGAAGTTATTGCTTTGCAAGGTACGCACTATGCTTTGCGCATCAATATTTAACGCGCGCATTTTGTCCGGATTCAGCCGGATAATGACCTGGCGTTTTTCCACACCGTACAGTTCAACCTTAGACACGCCCTGCACGCGCTCCAGCGGGCGTTTTATTTGTCGCTCCAGCAAATCATAGGCCATGGCCAGGTCGCGTTCACTGGAAATACGCAGCTGGAAAATCGGCATATCGTTGGTATTAAACTGAAACACCAGTACACGCTCAACATCATCCGGCAGCAAATGCCGGATGCTGTCCAGCCGCTCACGCACTTCAATACTTTTACTGTTAATGTTTTCTTCCCAGTTAAACTCCAGCGACACTTCAGCGCTGTTTTCATTTGACCAGGAGCGCATTTCCTTTACGCCGGTTACCGTCGCCAACGCTTCTTCTACCGGCCGTGTAATAAGCCGCTCAATTTCGGTTGGCGTGGCATTGTTGTATGGCACATTGATAAAAATCTGCGGTATATCAATGCCAGGGAACTTCTCCAGCGGCAGCATGCGGCTGGCGATCATGCCAAATACCAGCATCGACAAAAACAGCATGCAAATAGTGACCGGCCGTGTCAGCGCCAGCCGTGTCAGCCACAACGGTTGCTGGTTCATACTGTCGCCTCCGCGGATTGCACCTTAACGGCCTCGTCACGGCTGACCAGCGCATACAGCACCGGAATAAACAGCAACGTCAGCATGGTCGCCAGCGCCAGGCCAAAGATCACCGTAATGGCCATCGGCGCACGAATTTCGCTGCCATCACCGGTACCCAATGCCATCGGCAACAGGCCCAGAATAGTGGTTAAGGTGGTCATTAATACCGGCCGCAAACGGCTGGCACCGGCTTCAATAATCGCCTGTATCAGCGTTACTCCCTCTGCACGCAGTTGATTAATGCGGTCAATCAATACAATGGCGTTATTCACCACTATACCGGCCAGCATAATCAAACCGATAAATACTATGACCGATAACCGCGTGTCGGTAAGCCACAGGCCTAAAATGGCGCCGGCGCCGGCCAGTGGCACGGTAAACAGAATAAGCAGCGGCTGCAGCAGGTTTTCAAACTGCGACGCCATGACTAAATACACCAGAAACACCGCCAGCAGCAGCGCCATGGTCAAGGAGGTGTAAGCGCGCTGCATCTCTTCACTTTGGCCCACTACGGCTGCCGTTACACCATATGGCAGGCTTTGCGCTGCTACTATAGCCGTGGCGCTTTGTGTTGCCTGTTCTAAATCGCCAAAGGCCAGGTTAGCGCTAACCACAGCTACACGCTGCTGGCCAATACGGGTAATTTCACTCGGACCGGTTTCGCGTTTTATTTCCGCTACCGCCGACAACGGCAACGGTTTATCACTGCCCGGATTAATAATCAGCTGCGCCAGCTGTTGTTCAGTCTGACGATACTGTTCAGCTAACCGCACGCGGATATCCACTTTACGGTCGTTCACCGAGTACTGCCCGGCCAGCTCACCACCGACATAGGCCGCCACCCGTTTGGCGACATCATGCGAGTTCATCCCCAGCTGTGATAACAGGCCATGGTTAAAGTACAGCGTGATCTCGGGCTGGCCCGGCCGCAGGCTGGTTTTAACATCGGTAAAACGGCCGTCAGCTTCCAGTGCCGCCACCAGGTTGTCAGCGGCACTTTTCAATTGTGGCAGCTCATAGCCCGACAGTTCCACCTCCAATGGCGTAGAGAAACTAAACAGCTGTGGCCGGTCAATTTTCACCGTAATATCCGGTTGCTGCGCCAGGTAATCGCGCAGCGTAGCAACAACCAGTTGCTCCTGCTCAGTGCTACTGCCAGGCTGCAATACAATATTCAGCCGGCCCCAGTGGCTGCCGCCAATGCTCGGGTCTACTGTCATTTGGGCACCGGTACCGGCCTGAGCATAGCTGCGCATTACTGCGCTTTGTTCGCCGGCAATGGCAGCCAGTTGCGTCAGTACTTTGTCGGTTTGCTCAATAGCACTGCCAACCGGCAACTGTACTTCAACATAAAATTCGCCCTGGCTCATTGCCGGGATCACATCTGCACCCAAGCGCGGCAACAGGGCAAAACAAATCGCCGCTGCGGTTAACGTCACGGCAATAGTCAGACCTTTTAGCTGCAGCGCAGCGGCCAGGGCACGACGATAGATAACTTCCAGCCCGGCTAATAACCATTGCACCGCCAGCAACAAGGGTTTAAACAACAAGGCTAAAGTACGGCTGAGCAGCCGAAACAGCAGGGTTAAGGCGGTAACCAGCAGCAACAGCAAACCGCGCAACGCCTTACCCAAGATCCGCAGCGGCCAGGTTGGCCAGTAATACCAGCGGCGCACTTGCGGCTCAGTGCCCGTCGTTGCTACCTCTGGTGCTGCGGCTGCACTGCGGCGCCCCTCACGCGCGGCCATGGTAGGAATAAGGGTTAATGCCACCACTAACGAAGCCAACAGCGCGAAAGTTACCGTTAATGCCTGGTCACGAAATAACTGGCCGGCAATACCTTCAACAAATACCAATGGGAAAAACACCGCTACGGTGGTTAAAGTAGATGCGGTAATCGCCATCGCTACCTCACTGGTACCGCTTTTGGCCGCTTCAAAGGCATCTTTGCCCTGCTCTTTATGCCTGGCAATGTTTTCCAGCACCACTATGGCGTTATCGACCAATAAGCCTACCGCCAGCGCAATGCCGCCCAAGCTCATCATATTCAGGCTAATACCCTGACCGTACATCAAATTAAAGGTCGCGATAACTGACACAGGGATCGACACCGAGATAATCAGTGTGGCCCAGACATTGCGCAAAAACAGATACAGCACCAGCATCGCCAGTAAACCGCCGATAACAGCAGCAGATTTTACTTCGTCTATTGCTTGCTTAATAAATTCTGACTGGTCATACACCAGGGTTAAGCGGTACCCGACCGGTAAGGCTTTTTCCAACTGCGGCAGTTGCGCCAGCAAAGTTTGCGCTACCTGTACCGTATTGGCATCACCTTCTTTATAAATGGCGACTTCGATCGCTTCTTTGCCGTCTACATAGGTAATGCTTTGCCGGTCGACAAAGCTGTCGCGCACTTCGGCAATATCTTTTAACCGCACCTGGCTGTTATTAACCTGAGCGACATACAGGTTTTCAATCTGGCGTAAATCGGCGAACTGGTTAATGGTGCGCACTAAGTAATCATAGGCAGGCGTTTCCAACCGGCCGCCGGCCTGGTTCAGGTTTTCTTCGCGTAAGCGGTTGGTAATCTGGCTGATATCCAGCTGCAGTTGGCTGAGCTTTTGCGGGTCTACCAGAATTTGAATCTCCTGGCTTAAACCACCATCGGGCCGCACGGCTGCCACGCCGGGTAAAGATTCCAGTGCACGGCGCAAGTCTTCCTCGGCAAAGGTGCGCAAGCTAACCAGCTGCGCCGGGCTTAAGGCTTCGCCGGCATTTTCTCGGCTTAGTGCTAAGCGCACTATAGGGTCCAGGTTGGGGTTAAAACGCAGCAGCAGCGGCTTGTCTATTTCCAGCGGCAGTAACAATACATCCAGCTTTTCGCGCACTTCCAGCGCGGCCAGATCCATGTCTGTACCCCATTCAAATTCCATTACCACATCAGAGCGGCCGGAGCGTGATACCGATTGTACCTTGCGCACGCCTTTAACAATGCCGACGGCTTCTTCAATAGGTTTACTAACCAGTTGTTCCACTTCGGCCGGGGCGGCACCGATAAACTCGGTACGTACCGTTAACGACGGATAAGATAAATCCGGCAGTAAGTTCACGGCCAGGCGGCCGGCGGCTACCAGACCAAAAAGCAAAATACCCAGTGTAAACATCCAGATGGTAACGGGGCGGGTTACGGCAGTATCTACCAGCTTCATAGCGTCATATCCTGTGAGCGTAGTTTATTGTTTTTGTTGTTTAATTAAATCACTTAACTAAGAACCGGCTTACCCTAAGCTGACCGTTGAAGCCCCGGATGGGCTGACAAATTCGTTCCTGACGAATTTGAACAGCTCCGCTGGCCCGAAGGGTGAACTTCATGGATGAAGTTCATAAACGAGCCCCCGGGGATGGGTTCACGGCGTGTCAGCGTGGGTAAACCGGTTCGTGTTCAGACGATCAGAACTCTCTTACCGTAACCACATTCACCAGTGCATCATCTTTCAGCGCTGACTGGCCGGCAATGACCACCCGGTCGCCTTGCTCCAGGCCGGATAAAATCTCTACTGCGCTGTCAGACTGATAACCCGAATGCACCGGCTTGCGGCTTACTTTATTGTCGCTGCTGATGACAAACACGGTTTGCGTATTGTCGGTAGTCATCAGCGCGCGTTTGGGCAGCAACAAGGCATCGGTTTTTACATCAAACTGCAACTGCACCTGAGCAAACATACCGGGTTTTAACTGCTGGCCGGTGTTGGCCACTTTTAACACGGCACGCACGGTACCGGATGAGGCATCTACTACAGGAGAAATACGGATCAGCTCTGCGCTAAACGGTGTCATGCCGGCAAACTGTAATACTGCGTTTTGGCCAACCCGCGCTTGCGCCAGTTGCTGCTCCGGTAAATGCACTACGGCTTCTAACTGCTGGTTTGACACCACATGGAATAACGACTGCGTAGCATGCTGATTAACCAACTGGCCTACTTTGGCATAACGGCGCGAAATAACGCCGCTGATCGGGGCGCGGATGTCGGTTTCTCTTAACGCCAGTTCGGCCATATTTACCGTGGCTTGCAGCGCATCATATTGCCATTGCAGTTTTTCAAACACATCGGCGCTGATCAGTTTGCGCTGATACATTTCTTCCATGCGCTTTAACTCGCTGCCAAGGCGGCTTAATTCGGCTTTTTCTTTGTTCAGGCTGTATTGCTGGCGTTCATTGTCTAACTGCGCCAATAACTGGCCGGCTTCTACTGTATCGCCCTCTTCCACCAAAATGTGCTGCACTATGCCGGTGGCTTTACTGATCACTTCTGCTTCAGCCCGGGCTTCCAGGGTCGCGGTGGTGTGGTAGCTGCTGCTGATCTCGCCGCGCCGTGTCAGTGCGGCCTCAACCGGAATAGCCACTATTGCTTCAGCTTCGGTAGCGTTGGTTGAGCTGTTAGCCTGATTACAGCCGGTTAATAACGCACTGGCCAGCATAACGGCAGCCGCGGTAAGTTTAAAATGGTGTGAAGTTTTCATTATTCATCCTTTGGAAAACAAAAAACTGAGCAAGTTAATATTGCTAATGCAGCAGCCGTGCCAGCCGTGATTATCGCTAATTCATTAATAATTTCAACTACATAAAATAAATTCATTTTTGTATTCGCTTAGTGTGCCAATTAAGTTTGGTCAAAATTACTAACTATTAGTCATTTAGTTCATTCTAAGTTGCTTAATTCATTATCAATTTTATAACATTATCATTTGCTGCCGGGACCAAGCCACAAATAAATGCGGGCTAGAGCATGTACTCTAAGGTCTGACCTGTTTATACTGCGGCCTTTTTACATTCAACAGGGTATGTATATATGCTTAGAAAAACCGCCGTTTCCTTAGCCGTTATCTCCGCGCTTGTCAGTGTGCCGGCGCACGCTGAAGGCTATAAATTGTTTGAACAATCTGTCAGTAGCATGGGTAATGCTTACGCCGGCCGTGGCGCACAAATTACCGACGCTACCCTGGTATACTCCAACCCTGCAGCACTAACCCAATTAGACGGCGCGCAGTTATCCGGTGGCTTAAACCTGATCAGCGCTAAAACCAATTACCGTAATGCCAGCGCACAAAGCGCTAACGGCCAGTCTGTAGTTGGTCGTACAGAGGGCGAAAATAGTTTGAATGAACTGGTACCTTTTGTGTTTTACAGCGACAAGGTGTCAGAACAATTAAGCTGGGGTATCGGTTTTTATGTGCCCTTTGGTTTGTCATCGGATTACGACGACGACTTTGTCGGCCGCTACTTTGCCGATGAAACCGCCGTACAGGTACTAAGCCTGCAACCTGCCATCGGTTATAAACTGAATGAGCAGTGGTCGGTTGGTGCGGGTGTTTCCATCAACCGCGCTGAAGGTACCTTATCCAAATTCAAAGACCACAGCGGCTTATGCGAACTGGGTGAAGCAACCACCAATGCCATGTTTGGTATGCCGGTATACAACGATGCTTACTGCAACAGCCACTATGAAGTAGAAGGCGACGATATAGCCTTCGGCTACACCTTGGGTATTCATGGCGAGCCGGTTAAAGGTACCCGGTTAGCCTTAACCTGGCACTCAGCGGTACGTTACACACTCAAAGGCGATTCGGTGATCACCAATACCCCGATTACCGGCGCCAATGTTGTTGGTAATCCTAACTTTGCTGTAGTTGCACCTAACCTGCCGGCGATAGATTTAACCACCGGTAAACTGGCTGCCAACAGCCGTTTAACAGAAAGCAGCCAACTTAACCTGACTACACCTGCCAGCGCAGCCTTTAGCCTGGATCAACAGGTAACCGAAGCGTTATCTGTACAGTTCAGCGCAGCCTGGACCCAGTGGAGCAAATTTCAGAGCATTGATATTGTCAGCAATGATGCTAACCCGAGCATTTCACTAAGCACCCAGCTGCCTGCGAACCTGAACAGTGAGGGTTACATTGGCTATATTCCGGAATACTGGCATAACAGCTGGTCTGTCGCGCTCGGTGCCAGTTATGTATACCAGAGTGACCTGACATTAAAAGCCGGTGTGGCCTATGACGAAAACCCGATTAGTCAAAGCCATAAAACCGCGCGTATTCCAACCGATGACCGCGTATGGCTGACGGTTGGTGCCAACTGGCAACTGGCTGACAACCTGAGCCTGGATGTTGCCTACGGTTACCTGTTTACCGGCGATGTTAACGTGGATGAGCGTGAGTACAATGTGCAGGATCAGGCGCTGTATAACAGCGGCTATCAGGGCCACTACAGTAATAAAGGCCAGTTATTCGCTGTTCAGGCAAATTACAGCTTCTAACTAAGTCGGATAATTACTGCGATAAGAACCGGCTTGCTCTAAACCAACCGTTGCAGGCCAGGATGGCCGAATCGAGCCCCCAGGGATGGGTTCACGGCGTGTTGGTGTGGGCAAACCGGTTCGTTAGTTTCTGCTACCTTACCGGTAATGCTTGTGTTTTTAGTTGAGCTTAGTGCACCAGCTTTAACTTATAACCGGATGGCGCAGCAGCATCTTGTTCGGCCAGCAGGGAGTAATGCCTACCTGGCGTTAGCATCATGCTGTCGGTTTTATCCAGTAAAGTGGTGCTGCCGTTTTCGGCTACATGCACCAGCGCTATGGCGTAATAATCTTTTGCCAGGCTAATGTATTGCTGCTTTTTAAACTCCAGGTTTTTAACGTGGTGTTTAGCATTGGCAATGGTTTCATTCTGGCGCACAAAATACACCTGCAATTTTTCAAAATCCGGCACCAAGTTGGCTACGCTGACATCGTGCGTTTGCAGTTGCGGGCTATCTTTTTCCGCTACGCTTAGTGCTTCGGTATTGGCATCAGCATCGTTGTACAGCAGCACCGTTTTGCTCTCACCTGCCGCCAAGCTAAGCAGCGCACTGTTTAATAACAATGCATCGGCGCCATTGCGCGCAGACAAACTGTAATCGCCTTTTTCTGCAGTAATATAATCACTTAACTGACCCGCGGCCAGGCTGGCTACGGCATCATTATCCAGTGCCACTTCTAATGGCTGCGTCAGGCTGTTATAAACACGGAATTGCGCACTGGCATCAACATTGTTATAGGCTTGCACACTGGATGAATTCAGCACCACATCCACTGACAGTTGGTCTGCTAAAGGGCCATGCTTGTCACGAATAACCAACACATAGCTGTTCTCATAAGCAAAGTTTACCGCCTCAGCCATAAACAATGGTGTAGCAGCACCGCCCAAGGTCAGGAAAATATTAAATTTGCCGGTGTCTTTGGTCACAACCGCACTGATTTCATGCCGGCTTAGCGAATCGACTAATTCCGCATCAGCAAAGGGTTTATTTTCTGCAGCAAAATGCACATCTAACTGCGGGTACTGATCTGACAAATTCACCAGATACAGGTTAAATTTCTTGTCCAGTTCCTGGTCGCGTTTAAAGCTCAGGCTTAAATAGTCGTACTGCTCATCAGTTTGTGTGAGCAACAACAGTGTTTTATCGCCTTTGCTCAGGGTTATTTCATCACTAAGCAGCTCATTATTGCTGGCCACATCGCTCAGCTCTATCGTGTACGTATCCGGTTTAAAGGCAGTAAGGGTGCTGACATCACCAAAGGTTGCCGTGCCGGCGTTAGTATCACCGGCTTTAAGTAAGGTATTGGCCGATACGGCAGCACCGTTATAAAACTGAATGTAGCTGTCTGCGGTAGCATCATCACTGCTGCTACTGCCACCACAGCCGGCCAGGCCAAATATAGTGGCTAAGGCCAGCAGCGATACGGAATAAACTGATTTCATGTGATCCTTCCTGAGGGTAGTGTAATACCGGCTCAGAGTAAGGATTTACCCTGCAGAACACCATGGCGCTTTACTATTAAAAACAGTTGGTTACGCTTAGTTACAAATGCCGGCAACTTTATATATCAACCAAAGCACGTGCGCTGCAATTGCCGTAACAAACTAACGCGCAGACCGATTCAGTTAAGCGACAGATTCTGCTACACTCTGCGCGCCTTTCTCAGCCTCAGAAGAAGTGAAGATGACTCTTGCAACTCAGGTTCTGGCGGTCAATGACGATCTGCCAATTCGTACAGACTTACCGGTACATTCCGGCAAAGTGCGCAGCGTATACTGGTTAACCGCTGCTGACAGCGCCCGGTTGATCCGTGAAAAAAACTATCCGGTCGCCGCTGATACCCCGCTGGCCATTATGGTGATCAGTGATCGTATTTCCGCCTTTGACTGTATCTGGCATGGTGAGAACGGCTTAAATGGCGTGCCCGGCAAAGGCGCAGCGTTAAATGCGATATCCAATCACTGGTTTTCGCTGTTTAAACAACACGGCTTGGCCGACAGCCATATTCTGGACATTCCGCACCCGCTGGTATGGATAGTACAAAAAGCACGGCCGGTGAAAATTGAAGCCATTGCACGGCAGTACATTACCGGTTCTATGTGGCGCGCTTACAGTAAAGGCGAGCGCGAGTTTTGCGGCATTACCCTACCCGAAGGCCTGCAAAAAGATCAAAAGCTGGCGGAAATTTTAATTACGCCATCCACCAAAGGTATTCTGACCGGGCTGGACGGCGTGCCTGAAGCCGATGACGTTAATATCTCCCGCGCCGATATCGAGCGCCACAGCGCAGCCTTTGGCTTTGAGCAAGTGTCCGACATTGACCTGTACGAAAAGTTGTTAAAACAAGGCTTTGGCGTAATAAGTGACGCTTTGGCGAAACTGGACCAGATGTTTGTAGATACCAAGTTTGAGTTTGGCTACGTTAAAGATACCAGCGGCCAAAGCAAACTGATTTATATGGATGAAGTAGGCACACCCGACAGCTCCCGCATTTGGGATGGTGCCGGTTGGCGCGAAGGTAAGATTGTTGAGCAGTCCAAAGAAGGCTTCCGCCAGTGGCTGCTGAACAACTTCCCCGAGCCGGATATTTTGCTGAATAAAGACCGCATGCCCGAACGCGAAGCGCTGGCGCGTGATAACGCCTTGCCTACTGAGGTGATGCTGGATATCTCGCGCACTTACCTGGGTATAGCGGAAAAAGTTATCGGCCGCAAAATTACCTTATCTGCCGATCCTAAAGCAGAGATTATTGCCGTACTGGATAAGCACTATGGCTTAATTAACAACTAAGTACTTAACACTAAGCACTCAGCATAAACAAAGCCCGCGACGCGGGCTTTGTTTTATCTGTTACAGGCTTTTGGTCATAAAATATTTATTACCACCGGCAAAAGGATAATCTTGCTGTATCCACTCTACCTGGTAACCGTGGCGCTGATAAAACGGCCTGGCCTGAAAATCCAGTGTATCCAACACCACATAACGGCAACCACGCGCTTTGGCAATAGCTTCAGCCTGCCCCAACATAGCGCTGCCGGTACCTTTACCGCGCTCAGCCTCTGCCAGCCAGAACGACTCTAAGTAAAACCAGTTACCAAAAGTCCTGCCTGCCAATGCCGCCACCAGCTCACCGGCAGCATTTACCTGCTTAAGCCCAAGTGCCTGCCGCTTGCCGGCATCCCAATGCAATGCATTAAATTCCGCTATTTTTTGTTTTGCCAACTCAGCAAACTCAGGACTGTTATCTTCTGCAAATGCGCTCAAATTAATACCTTAACTACCAGCAGGTGTTGTGTAAAAACTAAACAGTATAGTCGCCATCGTTTTTAACGCTGCGTACTGCTGATAATACTTACGGATCACCGCGTGGCGCATCGGCACCCTCTTAGTTAGTTGTCGTTAACGCAGAGCTATATTTTGCAAAACCGCGCTGATAGCGGTAAATGGCGATGTACTGCGGAACAAGTAACAGCAACAGCACGCAAAAAAGTAAGTAATGGGAAACACTGTCGGCCTCTGGGGCCGGTTTCATTATGACCAACCGGAAAAACAGATCCCACAGCACAAACATTGGCAGAAATAGCCGCCAGAATCCTGCTGCGCCAATACGTAAACCGTAGGCATATGCCATCAAACCAATAACACCGGTCACAATAAAAGCCAGGTCCACTACATCTTTAACACCATAATCTGCGTAATAAAGCGTAGCTATAGTGGCGCCAACGGCCTGAACCACAATAACCCATGCATAGATGCGCCAGCAAACTGACTTACGGGCTATATGCTGCGCAGAGGTTTTTTCTACCATGCCGGCTTCTGCATTTTTTGTAATGCCATATGCAACAACGGATACGGCTTACCCTGACCATCGGTTGGCGAGCGCCCGGTTACAGCAAAACCAATACGTTGGTAAAACCCTAATGCCTGAGGGTTCTGCTCGTTCACATCTACTTTTGTCGCGCCCTGCGCGGTAATAGCATGAGACGCCAGCAAAGCGCCGATACCCTGGCCGCGCATTTCCGGTGCGATAAACAGCATTTCAATATTGCCATCATACACACCACAAAACCCGACTATCTCACCGGTACTGGTTTTAGCGCAGGTTAAGTTAACAGCATCAAAATACTGCTCAAGAATAAGGGGCTTAAGTTGCTGCAAATATTCTTCAGATAAAAAATCGTGCGTTGCCCTAACAGACGCTTCCCAAATTTCAATAAGCCTTTGGTGCTCTGCTTTATTTACACTTTTAATATTCATCAATAAACCTGATTAAAAATTTACCATTCAAGGTCTGAACCCGCGCCCCGGGCTCCCGCCAGCTTGCTGTCTTGCTCCAGCAAGATAAGCATTTCTTTTGCTACCAGGGCAGCTGATGGCAAAAACATGGTCGAGACAATGCGCTGGTCAATAATCACATCATGCTTATCGGCAATATTGTCTTTGTTAATTATAACTGCGCCATTTTTGCGCAGCTGTGCTTCAACCAAAAACGGCAGTAAGCTGCCCTGCTTCGCCCAGGCTTTTTCTTTCTCCGTAGCGTCAGGGAAACCTGCCACGCGCTTGCCCTGCACCAAAAACTTGCCGTTACGCAGCTTTACATTGGCAAAAGCGCCGGCGCCGTGCCCACTGCTGCCTATTACTCCGCCGTTTTGGTACACAGCGGCGATAATATCCAACAGCGCCTGATTTGCCGCCACATCGAACAAGGTGCCATAGCCACCACCGATATAAACAGCTGCGTAATCTGCAGCGTTAACCTGCGCCGGTGCCAATGAACTATTCGCCTTATCTAAAAACCCTTCATATTTTATCGTGTAGCTGCTGATACCTGAGGGGTCCAGCATAAACGGTACTGAGCCTCCATCAGGAGAGGCAAAGTCGACACTATAACCATGGGACACAAAAACATGGTACGGCGGCGCGTATTCCCACAGGTTATTTCTGGCATCGTGCTTTTCGGGGTCGCCCATATCCTCAAGATTTGAAGCCACGAGCAAAATTTTCTTAGCATCAGCCGCAGCGGCCTGAAAGCCAAACGCAATAAGTACGAGCCCCAGCAGTAGAATCAGATTTTTCATATTCATTCCTTTGTAAATACAAAGGCTGCTATCGCAGCCTTTGCTTGTTTGAGCAACACAACGTATTAGCGTACCTTATAACTTATCCAGCTCGACATCACCGCTTACTGTGCTTAGCTCTACACTGCCATCACCACTGCCCGAGGTGAACTGCAGGCTGCGGGCCGGACCGTATTTGGCTTTATTGGCTTTATCATTGCTCAGCTTGTTTTTAATGCTGCCACCGGCTGAGGCTTTAATATCAAACCGCGCGCTGACATTAGCATCCAGCTTTAATTCAATGTCGCCGCTTACGCTGCTGCCGTTAACACGCGGATTAGTTACGCCGCTTAGTTTGGTTTCAATTTCGCCGTTTACCGTGCTTAGTTTCAGCTGTTTAGTGCCGTTTAGCTCCAGCTCGGCATCGCCGTTTACCGTGCTTACGCTGATTTCTTCAGCGCTGCTTTTGACTTTAATTTTGCCGTTTACCACGTCATAGCTCAGTCGGCCTTTGGAGCCTTCGTCGTTTATTTTGCCGTTAACCGAGCTCAACTCTACCTTGCCGCTGGCCGCTTTAACTTTAATTTCGCCGTTTACCGTGCTCAGTTTCACGCTGTTACGTAACTCAGAAGCATCAATGTCGCCGTTTACCGTGCTGATCTGGCTGCTACCGTGAATACCGTTTACGCTAACATTGCCGTTTACGCCCTTAAACTCCACGCTGGCGCCCACCGGCACTTCAAAACGCAGCTCTGCAGCATTGGCTTTGTCTTTCCAATTATAATTCACCTGGCGTGGCATGGTCATTTCAAACCGGGTAAAACCGTCTTTTGAATCCAGCGTATAGCCGGTGGCTTTTTCATCCAGTTTGCCGCTCACGCTGAACTTAGCGCTGCTCACGGCTTTAATGCTGATTTCACCGCTCATTACTTCAATGTAAATTTTTTCATTCGCCGTTACGGTACGGTTTTCGTTAACGGCTTCACGCGCATCGGCCCAGGCCAGTTGGCTGGCGGCCAGTAGTACTAATGCTGCAAGGCCGGTTAGCCGGGTTTGGGTTGCTGTTTGCATGCTACTCTCCTAACTGATTATTAAAGGTTGTTGCAGTGTGGCCTTTTGAATAAAGCTGAGCTGCTGTTGATATAAGCTTTGCAACTGCGCTAACAGCTGCGGTTCATCCGGATAAAATTGTAATGCCTGGCGTACCTGCGCTATGGCCTGGTCCCAATGCGTTAATTGTTGCTGCCAGTTATCAAAGCCCTCACTTACCGCCACTACCTGGCTGAGTTGGGTGGCTTTTTGTTGCTCGTACACCTGTAGCAGCATCAGCTCGGCAGTGGGCATACTGGCCTGGTTGCCGCCTGGTGCTGCGGGTAACAACGCCAGTTGCCAGCCAATTAAACTGACCAGGCCCAGCATGGCAGCGGAGCCCCATTGCCACAGTCGTGGCTTATCTGCAGTGCTGCGTGCAGTAAGCCGGCTTTCAAGCTCCGGCCACAGATCACGCTGCGGGGTAATTTGCTGTGTCAGGCGGTTAATAGCCTGGTCAAGTTGTTGTTCATTCATCAGCTAACCACTCCTGTAACAATTGTCTGGCCCGAAAATACTGCGCTTTAGAGGTACCCTCTGCGATACCCAGCAGGGCGGCAATTTCCCGGTGCTGATAACCTTCCAGCGCAAACAGCACAAATACAGCTCTGGCCTGGGGCGGTAAACGCTGTATTGCCTGCTCTAACGGCGCATCGTCACTGCTGCAGGCTACGCTTTGCTCGCTCAGCTCTGGCTGCTCATCACTGCTGTCGGTTAAACGCAGGTACTTTTCCTGGCGCCATAAGTCGATGGCCGTACGGGTAGCGATACTGTGCAGCCAGGTAGCAAAGCTGCTGTCGCCGCGAAAGCCCGGCAGCTGTTGCCATACCTTAATAAACACTTCCTGGCTGGCATCCTCGGCTTTTTGTTTATTCGCCAGCAGGCGCCAACACACCGCATATACCCTGCCGATAAACTGCTGATACACACTGTAAAACGCCTGCTTATCGCCGTTTTTTGCCGCTGCGATTGCTTGCGCAAGCTCCATTGCCATAAACGCCCTTAATTGGCTGGTGTTATTGTTGCTATTGTCAGGTTAGTCGATAGCGTATAGCGAAAGGTTTAAACGGCGCTGATATTTTTTATAAGCAGGGTAAAAAAGAAAACCGGGAGCCAGGCTCCCGCCACTAAATAGTGAATAATAATCCAGGAAGGAAGGTGTAACGGCACGCAGTATGACGCCGGTCAATGTCAGTTATGTTACAAAAGTGCGACCGTTTTATGAAATTGCCGGCAAAAAAAGGCCGGATACACAGATCCGGCAAATGTTAAGCACTGGAGGAACAGATTTGCCTGAACAGGCCTGCCCACTTTGCCCTGGCTATGTTACAAGCTGATGATTTGTTTGCGTCATATCGGTTACCATTAGCCACTTAAATTACTACACAGCACGGCAACCACATAGCACAACCGGACACAGAGTGTTTGCTTAATTTGCAGCTGAGCGGGCTGGCTGTTGCCCGGCTGCGCGAGCTGAGTAAAGCTGAGCTAACACAACTGCTTAGCACAACAGCGCCGGTTTAACATAGCTGCGCCAGCCTGGCGCGCTGCCACAACCACAGGCACAGCATTAAGGTAACGCCGTACATTAACAAGGCCCCCACTACCACGCCCTGCCACTGCAACCAGTGCCAAAACGGCTGCAAATACAGGCCACCTGTGCTGGCGCCAACATAATAAAATACCAAATACAGTGCACTGGCACTGGCTTTAGCGCGGCTGGCACACTGGTTCACCCAACTGCTGGCCAGCGAATGGCATAAGAAAAAACCAAAGGCATTAATAAAAAAGCCGCAGACAATCAGCCATAAACTGCTGCCCAGGGTAAGTAAGGTGCCCAGCATTAAAATCAACACCCCCAGCGCCATCGCCAGCGGTACCGGCAGTTTAAGCGCTACCTTGCCGGAAATGGCCGAACCGATGGTACCGGTAAAATAAGTGATAAACAGCAGGCCAATCCAGAAGCTGGACAAATTATAGGGTGCATCCGACAGCACAAAGGCAATATAGGTATATTGGTTTAAAAAGATAAAAAAGCTCAGGCCGCCAATCAGATAAGTAAGCAATAACAGCGGCTGACGTAAATGAAACAGGTTATCAGCCAGCGCCTGACGCAAGCGAAACGGCTTAGCGCTAAAGCCTTTTGCCGCCGGTAAATAGCGCCAAATCAAGTAACAACTTAATGCGCCAAGCACTGCCATTGGCCAAAACACCCATTGCCAGTGGCCAATATCGGCCAGGGCGCCGGCCATTAAACGCCCGCTGATGCCGCCTAACGAATTGGCACTGATATAAAACCCCACTGCCGCAACCAGCGCCGGTTTACTGTACTCTTCGCCCATATAAGCAATCGCTACTGCCGGCAGGCCACCGAGAAAAATACCCTGCAGCGCGCGCCAAAACAATAAAGCGCCATAGCTCTCTACCTGAGTCAGCGCCAGGGTACTGAGCGTCATACCAATAAGCGTTAGCAACAGAATATTCTTGCGCCCGCGCGCATCGGATAACGCAGCATACACCAGCAGCGACAAGCCCAGGCATAAGGTACCAATGGTATAGGTCCAGCTGGTTTGTAACGGTGTTAAGCCAAACTCGCGGCTAAGCACCGGCAATAAAGGCTGCAGCAAATGCAAATTAGCAAACACCACCATTGCCGCTAAACACAGAGCAAAAGTGGTACGGTAAAACGCCGGGCTTTTATACTCGATCACAACGCAGGGCCTTGGTTTATCAGTTTAGCTGTTGCCAATGGCCGCCAGTATAAAGCTATTTCTGCACACAAACGAGTTAGCCGCCCGCGCAGCAACCGCCACCGGCAGAAAAAGTGAAATTTTGGCTAAAGTTTAGCCGGCTGCAGCCGATAACCGGTAACGGGCTATACTAAAGCCACTATTTCAGGAGCATCCTATGAGTATTTCTTCCGGTAACACCTCAGCTAACGTTACGGCTAATAACGCCGGCGCGGCCAAACAAAATCCCGCGACGCAAAAAACTGACGATAACCGCGGTATTAAAGATATGGCGGCCCAGGCTAAACAGGCGCAAAACACCGCTATTTTGCGCGCCAACGAGCAGGTGTCGCTGCGCAGCAATAACGACTCGCTCAGCTTACTCTACAAAACCGCACTGGAAGGCATTAACGCCGAACTGGAACCGGTACTGGGCGAAAACGCCGCGCAAAAAATCTATGACTCCGGCATTGATACCTCACCCGAGGCCACCGCAGATCGCATCGTTGCCTTTGCTACCGGTTTTTACAGCCGCTATAAAGAGCTGAACCCGGGCGCATCAGAAGAGGAAACACTGGATAAATTTCTCGGCATCATCGGCGGTGGTATTGAAACCGGCTTTAACGATGCTAAAGATATTCTGAAAGGCTTAAAAGTGTATGAAGGCGAAGTAGAAAGTGGCGTCGATAAAACCTACGGCCTGGTAATGCAGGGGTTAACCAGCTTCCGTGAAAAAATGCTGGAGATGGCAACTAACCCGCCTGCTGCTGACGATAATGACAATACGGATAACAGTACTGATGGTGAAAAAAGCAGTTAACCACAGCATGCAAGCTTTGGTTAAGCTACACGGACTCCTGCTAAATCTGATGCCAATGAAATATGATGCACACCCTAATCTGAGCGGTGGAAAAACCTACAATGGATAAAACCTGTTTTTCCCTTCTTTTTTTGCAATGTACATATTAGTATCGGCGACGCTTATGAGCCTATCGAAAGAATTACCGCTTTCAGGAAAAGAAGAGAGCCCCATACTTGCTGAAACATGTAACTCAGTATTTCTATACGTAATTGGAGTGCTGATTGTCGAAATTAACTTTTTAGCTACTACCCTTAACTGCTCCTCATTGCCAATTTCAGCGAGAATTACTAAAAACTCATCCCCTCCAATACGACAAAGGCAGTCTGAGCTTCTGAGTTCATTGGTTATTTTATAACTAACGCCTTTTAAAACTGTATCACCAGCATCGTGACCATAGTTGTCATTTATAGACTTAAATCCATCCAGATCAATGTAAATAATGCCTACGGCTTTGGTGTTTCTTTTGGCTAACTCAACTGCTGAAAAGACTTTCTCCTTCGCCAGGCGAAGAGTTGCCGCTCCGGTAAGCTCATCATAGTTTGCAAGTTTTTCAATTTCCACGTTCTGGCTTTCTATTTTTGATATTAGCTGCCTAATTTTTTCATATGCAGAGGTAAAAGCCATGATAAAAATAAAGTTAAAACTGACTATAGGCAGAAGGGTACCCAACCAATTTAATGGTGATGCAATTAATTTACTTAGCTCAATTGTCGCGTTATCAAAAAAGTGAAAGAAAGCAATGGAACTCAACAGCAATATTGCAATAAATGTTGAGTAAATTACTTTAACATTATGAGGTCTTAACAATGACAGAAAAAATACCGATGAAATCAACCAGTGCATTCCGGCACCTAACATACCATAATTAACAACACCCACCACACCTATCAACACTAGCAAACCATATAAAAAATACACTTGTATATTTAACTTTATTTTTGGCTTTATTAAAAATAAAGTTAAAAGAAAAAAAGCGAAAAACAAATGAATACAGAATACCTCTCAGCCACCCAGAGTGTACGACCTCATTGCTGAAACAAGCAGACCAAAAACAGCCAACACAATAACAGCTAACCAAACCCTATTAATAAAGTATATCTTAAAGTCAACTTTAGCCATCGCAGCGCTTCCACATCTTAATGCAACCCACATAAAAACAACTTAAATTTAAGAAAGAAAAATCTCTCAACACCAATTTTTTATTTAACAACCCTACCAAGCCTCCACATCAACACATTTTAAGAATTAAACCCTACCAAGAACAATATTTTAGACAAATGTTAATCTTTATTATTAAATTTTAAATGATTTCACTGCATTCAATGATAGCCTCAAGATAAAAGGGCCTGTCGCGCGCACCAGTAAAATATCACCAGAGAAAAATACCTCTGTATTGCCATGAGGAATAAACTTCATGCCACTTATCTCTCAAAATGCTGTTCGTAATTGTAAATAGTTGAAATTAATTAGAACTGGCTTTCACTCTATATAAACAAGCATACAAGACAGGTATAACGCCCAGTGTTAGCAGGGTAGAAAACGCCAGACCAGCCATAATGGTGATCGCCATCGGCTCCCACATTGCCCCCCCGCCCAGATAAAGCGGAATGAGTCCTAAAACAGTGGTGACAGTCGTTAAAAGGATCGGTCTGGCCCGGGTTTGTGCAGCTTTACAGATGGCCTGATAGTGTTCAGTGCCGCCGTTCAGCTCCACTTTAATACTTTCTAATAACACGATGGCGTTATTAATCACTATGCCGGCTAAGGAAACAATCCCCAGTATCGTCATAAAACCTATATAAGAGTTCGCCAGCATTAAGCCTGAAATTACCCCGATCAAACCAAGAGGAATGGTAAACAAAACAATTAACGATTTACGTATACTATTGAACTGGCCAATCAGCAGAATAACGATAATCATGCCTGCGACAGCTAAATTGTCAGCAATTGATTGATTAGCCTTAGCCGAGCTTTCGTATTCGCCGCCAAACTGATAACTCACCTCGTTATTCCAATTACGGTGTTGCTTACTGAGCCAGGATTCCAGATTGGCTACTATTTGCGCCGCATTGGCATCTCCCACCAAATGCGCGCCCAGTGTTACAGTGCGTAACCCGTTTCGTCGTTGAATTTTGGCCAAGTCCCATGTAAGTTCGACATTGGCTACCTGCGACAGCGGTACCGAATTCCCCGTTACCTGAGAATAAACCGCCAGCGACCTGACCTTACTCAGTGTATTCCTTGCCGATTCCTCGGTGCGCAGCAGTACCGGGATACTGTCTTCCCGTTCCCGGTATTCCGTCAGCTCAAGGCCGCTTAAGCTTGATTGGAGTGAAATAGCAATATCCTGACTGGTGACACCGGCCCTTTGTGCCCGCACCTGATCAACGGCAACATTGAGTTTTTTAATGCGCTGCCCCCAATCATCAGTGACATTCTGCAGCTCCGGCATTTGATACAGGTGTGCACGCACCTGTTCAGTCACGCTGGCCAGCATGTCCGGATCCCAGGCAGATAAACGTACTTCCACCGGATTATCTACGGCAGGGCCATTGCCTATCAAACTAAGAGTAAGCGTCAAATCAGGATGTTGGCTTTGTGCGTAGCGCTGAATTTGCGCCATATAGTCTTTTATGTATTGCTCGTCTGTGACATTGACAATCATCAAGGCGTAGTTATTGCCGGACGGTTTAGGATTGTGTGACAAGATAAAGCGCGGCCCGCCATTGCCAATATAGGTTACCCAGTTTGTGATGCCGTGTTGCCGTCCTTCTTGCTGCAATAGCTGTTCTGTCATATAAGCTTCAAGATCTGCAGCCACAGCTTGCGTACTTTGAATGGAATAACTGGTCGGTAACTCAAGTTCCATTTTGAAGTAGGCACGTTCAGATGGCGGAAAGAAGATTTTGGGTAGCAATGCACTGCCAATCAGCGCCGCTATCAGCAGTAAGATTGTTAAACTTAAGGTTGCAAGCCGGTTGCGCAGCATAGTGTTTAACAGCCGGCGATAGAGCCGGTCAGCGAGACCTTGGTTGTTCGCTTCTTTCGGCGTAACCTTCAGAAACTTTATGCATAGCAGCGGGATGATGGTTACGGTAATCAGCCAGGAACATAGCAAGGTAATAGTGACAACTTTGAACAAGGAAGATGTAAACTCTCCTACATTTGATTTAGCTAAATAAATGGGTAGAAAAGCGGCGGCGGTTGTTAAGGATGCTGTCATAAGTGGAAAACCCAGCTCTTTTGCTGAGGCAAGCGCTGAGTCCAACGCACTCTTCCCCTTCTGCATCTGGGCCATGATGCTTTCAGACATAACAATACCGTTGTCTACTAACATACCCAGCGCGATAATCAGTGCCGCCAGAGAAATTTGATCCAGGCCGATGTGAAACAGATCCATCACAATCATCGACAGCAAAATAGAGGTCGGAATAAGCATGGCAACCACCAAACCGGTGCGCATGCCAAGCGTTAGCAGCATAACAAAAGTGACCACCAGCATGGCTTGCATCAGGTTGGACATAAAATCTTTTACTTTGCCATCGACCTCTTTTGGTGAAAAGTTGATAAGTTGAAACTCGACCCCATGAGGATACTGCGTTTCAAATGCAGCAATGGCCTTGCGCACTTGCTTGCCAAGCTCAATATTGTTGCCGCCTTCGCGCATAGACAGCGCGACAGACAGCGCCCTTTTACCCGAGCTATGCACCCGGGATTTGGCGGGATCGATGTAAGCGCGTTTAATTGTTGCTATATCGCGCAACATAATTAAGCGATTGTTCTTCGGTGAACTTATCAGCGTTTTGCCTATATCTTCAATAGATTCATAGTTGCCGCTTGGTTCAAGTACAATACGCTCCGGGCCAAGGTTAAATTCACCGCCGGATATAACGATATTCCGGGCCGACAGTATCTGCGACAGTTGATAAGGTGAAATGCCCAGCTCCGACAATCTGGCATTGTCGTATTCTACAAATACTTGTTCTTCTTGCTCGCCGAAAATCTCAACTTTGGCCACATCGGGAATGTTTTGCAAAACAGCCTGCACTTTGTCCGCTACGTTTTGTAGCTGCGCATCACTCAGCCCTTCACCGGTCACCGTCATCACTACGCCAAACACATCGCCAAATTCATCATTAATAAAGGGGCCAACCACATCGTCTGGCAAGTCTGGCACGACGCCCTCAATTTTGCGGCGTAAATTGTCCCAAATAGGCCGCATGTCTTTATAACGCTCTTTAATATTGACACGTACTATAGATACGCCGGTGCGGGATTCACTTTTAACAAAGTCCAGCTCAGGTATTTCTTTTGCCACCTCTTCGATCTTCGACGACACCAACTCTTCAACCCTTTGCGGGCTGGCACCAGGAAAGTACGTGAGCACCTGGGCTGTTCGCACAATAAAACCCGGATCGTATGCCCGAGGCATTTTTATAAAGGTCTGCCAGCCAGCAATAAAGATGAAGAGCAGCGCAACAATAGTGATGCGGTTGTGATGAATGGCAAGTCGAGTGATTTTCACTGCTGCTCTCCCCGGGCCAGCCTTACCTGCAAGCCGTCCGACATTTTACTCATGCCCGCGGTAACAATGGTTTCTCCTGCAATAAGCCCACTGAGAATGGTTATTCCTTGTTCATTAATTTGTCCGGTGGATACAAGGCGCATGTTTACTACGCCGGTGCCGTCACCGTTGTTTTGTACAACATAAACAAACCGCCCATTAGCATTTTCAGCCACGGCATGAGTCGGTATCACTATACTGTTGTCCTCTAACTGCTGCGTTCCTCGCACGGTTAGTGACATACCCGGCAGTATATTGGCACTGCCACTGGCCGCCATGTTGAAGGTGACGGAGTAGGTATGGGAAACAGGGTCTGCCTCTGTGGCAACGGCATGTAAAGTCAATGGAAAACGTTGCTCAGGCAATGCATCGAATGCGGCATAAACCTTCAGCTGACTGTCTTGTTTGAGGCGAATCATCACGGTTTCAGGAATATCAACTTTGATCCGCAGTGTCGATAAATCCTGGATAGTTAAGATCGACTGTTGCGCTGAGACATCTTCAAAGTTATCAACATACCGACGAGCCACAATACCCTTAAATGGCGCTTCAATAATAGTGTACTGCAGGTTCTGCCGCGCGCTTTCAAGTGACGCCAGCGCCGCAACGTACTGGGCCTGCATTTTGTCGTAATCGGTTTGCGAAATCAGCTGTTTAGCCAGCAATGCGCCGGCCCTTGCAAACTCTGCACTGGCCCGCGCATATTCAGCCTGGGCACTGTTCAGTTGAATTTGATAATCCGCATCTTCCAGTGTGGCCAGCACTTGCCCTTGTTCGATTTGATCGCCCTCTTCCGGCACAATACGTGCCAGCTTACCGGCCAGACGAAAGCTGAGATCGGCCTGCTGTCCGGCTTGTACTGTGCCCGGGAATTCACGCCAGTTCTCCGTTGCGCTGGGTTCAACGCGCTGGGTTTGCACCAGCCTGAGCGCTGGCGATGCCTCCGTTTCCGGTGCTTTCTGACAGCCATAGCTGCACAATATCAGACTGAAAAAAATAGCGGCCGATATGGCTTTATTGGGTTTGCTTACTGCATACATTTTTACTCACCATAAACCTGTATCATGGTACAAGGGACATCTTGTGATGCGTGGAGATGGGATATATCCCGCTTAGGGAAATCCTCCAGTAGCTCAGCGGCTTCATTAACGCCTGCCAACTTTGCTTGTGTTAACCAATATGTCGCGACCGTTAGGTCAGTGTTTACGTCACCTGCCAGAGCAACTCCCGCTCGTTTTAGTAAGCGGACACCTTCGGTCCGATGGCCAGAATGAATTTTGCCCAGCAACAAGGCGGCAGGCTCATAGCCCTGAATCGCCGCCAGGCAAAGAAATTCAGTTGCCTTTTGGGTATTGTAGTAACCATCAGACTGCCCGCCTGGCGAGCAACAATAGGATTTGCCAACAGCATATTGCGCTTTTGCATCTCCCGCTAAAGCGTCAGCTAAATACTGGTTGCGAATAATTCCGCTATGCGTCGCCCTGGCGCCTTCGGTAGCCAGTCCGATACAGCTGCTCAGCAAAATACAGGCACTGACCGCAGTCAGCATAATTGCAGCACTTCTCACACTAAGCTCCAGCCAGGCTAACCAAAGTTGTCATGTTCCACCTTGATGATAGGAATGATTAGAATACGCACTTAAAAAGCCGCGCAATTTTATCTGCCTGAATGTTGATAAGAGACGGGAAATGCAAAGTTTTGTAAAAAATGGCAGGGCGGGATGTAAAGAAGGCCATCTGAATTCGCTGAAGTTGCTTCGGGCAACCTCATGAAACTAAGTGATAGTATTTGGTAAAGTTACAATAACCTTTAACCCGCCCTCGTCTCTGTTTTCTGCTTTTACTGTCCCGCCATGCAACTGCACAGCACGTTGCGCGATGGCCAGTCCTATACCGCCACCGCCCATACTGTGAGTGCGCGCAGCTTCAACCCTGAAAAACGGTTCGAATAGTGAAGTTAAATCTTGTTCCGGTACGCCCGGGCCACTATCACAAACCTCAACCGCTATATTTGTCCCGGCATTTACTACGCGAACTATTACGTTTGTATTGATTTCTGTGTAGCGCAGCGCATTACGGATGATGTTTTCAAAGGCACTTTGCATCAAAGCGCTATCGAGCTTTAATATGCATTTTTCCGGGCCAATAACTAACACATCTTTATTTTGGGCAAACCCCTCGATAGATGCGTCTTCCGCAATAACATTAAGCAGGTCTATTAAGTCAGTGGTATGCCGGTTAATTTCATTAAAGGACTCCAGACGGGTAAAAACGAGAATTCGCTCAATTAATAAATTTAGTCTTTCACTTTCCACTTCCATTCGATCAATGTAGTCAATGTCCAGTTTGCCGTCCTGTTGATCGAGCTTTTGGCGGGAGAGAGAAAAAAGCGCTTGCAATCTTGCCAGTGGAGAGCGTAATTCGTGCGAAACATCACGCATCAGGCGCTTTTGCCTCTCCAATAATTGGTAGATTTTTTCCGTCATAAGGTCAAAGTCTTTTGCCAGCAAGGCAATATCGTCACGACGTCCGGCGACATTATGAGCGACGCTGATGCTCAAATCGCCACTGGCCACTTTTTGACCGGCTTCCCGAATAAGCCGGATAGGTTGAACAATAAAACGTGACAAGGCCAGGGAAACGATGATACTGACTATCAGTGCCGTAACCCCCAAAGTAAGTCGTGCCCACGGCTTTATTAATAACTTTGCAATGGGGAAATAATTCCTGACGCCAATTACTGTATATCCGTCTAAATCCTCACGTATTACTGCAATCCCATCTTCGTCATGTATCTTTGATAAGTCCATATCAAGGTTATATTCACGGCCCAGCAGTTCTTTTCCATCAGGAGCAATAACGTAAATCTGAATAACATTTTCAGCGTCAAGAATGTATTCACGCTGCAAACTATGAGCGTCAATTGTTTGATGTTGCTTCAGTTTTTTACGTATACCAATAGCAACATTCTCTGCCATTCGTTTGTAAAAGGGCGGCGAAGTTTTTGCCGTGCCTTCTGGTAACCATCGCGCCACGGCACTGGTCAACAGGGTAGTGGTAATAATGATGACCCAAACAGACAGGAATATTCGTTGAAAAAAGCGGTACATCGACTGACACTCCCCTCATAAGCTTACATAAAGGTAACCCCGACCCCGAACAGTTTTAATTCGCTGTTGCCCATCAGGCATTGGGCCCAGCTTTTTTCTCAAGCTGACGATATGCGCATCAACACTACGATCGAATTGTGAAATACGCCGGCCAAGCGCATGTCTGGAAATTTCGTCTTTTGAGACAACTTCGCCGGCCATACTGGTGAGTTTTTCCAGTATCATAAATTCGGCACTTGTCATCAATATAGGTACTCCATTTTTTTCAACAGTGAGTGAGCCGGATTTAAGTTTCAAATCTCCAACCGTAATAAAACAGCCTTCAACCTCAACGGTGCCATTTCTAACTGACACCCTGCGCATAATAGCTCTTACTCTGGCAACTAACTCTCTCAAGTTGCAAGGTTTCGGTACATAGTCATCAGCACCTATTTCAAGTCCCAGTATTCGGTCAAGATCATCACCGCGTGCGGTTAACATTATGACGGGGGTCTCCTTCTTCCTGCGGATGTATTTTAATGTTTCAAATCCATTCATCTTCGGCATCGTTACATCCAGTATGATGACGTCGTAATCCTCAGATATGGCTGATTCTCTACCTGATTCTCCGTCATTTTTCGATGTGAATGTAAAACCGCCTTCAGATAGAAAGTAAGCTTTCACTGATTCCGTTAATACTTCGTCGTCGTCTACCATAAGTACTTTTATCAAACTATCGGCTATCATCTAACCCTCTCACTTATCGTGACATCGCAGGATAAATAAACTTTAAGCCTTGAAGCTAAAAAAAACAACATCATAAGATAAAACCTTCCACGCAAACCAACCTCCCTCACTACCGAACAATGTAAAGCGCGCACCAAAATAATAACCAAGCAGACCTTAATAAAAAATCAATCTTAAACAATAAAAATACAGAACCACTTGGCAAGCCTTAATAATAATACTGCACTGATTAAAATAGAGTCACAGCAACACACCGGATTTTCAACAGATAACCTTTACAATTAATGGGCTGAAGCTTTGATCTTCAATATAGAATAAGTTAAAATTAAGCCTGTTTTAATTATTACCGGTAATGAAATCATGTCAAGAAAAGTACCTTTTTATGTGTTATTTCTATTGGCTTTGTCGGCTTGCTCCGTAAATAATTATGAGCAATCTGCCAAAGATAAGGCAGAAAAAGAAAAGATATGCCAGGAAATGAAAGAGAAAATGCGTGAGCTGAAAGGCCGCCCGGTCAGAAGGACCGAGGTGAACCGCCAATATCAACTGGAGTGCATGTCAGACTTTTAGCTTGGGCTGCACAGTCAGCCCTCCCTTCGTTAATTTACCAATGACATCAGATAAAATGATGGCGCCGTCAATTGAGACGGCTATAAAATAAATTATATCAAACTTATAAAGTTAACATCTCTTACAAAGAAAATCCTTTCCGTATTTCTCTGCGGCTTTCTTCCTGAATGGCATTCCACTCTTTCAATTGTGACTCTGTCAAAATGTCAGAAAGCTTTTCTTTAGTATTGTCGCTTAACATTAGCATCTCACTTCTAAAAGATCTTAGATTACGAAAGGATATGCTCGCGCTCTCTTTGTCAAGGCCGTATTTTTCAAAAAGATTATCCCTATCTTTTATATGTTGTTCTAATACCGGGGAAAATTTAGTCTCCTGCTCAGACGAAATACTTAACCTTTCTTTTATTTTTACAACATTCATTTCTGGGTAATAACGTCCAGAAGTTGTTTCTTTTTCATTTGCCAACACTGGTTGAGTTAATGAAAAGATAACAGCAACAAACAAAATGAAAGACTTTTTTATCATGACTTACCTTGCATATTAATTCGGCGTTTAAAGAATTTTTTGCTGTGAGTAAAGAACACTTGCAGCAAGACCATAACAATGGTGTTGTGAACTTATAATTTTACCAATTGCTATGTACAGTAACGCCCTGTAATGCAAAGAAATGTAAAGTTTAAATTGCGTACCATCGATGTCAGGCGGCGCAGAGGACTGTTAAGAGGGTGGTTCCTATATCTTGCTTTTACAGGACTTGGCTGCGGGCGACAGCGTTAATTTTCGCTTTTCGCTCACCGCGCCTGCTAAGTTGAGTAAAATTGTTGCCATTTTCAGTCACGAATAAAATACTGACCATTTCGGCTAAATCATTTACTGGTTGTCAACCAGCTCCGCTGCCGTTATCCGGGTTACCAGCAGTTGGTCAATTTTATAGCTGTCGATATCGACAACTTCAAACTTGTAGCCGCCATGCAGCACAAAGTCGGTCCGTTTCGGGATTTTACGCAGCGTGTACATCATAAAGCCGGCGATGGTTTCGTAGTTCTCCGGGCTGGGGAACGTATCAATATCCAGCACCCGCATTACATCCTGCAGCGGCGTTAAGCCTTCCACCAGCCAGGAATTAGCATCACGCGCCACTATTTGATCTTCTTCCGAGTTTACCAACTCGCCCATTACGATGCTCATTACGTCTTTCAGCGTAATAATGCCTACTACCAGCGCGTATTCGTTCATGATAATGGCAAAATCGAGCCCGGCCGATTTAAAGTGCTCCAGCACCTCGTACAGCGACAACGTATCAGGAATGATTAACGGCGCCCGCACTATGCCTTCTTTTTTCAGCGAAATGGGCTGGTCGTGCAACACCTGCATCAGAATATCGCGCGTATCAACATACCCCACTACCTTATCCAGCACTTCGTCACATACAATAAATTTGGCATGCGGATGCTCAGCAATTTTGGCTTTAATATTGTCCTGAGATTCATTATTGGTAAAAAAAATCAGGCTCTCACGAGCTGTCATTGCAGAGGTAACCGTACGCGACTCCATGTCAAACACGTTTTCCAGTAACTGATGCTCGTGCTCCTGCAACACCCCTGCCTGGGCGCCGGCTTCCATCATGGCAATAATATCCTCAGGGGTAATATCGTCTTTGCGCATCGTCGGCACGTTAAACAGGCTGAAAAACAAATTGGCCAGGCCATTAAATAGCCAAACAAAAGGCTTGAGCAGGGTAATTAAAAACAGCATAGGGCTTACTACCCGGGTGGCAATTTTTTCCGGCGCAATCATTGCCAGCCGTTTGGGCATTAAGTCCGCAAATAAGATAAATAACGAGGTAACAAAGAACACCGATAAAGCAAAGCCGGCGTTGGCGACCCAGCTGCCCTGAAAAAATAATGCCAGTAATGAGCTGAAATAAGGCGTAAAGGCCGACTCGCCCAAAATACCACCCAAAATAGCCACCGCATTCAGGCCGATTTGTACTATGGTAAAAAAGTTGCCCGGGTGCTCCTGCAACGCCAGCACTTTTTCTGCATTCACATTGCCTTCGGTCGCCATCAAGCGCAAACGCATTTTACGCGACGCCGCCAGCGCAATTTCTGAAATAGAAAAAAACGCACTGCTGGCAACCAGCAATAACATTAACAACATATATTCCGGCGTCGACATATGATCTCCTGCAAATCGTTTCAGCATCAGACGCTGATATATTGCGCCGCTGATACATTGCGCCATTATAGCCTCAGTTGGCCGGTAATCGTGCTAACTAACTGAAAATAATCAAACAGAAATAAATGTATCCTGCCCGGCGCAGTTTTTGTAGCACTGGCTATACTTCAGCAGCAACTACCATCACGGAGCGGTACCATGAAAAAAGTCGTGTTAACTCTGGCGGCACTGTGCGTTATAAACACAGCAATGGCAAATGAGCAAATAGCCGAAACCCTGTGCGGTTATATAAAAGAAGACAACCGTAATCAGCTGCGTAAAACCTTGTCTGAGAACAAACTTAACGTGCGTAATATCTACAGCAGCATTACATGCAATAACGAGTCTATGCTGCAGTTTGCTATTCGCCACGACGCCTTTGAAAGCGGCTCTTTTATTGTTAAACAAATGCCATCGAAAACCCTGGCTGAGTTTGACTATGCGGCATGGGCCGGCAAGAATGGTTATGATGCCTCTGCGTTGGTCGATGTGATAAAAACCCGTATCGGCGAGTAAACTAGCCGGCGCCAACAGCGTTAAAGCCCTGCTGTTGGCGTTATCACAGTTTCATTTGATACATATCAAGTTGCATTACCTGCCAGGGTGTACATTTATTAGCCAAGCCATAAACGCGGATCTCACCATGACGAAAGTGCTGAGTGTAGTGCTGGCCGGCGGTGCCGGTAAAAGATTGCAACCGTTAACATTAAAGCAGGCCAAGCCGGCGTTAACCTTTTTACAGCGCCGCAGGATTATCGACTTTGTATTAAGTAACCTGTGGCACTCCGGCTTTAAACAATTGCTGGTGCTAACGCAATACAAACCACACAGCTTGCTCCGGCATTTGCAACAACTGTGGCAACCGGTATTTGGCCGCGATGGTTTTTTACAGCCGTGTCAGGCCGCAGAACAGCTAAACCTGGGCACCGCCGGTGCTGTGGCCGCCGAAATAAGCAAGATTCGTGATTACCGGCCCGATGTTATTGCCGTACTCAGTGCCGACCATATATATAAAATGGACTACCGCCAAATGCTGGCCCGCCATCAACAGCAGCAGGCTGCCGTTACCGTCGCCGCTATCGCCGTGCCGGTGGCGCAAGCGCGGCAGTTCGGTATTTTTATCGTAGATGACAATTTTACTATTACCGGCTTTGTCGAAAAACCGCAGGGCGCGGTGCCACAGATCCCGGGCCGGCCGGGCTTTGCCCTGGCCTCAATGGGTAACTACTTGTTTAACGCCACCAGCTTGTATCAACTGCTGGATACTATCGACCTGAGCGCGCCCTGTGATTTTGGCCATGATCTGTTGCCGGCACTGTTTGCGCAGCGCCAGGCCTGTGTTTACGACTTTTGCAGCAACCGTTTACCCGGCGAGCAAAGCCTGCCGCACTACTGGCGCGATGTCGGCACCTTAGCGGCCTATTTCCATAGCCGGCTGGATGTATTGCAACACACGGACTGGCTGGACGGGCCGCAACAAGACTGGCCAATATTGGCAGCTAAGCCGGCGGCGCAACCAGTCTGGCATTACAGTGGCGTAGTGCAACGCTTAAAACCCGCCGGACTGCATCCGTTTTATCTGTAACAGGCCGTCGCTATAACAAGGCAAACGCCAGCGCCAAACTGCGGCCGCTTAACACCAGACTTACCAGCAGTACTACTGCGCCCAACGCATTTTGCCGGCGGTTATTGCGATACTGCACCGGCAAGCTGTAGTTCATTGCCAGCAATAAACACAGGCAAATCAATGGCAGCAAAATGCCGTTTGCCACCTGGGCAAACCAAATTACCTTCACCGGCCGTACGCCTAACGACGCCAGTATCACGCCACAGATAATAATACCCAGCCAGGTCAGGCGGAACAGCGGCTGTTGTAAATCCAGTGGCTTACCCAAAATACCGGCTAAGGCATAAGCCGCAGCTAACGGCGCAGTAATGGCCGATGACAGCCCCGCCGCCAATAGCCCCAGCGCCAGACACCAGGTGGCGGCACTGCCAAATAACGGCGACAGCGCCTGTGCCAGCTGCGCCACATTGTCTAATTGTTGCTCCGTACCGAAAAACGCCGCTGCAGCGGTGGACACTATGGCAATGGATATCAAACCTCCCAGCGGAATAGCAACAGCAATATCCCGCGCTGAGGAGCGCAGCGCCTGCTCTGTATTAATGCCCGCTTGCGGCCACTTTTGCGCGGCAGCGGCTGCATGCAAAAATAATGAATACGGCACCACTGTAGTACCAATCAGCGCAACTACGGTAAGCACCGCGCCAGGCGGAATAACCGGCCAAAATGCGCCCTGCAGCAAGGTTAATATATCCGGCCGCGTTAGCAGCATAGTGCCGATAAACGCCAGGCTCATCAGCAATACCAGCGCAATCAGGCAGCGTTCAATCAGTTTATATTGGCCAAACCACAATACCGCTGCGGCAATAAAACCCAACAGCAGCGCCCACAGGTTAATACCGGTGGCACTGTGCCAGCGGTTAATCAGGCCGATATCGCCAAACAGTGCATCGGCGCCCAGCGCCGCACCGCTGATATTACCGCCCTGATAAGCACTGTTGCCCACCACGATAGCGGCAATCACCAACAGCAGTAACGGCCAGCGCAGCAGCGGATGCGTTATCAGATCGCGCAGGTTCTCCCCCAGGCCGCGGCCGGTAACAATACCCAGCCTGGCCGCCATTTCCTGCAACACCATAGTGGCAAACACCGAAAACAGCAGTGCCCATACCAGCGCATAGCCATAGTTTGCCCCGGCCAGCGAGGCAGTAATAACGGTGCCCGGGCCAATAAAAGCCGCGGTAACTAAGGTAGCCGGGCCAAACAGCGATTTTTTCTGCGCTGAGCCTGGTGGCGAAGATTGATTTGGCATAAATAGCAGGTAGGAAAAAAACAATGGCGCTACCTTAGCATAAGGTAGCGCCATTGGGTCAACTGTTCAGCCCTGCAGGGTGCGGTTTAAAGCAGGCCCTCTTGGGTATCCAAATGTTCCTGCCGGTGATGCTCAGCAATTTCATCGGCTAACTGCTGTTTCGAGCGCTGCTCGCGAATACGCCGCTCGGTTAACCAGAAGAAAAACAACGGTACAAAGAACACTGCCAGGAAGGTTGCTGCCATCATGCCGCCCATAACCCCGGTACCTACGCTGTGCCGCGCCCCGGCACCGGCGCCACTACTGAATGCCAGTGGCACTACGCCAAGAATAAACGCCAGCGAGGTCATAATGATGGGCCTGAACCGCAACCGCGCGGCTTCAAGTGCTGCAGTGCCGGTGCTCCAGCCCTGCTGCGTTTTCATCAGTGCGTATTCCACAATTAAGATGGCGTTTTTCGCCGCTAAACCGAGCAAGGTGACCAAGCCTATCTGGAAATAAACATCGCTGGTTAAGCCGGCAATCCACACCGCCACCAGAGCGCCGAAAATACCAAACGGCATCGCCAGTAATACCGATAACGGCAGTGACCATTTCTCATACAAGGCAGCTAAAATCAGGAATACCATTACCACCGCCATACCGAGCGCCAGCCCGGTGGTACCGCCACTGCGTTTTTCCTGGAAGGCACTGCCGGTCCAGTCATAGCTGATATCCGGTGGCAACATGGTATTGGCAATACGTTCTACCTCAGCAATGGCCTGGCCTGAACTGTAACCCGGCGCAGCATTACCCAGCAGTTTTACCGCCGGCAGGTTGTTGTAACGCTCCATATTGTCCGGCCCCGAGCTGTACTGAATATTCGCCAGCGCCGACATCGGGATCATCTCACCGCTTTGGCTTCTAACATAAATATGCTTAATGTCTTCGGGCTTCATCCGAAACTCAGCATCCGCCGACATCAGCACCTGCCAGGCACGGCCATACTTATTAAAATCGTTAACATAGTAAGTACCCAAAGTACCGGCCAGGGTATTAAAGGCATCGTTTACCGGCACGCCCAGCGCCTTAGCGCGTTCGCGGTCCAGCTCTACTTTCAGCTGCGGCGTATTGGGCCGCCACAGCGTTTGCACTCCGTCCAGCACCGGGCTTTGTGCTGCTGCGCCCTGCATTATGCCCATGGCTTCGGCCAGTTTTTCTGCACCACCGTCACCACGGTTTTGCAGATAAAACTCAAAACCGCCGGTATTACCCAAACCAAAAATAGGTGGCGGGTTAAACGCCAACACCAGGGCTTCATTAATGTGGCCGGTTTTCATAAACAGCTCGTTCACCAGATCACTGGCACTGATGTCGCGCTCGCTCCAATCCTGTTGCGTGACAAAGATGGTCGCCGCACTGTTTTTATAACCGCCGCCGATAAAGTCGAAACCGGCGAAGCTGATCACATCTTTGTTGGCCGGATTAGAACGAATAGCGGCGATTACCTCGTCGGTAACGCGCTGGGTGCGCTCCAGCGATGCGCCGTCCGGCAAAAAGATCGCAGCTATATAAAAGCCCTGATCTTCATCCGGCACCAGTGAACCGGGCGTAGCCTGCCACAAGCCGGCGGTGATAAAAATCATGCCGCCCACCAGCACCAGTGCCAGCAAGCCACGGCGTAAGAAAAACCCTACCGTCGCCACATATTTGCCGGTAATACGGCGGAAAAATTCGTTAAACCAGAGGAAAAACTTCGCCGTTTGTTTGTGTTCATGCCGTAAAATGGCAACACATAATGCCGGTGTCATTACCAGTGCCACTACGCCGGACAAGCTGACCGCGATGGAGATAGTTACAGCAAACTGGCGGAATAACTCGCCGGTTAAGCCGCCTAAAAACGCGATCGGCACAAATACCGCACACAACACCATCACTATCGCCACCACCGGGCCGGACACTTCCTGCATCGCTTTAATGGCAGCATCGCGCGCCGATAAATGCTCTTCGTGCATAATACGTTCAACGTTTTCCAGTACCACTATGGCATCGTCTACTACGATACCAATTGACAGCACCATACCAAATAACGTTAGGGTATTGATGGAGTACCCCAGCATATACAAACCGGCAAAGGTACCCAGTAAAGAAATAGGCACCGCCAGTATAGGAATTAAGGTAGCGCGCCAGTTCTGCAGGAATAAATACACCACCAGGAACACCAGCAACATGGCTTCGGCCAGGGTTTTTACCACTTCACTGATCGATACTTCAACAAAACGTGTGGTGTCATAAGGTGTGGCCTGCGCCAGACCGCTGGGGAAACGTTCAGCTAATTCGGCTACGGTACGGTTAACTTCGGCCGCCACATCCAGTGCATTGGCACCCGGCTGCAGAAAAATACCCACCAGGGTAGATGACTGGCCATTGTACTGGCCGATAAAGTCGTAATCGCGCGAGCCCAGCTCAACCCGGGCAATATCTTTTACCCGTAGTGTACTGCCGTCCGGGTTAGCGCGGATAATCACATTTTCAAACTCTTCCACGCTGGAGAAACGGCCCTGTGCCGTTACCGTATATACCATATCCTGGGCGGCAGCGGCCGTGGGCGTAGCGCCAATTTTACCGGCGGCAAACTGGGCATTTTGTTCACTCAGCGCTGCAGCAATTTCCGGTACGGTAATTTTCAGCTGGCTCATTTGATCCGGCCGCAGCCAAATGCGCATGGCATAGTCTTTGGCACCGAAAATCTGCACATTGGTGGTGCCGGGAATGCGCTTTAGCCGGTCCAGCACGTTTAAGGTGACATAGTTTGAGGTCCATAAATCATCGCGGCTGCCGTCCGGCGAGTAAAACGCCTGCACCTGCAAAAAGCTTGATGAGCCCTTCTCTACCGTGATGCCCTGGCGGCGTACTTCTTCCGGCAAGCGCGCTTCTACCTTGCTGACGCGGTTATTCACGTTAACCGCCGCCTGATCTACGTCGGTACCAATTTCAAAGGTAATAAAAATGGTGGTAACGCCTGAGCTGGTAGAGGTAGATGACATATACATCATGCCTTCCACCCCGGTAATGGCGTTTTCCAGCGGTGCCGCCACCGTTTGCTCCAGCACTTCTGACGAGGCGCCGGGGTACATGGCCATCACCTGTACCACCGGCGGCGCGATTTCCGGATATTGCGCTACCGGCAGGCTGCGCATCGCGGCTAAACCGGCCAAACAAATAAAAATACCTATAACAAAAGCAAAAATAGGCCTGTCGATAAAATAACGGGAAAACATATGCTTTATCCTTGCCTGTTAGCCTTTAGCTGCCGTATCTTGCGCCAGTTGTACCGGCATACCCGGGAAGAAAATGCGCGCCATACCTTCGGTGATCACCGTATCACCGGCTTTAAGACCGCTTTTAATGACCCAGCCATTGTCACCATTTAACTTCACCCATTCGCCCACTTCTACCGGTGCCGGCAGGGCTACTTTGCCACCCTGTTCACCGTCGGCCAGCAAATAAACAAACTTACCGCTGCCGCCGTCCAATACGGCTTTTTGTGGCACCACTATGGCGTTATGCCGCACAGCACCTTCCAGTTGAATACGGACAAACTGGCCAGGACGCAGCAATAAATCGGGGTTGGCAATTTCTGCTTTCATCTCGCTGGTGCCGGTTTGGCTGTTAATGCGCACGTCGGAAAAGTCCACCACGCCGGTTTGGTTGTATACCTCACCGTTGGCCAGCAGCAGCTTTACCCGCCACTGCTGCGGCAGGTCTACCGCACCATTTTTTGCTTCGCCGCGCAATTGCAATTGATCACGCTCTGCAACCGAAAAGCGCACATACATAGGGTTTAATTGCGTTACGTTGGTCAGCAACAGTTCCGGCCCCGGCACCAAAGTGCCTTCAGATACCAGCTCACGGCTCACCACGCCGGCAATAGGCGAGCGTACTTCGGTGTAGTTCAGCTGTAACTGCGCTTGCTGCAAAATAGCTTCTGCGGTTTTCACATCGGCTTTGGCTACATCAACGGCAGATAAGGCATCATCATAATTTTGCTGTGATACCGCGCCGTCTTTACTCAGTTGCTCTAAGCGTTTTAATGTGCGTTGGCCCAAGGCCTGGCGCGCCTGCGCCGCTGCTAACTCTGCTTTATTGCGGTTAACCGCAGCCTGATACGGAGCCGCATCCAGGCTAAACAAGCTTTGCTCTGCCGTTACCGTGGCGCCTTCGTTAAAGTTACGTTGCTCTAAAATGCCGGATACCCGGGCGCGAATTTCTACCTCGCGCGAACCGGCCAGCAATGCCGGCGACTCAATCAGCAAAGGCACGCTTTGCGGTTCAACCGTAAGCACATTCACCGCAGCCGGTGGCATGGCGGCCATGCCGGCGTCGGCCGCGACAGAAGGATCGGAGCAGGCAGTTAATCCGGCCAGAGAAAATAATACAGCGCCGGCTATGGCCGTACGGAAATAACATGACTTACGTGTCATAAAAGCACCTTTGAGCTGGCCGGTGTCCGTACCGGGCAATAAAACAGGCGCCGGCAGGTTCACAGGGTATTGTTATGCAATAAACAGCGGTAATAAGAATGAATCGCAGTAAAATAGCATATTTTTTACCGATCGGAATGGAATAAATATGAAGAATTGTAAAAAAGTGTGGCAGCTGCATCCGGGTCGCAAGCTGTTGTTTGTTAGCACTAACTCTATTGCAGCGGTAAAAAAAAGCCGGCGCGGGCCGGCATTTTACAACACAGACTAGGGTTGGCCAGCGCCATTTTCGCCATCCACCTCTACCGGCTGCGGCAACATATCTTCCCTACTGATGCCGAGGATCTCGGCAATGGCACTGGCGACATAAATTGACGAGTAGGTGCCCACCGCAATGCCAAACAACAGCGCCGTGGCAAAACCGTGAATTAACGCGCCGCCCAGATAAAACAATACAACCAGCACCAATATGGTGGTTAACGAGGTAATAACGGTGCGGTTAAGTGTGGAGGTAATGGCCGTATTGATCACCTCCGCCGTGCTGCAATCACGCAATTTGCGAAAGGTTTCGCGAATACGGTCAAACACCACTATGGTATCGTTAATCGAGTAACCTATCAGCGCCAAAATGGCCGCCAGCACAGTTAAGTCAAACTCCAACTGCAGCACAGAGAACAACCCCAGCGTCAGGATCACATCATGTGCCAGCGCCGCAACGGCACCTACCGATAAGCGCCATTCAAAGCGCATCGCCACATAAAGCAAAATGCCCACCAGTGCAGCTAACATGGCCAGGCCGCCGTCTTGTTTTAACTCTTCGCCTACGCTGGGGCCTACAAACTCAACGCGGCGCATGGTTACCGGCTCAGCTTGCTGTGCATTCAGCGCCTGTAATACGGTATCGCCTACCACCGCTTGGGCAATATCGGGCCGCAGCGGTATGCGGATCAGCACATCGCGGCTGGTGCCGAATAACTGCACCACCGCATCACCATAGCCGGCCCTCTCCAGGGTGTGGCGTACGGCAACGAGATCGGCCGGTTGGGCAAAACCGGCTTCAATAACGGTACCGCCGGTAAAATCCAGCCCCCAGTTAATACCGTTCAGGGCAAAAGAGGCCAGCGAGCCGGTTAGCAGCAGCAAAGATAACAGCACCGCCGGCCATTTTAGCCGCATAAAATTCAGTGGCCGCGTAAAACTAAATACCTGCATACAACGCTCCTTATACCGGCAGTGACTGCAAACGGCGGCCACCCCAAATTAAATTTACCAACAGCCGTGTGCCAACCACCGCGGTAAAAATCGACGTTAAAATACCTATCGCCAGGGTTACCGCAAAGCCTTTTACCGGTCCGGTACCAATACCAAACAACACCAGAGCGACTAATAAGGTGGTAATGTTGGAGTCGGCAATAGTGGCAAAAGCACGGTCGTAGCCCAAATGGATGGCTTGCTGCACTGACTTACCTTCTGCCAGCTCTTCGCGGATACGCTCAAAAATAAGCACATTGGCATCTACTGCCATACCCACCGTTAAGACAATGCCGGCCATGCCGGGTAAGGTTAAGGTGGCGCCCGGGATCAGCGATAACAGCCCGGTGATCAGCACCAGATTGGCCAGCAGTGCCACATTAGCCACCATGCCAAAGGCCTTGTAATATGCCGCCATAAATACCAGCACCGCCGCCATACCCCAGCCGATAGCCGTAATCCCCAGCTCGATATTTTCCTGGCCCAGGCTGGGTCCTATAGTGCGCTCTTCAATAATCTGCACCGGTGCAATCAGCGCCCCGGCGCGTAATAAGGTAGCCAGGTTTTGTGCTTCAGCCGGCGTGTTAATGCCGGTGATGGAAAAATCGCGGCCCAGCCGCATGGTGATGGTAGCGTCGTTAATCACTTCCTGTTGTTTTATCAGTATCGGGTTGCCATCTGCGTCGGTTTCAGCGCCGGGCTTATATTCAGTAAACACCGATGCCATACGCCGGCCAATAGTGTCTTTTGTACTGGTTGAAAGTAAAGTGCCGCCTTTAGCATCCAGCTTAATGTTTACCTGCGGCCGGCTGTATTCGTCATAACCCGAACTGGCACCGCTAATATGATCGCCGGTCAGCATAATGCGTTTTTCCAGCAATAACGGGCGGCCATCGCGGCTGTAGTACAGCTCTGAACCAGGCGGCACCCTACCTTCCAGCGCGGCAGCTAAATCGCCGTCAGTGTCTACCAGCCGAAACTCCAGCGAGGCGGTGGCACCGAGAATTTCTTTTGCCTGTGCCGTGTCTTGCACGCCCGGCAGTTGTACTACTATGCGATCCGCGCCCTGGCGCTGCACTAACGGCTCAGCCACACCAATTTCATTTACCCGGTTACGGATAATGGTAATGTTTTGCTCCAGCGCATATTCACGGATTTCTTTTAAGCGGATTTCGCTAAAGCTGACCAGCAAAGTCAGGTTGTCGCTGCCGCTGCTAAATTCCAACTCACGCTCACGCTGTTTTAACGCCGCTTCGGCTGCGGTGAGATCTTCCGTACTGCGAAAACTTACCTGTACCTGGCCACGGCCAATATCGGCCTGCACATTGCGGTAACGGATTTTATCTTCACGTAAATCGGCGCGGAAGGTTTGCACCAGGTCATTCAGGTTTTTATCCAGCGCGGCTTTCATATCCACCGCCAGCAGAAAGTGCACGCCGCCGCGTAAATCCAGCCCCAGCTTCATCGGGCTGGCGCCGATAGCTGCCAACCATTGCGGCGTTGCCGGGGCCAGGTTAAGCGCCGTAATGTAACCGCTGCCCAACTGCCGGTTGGCAATTTCACGCGCCTGCAGCTGCGCTTCGGTACTGTTAAAGCGCGCCAGCAGCTGGCCGTTACTCAGCTCAACCGATTTTGCGGTTATGCCCTGTGCAGTGAAACTGTGCTGCAATTGCTGCCGCGTTTGCTCTGTTACCACGCCGCCGCGGCTGGCGCTGATATTTAAGGCCGGATCTTCCGGGTATAGGTTTGGCAAGGCATACAGCAGCGCTAATAATAGTAAGCCAGGCACCAGGATATAGCGCCAAAGCGGGTTTTTGTTCAACATGGTTGTTCCTTCACATAGCTTTAGCCGGTACAGCCTGGCCATACCGGATAAGCAAAAACACAGGCAGCTATGCTGCCGCGGATTTGGGGTTTAGCGTGAAGAAAACAACGGTGGCGCCCGCGCTTGCGCTCTGGTAAGAAATTGGCTGTTAACCGGCTTTGCAGGGCTAACAGTTGCTATTGCAGTGCCATAGTGCGCCACAGTAAGCGCTGGCGGCAGCAACGCGGCCGGTGGGGTATTATCATCCGCATCCGGCATCGCACTAAGTTGTGAGTGTGGCAATGCCTGGGATATGGCATACAGCTGGCTGTCGGCCAATGGCGACAAGCGAATATCGTGCACGGCAAAGGCTTGTGGCGTACACAATAAACTCAGATAAAACAGTATGGCGATACTACTCAGCCAACGCATAACACCTCATTGCCGTTTTAAAACCGCATGCTGCAAGGCAGCAGCGCGTTCAGGCATAATGGGCGCAGAATTGCTGCGACACAAGGGATGACGTTAAATATTTCCTTTTGACATCACCTGTTACAACCTGGTGTTTTGCCACAGCAAAGCAATGTGCTTTACTTGTTGTCGATTCAGAACCAGAACAACAAGGAATTCTTATGTTTAAACCACGTTACCTCGCCCTGTTTTGTGCACTGGCCAGCGGCTCTGCCTTTGCCAGCGACGGCACCCGCTTACTGCGCCAACCGGATATCTCGGCAGAGCATTTAGCCTTTGTTTACGGCGGCGATATTTGGCTGAGCGACAGCAACGGGCAAAACCCGCGCCGTTTAACCAGCCACCCTGCCAGTGAATTTGCACCGAAATTTTCCCCCGACGGCAACTGGATTGCCTTCTCAGCCGCGTACGACAATAACACTGATGTATATGTGATGCCGGTTAGCGGCGGCGCGGCCAGCCGGCTTACTTTTCACCCGGGTGCCGATACGGTAAACGGCTGGAGTCCGGATGGTAAAAGCGTGATCTTTGCCTCTAACCGCGAAATTGCCAACAGCCGCAGCAACCAGTTATACCAGGTAAGTGTCGATGGCGGTTACCCGCAACAACTGATGCAAGCCGTGGCCTTTGAGGGCGACTTAAGCAGCGATGGCAAAAAGCTGGCTTACCGGCCCAATAATATGGCGTACAGCGGCGCCAGTGGCTGGCGTTTACACCGCGGTGGCAGCACACCACCGGTGTGGATCATCGATTTGGAAAAACAGCAGCTGGAGAAGATCCCCCACCCTAATGCCAATGAATTTAACCCGTTTTGGCTCGGTGATAACGTCTATTTCCTGTCAGATCGCGACAACACCGCGGTAAACCTGTACCGCTACGCCAATAAACAAGTGCAGCAACTGACTAACAGCACCGACTGGGATTTACGCAGCGCGGCCGGCCATGGCAACAGCATAGTATACGAAGCCGGTGGCTACCTGCACCGCTTTGACGTTGCCAGCGGCCAAAGCACGCCTATCCGTGTTGACATTAACAGCCAGTCAGCACAACTGCGGCCGCAGTGGAAAGATGCCGGCAAAACCCTGACCGCCGCGCGTTTATCCGCTACCGGCCAGCGCGTAGTGGTGAGTGCCCGTGGTGAAGTATTTACCGTACCGGTAAAAGACGGCAGTACGCGCAACCTGACGCAAAGCAGCGGCGTGCGCGAATTTGATGGCCTGTGGAGCCCGGACGGCAGCAAAGTGGCTTATATTTCTGATGCCGGCAATAAACACCAACTGGTACTGGAAGCACAGGACGGCTTAAGCCAGCCCGAGGTATTTGCCCTGGCCGACAGCGGCTACTTTAATCTGCTGAGCTTCTCGCCGGACGGCAACCTTATTGCCTATCACGACAACCATTTAAACCTGTATGCGTTTAACCTGAAAACCAAACGCAGCCAAAAGCTGGATACTTCACAGAGACGCGACGGCTTTAAGGTGTCCTTCTCGCCGGACAGCCGTTATTTAGCCTATACCGTATCCGCGGCTAACTACTTCAGCCAAATAAAATTATTTGATTTTAGCGGCAATAAAACTACCGCCATTACCGATGGCATGAGCCATGCCGACGACCCGGTGTTTACCCAAGACTATCTGTATTTTACCGCCTCGGTAAATACCGGCCCTTCTCAGGTAGGGCTGGATTTATCCACCCGCGAGCGGCCGGTGCGCAAAGCCATCTATGGTTATGTGCTGGCAAGTGATGGTAAATCGCCGTTACTGCCGAAAAGCGGTGATGAACCACTGAAAAAAGCTGAAGATAAAACAGCTAAAAAAGATAAGGACGAAGATAAACCCGCAGTAAAAGCGGTAAAAATCGACCTTGCCGGGTTACAAAACCGCATTATTGCGCTGCCGGTAGCCGAGCGTAACTATGACAGCTTAGGCGTGGCGGATGACGGCGCGTTGTTTTATGTAGAACGCACCCAGCCGGGCAGCAGTAACGAGCCACCAGGCGACAATGGCCAGAACAATGGCACTTTATACCGCTTTGACTTTGAAGAGAAAAAAGCTGAACTGGTTAAAGACAGCCTGGCCGGTTACGACCTGAGCAACGACGGTAAAAAGCTGCTGTTGATCAGCGCCCCTAACAGCCTGCAGGTAGGCGATGCCAAGGCTAAACCGGACGCCAAAGCCGTAAGCCTGGCCGAAGTACGCAGCTTTGTAGACCCGGCGCAGGAGTGGCAGCAAATCTTTAACGACGCCTGGCGCATGCAAAAAGAGTACTTTTATGATGCCAAAATGCACGGCATTAACTGGCAGGCTATTTACGACAAATACCAGCCAATGCTAAAGCATGTACAACGCCGCGAAGATTTAAACGAGGTGTTGGTAGAGATGATTGCCGAGCTGCAGGTGGGCCACAACCGCATTGGTGGTGGCGACGTGCACCAGGAAGGCTCGAGCAAAGTGGGCCTGCCGGGGGCTGATTTTGTGATCAACAACGGCAAATACCAGTTTAAAACCGTGTATCAGGGCGACCGCTGGAGCCCGTTCCTGCAAGCACCGTTAAATGTGCCCGGTGCCAGTGCCAAAGCCGGTGACTACCTGTTGGCCGTAAACGGCCGTGAGCTTAGCGCCAAAGATAACGTGTTTGCCTTTTTCGACAATACCCTGGGTAAACAAGTGGTGCTGAGCATTGCCGACAATGCCAAAGGCTTAAACCGCCGTAATATCACCATAGAGCCGGTAGCTAACGACAGCCAACTGCGTTTATGGCACTGGGTAGAACAAAACCGCCAACTGGTGGCAGAAAAAACCGACGGCAAAGTCGCCTATGTTTACCTGCCTAACACCGCCGATGGTGGCTTCTACTTCTTTAACCGCATGTTCTTCGCGCAAACCGACAAACCGGCGGTTATTCTGGACGAGCGCAAAAACGGCGGCGGCCAGGCGGCAAACTACATTACCGAAATTCTCGGCCGGCCGTTTTTATCCGGCTGGAAAGACCGTGACGGCTTAGTGTTCACCACACCCGGCGGCGGCATTTACGGCCCGAAAACCATGCTGATCGATCAAGACGCCGGCTCAGGCGGCGACTTCCTGCCGTGGGCGTTCAAACGTTTGGGTTTAGGAAAAACCGTCGGTACCCGCACCTGGGGTGGCTTAATTGGTATCGCGGCCAACCCGCCGATGATTGACGGTGGTTTCCACGTCGTGCCGTTCTTCCGCTTTTATACGCCGGACGGCGAATGGCGGGTAGAGAACGAAGGCGTAGCACCGGATATCGAGGTAGAACTGGATCCGATAGCGGTCAATAAAGGCATTGATGTGCAGCTGGAACGTGCTATCGAGCATACGCTGGCAGAGCTCAAAGCCAACCCGCCAAAAGATCATAGCAAAGCCCCGGCAATGCCGACTAAGCTGGGTTTATAAATTCCCGCAAGTAACGCAAAAACCGCTGCACTGCAGCGGTTTTTTATGCCCGCTTAGCTCTGCGTTTCTTTACCAACTCAGGCTTGCGGTCAGCGCTTATAACGCCAGCAGCTGCCAGCCCCAGCAAACAACGAAACTTAGGACATTGCATATGACCCGGCGCAGTACATACTGCAGCATGACGCAGGCCGTCACGCATTGCGCTCAATTGTTCAATGGTATTGTCCAGTTCATCTGCCTTAGTCAGCAACAGCGCGCGGTCTATATCCGGCGGCCCTTTATCACCCAACATCGGTGCAATTTCGTCCAGCGAAAAGCCGGCCGCGCGGCCCAACGCAATCAGAGCCAACCGCTCCAACACATTCGCATTGAACACCCTTCGGAGCCCCAGACGGCCGCTCGAACGGATTAAGCCTTTTTCTTCATAATAACGTAACGTTGAAGCTGGTACGCCCGCTCGTTTAGCTACTTCGGCAATATCCATCACTGCTCCTTGACTTAAAGTCAACTTGAAGTTGTACGCTAGCATTTGTTCAAATTCAGGACAAGCAAGGAGAAAACAATGAGTGTTGCAATATGTATCTTTTTCATTGGCATTGGTGCCACTGCCATAATGGACTTATGGACTCTGCTGCGCAAAGCGCTGTTCGGTGTCGCGCCGGCAAACTATGGCATGGTAGGTCGTTGGCTGCTGCATATGACACACGGCCGGTTTCGTCATCAAGCCATTGCCGCAGCACCTGTTATGCGCTCAGAACATGTCGTAGGCTGGGCCGCTCACTATATGATTGGCATTGCCTTTGCCGGCTTATTAATTGCTCTCTGTGGTGACGCCTGGCTGCAAAACCCGGCTCTGTTACCCGCACTGGCCGTGGGTATAGTGACCGTTGCCGCACCTTTTTTACTAATGCAGCCAGGTATGGGTGCCGGTATTGCCGCCAGCCGCACAGCAAACCCAAACTCTGCGCGGCTGCATAGCCTGATAACCCATGCTATTTTTGGCTTGGGTTTATATGTATCAGGCTGGGTGGCAAAGCTGTTGTCGTTACTGTAAAAGCCAGCCCTGTTTATCCTCCGGCGGCCGTATCAGCGTTTTAGCCGGAGTCATAATCCGTAGGGTAAACACCTGCCGGATTATTTTCAAATGCCTTTGGTGAGCTTACATTACCAATTCAGTCGTACTTCAAAGTTCATCTGCAGCGGCTGCTCACTACCTTGGGGCTGTGCACTGATAATAAGCTGAAATACACGTTGTGAACTGGCATCTAAAGTACCAATGTAAGAAATGTAACCATCGGTTTCAATCGACTGCATATCTATTTCTTTGCTATGCCCAAGCAGATTTTCATGCCGTGCGCTCACCACAGCCTCAACAGTTGCTTGTGATCTGTCGGAGGTATTATCAAGGATAACCAGGTTAAGCACTGCAAGATCAGGATGCACAGTTATCCCGTATTTTTGTGCCATGGTGTCGCTTAGCACAGTGGCACGGCTAACGTTAGCCCGCAGCGTAAAATTATCAAATTCCACAATATGGCCCAGCGGCTGCTCCGGCCCAACAGGCTCACCGGTGTTGGGGGGTTCTTTTGCAGAATCAACAGATTGCTCCACCTTCCCGCAAGCTGTCAGCGCTACAGTCAAGTGTAAAACCACAATAAACAATATGCTTCGCCACACCATGGTGTTGTGCCAGGTAATCATCATCAGCTCCTTTTATTAGCGATAAATAATGTGGGTGCTTCTCCTTACAATAAAATTTAAACTGTTATTGATATCAGTACCAGTTACTCAGCTCTGACTGTAAAGCATAGCTGATTATCACCAAGGTGTATGGCTGCCTGCACTTCTGGTTGGTACCAAGCCCGGAGTTTAGCGGCATTAATAGCAACGACTCATCTAAGCACCGTTACGCAGCAAACCTTTTGCTAAGCTGCGCTACGCGCTGGCCTAAGCTGTAAATAAACCATAACCGGCTTCGCTATTGCCGTCACACATCAATCTTCGGCCATTGGCAGCTCCTTTTAAAGCTTGGCGTAGTTAGCAATATCCGCCTGTACGCCCAACCGCGCCATGGTTTGCTGCGGGTTAAAGCCACTTTGGGCATGCTCTGCCTGCACCGCGATTTTCGCAGCATCAATAGCAGCCTGGCTTTGCCATTGGGCAATGGTCACGATGTTGTATTGCCCGGGGCCGCTGGTTTGTTCCAGCACAGAATCTTGCACAAATCCCGGTTGGCGACGCAATATTTGATGGGTGTCCAGAATTCTGGCCAGAAACTCATTGCGAGCGTCTGCAGGAACAATAAACTTATCAACCCGATAGATGTGTGATGCTTCAGACATAATAATCCCCTTTCTTTAAAAACGCCGCAACATGGCGCATCTAAGCACCGTTACGCAGCAAACTTTTTGCTAAGCTGCGCCACGCGCTGGCCTAAGTAGCGTGCGCTAAGCAAATCGGTTTCATGTAACAGGCCATCGGCTGATTGGGCGATAACGCCGCATTGCGCCCCCAGCCGGTTAAGCCCGGCGGCATTGTGGTTGCCGGGAATATCTAAACCCGCCCATAACATACCCTGCTGATTGGCCAAAATTTGCAGGTACTGCAGAGTATGCAGCTGATCACCGCTGAAATTGCTGCCGATGGTAAAGCCGGCGGCAATTTTATTAGCCCACAACTGCTGCTCCCAGCGCTCGCTGGTAGCATCGGCAAAGGCTTTAAACTGCGCTGACACAGAGCCCATATAGGTGGGTGAACCAAATACTATGGCATCGGCGCTGTCTAACTGCGCAAGCAGTGTACTGTTACAAAAGCGCCCCGCGCTAATATCGGCGCCGGCAATTTCGGCCTGGATAACAGTAACACCCGCTACTTCAGCGGCGCCGGCCGCTACCGCCGTGGCCAGTTGCCTGGTGGTGCCGCCGGCTGAATGGAACACAACTGCGACTTTTATCACTGAATCCTCCTTATCACTACCATCCTTATCAAGGCCACCCTTATCAATGCGATCTTTATCAAAGCTTTATTGCTCCATTAGCTGGTTTAAAAAAGCCGCAGTTAAGCGGCTTTGCTCTGCATAATATGCTGGTGTAATGCCAGGGCCGCTTGCTGCAGTTGCAAAAACAGCGCCGTGTGTTTTACCTGCTGGTACTGTGCATCAAACACCTGGTGAAAGTTGGGTACCGACACGGTACCGGCAAGTTTGGCACCCATAAAAGGTGCGGCTTGTACTGCCGCCTGCAGCACACTTTGCGCCCCGCCCGCCCCTGGCGCCGCAGAGAGAAATAACGCCGGTTTATGCTGAAAAATATGCCGTTGGCTGCGCGAGGCCCAGTCGTACAAATTTTTAAAGGCAGCAGTGAAGGTACCGTTATGTTCAGCAAAAGACACTATCAGGCCATCAGCGCTGGCTATTTGCTGCAAAAACGCGGCTATCTTTGCCGGCGCGCCCAGCTCTGCCTCGCGTTGCTCGCTGTAAATCGGCAGCTCGTAATCGTCAATATGTAAGCTGACCACCTCTGCTTGCGGCAGCAGCCGCGCCACACTAAGCGCCAGTTGTTGGTTAATAGATTGCGGATTATTACTGGCGGCAAATGCAAGAATTCTCATAACACCTCCTTGCGGGCTTTTTCCTGATTTAAGTTGTGCTCGGCCGGCAGATCACTGAGGTACTGCACAAATTCCACTTCAAACCCGGCTGGGTCAACAAAGTAGACGTTTTTACGATAGGGGTCGTCAGCGCCCGGCTTGGCAATGGCATAGCCGGCGGTATTCAGCCTGGCGATAACCGCATCCAGGTTGTTAGTCACATAGGCAAAATGGGCAAAGCCAACGCTGTGGCCGGCCAGGTCGCGGTTTTGGCCTTCGCCGTGATCGCTCAGCGCCAGATAATGATAATCGTCACCAAAGTGCAGCCATTTACGCGGCTTGCCATACCACTCGCCATGGCCCTCATCGCGAATATGCCAGTGCGGAAAGGCCGCGCGGTAAAAGTGCAGCATGGCATCAATATCCGCCACCACCAGGTTCACATGTTCCAGATACATAGTCATCTCCTAATCAGATTATTTATTTTGCGTTACTTGTTTTGCATCATTTGTTTTGCATGGTCCGGTTGAACAGTCGGAAAAACTGACACAAAAAGCTGTTGCAGCACGGCTCTGAGTTGTCCGGTAAAGTGCTCATGTCTTATCTCCTTGCAATTAAACTGACAGCAGGGTAAAACCTTAACCTAAGTTAAGGTAAAGTGTTTTTTGAAAAAAATGGCAGAAAAATGAAGGGGCTTGAGATGACTGATGCAACCTGGAGTGTCGGCCGCGTGGCCAAGCGTTGTGGCGTTAAGGTAAGTACATTGCACTTTTACGAGCAAAAGGGTTTGATTAAAAGCTGGCGCAATGATGGCAACCAGCGCCGTTACAAGCCGGAAGTGTTAAGGCGTATTTCAGTGATTAAAGCGGCGCAAAAAGTCGGCATTAGTTTGGAAGAAGTAAAACAAGCGTTTTTATCCCTGCCCGACAGCCGTACACCCACAGTGGAAGATTGGCAGCTGTTATCAAGCAACTGGCAGAAAATGCTGGATGCGCGCATTGCTTACCTGCAACGGCTGCGCGATTACCTCACCGGTTGTATTGGTTGCGGCTGTTTGAGTATGAGCAAATGCCCGCTATATAACCCGGATGATGTACTGGGCGCTGAAGGCACCGGGCCGGTGATCCTGGAACAGACAGAATAGTAAGCAGCTAACCGGACGCTCAGTGTTGGCCAAACAACGCTACCTGCTGCATATCTGCTTTGGCCTGGTACATCGCACTGTCGGCGCGTTTTAGCAGCTCCGGGGCGGTATCGCCGTCTTGCGGCGCGATGGCAATACCTATGCTGATACGGATATGCAGGGTGTGCTTATGCAGCGTAAAAGGCTGCGCCACATGCTCAACCAGCTGTTTAGCCAGACGCAGTACGTCGTGTTCCTGCTTCACTTCCAGCAGCAAACAGACAAATTCATCCCCGCCCCAGCGGCTTACCATATCGCCGTCGCGGATATAGGCCCGTAACCGGCTGGCCACCGCCAGCAGTACCTGGTCGCCGGCATCGTGGCCGTAGGCATCATTAATGCCTTTAAATTTGTCGACATCAATAAATAATACCGCCAGCGACCAACCATGCCGCTTCGCCTGCACCAGGCCATGGGCCAGCGCCTGGTCAAAGGAGGCACGGTTAGGCAAGCCGGTAAGTTTGTCGGTAAGCGCACTGTGCAATGCCGCTTTTTCGGTCTGCTGCGATAACAGTAAGTCGTCGCGCATACTTGCCAGATCGGTTTTTACCTCATCCAGCTCCGACTCAATACCAATACGGGTGGCTATTTCATTGGTCAGTTTTACGTTAACGCGTTTTAAATCATTAGCCGCTTTGGCCACAATAACTTCCGCATCTTCATTTTGCTTCAGCGCCTTTTGGATCACGGCGACCGGCGCCTGCTCCTGATGCAGCGCATCATTAACCGAACCCAACTCGCCTGCCGCAGTGCTGATATCTTTCTTTATCGCTTCGTTTTTTTTCAGCACATTGTGTAGCGACAAGCGTTTGCCGGCACCTTTCTCTCTGTTCACTTTGGGTTCTGCTGACATTAGTACCTCTTAATTAGCACTGCCACAACACGGCTTGAAATGGCCTGAGCATACAAGGTGCCGGCGAAGATTACTGTGCGCTGGCGCACAGAGCGTGAATAACGCAGCAGCAGCCCGAAAAAACCAGCACAAAGTGTACAACTGTTCACCGAATTTATCATCCACCCCTTTCCGGCATCATAATTTAATTTGTTTAAATTCAACGAACTAACATCAAATAAACTATATAGCAAAAACCTAAACTGGCCAAACCAGATATTTTAGTGTACAACTGTGCGCTGAAATTAACTGATAGCGTGAATCTGTAGTGAAGCCATTTATCAGCCGCCTTTGGCGCAGCTTTTGTTTGATGCTGGGCAACCAGAGTTCGTTAACTTTGTATTTTTTACCATTGCTGCAGCGGCTTTGGCCGGGCTTTTTACCGGGGCAATATCGTGCCTTGCTGGTTGGCAAACAGTGGCAAACCGCAGATATGCTGCAATTAAGCTTTCAGGTATCCGGCCGCTGGCCGGGGTTTGTGCCTGGCCAACATCTGTTGTTAACCCTGCAGCACCAGGGCCGCTATATCAGCCGGCCGTTCAGCATTTGCTCGCCATTTAGGCTGTGGCAAAGCCGGCGGCAAATACAGCTGTGCTGCAAAATCAACAGCGCGGGCGAATTTACCCCGCTGTTGCAACAGCTGCAAAACGGTACTGTGGTAAATATCAGCGCGGCGCAGGGTAATTTTTGCCGGCAGCAAGCCACACTGCCAACGGTGTTTATCGCCGCCGGCTCCGGCATTACGCCCATTGCCGCTATGCTGTTAAGCCAACGCCATTGGCTGGCACCGGTAACACTGCACTATCGCTGTCGCGGCAGTGAAAACGCAGCCTTGCTGAGCGAGCTGCAACAACTGGCCGCTAAACAGCCGTTATTTAATCTGCAGCTGTCTGACAGCCGCACTGAGCCGTTTGAACAATTGCAGCAGGCTATTGGCACTAACGCAGCTGAGCAGCAGTTTTATCTGTGCGGCCCGGCGGCCTTTATGCAACAAATACGCGCGGCGTTGCTAAGCCGCGGCGTAAGCGCGGCGCAGATCCGGCAAGAGCAATTTGGCTTAGCCATGCCCTTAGCAACCGGACACAGCAATGACACAACACCACTGACGGCCAGCTTTATCCACGCCGGTACCAGCACGCAGGTAACACTGAACCCACAGCAGAGCTTATTGCAAAACGCCGAACAGCATGGCCTGGCGCCACGTTTTGGCTGTCGTATGGGCGTATGTTTTCAATGTGTGTGCGACAAAGTGTCCGGCCAGGTGCGCGATTTGCGCAGCGGCACTCTAAGCGGGCATGGTGCAGAGCAAATTCAGCTGTGTATCAGCCAACCGGTAACCGAATTAGTGATTAAGCTGTAACAGGATTATTGATGAAACTTTCCACTGCACAATTTACCGCGCTTGAGCAAGAGCTGGATAGCGTAAAACAACAGGTACAACAGCAACTGGGTGATGCCGATGCGCGCTATATCCACCGCGTATTGCTTGTACAACGCTTAAGCGCACTTAGCGGGCGTATTTTACTGGTGCTGGGCTTTATTACGCCCTGGCTTTGGCTGGCAGGTGTGTTGCTGTTAGCACTGGCAAAAATTCTCGACAATATGGAAATTGGCCACAATGTGCTGCATGGTCAATACGACTGGATGAATGACCCGGTGTTGCATTCCAAACGTTACGAGTGGGATATTGCCTGTGACGCCGGCTCCTGGCAGCGCACACATAATTTTGAGCACCATACTTACACCAATATTATTGGCAAAGACCGCGACTTTGGTTACGGCCTGCTGCGCTTAAGTAATGATTTTCGCTGGCGGCTGCGGAATTTATGGCAAGGCGGCACTTACTTGTTGCTAAGCATGTTGTTTCAATGGGGCGTGTCGTATCACGAGCTGGCCGCGCAGCGGGTATTCTTTGGTAAAAAGAAGGCCGACCGTCACAGCCAGGTCAGCGATAGCGAACTAAAAAAAGCTTTCTTTGGCAAGGGCGCACGCCAGTTGATTAAAGACTATCTGTTTTTCCCGCTTATCGCCGGCCCTATGTGGTTGTGGGTACTAAGCGGCAATCTGCTGGCCAATTTAATCCGCAATTTATGGACTTCAACCGTGATTTTCTGCGGCCACTTTACCAAAGACGTGTATGTGTTTAGCGCGGCACAGTGCGAAGGCGAAAGCCGCGGCCAGTGGTATTACCGCCAAATGCTGGGTTCAGCTAACTTTACCGGCCCCACCTGGCTGCATATTTTAACCGGCCATTTAAGCTGCCAGATAGAGCACCATCTGTTTCCCGACATCCCGGCGCGGCACTACCCTGCTATGGCAAAACAGGTGCAGGCTATAGCGGCAAAATATGCTATTCCGTACAACAGCGGCAGCTTTGTGCGCCAGTACAGCACGGTATTTCTGCGCATTATGCGCTATTCACTGCCGGGTGGCGGGAAAGCTGTAAAGGCATTGTAGGGGCGTATATTTACGCCCTGTCATATCCAAAGCGCATACTATGACGGGATAGCTTCAGGCAAATAGCAGGGGCGCAATTATGCGCCCCTACGTTTAGTCTGCCGCAGTACGTTTATCGGTGCGATCCAGCGCGCGGATAATATCGCGCCAGCTTAAAATACCCTGCGGCCGGTTCTGGCTGTCTACCACCGGAATGCAAGATACGCCGTGCGTATTAAATAGCTGAATGGCATCCATTACCTTAGCCTGCGGCTGCAAGGTAACCGGCTTACGCAGCATAATCTGGTGCACTTTCTTGTTTAGCGTCGCTAAGTCGCGTGGCGTCTCAGCGGCGGTGCCGATATGCGGGCTCAGCGCTTTAAACAAGTCTCGATCAGATAACACACCCAGCAAAATGCCGTTTTCCACCACTAATACATGGTGAAACTTTACATGGTCAAAAATCTGCTTTACCACCGTCAGCGCATCATCCGGCGATACACTAACCGGCTTGGTGCTCATTAGTTGAGCAATACTCAGCATCAGGGTTAACCTTTACTACGCAGAAAAAACGCGACGATAACCGAGGTCAGCACGCCCATAATGGCGGCGCCGATTGCGCTTTGCGGTATATAGTTAGTTAAACTGAAGTACTCTAAAGCCTGCTGCGTCGTCATCATGTCTTGTGTCACAACATAAACCTGCGCATTGAGGAAATAGTTTGGCGTAATTACCTTGTGGATTAGCCACTGCGCTGCCGGGCTTAACAGCACCACCACTAAGGTAATCAACAACCCCGCTATGGTACCCTGTTTCCAGCTCATAATGCCGCTATAATCGCGTTGCTTTTTTTGCCGCAGCGCCAGCACGTAAACCAGTATTGCCGGTATGGCGAATAAATTGGTGTAAGTGGCATGCTGCGCTATATGCCGGCCATGCAAGCCTGTCAGTTGCTCGACCCACATCCATATAAGCATTACCGCAGTAAAAATAAAGCCCCAGCGTATTTCCGTCAGATACTTTTGCATAACCTATTGTTCTTGATAGCTTAGACACAGCAAAACTATAGCGCTTTTATATCGCTTTACCAGCTATTTGCGTTAGCCTATCTATACTTAACACCGGCAGCAAACCAGGGTAGCGCCAATGCAACAGCAAATTCTCGATACCGCACTGCAACTGGCAGCGAAAACCGGCTGGGAGCAGCTAACGCTGCAGCAGATTGCTGCTGCACTGCACATCAGCCTGGCGGATATTTACCGGCATTACCGGCAAAAGGATGATTTAGTCGACGCCTGGTTTGACCGCGCCGATCTGGCGCTGCTAAGTACTCAGATCAGTAAAGAGTTACCCGCCAGTGCCAGGTTGCAACAGGCGATACAGCAGTGGCTGGCAGCGCTTGCGCCCTACCATAAACTCACCGGACAAATGCTGCTGTATAAACTGGAGCCCGGCCATATTCATTTGCAGCTGGGCGGTATTTTGCGTATCAGCCGCACTGTACAGTGGCTGCGTGAGGCGGCCGGCTTAAATGCCGGCGGTGCAGCCAGGATTGGCCAGGAGCTGGCATTAAGCAGCTTGTTTGTCGCGGTATTTATTTACTGGTTAAATGACAGCTCGCCCGGGCAGCAGCGCAGCCTGAAGGTATTGCAGCACAAGCTGCAGTGGGGTAACACCTTACGCTTATGGCACTAGCTGTCGCGCAGCTGCTGGTGCAACGCTTTCAGTGTTTTAGTATCTTCACTATAAGCCATCGCATGTTCGGCGCGGGCCAAAGCCGCAGCAGACTGGCGCAGTGCATGCGGGCGAAATTCGCTGTGCTGGCCGGATAACGCCAACAGACTTTTTTGCAGGCGAATTTGTACTTCCTGCATAGCAGCACCATCACGGGCTATCGGGGTATAAAAGTCGTCAAACAGCTCACTCAGTTGCAGCGGCAATACAAACACCTGCGGATATGTCACTTCGGCTTGCTGCGGCGCAGTTTGCCGCCAGTTACTTAATACCCGCATACCGCGGCCGATAATTTCAATCGCCGTGCCGGGATCATTAATGGCCGGCGATAAGGCTTTCGAGGCAATCTCGGCCAGTACCAGCAAGCCAAAGCGCGGGTCCTGGTCAAAGGTGCGGTAATCGCGGATACAAAATGCATCCAGCAGCACCGTGCTGTCAGTTGCCGCTGCCGGGCTGAGCCATAACAACGGCCGGCTGGGTTCAATAAACACCCCGGGCCGCACACTGACATACAGTTGGCAGTTGTGCTCAGCGCCCCATTTATTCAGTGCATTAATATCAATGTGCTGCAAATAGCCGATGCAGTTACTTAACAGCGGTTTGGCGTTCGCCGGTATATCCTCAAGGCTGCTCAGCGGCGTGGCCTGCAACCAGGGTGCCGCGTTGTGCCGCTTTAACGCCGCATAGGCCTCATCTTCTACTTTATTCGCCGTTTCGCCTACCCTGCCAAGGCCGGATAAGTGATTGATCCACACCAGCATCATCACCACTATTAACGCCACCACCAGGATGGTAGTAAGAAACAGCACCACTTCGCCACGCTTGTTATACAGCTCAGTGTTTAACAAAATAATGCTGACAATGCTGAATAAAAACGAGCCGACAAAGGTGGCCAGCGCATTTTGGGTGGTACTGTCTTCCATTAACAGCCTGGTAGCACGCGGCGACACATTGTTGGTGGACGCGCTGTAAGCAGCTACCATTACACTAAGCGAAAAAGTGGTAACGGTAAGCATGCTGGAAGCAAGAATAGTCAGTATTTCTCCGGCCGCACCGGCACCGATAATATCGGCTAAGGCATCGGGAATGTGATCCTGCAACAATACCGCAAGCCCGGCCGATAACAGCGCCAGCACGGCAAAAGATACAGTACGAAGCCACAACTTGCGGCTTAACTGTAATAATTGCCAGCCCCACTTTGATACCATTATCCGGCCCTTTTTATCCAATCAATGCATATCCAAAACTTACCGGCACCTGCGGCATGCCCGCCTCGGGTACCGTTTGCATTATTACTGCTGTAAAGACGCATCCCGCACGGCGCGGAACTCTTTTCCCTGATACCAGTTTGGCCAGCGCTCGCTGTTAGCCAGCTCGTGCCCTACCTGATAATACAGATGTAAATCCTGCTGCGCACCGCGTAAATCCCAGTCAGGGTCAAACTCATCATTCACTTTGTGGTAGAAGTCGCGTACATAAAGGCGCCGCTGCTCCAGGCCCCAGTCTTTACCGTGGATAAAGCTGTCTACACCACCGCGGGCATACAACATAGGTACGCCTTTTTTCGCCAGGTTAAAGTGATCTGAGCGGTAGTAAAAACCATCCTGCGGTGTCGGCTCTGGTGCGGTATACCGGTTCTGTGCTTTGGCATATTTTTCCAATATCGGCTCCAGCTCTGAACTGCCATAGCCAAACACCATCACATCGCGCATCGGACCGTATACGTTAATCACGTCCATGTTAATACCGGCCACGGTTTTATTTAACGCAAATAACGGGTTATCCGCATACCAGGCCGAACCCAGCAGGCCGCGCTCTTCTACCGTTACGGCTAAAAACGCCACCGAGCGTTTCGGTGCCGGGCCGGCTTTAAACTGCTCTGCCAGCGCCAGCAAGGCGGCTACACCACCGGCATTGTCCTGGGCACCGTTAAATACTTTGTCGTCCGGCCGGCTGAAATCGAGGCCGAAATGATCCCAGTGCGCCATATAAATAATGGCTTCATCGGGCTTTTCACTGCCTTCGATATAACCAATAACATTGCTGGAGCTAAGCTCGCGCAAGTTATTGCTAATACTAACCGCCGCTTTAGCATTCAGCGCTACCGGCTTAAAGTCTTTGCTCAGCGCCTGCTGGCGCAGTTGCTCCAGTGAAGTGCCATTGGCTGCGAACAGTTTTTCGGCCGCCTCCAGCGACAGCCAGCCTTCCACTTCAGTTTTATGCAGGTTTTTGTTGTCGTTCGCCAGTTCAAACCGTATTGGCGAGGTGCCGGCCACTACATTCCAGCCATAGCTGGCAGCATCGGTTTCGTGCACTATCAGCGCCATCGCCGCGCCCTGACGGGCAGCTTCTTCGTATTTGTACGTCCAGCGGCCATAGTATGTCATGGCATTACCGGTAAACAGCTGTGGGTCCTGGGTGGCATAGCCCGGATCATTAACCAGCATTACCACGGTTTTGCCTTTTACATCTAAACCGGCGTAGTCATTCCAGCTATATTCCGGTGCTACTATGCCATAGCCGACAAATACCACGTCGCTGTCGGCAACATCAATTTGCCCCAGCATCCGGGTAGACCAGGCCATCATATCGGTTTTATAAGTAAGTGTAGTGTTGGCGCCGCTGTTATCGGTTAGCGTTAATGCCGATACTTTAACCGGGTCTATTTGCACCACCGGCACGCTCTGGCGATAGCTGTCACCACTGTACGGCGTTAAGCCAATACGGGCAAACTGCTGCTCCAGATACTGCACAGTGATTTCTTCACCTTTAGTGGCCGGGGCACGGCCCTGCATTTCATCTGAGGCAATTTTCTGAAAATAACCGGCAAAATTGGTGTTAAAACTGGTTTGCAGCAAGGGTTGCTCTGGCGGTGGCGACGTATTCTCGTTAGAACACGACGCCACCAGCAGGCTGGCGCTAACCGCAGCTACCAGCAAAGGGCCGAACTGAAGTGTCATCAGGTTTCCTTAAATACCGCTAAGCTAAACACTTACCTTAGCCTATTCACGCCGTTGACACGACAGCATTGAGACAAACAACCCGGATCAGGGTTTAATTTTGTAGATCACATTCACTGATTTTTGCAGCGTAATATGCCGTGGTAATACCAAATTGGCGCTGCTGTCCGCCATTTCGGCATTTTTACGCATAGCACCAAAGCTGACGGCACTGCCGGCAAAACCAAAATCACCGGCCAGCGCGCCCCAACCTGCGCTGTCGCTGATAGCAAATACACTACTGATTTTCACGCCCTGAGCGGCGGCCAAATGAGTTGCACGGCGGCGTGCATCAGCACCGGCCTGCTCGCTTAGCTCAAGCTCATGCTGTTCGCGCTGGCTGCTGTCAAAACTGCCCTGGATAGAGAAAATTTGCGGCTGTTTAAACAGGTAGTCCATCACCGCCACATAGTTGCCCAGTTGGTTCAGCGTTACTGTGATCGGCTGGCTGGCTTCATAGCCGGTAATGGTTCTGTCGTTGTAGTCTTTATACAGCGCTTCTTTATTAATTTGCGCCGCATCAATATCGGCTTCGGTAACGCCCTGCGCGGCCAGAAATTGCATTAGATCGCGGCCTTGTTTATACACTGCCTCTGTGGCGGCATCGGCTTTGGCAGCGGTGTGGCGGATAACAAACTGAATACGCGCTTTGTCCGGTACCACATCCAGCCTGGCTTCACCGCTGACGGTAATAAACGGAAAGTCCGGTAACGGGCTGGCCTGCACAGCAGTGCTCAGGCCCAGGCTTAAAGCAGTGGTTAAAGCAGTGGTTAAAGCAGTGGTTAAAATAGTTAACTTCATATACACCTCGTTATTGAACAGGATTTAATGTCCATTACAGCAAAACTGCTGCAGTTAAGTTGTCATTATTTGTAGAGTTGTATTTGGCCTGAGTTTGCCTTTACACTCTGCTCTCTTTCGCTTTTAAGGAAACACCATGTCTGCACGCCTGCTTACTCTTGGCACTGCTTTGCTCTGCAGCAGCTATGCTTTTGTCGCTACCGATACTCTGGCCGCTACCGATGCCTATACCTACGCCAATTTTGATGCAGTAACGGTAAAACACCTGCACCTGGATTTAGCCGTTAACTTTGAGCAAAAAGCCTTAACCGGCTTTGCCGATTTACAACTTAACTGGCTAAACAGCAGCGACAACACGGTATATCTGGACAGCCGCGATCTGGTTATAGACCGCATTTACGCCAAAAGGGCCGACGGCAACTGGCAAAAAGTACCTTTTAGCCTGGGGCAGCGCGATGCGGTGCTGGGCAGCAAGCTTACAATCAGCCCTACCTTTCAGGCGCAAACACTGCGTATTTACTATAGCTCTACCGATAAAGCCTCCGGCCTGCAGTGGTTAACGCCACAGCAAACCGCCGGTAAAACCACGCCCTTTATGTTCAGCCAGAACCAGGCCATTCATGCCCGCAGCTGGATCCCCATTCAGGACACCCCGGCCGTACGCATGACCTACAGCGCCCGCATTCAAACCCGTGACGATGTTTTGGCTATTATGAGTGCCAATAATGAACCTGGCATGATCCGCGACGGCGATTACCAGTTTGTTATGCCGCAGGCCATTCCGGCCTATTTAATTGCTATCGCCGCCGGCGACTTACAATTTAAAGCCATGAGTGAGCAAACCGGTGTCTATGCCGAGCCCTATATTCTTAACGCCTCAGCCGAAGAGTTTGCCAGCACCCAGGCAATGATCGACGCCACCGAACAGCTGTATGGCGACTACCGCTGGGGCCGTTACGACTTACTGATCTTACCGCCCAGCTTCCCGTTTGGCGGTATGGAAAACCCGGTACTGAGCTTTATTACCCCCACTGTCGTAGCCGGTGATGGCAGCCTGGTGAATTTAATTGCCCACGAGCTGGCGCACTCCTGGTCAGGTAACCTGGTAACTAACGCTACCTGGCGCGACTTATGGTTGAACGAAGGTTTTACCTCCTATGTCGAAAACCGTATTATGGAGCAGGTGTTCGGTACCGATCGCGCCGTGATGGAACAGGCCTTATCGGTGCAGGGCTTAAAAGACGAGCTGGCAGAGCTAGCCGCTAACGACAGCATTTTGCATCTAGACCTGCATGGCCGTGACCCGGACGATGCTTTTAGCGGTGTGCCTTATACCAAGGGCCAGTTGTTTTTGATGTTTCTGGAGCAAAAATTCGGCCGCGACAAGTTCGATCCCTTTGTACGGCAGTACTTTGACGACCATGCCTTTCAAAGCCTGGACACCGAGCGCTTTGTAAAGTACTTAAATACCCACTTACTGCAAAAATACCCGGGCATAGTGTCATTGGCTGAGGCAAAAAACTGGATTTACCAGCCGGGCTTGCCCGCGGGCACACCCGATCCGCAGTCTGATGCGTTTAATCAGGTACAGCAACAGGCTAACAACTGGCTGGCCGGCAACAGCGAACTCAGCAGCCTGCCTACTGCCAACTGGACAGTGCACGAGTGGCTGTATTTTATTAATAAGCTGCCGCTGACTATAACACCGGAGCAACTGGCCGAACTGGACGCCACCTATAGCCTGACGCAATCGACTAACAGCGAAATTGCGCATGCCTGGTATTTACTGGCACTTAAAACCGGTTATCAGGAAATTGCTGCAGCGCTGGAGCAATATCTGGTTAATATCGGTAGGCGTAAGCTGATTATTCCACTGTATAAACAGCTGGCCAGCACCCCGGAAGGCCTGGCCTTTGCCCGCGCCGTGTACGAAAAAGCCCGGCCGGGTTACCACCCGCTGGCGCAGGGCTCGGTAGATGAAATACTTAAATAGCTGAAAGCCTGTTTTATCGCTGCCGCCGTTTAGCGCGGCAGCGCTGTTACAGTTTAACCTTGTCTAACAGCCAATCGGCTTCAATACAGTCCGGCAAATGCGCAGCAATAAACTGCGTTAACGACTGCGCGGCATAAGATAAGCGCTTATCGGCATTACGCACCAGATACCAGTGGCTGTTAAGCGGAAAACCGGCCACATCCAGCACCGCCAGTTTTTCCCGCCCCTCCAGCAAGGTATGGCCGGAAATGACCGACAACCCCAGCCCTGCCGCTACGCTAAGCCGTATCGCTTCATTGCTTTCAATCTGCATACTGTGGCTAAGCTGTATGCCCTGGCTGCTAAGCCAGGCTTCAAACATCATCCGTGTGGCACTGCCGGGTTCGCGCAGTAAAAACCGCTCTTGCTTTAACCGGGCAAAACTCAGCTGCCGCTGCCCCACAGCCCAATGCTCTGAGGGGGCAATCAACTGCAGCGGGTTTTTCACTATCGGCGTCGCCAGCACATGCTCGCCGCCCGGCGGGTGGCTAAACAGATAAATATCGTCTTGTTGTTGCTCAAAACGGCTTAAAATTTGCGCGCGGTTACCTATGTGCAGGGTCACCTCAATCTGTGGAAAACGCCGGTAAAACGGCGCCAAAATGCGTGGCATTAAATACTGCGCGGTATTCACCACCGCTATGCTTAAGCTGCCGCGCCGCCCGGCGTGCAGCTCACTGATTTCACTATCTAAATCATCAAACCGGCTTAGCACATCACAGGCCGCCTGATACAACGCCTGGCCGGCAGCTGTGGCTTGTAAGGCACCGGCGTGGCTGTGCAGCAAGGGCTCATTTAATACCTCAGACAGCTTTTTCAGCTGCAGCGATACCGTCGGCTGGGTTAAATGCAATGCCCGCGCTGCGGCGGAAACACTGCCCAGTTGCACTACCTTGATATACACCTGCAGCAAGCGAAAACTTAATTGCCGTACGTCCATTGCGCCCTCTTTCAATTACATCCACAAACACACCCATAGATGATTATCTATATGTAACACCTATATTATTAATTAGGCAATAGAAAAGTTTTTCGGCACACTGCGCCGGTTTTCATTTAGCGGAGAGTGTCATGCCTGATGTTGTAATAGCGTTTTTTGCCCTGGGCTTGTTGGCCGGGCTGGTAAAATCAGATTTAAAAGTGCCGCTGCCAATATACGAAACCCTGTCGATTTTGCTGATGCTAACCCTGGGCTTAAAAGGCGGTATGGCGCTGCACGGTGTACCGCTGATGCCGATATTGCCCGAGCTTGGCCTGATTGCTGGCACCGGCGTGGCGCTGCCGCTAATGCTATATCCGCTGCTGCGCAAACTGGTACGGCTTAGCAGCGCCAATGCCGCCAGTGTGGCGGCGCATTATGGCTCGGTTAGCGCCGGTACCTTTGCTGTGGTGATGGCACTGGCAATGCAGCATAACTTGCCGATGCAGCCGCAAACCACGCTATATCTGGTGCTGCTGGAGCTACCTGCTATTGTCACCATGCTATGGCTGTATCGCTATGTAAACGGCAGCAAGGCCGGCTCGTTGGCGATACTGCATGAAGCCTTAACCAGCCGCGGTGTGTTGCTGCTCGGCGGTGGTTTGCTGATTGGCTGGCTGTATGGCCCTGAAGGGCTATCCGCTATTACGCCGGTGTTAATGGGCGGCTTCAGTACCCTTTTAGCCCTGTTTTTACTGGAAATGGGTCTGTGCACTGCCAAAGTGTGCTCGCCACTGCCGGTTAAACAATGGCGGCTGATGCTGTTTGCGCTGCTGGCGCCCTTTGTACTGGCCTGGCTGGGTATTGGCCTGGGCCTGCTGCTGGGGTTAAGCAGTGGCAGTATTCTGGTATTAGCCGCTCTGATGGCCAGTGCGTCTTATATAGCAGCGCCGGCGGCTATCCGCGCTGCCATACCGCAGGCGGATATCGGCCTGGCCTTACTGGCCGCGCTGGGGCTGACGTTTCCGCTGAATGTGCTGCTTGGCCTGCCGCTGTATTTAAGCTGGATCACGGCGCTAACCGGTTAAAGCGCTAAGCGGCGCAGCCGCAGCGCGTTGGTAACGACAAACACACTGGATAACGCCATAGCAGCGGCGGCCAGCATTGGTGATAACAGCAGGCCAAAGGCCGGGTACAGCGCCCCGGCCGCTACCGGCAACAGCAGCACGTTGTAGCCAAAGGCCCAGAACAAGTTCTGGCGGATATTGCGCAAAGTGGCTTTGCTAAGCGCTATGGCATTCACTACCGCCATAATATCGGCGCGCATTAACACCACATCGGCCGCTTCTATCGCGATATCGGTACCGTTACCCACTGCCAGGCCAATATCGGCCTCTGCCAGTGCCGGCGCATCGTTAATACCATCACCAACAAAAGCCACAGCGCCAAACTCAGCGCGCAGCTGCTTTACTGCCTCAACCTTGCCCTGCGGCAACACTTCAGCCACCACGGTATCAATCTGCAACTGGTTGGCAATCGCCTCAGCGGTATGGCGGTTGTCGCCGCTGATCATCGCTACTTTTAAACCCAGTTGGTGCATCGCCGCTATCGCCTCTGCTGAGCCGGGTTTTAGCGTATCGGCCACCGCCAGCATTGCCGAGAGCTTGTTATCCAGCGCCAGATACAACACCGTTTTACCGCTTTTGGCCAGCGCATCGGCCTGAGCTGCCTGCGCGGTTACCTCCGGCTTTAACTGCTGCATAAAACGGTCGGCACCAATGGCAACCTGTTGGCCGTTAACCGTGCCGCTTACCCCCATGCCGCTGTGCACAGTAAAATTGCTTACCGGCGGCAATGTCAGTTGCTGCTGCGCCGCGGCAGCCACTAAGGCTTCGGCCAGCGGATGCTCAGATTGTTGCTCCAGTGCCGCGGCCAGCGCCAGCATATGCTGCTCATTCAGGCCTGCTTGCAGTACTAAGATGTCGGTCAGTTGCGGCTCCCCCACGGTTAGGGTGCCGGTTTTATCCAGCGCAATCACCTTACAATCACGTAGCGTTTGCAGTGCACTGCCCTGGCGAAACAAGATGCCAAGCTGCGCAGCGCGACCGGTGCCAACCATAATAGAGGTCGGGGTGGCCAGGCCCATGGCGCAGGGGCAGGCAATAATCAGCACCGCAACGGCATTAACCAGCGCCAGGCTAAGGGCCGGCTCCGGGCCCCACAGCCACCAGACGGCAAAGGTAGCAGCCGCCAGCAGCATAACCAGCGGCACAAAAATCGCCGTTACTTTATCTACCAACGACTGAATGGGTAATTTGTCGCTTTGCGCTTGCTGTACCAGAGCAATAATTTGTGCCAGCACCGTATCGCCGGCGGCTTTGCTTACGCGCACCTGCAGCACGCCCTGCTTATTTACCGTACCGGCATACACCGCATCACCGCGTTGTTTGGCTTTGGCCAGCGGCTCGCCGCTTAGCATCGACTCATCGATATAAGACTCGCCCTGCTCTACAGTGGCATCGAGCGCAATACGCTCACCGGCGCGCACCAATAACAGGTCACCGGGTTTAATTTGCGCCAAAGCGACTTTATGCTGGTTGCCGTCTATCAGCAGCGTTGCCGTAGATGGCTGTAAACTGAGTAACTGCTGTATCGCCGCGCCGGTTTGGCCTTTAGCGCGCGCTTCCAGATAACGCCCCAGCAAAATCAGCGTTACTATTACCGCCGCCGCTTCAAAATACACCTGCGCCGTACCATCCGGCAGCAACTGCGGCGTAAAGGTGGCTACCAGCGAAAAGCCCCAAGCCGATAAGGTGCCCAGCGCCACTAAAGAATTCATCTCCGGTTGGCCTTTTAGCAGCAGCGGAATACCGGTTTGCATAAAGCGCCGCCCCGGCCCAAGCAACACCAGGGTGGTCAACAGCGCCTGAAGTTGCCAGTTCAGGCTTTGGCCCAAAGTGGCCATTAACCAGTGATGAAACGCCGGAATAAGATGTGCCCCCATTTCCAGCATAAATACCGGTAAGGTTAACACCCCGGCCAGCCACAGATCGCGTAACAACAGAGCTTGCTCTGCCTGCTTTAGCGCCGTTTTATCCTGCTGCGCAGCTTGTTTATCCGCCTCTGGCTCCAGCGCTGTAGCTTTATAACCGGCGCCCTGTAACGCTGCCACTAAGGCCGCCACAGCGGCGCTGCCCTCTACCTGCGCCTGCTCGGTGGCCAGGTTAACACTGGCTGAGTGTACGCCCGGCACCGCCAGTAAGGCTTTTTCTACCTTGCCCACACAAGAGCCGCAGTGCATATCACTGATATTAAGCGTTATTTTTGACATTAGTTTGTCTCCGCAGCGGGTTTTGCCAGGTGCTGCAGAATGGCACAGTACGCGCCACCATCGGCAGCACACTGCGCTATCATCTGTTGCAAGGTTTGTTTCATCGCGTGCAGCTCTTGCAGTTTCAGCTCTACTTCAGCTAAATGTTGCAGTGCCACCTGCTTGACTACAGTGTTAGAGCGCTGCGGGTTTTGCCATAGCGCCAACAGGCCGGCAATGTCGGCCAGTGAAAAGCCCAATACACGGGCGCGGCGAATAAACTTAAGTATTTCAATATCTTTAGGCTGATATTGCCGGTAACCGGCCTCGCTGCGCAACGAGGGCTGTAACAGCCCGCTGTGCTCATAATGGCGGATCATTTTAGCGCTAAGGCCACTTGCCGCGGCTGCCTGACCAATATTCATCACTGTCTCCTGCGGTATCACACTGCCGGCAGCATAAACCTTACCATGATGGAAAGGTCAAGCGACACGAAGAGATTATTGAATATTATGCTGCTGCAACCATAACTCGAGTAAGGTGACCTGCCAAAGTTTAGAGCCAAAGCGGCCACGGTATTGCTCAGGCGCAGCCAGCATCGCATCAATGTAGTCCATATTAAATAGCTGCCGCTGCCGCGCTACCGGTTGGCTGAATACCTCTTTGGCCAGTTGCAGGTAATCACCTTGCATATTGCGCAGTGCCGGCACCGGAAAATAGCCCTTGGGCCTATCAATCACGGCCGCCGGAATAATCTCTCTGGCCACTTGCTTTAACAGATATTTACCACCATCGCGTAGTTTCAATTGATGCGGCATTTGAAATGCCAATTCAACCAGCTCGTGATCCAAAAACGGCACTCTGGCTTCCAGACCAAAGGCCATCGTCATATTGTCGACCCGCTTTAACGGATCATCGACCAGCATCACGCTGGTATCCAGATGCAAGGCTTTATCTACCGGCAAGCGGGCATTGCAATTGGCAAAATAGCGCTGAATATAACTAAGCGAAGCGTTACTTTGGCAGAACTCCGGCGCCAATACTTGTGACAACTGCGCCTCATCCCATGAAAAATAGGCATCAGCGTAGCGCTGTGCAGCGTTGCTGTCTGTGACATCGGTCATCGGCGGGTACCAGTGATAGCCGGCAAACACTTCATCAGCACCCTGGCCGCTCTGCACTACCTTAACATGCTGGCTTACCGCTTGTGCCAGCAGATAAAAACCTATTACGTCGTGGCTTACCATTGGCTCTGACATCGCATCAATACATGGCCTCAGGTGATTTAGCAAGGTGTCGTGCCTGGCAAAAATTTTATTGTGCTGCGTGTCGTAATGCTGCGCGATTATGTCCGAGTATTTAAACTCGTTGCCTTCTTCCTCTGCCACATTATCAAAGCCGATAGAGAAGGTGTGCAGCTGCTTTTGCCCCAACTCGCTGAGCATGCCGACCAGCAAGGATGAATCCAGGCCGCCGGATAACAACACCCCCACCGGCACATCGGCCTCCAGCCGCCGTTTGGTACTGGCAAATAATGCTTCCTTCAACGCCTGCTGCCAGTCTTGTTCGCTGCGTTTGTTATTGTCTTCGACCTCAGTATGCAACTGCCAGTAACAGCCTTGCTGTATTTCACCTGTTGCACTGACTTTCAGCCAATGCCCCGGCCGCAATTTATGCACATCGCTAAACAAGGTATCGGCGCCAACAATAGCGCGAAACGACATATATTGATGCACGCCGGACGGGTTAAGCCGGCCGGGTACCTCAGCGCATTGCAGCAAAGCGGGTAAAGTAGAGGCAAACCAAAAGCCACGCTGATTATGGTGATAGTACAGCGGCTTAATACCCAGCCGGTCACGGGCAAAAAACGTACTGTTGTCATCACGGCGCCAAATGGCAAAGGCAAACATGCCGTTAAAGCGCGCCATACAGTGTTCCTGCCACTGCGCATAGGCTTTTAAAATAACCTCAGTATCACTACCGGAGAAGAAGCGGTGCCCCAGTTGCTCCAGCTCGGCACGCAGCGCCTTGTAATTGTAAATACAGCCGTTAAATACGATTGTCAGGCCAAGCTCAGCGTCATGCATTGGCTGGGCGCCGGTGGCAGTTAAATCAATAACCCGCAAACGCTGATGGCCAAAACAGACATTACCTTGTGCAACCAGCCCCCAACCATCCGGACCGCGCACCGCCAACTTATTTAACATTGCATCAACATAATGTGTTGACGCTGTACCCTGAAAACTGATTTCTCCTGCTATTCCGCACATACCAATCCTCTGCATTAATTGCTTACAACAACGGGCTTATCAAGCCATGCAAGCCTTAAAAATTAAGCATATCTGACCACATCATCAGGCTTTGGCATTCAGCCAATCCAATGCAGACGAACTTAAGTTTAGCCGTAAACTGCAAACCTTACCGGCCATTAAGCAGAAAACCCTGTGCTAAACTTAACTTCCAGTCAACATTTACGGAGTGCGACTAACGTGAATATCTGCATTTTGTCTACTGATCAGGAATCAGACGATCACCGCTTGTTGGAAGCAGCCAGGGCCAAAGGCCATGCCGCCGAACTGTATAATATCCGTGATATCAGCATGGTGCTGTCGACCGATAAACCGGCTATTTACTGGCGCGACAAAGACATTACCAAAGCCTTCGACGCTATTATTCCGCGCTTAAATGTTAACTTTACGGATTACGGCACCAATGTATTGCAACAGTTTATCTGCAGCCAGACTTATGTCAGCGAATCGCCGGCGGCACTGCGGCTGGGGCGGGATAAATTAAAATGTCTGCAGTATCTGCTGGCCAGAGGCTTACCTTTTCCCGCCACCGGCATTGCTTATACCCCGGAAGGTTTTCGGCAACTGGCCGGCGCCATCGGTACCCCAATGATTATTAAACTGATAGAAAGCACGGAAGGCACCGGTATTTTTTTGGTACAAAACCTGAAAGAAATGGACAATATTGTTAAAACATTTAGTCAGTTAGGCGCGTCTTACATTATTCAGCGCTTTGTCAAAGAAGCTTCAGGTACCGACATCAGGGCTTTTGTTGTTGGCGGTAAAGTGGTGGCAAGCATGTGCCGCCGTTCGCAAGATGGCGATTTTCGGTCTAATGTTGCCTTAGGTGGTTGCTCAGAGCCTTATCAGCTGACTACTGAAGAAGAGCAGATGGTGTTATCTGCTACCGCATCAATTGGCATGAATGTGTCCGGAGTCGATTTTGTCCGTTCCGCCGAAGGCCCGTTGTTACTTGAGGTTAATGTGTCACCGGACTTTACCGGTGAGCAAGGCATTGAAACGATAACCGGTGTCAACATTGCCGATGCTATTATCGATTTTGCAGTGTCACAGGTACACAGCTTTTATGAGCAACGCTACAGCAGCGCCCGGGTACTTGAATCACAGCGGGGAATCTTATGTGCAGATGGATAGCTTATACCGGCAACCCGATATACTTAGATACATTAGTTACCAAACCCAGCCATTCACTGCTGGTGCAAAGCCGCAACAGCCAGTTAAATGTGAATACCAGCGGACAGCGTCTCAGCGTCAACGGTGACGGTTTTGGCATTGGCTGGTATGACACCCGCGCTACCCCGGGTTTGTTTAAAGACGATTTGCCCGCCTGGCATAATAATAATCTGGACAACTTATGCCATCAGGTGCAGTCGCACACTTTTATGGCACATATTCGCGCTACCACCACAGGTGATATCCAGCGCACCAATTGCCACCCGTTCCGGCTTGACAACTGGTTATTCCAACACAACGGCCATGTCAGCCATTTTCCCAAGCTGCGCCGGCAGTTGCAGCTTCAAATTGCACCTGAGCTGTACCCGGAGTTGCATGGCACCACCGACAGTGAAACCTTCTTTTTACTGGCAGTAACCTTTGGTTTAAAAAGCAATCCCAAAGCTGCAATGCAAAAAATGGTTAATGTGGTGCTGGAGGCGTTACACCGTATCGACAAGGATGGCGTGCTTAATCTTTCCTGTGCTATGTCAAACGGAGAAAACTTATATGCAATACGTTTCTCACACAATGAAGCAGCCATGACGCAATTTGTCTCCACTGACAGCAGCTGTCTGGAAGAGTTTTCCGGTAAAAATGCGCAGCTGCCAAGCGGCAGTACCATAGTGGTGTCGGAGCCATTGGATAATATCAGCAATAAATGGACTGAGATCGCCAATAACTCCTTTACCACCATTTGCCGCCACAACGTTAGCACTGAGCCCTTTATGCCGGCTTAATGCCTCCGCCCGACTACTGCCGCAAAGCCTGTGATTAATATGCCACGCTAAAGCGCTTATTTATATGCTGCGGTTGCTCAACTTCATCCAGCATAGCTACAGCATAATCGCCGTTAGAGATACGGCTGTTACCGGCGCTGTCGGTGAGTAAATTATCTGAGCCCAAGCGGAAGTTGCCGGTTTTATCGCCCGGAAAAATCTCCGCCGCCGGTGATAAAAAACTCCAGCTGAGCGCATGTTGCCCGCGCAGCTGCTGCAATACCTCTGCCGCACCTTCGGCGGTAGCGCGATATTCCGCCGGAAAATCCGCGCTATCCAGTAAGCGGCTGCCATCGGGGAGCAGTAAGGTTGCTGCGCCACCGACTACCAGCAAACGGCCTACCTTGGCTGCCGTTGCCGCGGTAAATACCGAATTAAACGCCTGCAAATAATAGCCCTTTACGTCTTGCTGCGCATGGCCGCTAAAGGCGCTGATCACTATGGCTTTGCCGGTAAGCAGCCTGGTTAACGCCGCAGTGTCGTTAATATCCAGCCCTACCACCGTTAAGCCCGCTTTAGCCGCTACGCGCTCCGGCCGGTTTACCACCGCCGTTACCGTGTGGCCACGGCTTAATGCCTCTGCAGTAATGGCCGAGCCGATAAAACCTGATGCGCCTAAAATTACCAGTTCCATACTATTTTCCTCACAAGGTTGCTGTCTGAACAATTAATGTGCAGGCATTATCGCGGCTCGATTAACACAGAAAAATAGCTTAATATTAAAATCACTGTTTAATAAATTAAAACAATAATGCCAAATCAAGCGGATTTAAATAGCCTGCAGCTGGTGCAGCGTTTACAGCAGGCCGGCAGCTTTACCGCGGCGGCTGAACAACTGGGCTGCAGCAAAACCACCATTAGCCTGCAGTTAAAAGCGCTGGAGCAGCAACTGGGTGTCGCGCTGTTTCGCCGCACCACACGCCAGCTCAGCTTAACCCGTGCCGGCGAGCAGTTGCTGCGCGACTGCCTGCCGCTACTGGACGAGCTGAAACAAGCGCTACAGCAATTGCAAAGCAGCGACAAGGTATTACAGGGCAAGCTGGTATTAAGTGCACCGGAAGATTACACCAACCGCATCCTCGCCCCCGCTGTGGTGGCCTTTATGGCACTGCATCCGGCCTTAGAGGTGGAGTTTCGCAGCAGCGATCAGGTAAAGGATTTAATCAAAGAAGGTATCGATTTAAGCATTCGCGCCGGTTGGTTAAAAGACTCCGGCCAGCATGCCCGCAAGCTTGGCAACTTTGAGCAATGGCTGCTGGCCGCCCCGGCCTATCTGGCACAAGCCGGTATACCGCAGCAACCGGCCGATTTAGCCAGCCAGCGCTTTATCGCTTTTACACCGCTTAGCCAACCGCAGCAATGGACTTTTAGCCAAACCAACCCGCACACCGGGGCTAAACAGCAAGTAAGCCAGTATTTACCGGCAGCACTTAAAACCAGCTCTACGCAAACGATAACAGCACTTATGCTGGCCGGTGCCGGCATGGGCATACTGCCCGACTACAGCGCCCGCGACCTGGTAAGCAGCGGCCAGTTGATCCGGCTACTGCCGGACTGGAACTTAGCGCAAGCCGGTATTTACGCGGTATACCCACCAGGCCGCTTTCGCCCGGCACGGGTAACCGCCTTTGTCGATTTTTTGCAGCAGTATCAGCAGTTGGTTTAGGGTGAAAACTGCAAAAGTTCTGTGGACATTGGTTTATCTAATTGCAATTGCTGTAGTCACGCAAAACGAGTTAGTAGTTTGGCAGACCGATTTGTGCCAATTGCAGACATTCATGATGAACTTTTCAGTCTAATAAGGGCATCAAAGGTGATGCCCACTTAACTCAAAAGCTTCTAGTTTTAACCAGCTAAGAATTTCTGGTAAAAAGGTATCAGTTGCTCTAAAGCCTTTGTCGTCGCTTCAGGTCTATCGTATAAATCATAGTGGCTTGCGCCTTCAACGATATGCAGCGACTTATTCGCCGAGCGGGCTTTAGTGTACAGTTCAAAACCGTCACGGTACGAGCCAAAAGCACCGGCCACGCTGCCAAACACCACATGTAGCGGTTGAGTTAATAAAACATCTGTCAGATGAAAGGCATCCCAGCCTATTGCAGCAGCAGTACTGGTCAAGCGCAGTTTGTTTGGTGAACCGGGCTGCTGGCCGCGAGGCGTTAAGTAGTAATCTACAGCGTTAATCATATCAACGTCACGGACACCAGCCTGTTCGCATTCAGCCTGACTGGCAAATGGAATATAGCCAACCAGTAACGGAGTATTGCCCCGGGCTTCGGCGGTACGTTGTTTAGCAATAACCTCAAGCAAGTTAAGCGCCGCATCAGTGGATAAGTCACCTTCGCGCATCATACGGCCATAGTTGGTAGCTACTACAGTACCGACGGCTTTAATGCGTTTTTCGGTCATCGCCACATTGGCAGCATAAGCACCGCCGCCGCAAACACCTAAGACGCCAATGCGGTTTTCATCAATAAACGGTAGAGTCACCAGATAATCTACCGCACAGCGAAAGTCTTCTGTACGGGTAGCGGGATCTTCGCTAAAACGCGGCTCACCGCCACTCTCACCTTGTGTAGAGGCATCAAAGGCGAGCGTGATAAAACCGGCTTGGCTAAGCGCCTCAGCGTACACGCTACCTGCCGTTTGTTCTTTACAGCTACTGATTGGGTGTGCACAGATGATGGCTGGATAGGTATTACTCGCGTCAAAACCTGCTGGAAAACGGATCACAGCAGCGACATCCCAGGTACGATTTTTAAAGGTTACATTTTTCATTTTCTTGTCCTCGTTTATATAACAGTTCAGTGAAGTAACGTTGTGCGGTTTACCTAACATTGATGGCTTGCCTGACGTTGAGGTAGAGTGTAGAACACAAAGTATTCGATGATTAGATGGTGCAATTTGAATTCAGTTATAAGTTTTTCTTATAAAAAGTTACTGTTGTAGCGGTCAAAAAAAAAGCCACCTTGCAAGGTGGCTTTGATGATGGGCACAGGCTCTTAACGCGGTACTGTGATATAGGGATATACAGGATCTTGCAGTACTAACTGCTTCTGCTCAATCACTCCTATTACCTTATCACTGCGATATAATTGATAAGTATATTCGGCCAGTTGCTGTGCACTGATAAAACTGTCTTCCGGGAATAACCCGTCGGCAGCAATAGCACCGGTATCAGCAGCATTAGTGATAAAATCACTCTGTGTCGGGCCCGGCGCGATCACTTTAGCTCGCATAGCAAAATGATTATCTGCCAGCGTTTGGGCCAAACCTTCAGTAAAGGCGGCAACATAGAACTTGGTGGCGCAATAGGTGACGGCAATATCAAAGATTGAATAGCCACCAATTGATGCCACATTTATTAGCGTGGCGTGCCGTTCTGCATAATCAGCCACATAAAGTAATGACAACGTGGTCAGTGCGCTGATATTCACGTCTATCATTCGCTGTGTCTTGCTAAGCTGCGCCTCCCAGGGCATTGCATAATCACCAAAGCCTGCGTTATTGATCATAGTTTCAAGTTCATACTCCTGTAGCTGGTTGTAGAGCAGTTCAGCGGCATTGGGGATTGCTAAATCACACGCTTTTACTTGCACACGCACGCGATAGCGTTTTTCAATGTCTGACTTGATGTTTGCCAGCTCTTCCTGGCGTCGCGCTGTGATAATTAAATTGTGCCCTTGCGCAGCAAACTGATAACACAGAGCTTTACCAATACCACTGCTGGCACCGGTAATTAATGTATATTTCATCTCTATCGTCCTGTTTTAATGACTAAAATGGCAAAATGTGCGGCCAATTGGCCGCAACAGGTGAAGGGTTACAGGTGGTTTTTAAAGAATGGTGCCAGTTGGGCGACCGCCTCGGTTACGTACTCTGTTCGGTCATAAAGGCCAATATGGGTTGCACCGGCAACAATGTGTAATTGCTTCTGCTTGCTGGCAGCGCGTTTAATAATTTGTTCACTCATCCAAAGCGTGCCAGCCTCGCTGCCTGCGATAACACAGAGCGGCTGGGTAAGATAGATCTCTGCATGGTTGAAGGCATCGTAAGTAACCAGTTGCATCAAACTTCTTGTGGTTAGCTTACTCGGTGCGTTAGGGTGCATGGCGCGCTCAGTACGATAGTATTCATACGCTTCGGCAAAGTCTTTATTTGCGGCTTCCTCCGCAGATGCCGGGGTTGTTGGTAAATAGGCCACACCAGCACCTGCGGCTTCATGGCTGCGCTGCTCTGCAGCGAGCTGCAATACACTAAAAGACTGCTCAGGTGTAAGAGTGCCGTCCCAGCCAGAGCGATACATATCCCCGTAATTAACTGAACTTATTGTGCCTAATGCTCTGATACGTTTATCCTGCATGGTGGCGTGTGTGGCATAGCCACCTCCGGCGCAAATACCAACAACACCAATTTGCGCGGCATTGATAAACGCCAAGGTCGTTAAGTAGTCGATTGCCGCACTGATATCCTCAACCCGCTGATAGGGGTTTTCAAGATGCCGGGGGGCTCCCTCGCTTTCTCCCTGATAGCTTGCATCGAACGCTAGTGTGACAAAGCCGTGCTCAGCTAAACGTTGTGCATAAAGGCCAGCAGTTTGCTCTTTTACACCGCCACTGGGGTGAACAAAGACAATCGCCGGGTACTGCACAGTTTCATTAAATGCCGCAGGCAAGTAAAGATTGGCTGCTATTGTTAAATGGGCGTTTTTAAAACGAACGGATTTCATCTTTTGCTCCTTATAACCAGCTAAGAACGCCTTAGCGACGAGAATCAGTTTACTGCTGGACAGCTTTGATGATTAGAACCAATAATATGATGGTCTTTATAAGCAGGGCTTATTAATGAGAGAGAATCTGACAGATCTGGTAACCTTTTTAAGTGTGGTAAAAGAAGGTAGCTTTACCAAGGCTGCAGCCAAGGCTGGTACATCGCAATCGGCGGTAAGCCAAACGGTGAGTAATCTGGAGCAGCGTTTAAAACTTAAACTGCTTAACCGCACCACGCGAAGTTTGACGCTGACAGAAGCGGGTGAAAAATTGGTCGCGCTTATCAATCCTGCAATTGAAGATATCAGTACCGGACTGGAGCAATTGATCAACTTGCGTGACACACCTGCTGGCACGATCCGCATCTCTGCCGATGAATACGCCATACAGCAGGTGCTGTGGCCCAAGTTGGCACCGGTACTAAAAAATTATCCAGACATAAAATTAGAATTGATTACCGACTATGGCTTGGTCGATATTGCAAAAGAGCGTTTTGATGCCGGGGTGCGCCGCGGTGGCCTGATTGCCAAAGATATGATTGCTATCCCCATTAGCGCTGAACACCAGATGGCCGTTATCGCATCAACTGAATTACTCAAGCAATACTCTGCACCTGCACAGCCGGCAGATTTACTACAGTTACCTTGTATTAATTTGCAATTGCCGACCCATGGCGACAATTTCCCCTGGGTCTTTAAGATTGCTGATCACGAACACAAAATCCGGGTTAAAGGCCAGTTAGTAGTAAATGGTATTAATCAGGCGGTACAAGCGGCATTAGATGGATATGGCTTTGCCTACGTACCTAGAACACTGGTAACCACTCAGCTGCAGCAACAAAAACTTGTCACGGTGCTTGATCATTATGCCATTACCTATCCGGGCTACTATTTGTATTACACCAGCAGGCTACAATCTTCAGCTGCGTTTAGTATCATTGTTAATGCGCTCAGATATCGCCGATAGCCGCGAGTAGGCTATCTTTCTGTGCCCGGCTAAACATGCTCATTTGCATTCTGCATCATCTAGCGTAAAGATGGAGTTGTTCCCGCAGGTTGCTTGCTCTCGCCACCAAAAATTTCCTTACACGGGTGCCGTCATATCAACTCGCTCACCAAAAACCGGGATGCTAACTTGCACGTTGTGCAAGTTAGCATAATGAAGTACTTGCTCAAAAGGATCATTCCAGCTATGTAACGCCAGGTCGAAAGTACCGTTGTGGATTGGAAGCAGCCAGCGGCCTTGCAAATCCAGATGCGCTTGCACGCTCTGCTTCGGATGCAGGTGTACATAAGACCATTGCGCATTGTAAGCACCGGTTTCCATCAAAGTGAGATCAAAGGGGCCAAAACGCTGGCCAATTTCAGCAAAGCCATCAAAGTAACCACTGTCGCCGCTAAAAAATATTTTAAACGGGTCGTGCTCAGTAGTATCTTCAATTACCCAAGATGCCCATAGTGTTTTATTACCATCCAATATTCCACGGCCTGAAAAGTGCTGAGCAGGGGTCGCGGTAATACGGATTTGTTGGATGTTGATACTCTGCCACCAGTCGAGTTGCTGAATTTTACGCCGTTCAATCCCCCAGCGCGCCAGTCGCTCACCTACACCCAGCGGCACAACAAACTGCTGTACTTTGCTGTTTAATGCGAGCACCGTTGCCTTATCCAGATGGTCATAATGGTCGTGAGAGATAATCACCACGCTTATCAGCGGCAGCGCATCGATGCTGATAGGAACTGGATGAAAACGCTTAGGCCCGGCTAACTGCACAGGGGACACTCGCTCAGAGAATACCGGATCCGTTAATATCCAATTTTTTTGTAACTTCATCAGGATAGAGGAATGACCAAGGCGGTATAAACTGCGCTCTGGTGCACTTGCTAGTGCTTCACGGCTGAGGTTATGCACATGGAGTGGCGAAGCGGGTACAGAATCGTCCGCTTTATTAAACAATACCTGCCCAAACGCTTTGAGGGTGGATGAAGGCATCTCACCTGGAAGTGCCTCGCGGCTATTCCGAAAGCGGCTATTGTCATAATTAGCTATGCTGGGCGCTTGATCAAACATCGTATTGAAACACCACTTACATGCTATCCAAGCAACGATAATGACCACTACAGCAAGCGCTATAAACGGATATTTCATTTAGCAACCTCATTCCAACTTTATTAATTTGCTATGGCCAACTTAATGACCAACGAAGCATTAAAATCTGCCGTTGAGAGTCTAAAACCATGGGCAGCAAGAGAACGAAATGATATTGCAGAGTTCAGTCATTAACTATTATGTCTAATAAGATATCTCCTATTAGTATTTCTTATGAAATTTTGGGGAGTTTCTTTCGATTCAAATGTCTGGTATTCGCTCATAGGAGCCCTTCAGACTGTTACGCCAATTCGTGCAGAAGCGATACCAGGCAGATTATGCTGATATGCCGACAAACGCGTTGATATTAAAAAACCACCCGAAGATGGCTTTTATTAAGCTGACTGTAGCAAACAATATCGCCACTACAAGCCGGTAGCTTCCATACGAACCTTACAGAGCTTAAACGGCAGGTTGCTTCTGTCGCTATTTAACTTTGTCACCGTTAACTGACTCAGTGAGTTACTGTTGAAGTGATCGTAAGTCCATAGATAGTCGAACCCGTGCGCTTTCGCCTCATGCCTGTCGGATAAGATAACCAGCCTGGTTATTTTTGCCATCAGAATTGCCATATAGCACAGTGCGCAAGGTTCGCCTGACGCAATTAAGGTTGCCCCCTGCAATAAGACGCTTTTCTCATTTTGTGATGCATTTCTTATTGCCTGAATTTCAGCATGCGCAGTGCAATCAAGCAGTGAAGCAACCTGATTTACTCCCTCGCCGATAACCTGCCCCTGCTGATTAATAATCACAGCTGAAAACGGCAAACCACCGGCTGTTACATTACTGATCGCCAGGTCAACGGCTCTTTCCCCCCACTGCGTAAGAGCTGGCAGCTGGTTAATATTACACATTAACAGCCTCCCGCTGTGACGATGCAGCTAAGACGGCATCTGCAAGTTCTGCCGCCAGGCTGTGCGCCCGGTTGTTGGCATTGCTCACAGAAGTTCTGTGCCTGTCATCGCCAAACTCCTGATATTCAGCGGCGATTTCATAGATTATTTCTACCCCCAAATATTTGCTCAGCGTGCGCAGGTGCGGTTGTAAATGGCTGGCACTCTCCCGTATGCCGCCTTTTTCAAAGCCAAACTCTCCACTGGAAGTAATGGTAACCAAGGTCTTGCCTGACAATATAGGTTGTAGCGGAAAGTCGCCGCGGGCCAGGTCGAAGTCAAAGGTTTTGTGTATCCGCACCACTTGATCGAACCAGGATTTTAACTGTGCTGGCATGCCGTAGTTATACATTGGTGTAGAAATAACAATGATATCCGCCATGGCGACTTCGGCGATTAACTGATCCGATAACGCTAAAATGTCTTTTTGTGCCGGGGTTCTTTTCTCTTCAGGCGTAAACACGGCGCCTATCCAGTCTTGGGTAATAAAGCCTGGTGGGTTCATGCCTACATCACGATAGATATACTCATCTGTAGGGCGTTTACTCTGCCAGCTGTCAATAAATCGCAGCGCGATGTTTTTCGAGATGGAATTGTGGTGTGGGTTCGGGTTAGTAATAGCTCTTACGCTGGAATCTATATGTAATATAGTGCTCATATGCAGTACCTCAGTTGGTTGATAACGAGCGCTATATTGTCGCTATCGATGAATGAGCACAAACGAGAAAAACACATTAACAGATGAGTTTTAATCATCTATAGTAAGCACTTAACAGATTGCAGATCAGGAGAGCGCAATTGCAGGTATCGTTACAGGCACTCAAAGCATTTGAGTCTGCGGCGCGGCGCGGCAGTTTTAAACTGGCTGCAGAAGAGCTGTCGCTAACGCCGACTGCAGTGTCGCATCACATCAGCAATCTGGAGAGCCGGTTAAATGTTAATTTGTTCCATCGACAAACAAGGCAGATAGTGCTGACTGAAACAGGCAGAATACTGGCGCAAGCCACGACTGAAGGCTTTCGGAAAATTGACAACGCCTTGGCAGAGCTGAAAACAGCCGGCAGCGTGGTAAGGGTAACAACAACATCATCATTCGCCGCAATGTTGCTGATCCCGGCGCTGCAGGGATTTTCGCAAGCTTATCCCAATATTGTGGTTGAAGTATCAACAGGTGAAACGGTAGATAACCAACCCTATATCATCCCTATCCGCTACGGTGATGCCACAACCGTTGCGCCCGGCGATATTATCCGCCATGAGCTGTTCGATGTTTTTGGTAGCCATGGCATGAAGCCACCTTGCTGGTCCACTGAACCTGTTACACTTTTTACCACTGCATGGAAAAATACCGCCTTGCCTGAGGCGCCATTAGCGGCCTGGCTGGCAGCAAACGGGTTGGAGAGGGCTAATATTGTCGTGAAAAAATTTGACCAGGAGCTTTTCGGCATACAGCAGGCGATGGCAGAAAACGCACTGGTATTCTGTTCCACCACCCTGACGATGCGGCTGCTAAAAATGAATCTTTTACAACAGTTTGGCACCCGGCCCGTCACATCTGACCTATGTTACTACGTACCGGATAAATCAAGTTTTGATAGCAGAAATACACATACCTTTTTAAACTGGCTTGGCGGAGTTCTGAACGAGTAACGTCAGTATCGCCCGCCTGTGGCTGTCAGATAAGTGAGGCTGGAAAAATGAAAGTAAAACGCATCGTTGCAAACATAGCGGCATCAAATCCTGCTGATGCCAAAGTATTCTATCAATCTGTTTTCGGCCTTGAGTTGGTGATGGATCACGGCTGGATTAAAACCTTCAGCGCAGAGGAAAAAATGATTGCACAAGTTAGCATAGCCTCAGAGGGCGGCTCAGGCACGCCGGTACCGGCACTATCCATTGAAGTGGATGACCTGGAGGCAGTGCTGCAAACAGTTAAGGCGAAGCATATTCCAATTGAATACGGCCCTGTCGCGGAACCCTGGGGCGTGCGTCGGTTTTATATTCGCGACCCCTTTGGCACACTAATCAATGTGCTGCAGCACCAGTAGCCCTGCAAATAAGGCCCGGCGCATTGTGCTTTGTTGACGTTGAGCTTCTGCACAGCGGTGCAGTTAAACTGTCAGGCCAGGCCGTTACAGTACTGCAAGGCAAAATGACAATTGCCTGAGTAACAGCCGGTAGTTAACTTACTGTGCCTGGTTAAGTTGCTGCAACACAGCGGCCGGATCAGAAAAGTCGCTGATTTCAGTTAATACCTTGCCGTCTTTTACTTTTAATAACAGCGGAATATTGCGCACATTAAAGTGCTGAAACAGCACACCCTTGTGGTCAATGTTAAACGCTACTGCCATGTTGTACTGCGCGTTAAATTCTTTAAGGGCGCTATCGTCGGTCCACAGATGATTAACAATGCCGCTCCAGCCGGCGTCTGTTGCTTTGGCAGCTAAAGCATTAAGCCCTTGTTGCGCAGTTTTGCAGTGCGCAGCCATAGCGGGCCGTGATTCAGCCAGATACCAGTCGCACCAGGTGGCGGTAAAAAACAGATAATGTTCGCCTTGCAGATACGGCGCTATCAAACGTTGTTGCTCTGCACTGCTGATCTTGTCTGAACTTGCCACCGGTAACTGCTGCCCTTGTGCCAGCCGCTGCACCAGGCCATCCAGTGCTTTGTCAGACTCATGGCTGCTATACACTTGTTGGCCGGCGCTATTCATTAACACTGAATAAGGCGTACCCACTAAGCCAAGTTTGCTGGCAAGCTGGCCGCTGGTATCCAGCCAAACCGGCATGGTTAAACCAAAGCGTTGCACAACGGCAGCGATTTCTTCTGCTTTTTCATTGATATCGATGTTTACCGCAACAAAACTCACCTTATCGCCGTGTTGCTGATATAACGCCTGAAAGTGCGGCATTTGCTCAATACAGGGCTTGCACCAGGTGGCCCACAGTTTGATATACAGCGGTTTATCCGCCGCTAATGTGCTCAGGCTTATGGCTGACGCATCCGGAAATGTTTCCAGTTCAATCAGCTTTAAATCGGCTGCTGCCGCACTGGCAGGCTGAATAAACCCCCGGCAAAAAATCAGCAGCGAGGATAACAGTAGCAAGCAGGCAAACTTAGACATTTTTAACTCCTTTTGATTGGACGCTAACGATGCTAACAGCTGCGTTATGCTGCGTATTGTAAAATTGCGACAAATACGGCCATTGCGCTTAACACACTGCAAATAACAATACGCTGCTAAAACGCGGCCAGCAACTCTTTGGCTACGCCTTGTGCATCAAAGCCCGGCCGGAAGCGGCCGCGAAACTTACCGGCCGGGTCGATGATGGAAAAGCTAACGGAATGGGCAATGCTGTAACTCTCTTTCTCTGCGCTAACGCTAAACTGCACACCCAAACCGGCGGCAAATTGTGCCAGCTGTGTTTCGCTTGCGCTGACACCGAGAAATGCCGCGTTAAAATAGCTGACAAATTCGTCGATTTCAGTAATTGAATCCCGGTTTGGGTCTACCGAGACAAAAACATAAGTCACCTTGTTGTTGGCAAGGCGCTCATCGTCAAGCAACGCATCGGCCAAAGTTGCCATTTGCATTAAAGCGGTAGGGCAAATATCGGCACAATGCAAAAAACCAAACCACACTATGGTCCAGCGGCCTTGCAGCGCCTGGTTGGTAAATTCGCCCTGCACAGAGTTAAGGCTGAAATTGGCCAGGCTGCGTGGTGTGGTTAACCACTCTATTGTGGCGGGCTGATTGGGCTTGGGGACCAGAAAAGCCGGTAAAGCCCCCGCTACTACGCCCAAGACCAACAATAACAGGGCAATAATGGTTTTATGCATCAGGCTGCTCCTTAGCGCCAGCATACAGTAAACTCAGCGCAACTAAGGCCGGCAAGGTTACGCCGGCGAAATCGTCAATCAGCGATTGTGGCCCACAGATCCCTACCAGCACTTCCCAGACATGAAACACTGCATGTGATACCAGCCAGGCCGTTGGTACTGACCACAGTATTAAGCGCTGCTTGCGGTACAGGGCGCCATATACAAAGGCGGCGCCTAGCAGCAGATAGTTCATGCCAATATCGCGCAAAAAATGCTGATTAAAAGGCCCGCGGTCGGGCACGCCCGGTACCAGCCAATACCAGGTTTCCGGTGCTATGGTCATAAAGCTGCCGTTAACCAGCGCCGCCAGACCAAGCAATAATGCGGCCGGGCTAAGCAGCTTATTCAACATTTTGCGCCTCTGCTGCAACAACGGCGGCGCGGTTGGGTACAAGGCTGGCATCGTTTAGCTGAATGCGGCTGCAGGTTTTACCGTAGCCCAGCGCGTATTTCAGCGCCGGATACACCCGGTAAGAGCTGATAGCAAAACCAATAGCCATAAGCCCTTTGCTACCCCATAACGCCATTATTTTTTCACGCAACAGATCCGCCTGTGGCTGGTGCGCCAACACCAGCTCAGTAAATTGCACCACCAGGGCGATATCTTCCGGCAGCTGATGTAAGTCGTGCTCAATAATGGCGCGCAGCATAGCCGCACTTACCCCGGCTTCCAGCGCCATATTTACCACCAACTGCGTGCAGGGCCCGCAGTCTTCAAAAATGATCGCCCGCAGTCTGGCGGCATACAGCGGCGCGGCCGCTAAATTTCCCTGATGAGATGACATACTCTGAAACGCCATAAACTTTAAAAAAGCGGCTAAATCTGTTTGCAGCAAGTCCTGCTGATAACGTACGTCGTAGTTGTAACGGTTTTGCAGCCTGAGCAGCATTTTATTCAGCGTATATCGCATCATTTCGGGCACCTTAAGTCATTAGCGCCGGCTTGCAGCGGCTGTGGCGATGACGGTTGTGATGGCTGTTGCGATGGGTGCAAAGCCGGCTGCGGCTTCTCCTGTGCCAGCACCGGCTTAACCAACAACAAGCAGCTGCATAAGAAAAGCAGCGCACAAGCGTACAGCATCAGGGCAAAGCTGCCGTTATCCAGCAGGCCGGCCGCGAACAAGGGCCCCGTCGCCAACCCCACAGAAGATACCAGCGCAGCAATAGCAGACAGCCTGCCACTGCTGTCTGTTTGCGCGCTTACGGCCAACAAGTAAGACAGCACCGCCGGCCAGCAAAAAAACAGTAACGCCATGGCCACAACATACAGCAGGCTGTGTTGGGAGTAGTTAAGCAGCAACGCCGCAGCAACAGACAGCGCACTGAGCACCAGCAAAAAATGTAACCGGCCAAAACGCCGGCCGGTCACTACCGGCAGCATGGCACCTGCCAGCCCGGTCAGACCGGTTAGTGCGATATAGGTATTAACACTGTCGCTGGCAATATTGGCCGCCAACCCGATAAGCCCGACATAAGCCCAAATAGCACTGGCCGCTATTTGATAAAGCATAATGGCCAACAGCAATAACAGCGCGTTGCGATACGCCCTGCTCCCGGGTTCTGTGGCTAAAGCCGCTGGCCGCGCGGCTGCGGCGCGGTTTAACGCCAGCGCCGGTAAACACAGCATAAAAACCAGGCTTGACGCAGCAATAGCGGCCATCACATAGAAAACCGCATACGCATTGCTAAGCCGTTCCAGCGCCGGCAGCAGGTAAATAACCAGCGAGCCAATACTAAACTGCAGCAATAGCAGGGTGCCAAAAGCGCGGTCAGGGTTGTCCAGCCGGGCCAGCACGGAAAAAGCCATACCTATACTCAGCCCGCCGGCAACCCCGGCGAAAAAGCGCCACCCCAGCATAACGCTGTAGCTCTGGATCCATAGGGTGCTGAAGTCAATCAGGGTTAGCAGCGCTAAAAATGCCAACATGGCCGGCTGCCACTGCAGACGGCGCACTAAAAAAATAGCGATAGCGCTGCCAAGCAAAGCGCCGTAACCGTTTAGCGCAACAATTTGGCCGGCTTCAACCTCTGTAAAACCGATACCGCCTGCCAGGGCATTGACGACACCCGGCAGAAAGTTAATGTAAGACAATCCGGCCATGGCGATAAAGGCCAGCAAAAAGTAGATTAACGGGTGATTAGCGGGGTGTTTTGTTAAATCAAGGTGCTGCAGCATCATTCCTCACTCAAAAAGCAGTTTGCCATTGGTGATGCCATGTTATGCCGCTGAAAAGTGTGGAAAAACAGCCGCGCCGCCCTATCAGTCGTGAATACTATTCATCAATTTTCATGTTATCTTGAGAGCACAGCGCAAAGCAGCTTAACCGGGAATTACAGCTTATGGATAAACTGCGTTTATTAGATATATTTTTAGCCACCTGTGATGCCGGCAGCTTTGCCTCTGCAGCAAAAAGCTGTAACACCGATCCTTCCACGGTTAGCAAAGCCATTGGCCGGTTGGAAGCAGAGCTGAAGCTGACGCTTTTTCAACGCTCTACCCGCCGGTTAAGCATTACCACAGCAGGGCAACGCTACGCCGATACGGTGCGTAAGATGATGCAAGACCTCAGCGCCTGCGAGCACGAGTTGAAGCAGCTGAACGATTCTCCGTGCGGCACTTTGCGTATCAGTTCGGCCGCCTGCTACGGCCACCTCTATGTTTTGCCGTTGTTGCAGGCTTTTTGTCAGCGTTATCCGGCCATTAAGCTGACACTTGAGATCAATGACTTGCACGTTGATATTATTGATAACGACATTGATATCGCCCTGCGCACCGGCTTTGTAAAAGACAGCCGTTTAGTGGCGCGGCGGTTAAGCCCGATGGATTTTCTGATTTGTGTATCACCGCAGTATTTAGCGGCACGAGGTACGCCGCGTTGTGCCGACGATTTTCAGCACCACAGCTGGATTGGTTTTCGCATTAAACAAACCCAACAGCTACAGCCGGTTTTTTTGCCGGACCATAGCGGCGAATACCAACCCTATGAGCTTGAGCGCAGCCATATCACCGATGATGGCGAAGCCATGGCATCGATGTGCGCCCTTGGTTTGGGCTTTGCGCAGTTGCCGCATTTTCTGGCAAAACAGGGCTTGCAAAGCGGCGCCCTGGTGTCGCTGTACCCTTATTACCGGCCGCCACAAGCCGATAACGGCGTGTTTGCCATTTACGCCAAACGCGAGTATTTACCGGCCAGGGTCAGGCTGTTTATTGAATTTATCAGCGCATATTTAGAGTCGGCCGGGGAGAGTGCTAACCATACCTGGGCGGAAAACTGGCCGGCGCTGCTCAGTTTTCCCCGTTAAAGTACGGCGGCAAATGCAATAAGCCACAGCTGCAGCCGTTAACTCTTGCGCCGCACCAATAAAGCGCCTGTCAATCAATAGCGGCGCTGCATCAGCCAGTGCTGGTTGTTGCGCCCGGTGCGGGGCCACTGAATAATGTTGGCCGCGTTGCCGGTACCGGCGCCCTCTACATCCAGTAGCATGCCGCTTAGCGCCGATTCCACTTCGACATAATTGCTCAGCGGCCTGATTTGCCAGCGCTGGCCGGCACTGCCCCAGTAATTCCACTGCGCAATATTGGCGCCCGCTGCGGTGCTTATTTCCCATACGTCCAGTGCTTTTAAGCTGTTGGCGTTAATCAGGCTGTATTGACCGGTGCCAAGATCGAGCAGATACCACGCCTGATGCAAACCGGCATTGCTTTCATACTGCACCACGTTGCCGCCGTTGCTGCCATCTGCACCGGCAACCTCCATCAGTTTGCCGCTACGCCGGGAGCTAAACTGATACAACCCCTCGCTGACACCACCGCATTGGCTGATCGAGTTAAAGTTGTGCGTCAGTGACGGCCAGCCGGCAGAAAATGTCATACGCTGAATATCCAGTTTGGCCTTACCACCATCGTTCAGATCGTAATAATGCGTCGACACATACTGGCAGCCGTCTTGCTTCAGTACGCCAACATGGCCCGGGCCTTTGCGTTTGCCGTCCTGATTAGGCAGCAGGTTACGCTCAGCGGTATAAGGGCCAAGCACATTAGCAGCACGGGCTACCTGCACCTGATAAGTACTGTCGGCGCCACGGCAACACAAACCGCGGGTAAAAAACAGGTAGTAGTAATCACCATGACGGCTAATATAAGGAGCTTCTATTGACTGATGCCCACCGCCGTAAATTTTAGTCACCGCGCTGGCAAGTTTGCCGCTGTTCTGATCGATTTCGGCCACGCCAAGGCCGCCAAACCAGGAGCCATAAGACATATAAACTTTGCCGTCATGATCGCGAAACAGTGCGGCATCTATCGCATTAATTTCGTCCCGGCCACCAAAAGATTGCACTACCATGCCCAGATCCTGCCAGTCGGGATTTTTCAGCGATGCTGTACGGACCACACCAATGGCTGAGCGCGAGCTGCCAAAGGTAGAGACCGAATAATACACGTAGTAGTAATCACCCATTTGAATAGCGTCCGGAGCCCAGAAGTGGCCGTTAAAATCGGGCACCGCCGTGTTGATCCAGGCCGGCCAGCTGCTACCGAAGATATCGCCGGGACTGTGCCAATGCACCAAATCAGTGGAGCGGGAATACCAGACACCGTCACCGGTAGTAAAATGGAAGTACGTATCACCATCGCGCAGCAACGTCGACGGATCGTGCGAGTTGGTAATGCCGGTTAAATCCAGTGCCGGCGCCGCTGTGCTGCCCAGCAGCAGCGCAGTTAAGCCTACAAGGCGTAAGGCCGCCAGTACGCGCAGTATGTTATTTCGCATAGCTCACCTGTTAAAGTTAGAGTGCCAGATGTTAATGGCATTATTGTATTACAATAATTTAAATAACAAGGTAGCAGCAATAAGAATAAATGCCAAGGCGTGGCCGCAATAGCCGGTTTAGCTTGCTGTTTTAACTACTGCTTCTTTTTCTGAACTGCGCCGCTTTATAGCGGTTGCCGCATAACGCCATACTGCACCAGCGCCGCTTATGTGCTTTAGTGCGATCATAGAACCACAAAATACAGTCCGGATGTTCGCACTGTTTTACCAACTCAACATTCGCTTCAACCAACAGCTGAGCCACAGCTTCGGCTACCGGCCCCAGCAGCGACGCTATGGTTGTACCACTGGCTATGCGGCTTAGCGCCAGCTTGCCGTCATTGTCGCGCGCTAAATGCAGTGCGCTATGGTACGCATGCAAATACTCATTCAAGCCGCTGATATCCTCTGATTTTCCTGCTTTAAACGCGCTAATCAAGCCTTTGGCAAGGCTGCGCAGTGCTTTGGCCTGCGCTAACAATTCACCCGCAGCGAATGCGCCCCCCCCTGCGGCCGGAACTATGCTGTGTTGTGCCAGCCAGCGCAGTACATCCGCATCGCTGTGCCAGTATTCAACCGTCTTGTCATCGTTACGCGCTTCGGTATTAAGCAGGTCCAGCGCAAGGTGATCACCCAGCATCGGTGCGGCGTTCAGGTTGTCGTCGTGCGGTTTTGCAGAAGCAGCCATACAGTAACCTCTAAAAATTAATTTGACAGGTTAGCACAAGTGCATCAGACTTGCACCAGTAACCATTTAAAATAAGTTTTAATGGTTACAAGATTTGTCTAACACTAACTTTAAGGAGCTATCATGACAACGTCCAAAATGCTGCTTGCCGCCGCAAGCTTAACCGCCTCTTTGTATGCCAACGGTGCAGATAATCCACCACAGGTGCACCACCAGTCCATAGATATACAGGGTGTGAATGTGTTCTATCGCGAAGCCGGTTCGGTACAGGCGCCTACGGTGTTACTGCTGCATGGTTTTGGTGCCTCATCGTATATGTTTCGTCAGCTGATACCGCAGCTGGCAACCCAATATCACGTTATTGCGCCGGATTTACCTGGTTTTGGCCAAACTACGGTTAACAGCGGCGTCAAATTCAGCTACAGCTTCGACAATCTGGCCACGGTGATTGACGCCTTCACAGTGGCGAAAAAGCTGGAGCGCTATGCCCTGTACGTGTTCGATTACGGTGCTCCGGTGGGCTGGCGCCTGGCAGTAAACAACCCGCAAAAAATCACCGCCATCGTTAGCCAGAACGGCAACGGCTACGAAGAAGGCTTAAGTGCTGGCTGGGCTGATATGCAAAAAGCCTGGGCTAATCCTACGGCGGAAAACCGTGCAGCGTTGCGCCGCTTTAATACGCCGCAGATGCTGAAATGGCAGTACACCGAAGGCGTGACAGATGCCTCGCTGATTGCGCCTGAAACCTACCAGTTGGCCCACGCCGCAATAGAGCGTATTGGTGTGGAAGTACAGCTGGATTTGTTAGTCGACTACGGCAACAATATTAAGCAGTACAGCCGGCTGCACGACTATTTTCGCCGTTACCAGCCACCGCTGCTGGCAATCTGGGGCGAAAAAGACCCGTTCTTTCTGCCGGCAGGCGCCAATGCCTTTAAGCGTGATAACCCAAACGCTGAGGTGCAATTCCTTAACAGCGGTCACTTTGCCATTGAAACTCATGGCGGTGAAATCGCCACACAGATGCTGCAGTTTTTACAGCGTAGCATTAAAGCCAAAACCGAATAACCGCGGCGACGGCGGGCCGTGCCGACCAGGCCCGCCGGCAAAACCGGCTTAGTGCATGTTTTGCCGCTACCGTTAAGGCTGCCTTCTTTGTCAACGCTTGTGCTAGTATGCCAAATATTGATAACTGCTTGATGATACACACGCTTTGCTGAATTTCTTCCGGCCTGAACAAAAGCAGGTGCTGTTAATTGCCCTGCCGATGATTGCCTCTAACCTGACTATTCCGCTGCTGTCGTTGGTAGACACCGCCGTGGTGGGCCACTTGGAGCATGCCTGGTATTTGGGTGGCGTGGCGCTGGGTAGCAGCCTTATCAGCCTGTTGTTTTTACTGCTCGGCTTTTTGCGCATGAGCACCACCGGCTTAACGGCGCAGGCGTTTGGCGCCAAAGATGCGAATGCTATACGTAATAGCCTGCTGCAGGCCGCTCTGGTGGCATTAGGGTTAGCCTTGCTGTTGTTACTGCTGCACCCGCTGGTCATGCCGCTGGTGCAGTTGTTCAGCAATGCCGGCAGCGACGTGCTGGAGCAAGCCGGTATTTATTTTCAGATCCGCATCTGGAGTGCGCCGGCGGCGCTGTTGAATATGGTACTGCTGGGCTGGTTTTTAGGCCTGCACAATGCCCGCTACCCAATGTTGCTGTTGCTGTGGAACCAAAGCCTGAATATTGTGCTGGATCTACTCTTTGTGCCGGTTTTCGCCTGGAACGTGGCCGGTGTGGCAGCAGCGTCGGTGATTGCCGATTACAGCACCTTGCTGTTGGGGCTGTATTTGCTGCGCCGGCTGTGGCGGCAACAGCAGCTTGGCGCGGTAAGCCTGTTACAGCTGCAACAGCTTAGCGGCTATGGCCGGTTGTTTGCGCTAAACCGCGATATTTTTATCCGCAGCCTGTGCCTGCAACTGGTGTTTGTGTTTATCGCCTTTCGCGGCGCGGCTTTTGGCGATAGCGTAGTGGCCGCCAATGCCGTGCTGCTTACTTTCCTGATGCTGGTGTCTTATGCACTGGATGGCTTTGCTTATGCTGCCGAAGCCTGCACCGGTAAAGCCGTGGGCGCTAAAGATCACAGCGAATTGCAGCTGCTGTTTAGCATACTGGCACAGTGGGGTCTGCTGTTGGGGCTATTGTTCAGCCTGCTGTTTTGGCTCGGCGGCCCGGCACTGATTACGCTGCTTACCTCTATTACAGAGGTACAGCAAACGGCTGTAACCTATTTACCCTGGCTTATCGCCCTGCCCCTGGTAGCGGTATGGAGCTACCTGCTGGATGGCATCTACATTGGTGCCACCCGGGCCCGCAGCATGCGTAACAGCATGTTGCTGTCGTTCGCCGGCTTTGTCATGTGTTATGCCATAACGCAAAGCGCCGGTAACCATGCACTGTGGTTGGCGCTGTGCGTATTTATGCTGCTGCGCGGCCTGACACTGGCGTGGCCGCTTTACCGCCGCGGCACGGCGGTATTGTTTTAATAAAGAGCAACGCCGTGGCCCGGTGGTATTATATTAATAAAGAGCAGCGCCGTGGCCCGGTGGTATTATATTAATAAAGAGCAGCGGCACGGTTTTTCTGTTCAGCTAAGCTGCTGCCGGATCCAGCTTTCTGTTGCCGCAAGCGGCTGCGGCCTGGCGAATAAATAGCCCTGATAACAGTAGCAGCCGCTATTACGCAGCAAGTTAAGCTGCGCCTGTGTTTCTACCCCTTCTGCCACCAGTTTCATACCAAAGGTGTTGGCAATACCAATAATAGCATCCACTATGACCCAGTCTTTCGGTTGGCCGGAGCTGCCGCTGCGGACAAAATATTGATCTATTTTGACTTCGTCAAACGGCAAGCGCGACAAATAAGACAAGGAGGAATAGCCGGTGCCGAAATCATCCATGGAGAACTTAATACCCAGTTGCTTGATTTGCTGCATCCGTGCGACGGCATCGTCCAGATCGGCCAGCACCAGGCTTTCGGTTAATTCCAGCATCAGGCAGCCAGTGTTAAAACGGTATTGCTGTAGCAATTGCTGCACTGTGCTGACAAATTCCGGCAGGTAAAACTGCCGTGCGCTGATATTAACCGACATTGTCAGCTCAGCCAGCTGCGGCACAGCCTGCCATTGCTGTAACTGGTGGCAGGCTTGTTGTAACGCCCAATAACCTATGTCGTCAATCAACCCGGTTTCTTCTGCCAGCGGGATAAAGTCGGCCGGTGAAACAAAACCCCATAGCGGATGTTGCCAGCGCAGCAATGCTTCTACCCCAACTACAGCTCCGGTATCGGTTACCTGCGGTTGATAATACAAACTCAACTGCTGCAGCTCCAGCGCTGACCCCAGCGCCTGCTCCACCGCAAAGCGTTGCTGAATTTGCTGATACATAGCCGGCTCAAACAGCCGCAGACAATTGCCACCAGCGGCTTTGGCGTGCGACAGCGCAATATCGGCCTGCTTTAACAACTCATCTGCCGTGGCAGTTACATCATTAAATACACAACAGCCTACACTGACACTGCTGTTATAAAAATGGCTGCTAATGGCAAACGGCTGCTGCAAAGCGTGTTGCATTGCCAGCACAAACTGTTCCAACTGCCGCCGTGCGGCAGCCGGTGATAACGGCAAACCGGTAAGCAACAACACAAACTCATCACTGCTGAAGCGCCCGCAAGCACTGCCGGGCGGCGCTATCTGTTGCAAGCGTGCAGCCAGCTGCTTTAACAGCTCATCCCCGGCTTTATGGCCCTGGGTGTCATTCAGCCGTTTAAAATTATCGACATCAATCAGCAGAATGGCTGCGCTTTGATCCGCTGCATTAAACTCGTTGCAAAGCTCTTGCAGGCTTTGGCGGATTTTTCGTCTGTTGTACAACCCCGTCAGGCTGTCAAAAAAAGCCAACTGATGAATTTGCTCATCGGTGGCTTTGCGCGCTGAAATGTCGGTAATAAAACCGCTCCAACTAACTCCGGTAGCATCGCGCTCCGGTATCGCATTGCCAAACAGCCAGCGCACACTGCCATCAGTGCTCACCACCCGGTATTCATGCCGCCACGGCGACAATTGCTGTGCCGAGCTGTAAACCGACTGCATCATGGCATCACGGTCCTCCGGGTGAATCGCATTCAGCACCGGTGTGGCATCACGCTTTGCCTGCTCAGGGCTGATGCCATATAAATCGTGGATAGCCTCACTGGCATAAGGAAAGGTAAAAACACCGTCGTGGCTCAGATGAAACTCATACACCAGGCCGGGCACCCTTGACGCAATGCGCTGCAGGCGTGCCGCCACCATACTGGCCTGAGCATGAGCAACATCGGAGCTCAGCTCGGCAGAGGTAATGCGCTGGCGCATCATTACTGCCACCGTGGCCAGCAGTAAAATGGCCACCGCCACCACCACCGCCAGGGTACCTAAGGTTTGTTTACTCATGGTAATACCACCGCCACCGCTTATATCAGTAGCCGGCAGGTACACAGTAGCGTGCATTGCCACATAATGCATGCCGGCAATAGCCAGCCCCATTACCACAGAGCTGAGCAGCTCTAATATGGCTTTGTTACGTATCAGGTTTGCCAGCCAGGGCCGCACGCCCAGCGCCAGCGTTGCCAGCACGACGGCCAGCAAAATAGACACGGCAAACATCAGCGGTTGGTACAGCCGCTCTGCCTGCATTACCATGGCAGCCATGCCGGTGTAATGCATGGTGCCAATACCGGCCCCCATTAACACACCGCCGGCCATAATATGCGCCGCGCGCTGCTTTGTTGCTGCCACCACCTGCAACGTAACATAAGCCGCCGCTATGGCCGGCAACACCGATAACAAGGTAAGGCCTGGCTGATAATTAACCTCAACCGGCAGTTGCAATGACATCATACCGGTAAAATGCATCGCCCAAACCCCCAACCCCATCGCCACGGCACCGCTGCTGTGCCACAGCCGGCGCGAAGCACTGTTGGCGGAGCTTTGCATTAAATGGCTGTGACTAAAACTGGTATAGGCGGCAAGGATGGCAATAAGCAACGACAGCAGCACCAATGCCATCGCATGATGGCCCTGGTAGGCGACAGATAAATCGGTGGTGTCGGAGGTAAATTCCAGCAGTGGCATAATCAGGCCCGAAGCGGCAGCTAACCCACAGTATTGCTCAGGCTATCAGACACCACAAGAAAGACGCTGTAAATCACCTGCCGCCTGAGATTAGCGTTAAAACGGAGCCGGGTGTTGTTGTAAAAGCAGCGCTATATCATCCAGCATGGCCAGGGTTAACGGCCGGGAAAAAGCGGCGATATTTTGCTGCAACTGCGCCATGCTGGTGGCGCCTATGATCGTCGCGGTTACACCATCTACCTGATTAACCCACGCCAGCGCCAGGCTGGTGGCACTGACATTATGGCTTTGTGCTAATTCAGTAAAGGCCGCTATGGCGCTGTTCGACTGCGGCGTATCGCGAAACAAGCCATTGCGCTGCAGCATGCTCCAGCGTGTGCCTTTTGGTCTGGCGCCGCCAAGGTACTTACCGCTTAAAGCGCCACCAGCCAATGGCGACCAGGGCAGATAAGCGATGTTGTCGTGCACGCATTGCTCAATTAGATAGGGCCAGTCTTTGCTGTGCAATACACTGAATTCATTTTGAATTGATACCATGCGCGGCAGATTATGCTCCGCGCTCAGGCGAAGGTATTGGCTGATGCCCCATGGCGTTTCGTTAGACAGCCCGCAAAAGCGGATCTTGCCGGCCTTAACACAGCTGTCCAGCGCCTGCAGTAAGCCCAACATCTGTTCAGTTTGCTGTTCGGTATTTACTTGCGTAAAGCCAATACGGCCCACACTGTGTTTACCAAAATGCGGCGACACCCTGTTGGGCCAGTGCAGCTGATATAAATCAAGGTAGTCGGTTTGTAACCGCGTTAGCGAAGCATCCACCGCTTGCAGCAGTGTCGCCGGAGTCATGTCGCCGCCGCCGCGTACATGTGCCAGGCCATTACCGGCCATTTTGCTGGCCAGCACAATGTTGCCGCGTTGATGTCTGTTGCGGCTTAACCAGTGACCAATAATCCGCTCTGTGGCGCCATAAGTCTCTGCTGTGGGCGGTATAGCATACATCTCTGCAGTGTCGATAAAATTCACGCCCTGTGCCAGGGCATAGTCCAACTGAGCATCGGCGTCGGCCTGCGTATTTTGGCAGCCCCAGGTCATAGTGCCCAAACAGACGCGGGACACCTCAACGTTACTGCTACCCAATACAGAATATTGCATACTCACCTCTTTAGCTTACAACGTGCCAGCACCTTAGCGAAATAGCGCAACCCTGGCAACACAGAGGTAAAAATTACTTGAATGTTAATTAAAGTATGAAATTAATGCCGTTAGCAATAATGGCCGGCAGCCGCAGCCATTATTGCAACGCGCCAGCCAAATACTATTTTAAGTAAATTAATTCATATAGTTAAAAAACACACGGCGGTAATTTCCGGCTTATTTTACAGCCTGGCCTGCAACCTGCACCGGTTTAACTGTCCTGTTGCCCGGACGTGTTCACCAGCGGTTTACCACTACCGGTTACCGTTATCGTTTTACTTATTAAGGAGAACCTCACTATGGCACAGTTAAATACCCCCGAAATGAAACATGCATCCGATATTATTCAGGTATTAAACAGCGGCATTGAATTTTACGCCGACGCTAAGGAAAAAGTTAATGATCAGAAGCTGGCACAGTTTTTTGACCGCATGTTAAATGCAAGGCGCATGGTGAAAGAGCGCTTACAGCCTTTTGCCGTACAGGAAGATGGCAAACGCGAAGAAGGTTCAGCGTTTTCAGTTGAAGCCAGAAAGGTATACACCAAGGTGATTGGCGCTATATCCTCTGATAAAGACCATACCTATATCAGCCAGTTAGAAGAAGTAGAAGATAAAACGCTGGACGAGCTGCGCATAGCGCTGAAAGACAAACAGCCGCCGCAGTATGAAGCTGCCTTGCTGCAATCTATGGCAACTATGCAGGAATGCCACGATGAAATGCGGGCGCTGAAAAAAGCCGGCGACCACTAAGCCGCGGCAGTTCGCTGCCTGATGTTAATTTACTAAGCTACAGGTGTACCCGTCGTTCTTTCCGGCCGGTGCACCTGATCCGGCGTTACCGCTTGCTCTGCCAGATCATCAGCCACCAACTCCAGATCGTCCGCTTCCAGTGCCACGGTTTGCTCAGCGCTGGTTTTACCCTCCAAACATAACCTCATCAGTAGCGGAAAATGATCTGAGCCGATATTCGGCAATCGCAGTATTTGCTGCACGCTGAAATGCTTGCTGTGAAACAGATGATCCAGCGGCCAGCGAATAAACGGATAGCCGGCATGAAAGCTGTTAAACATACCCCGGCCAATGCGCGGGTCGAGTAAGCCACTGAGCTTACGAAACAAACGCGTCGTTTCCGACCAGGCCACGTCATTCAGATCACCGCTGACGATAAGTGGCTGCCGGCACTGCGCCACACTTCCTGCCAATACCAGCAGTTCAGCATCGCGCTCGGCGGAACTTTCGTTTTCAGTTGGCGCCGGCGGCGCCGGGTGGACAAAATGCAGCACTACGCGCTGACCGCTTTGCAGTTCAACTTCGGCATGCATCGAAGGTACATCGGGCTGCACCAGAAACTGAATAGCAACATTATGCAGCGGTAAACGTGAATACACATGCATACCATACAAATTATCCAGTGGGCATTTAATACTGTAAGGGTAGCTTGAACTTAACTGGTCCAGCTGCTGTTGCCACCATAGATCCGACTCCAGCGTAACCAGCACATCCGGCTGATGCTGCTTGATTAACCCGGTTAAAGTAGCAGCATTGCGGTTTGTCATCAGCACATTGGCAGTTAAGATTGAAATGGTATCCAGTCCCGGATCCGCAGTTTTACTTAACGCTACCTCAGTGCGGTGCAACCTGGTGTAAGGCCAAATCCACCACAGCTGAATGAACAGACAAGCCAGCGTCAGCAATATCATCACAGCGCTGCCGGCCCGGCTGATATCCAGCATCGCGACTTGCATCAGCAATAGCAGCGCACTAAGCACAGCCAGTTGTAAACGGGGAAAACCCAGCCCGCGGACTAACCAATGTTTAATCCGGCTTAGCGGTAAAAGGGTAAGTAACAGCAATATTACAGTCAGTACAGCAAAACCGGCCGGCATCGGGTAGTCCGTTATCAATTATCAGCCGTTAACCCTAACGGATTGTGCGGGCACAGGCAATACCACAAGAAAATGCCGCAAGTCACCTTAGCGTGTCCGCACTTTATTAGCAGAGTTAATCTGTGGTTAGCAGGGTTAATCTGTGCTGACTGTATGCTTTACACCGGCTACGGTTTCAGCATCGAAGCTGATCAGCAGTTCAACACGACGGTTAGCCGCACGGCCTTGCGCGGTGCTGTTATCTGCAATCGGCTCTGCCGGGCCACGGCCTTCAGCAGCCAGTTGTGCTGTTGTCAGGCCCTGCTGCTGTAAAAAGGTCATCACCTGCTCTGCACGCTGTTGCGATAACTTATTGTTATACGTCAGCTGGCCGGAGCTATCGGTATGCCCAAGCACAGTAACTTGCTGATAATCAATACCCTTTAATGATTCAGCTACTGCTGTAAGCTGGCGTTGCAGCTCGTCACTTAGTCTGGCGCCATCATGCGAAAAGGCAGTAATGCCCGGAAAGGACACTTTAACCTGATGCTCTGCCGGCGTTGAGGTGACCACACCAGCGGCAGGTTGCAGCCGGGCAGTAAACAGCGTTTGCGCTTTGGCGGCTCCGGCATTCACCGCTGCCGGATCTGCAGCGCTGCTGTTGCCCGAGGTACTGACACAGCCGGTAGAAAGTAAAGCAGCAACAACTGCAATAGAAAGCGATAAAGTGCGCAAAATTAATACTCCGCGGTTCAATGTTAAATAATGCCGCACACTTTAAAGCTTTTATTTGAGCAAATAAACACCTTAACTTAACAATATTAAAATAAAACTTCACAATGGATTAATTGAGCATGCTACCGGAGGGCATAGCTACTGCGCCACTGCCGCTTTGGCGTGAAATACTGCAATAGCATCATTCAGCCGTTGCAAAATATCCGGCTGCGCCGCCAGATAACTGTTGCTGATATAAAAACCAAACGGCAAGCTTATTTCTTGTTGGATGTTGTAGCGCGCTGCATCTAACTGTTGCCTGGCGATAAGCGCACGGGCCACGCCGGACGGCAACATAATGGCGTCTACGCGGTTAAAATCCAGCAAATTGAATAAACCGTGAATGTCGTTAGTACCGGCGGTAATTTTATAGTTTTGTTGCTCTAACCAGGAGAAAATATTGCTGTTCATTTGCGCTGACACCAACGCATTTTGCTTAAACTTAATGCTGCCGGGCTCCAGATCGCGGTGTTCTTTTAACCACACCCAGCTCCAGTCTGTAATAATCACCGGCGCAGAGAAACGCGCCACATGGCTGCGTTCAGCGTTTTCAGTGGCCAGAAAAAATACGTCGATAAGTTGGTTTTGCATATCAAGCAAAGCACGGCCAAAATTCGGTACCGGTGTCAGCCGGTAGTCGAGCCCGGCTTCCGCCATAATGGCAACAAAAGCATCATAACCCGGCCCGCTGAACTCCCCTTGTGCCAATGCGGTATAAGGCGGGTAATCCGGTATAGCAATACGCAGCGGCTTCACCTCAGCGCTACAGAGCGCACTGCTCAGACACAGCAAAATACAAAGCAGACACAGCTTCATTTACTACAATCCTGTACAAATTATGAGTGACGCTTACCAACGCAGAGCTATTAACGGTTAAATATCGTTCACAATGCCGGTTTACGCAATAATGTTCCTTTGTATTACCCGGCGCGGTTAAACAATAAAGCCGCAGCTTACCCTGGCTGCGGGCAATGATATTGCAGTTCTTCAGCTAATGCATTATGGTTGCGCTATGCAAACGACTCTTAAGCCTGAGGCACTAAACCGCAAAGTTTACTGCCGGCATTATATCGCTATCGCCTGCCATTCTCAGGCCGGTTTTGCCCTGCGCAAAACCGGCTGACACCTGCTTATCACCTAACTATTTTATCTTTGTAAACCAAAGCTGTAATGTATTTTCAGGAGCCCGCAATGACAACACCTGATATCACCCTATCCACTACCGATTATGATCGGCTGGATGCCTTACTCAGCAGCCTTAGCGCAGACAGCGTCGGCTATGATACCTTAAGCCAGGAGCTGGAACGCGCCAGCGTCGTTACACCGGAGCAGCTGCCGGCCAATGTGATCAGTATGAATTCCACAGTGCGTTTTCGCCTTGCAAGCGGCAAAGTCAGCACCCTGACGCTGGTATACCCAAAAGATTTGCCGCACAGCGCCAACAACATTTCGGTGCTGGCGCCGGTAGGTTGTGCGTTGCTCGGTTTAAAAACCGGCGATAGCATTAACTGGCCGTTGCCGGGCGGCGATATGTCGACCATTACTGTAGAAGAAGTGGTGTACCAGCCTGAGCGCGAAGGTGCTTATCATCGCTGACGGGCAATGCTGCGGTTACCGGCTTAGCGGTAGCCGCAGCATAGGCGAAGTGACTGCAGCAATGTTACACTAACGCCGTTATTGCCGTATTAACCAATAGAAACTTCAACCAACAGAGTAGTATATGCGTGTGTTTATCCGTTTATTTTTCCGCTTAGTCCGCCTGATCTTAACCCCTTTTATGCTGTTGGCTGAAAAGCTCAGCACACCAAAAGCCATACAGCGCAGCGAAGCAGAGCAAACTGCCGTGGATGCAGCTTGTAGCCAACTGGCACTGTATCAATTTCGCGCCTGCCCGTTTTGCATTAAAGTGCGCAAAGAAATGGCACGGCTGGGGCTGAATATCGCCAAGCGCGATGCGCAGCATAATCAGCAACACCGTAGCGAGCTGGAAACTGCCGGCGGCAAGATAAAGGTGCCCTGCCTGCGGATTGCAACAGCCAACGCTGAGGTGCAGTGGCTGTATGAGTCAGCTGATATTATTGCTTATTTGCAGCAGCGTTTTGCGCACACCTCAGCGACAGCACAGTGACCACGGCAGCCTGATAATCCTGCTTCGCAAAACGGTTTAACTGCTATAAAATGCGCCACCTTACTTTGCGCGGGCAGTAAACAGCGATGATGTCGTCCAATGCGTTATACACGGATTTATCCGGCTATTATGATCTAATGTGTTGCGACATTAACTACCCGGCGCAAAGCAATACCGTGCACCGCTTGCACCAACTGCTGGGTAACGGCGGTAAAACCCACCTCGATTTAGCCTGTGGCACCGGCCCGCACATTCGCCATTTTATCGACTATGGCTACCACAGCAGCGGGCTGGATTTAAACCAACCTATGTTGGACTTAGCAAAGGCGCGCTGCCCGCAAGCCCATTTTATGCTGCAAAATATGTGCAGCTTTACGCTGGATAAGCCGGTTGATTTAATCAGCTGCTTTTTATATTCCATTCATTACAGTGCCGGCATTGCTCAGTTACAACAGTGTATTGCCAGCGTGTTTAATGCGCTAAACCCGGGTGGCATATTTTGTTTTAATGCGGTAGATAAAGATAAAATTTGTAACAACAGCGCTGTGCGTCACAGCACCACCCACGGCGACAGCCACTTTGTGTTTGAATCGCTGTGGCACTACAGTGGCGTGGGCGAGCAACAGGCGCTTAAACTGCGCATCGCTAAAACCAACGCCGGCAATACTCAGCGATGGCAGGATGAACACCCTATGGTTGCCATCAGCTTCGCCCAACTGCAGGCGCTGCTGAGCCCTTATTTTGAAGTGCATATGCTGGCACACGACTACGACAAAATAGCCCCCTGGGATACTACGTCCGGCAATGCGCTGTTTGTTTGTGTAAAACGCTGATTGCTGTCATTGCTTGTCGTTTGCCGCATACTGACTAAGCACGCCGGCGGCACGCTAAGCGCCGCCCGTTTTGTCTCAGCGCAGCTGGCCTGATGTAATGTTGCCCACGCCTGCTGCGGTTCTTTGCACCGGCTTAATACTGCCGTCGGCATTAAACTGCAGGTATTCTGCCGCCACATGGCGCTGCCTTTTATCACAACCCGACTCAGTAGTGTCCAGCCAGCGATGGTAAAACAGTAACCATTGGCCGTTATACTGCACTATAGAATGATGGTTGTTGCTCTGATGCTCCTGCGCCATAAATTCGCCGCGGTACGTCCAGGGGCCAACCGGGCTGGTAGCCGTGTAGTAAGTCAGTACGCGGTTATTTTCCGGCATGGTAAAGTAATACAGATCATTGCGTTTAAATACCCAGGGGCCTTCCATCTTCGGCTCATAGCCGCCCATATCCATTTTGATAAAATCGCCTTCAATGCCACGCATATCGTCACGCATTTTTACTACGCGATAATCAAAATCAATGCCGTGAAAATACAGATAAGCCGTGCCATCATCGTCAATAAATAACGCCGGATCATTGGCATAGGGCGTACGCCACAGCGGCGCGCCAATCACATCTTTAAACGGCCCGGTTGGCGAGTCACTCTCTGCCACGCCGATGCCCATCCACTTAGTGCTGTTTTGCGGCTTTACTCTGTCTTTTACCCCGCTACCGGCCGGAAACACTAAATAGTATTTACCGTTTTTATAGGCAGCATCCGGTGCCCAGGCATAGTCATCCGCCCAGCTCAGCTGGTCCACGGATAACACGGCGCCGTGCGCTGTCCAGTCTGTCAGATTGTCGCTGGAGAACACCTGCCAGTCTTTCATATGAAAATCGGCCTGGCATTCTTCATCATGCGAGGTATACAGATACAAGCGGCCATCTTGCCAGACATGGGCCGAAGGGTCTGCCGTGCGAATGGGCTTGCCATCAATCAGCAAGCCAAAATCCAGCGGATTTTTCGCTTGCGCCGTGCCGATAACCAGTGCACAGGTTAAACCAGCCACAGGCAGCAATGTATTGAGCTTTAGCATATTCAACACCTTTGGTAACAGAGCAAAACCTTATGCTGAACCAAAGCAAAGCAGCAAAGCCAGCAGAACAACCAATTAGTTGGCTATTTTTCCAGGTATGAAACTCTACTGATATATCCCATGCCACGACTCTGTCATTTTCGCGAAGTACTAAAACGCAACTTGTCTTTACTCCGGCAAAGCATTACCATTTAAATGATAACTATTATCATTAATATTAAGATAAAGGAGCTTCAGCTTGCGTTACCCTCTGCTTTCCACTCGTTCCGCTTCTGCCCGTAGCACAGCAGCGACATTAACTGCTCAATCACAGATTTGCATCCGTCCGGCTTTGCGGTTGCTGCCTTTAACCTTTGCGGTGTGTCTGGCTTTGTCACCGTTAAGCGCTGTCGCCACAGCAGCTGGCGGACAACAAAATACAGAGCAAGCTGAGTCGTCTGTTGAGACAATCCGCGTTAACGGCAAAAGACTGCAGCACAGCTCGCCCGGCCGTATGCCGCTAACAGCAAGAGAAATTCCGCAATCGATCAGCGAAGTGTCTGCCGAACTGATGGCCGCCGCTAATATGATTGATATCAATGATGTAATGATGAATGTGCCCGGGGTCAACGTTACGCTGTTCGACACCCAGCGCCCGCTGTACTTTGCCCGTGGTTTTCAGATCACTGATTTTCAGGTTGACGATATTCCCACCTACAGCGGCAATACGAATCAGGAATATGACACCGCCCTGTACCAGCGGGTTGAAGTGATCCGCGGTGCCAATGGTTTATTCTCCGGCGTGGGCTCGCCCTCGGCCACAGTAAATTTACTGCGTAAACGCCCGGGCAAAGACGTTGCCGCTTCGCTGTCGGCCAGTATCGGCTCCTGGCAAATGCGCCGTGCGGTAGCTGACCTTAGCACACCATTAAATAACGATGCCTCTGTGCGCAGCCGCCTGGTATTAGCCGGCTTAGATACCGACAGTTTTCGCGATCGCTATCGGGAAAAAAAGCTGGCCGGGTTGTTTATTACCGAAGCCGATTTAACCGACAGCACCACGCTAACCGTTGGTGTGCAGGGCCAGGATAACAAACCTGAAGGCACTATCTGGGGCACAGTACCCATTTTTGCCGCCGACGGCAGCCCGGCTAACTTAGCGGTATCGACCAGCTATGCGCCCAATTGGACGCACTGGCAGCGCAATACTTATACGCTGTTTAGCGACATCAGCCATGAATTTGCTGATAACTGGCGCCTCAAAGCCGCCGTTAACCGGACTGAAGGTGAAGTATCCAGCCTGCGGGTGTATGCCACAGGTTTCCCCGACCGCACAGATGGCAGTGGTTTAACTCTGCTGGCCGGCGTAGGTGCCGGTGAAGATAGCCGTACCAGCTTTGATCTGTACTTAACCGGTAGCTATATGCTGCTGGGCCGTGAACACGATCTCATCGCCGGTGCCTCAGTGTCGGAGCTGGACGCCGAAACTTCTCTGTTCAGCTCACTATCTGACTGGTCTTACGCGGTACCGGATGCCCGGAACTATGACGGCAGCGCACCAATGCCACAGTACAGCAAAACCGGTGCTTACCGCCTGGCCAGCACCAAACAACGCGGTTTTTACCTGGCCAACCGGGCCAGGCTAAGCGATGAGTGGTCACTGGTCGCCGGCGCCCGCCTCAGCAACTGGGAAACCGCAACTGACAGCTTTGATACCGGCGGCCAATATACCGCTACCTCCGGCGCTTATAAGGTCAGCAATGAGGTAACCCCTTATGTCGGCTTAGTGTGGGATCTATCGCAGCAACATAGCCTGTATATCAGCTATACCGATATTTTCAGCCCGCAAAATTACAAAGATAAAGACAACAACTTACTGGCACCGGTGCTGGGGGAAAACCTCGAGCTGGGCATTAAAAGCAGCGTGTTTGACGGCCAGCTGTCCGTTAACGCTGCGCTGTTTAAAACCCGTCAGGACAACTACGCTGTGCGTGACCTGAGCCAGCCGGAAAACAGCTTGCCGGATGGCAGCTCGGCCTACCGCGGGGTAAACGGTACCGAAAGCCAGGGTTTTGAGATCAGCGCCAGCGGGAATATATTTGCCGGTTGGTTACTCAATGCCGGTTACGCTTATGTTGATACCAAACGCCATGCCAACGACAGAATTTGGACTAATTTGCCGAAACATTCTGCGCAGCTGTCAACGCATTATCAGTTCAGCGGTGAGCTGGCAAAGTTGATGCTGGGCGGTGGCTTTAACTGGCAGGGTGAAACGGTGGGTTATGGCGTAAGTCATCCAACAGAAAGCGCCGGTGTTACCTATACGCAAGATGCCTATGTACTGGCAAATCTGTTCGCCAGCTGGCAATTTAACGACAAACTCAGCAGCACCCTTAGCGTTACCAACCTGTTTGACAAGGTGTACTGGGCCAATATCGATTACGCCAACTATGGCAAACCACGTCAACTGACATTAAGTCTGCGTTGGCAGTACTAAAATACTCTCCTGTACGGGCAACAGCTGTTGCCCGCTACCAGTAGTGGCGAAACATCTCCCCTGCTCTACTGACTTAGCCTGGCATTACACCTTAATTTTTCCACATTTTAACAATAGCATACACTTTCCCGCTACCCTATCAGCCATAATGTTGGCTGGTTATCGCCCGGTTTTCACCGTAGACTGATGATGCTATGCCCACCGGAGTTGTAAAAACGATGCTCAAATTGTATGCCTTATTATTTTGCCTGGTTGCCGCTTACCCGTTGCAAGCCAAACAGCAGCTGCGCTGGTGTGTGTGGGAATTCCCCGGCAATGTCGACTTTAATAATAAGGCGAAAGAGGCACAGGGCGTCTCGGTTGATTTTATGCAGGAAATGGCGCGCCGCGCCGGTTTTGAGCTGTTGATCAGCAAAGCCACGCCACCGGTGCGCTGCCTGAAAGAATTAGCCGACGGCAGCAGCGACCTGGTAGTCAGCATCCTTAAAACCGGTGATGGCAGAGCAGAAATTGACTATATACCTTATGGTGCCCGCCAGCCGGACCGGCTTTATTTATCGGCATCTGATAACCGCTCTTTGGAGCAGGTAGCCGAACTATCTACCATGACGCTGGCAGCGATACGTAATTACGGTTTTCATCCCAAAGTGAAAAAAATTGTCGACGCCATGCCGCCGGCACAGCTTATACGTGTTAATTCAATCTATTCCGCGCTTGAAGTGGTTGCCAAACAACGGGTAACTGCAGCGCTGCTGCCGCCCACTCAGGTTGCTGCTGTGCTGCAACAGCACCCTGAACTGGCCGGCAAAATTAAAGAGCTCAGTTTTCCGCTCAATATTGTTCAGCCGCAGCCGGTGTATATCGGTTTAGCCAAAAGCTGTCAGTGCCCGGCTATATCGCAAGCTATACACCGGAGTATTGCGACAATGACCGAAGATGGCAGCATAAAGCGTATACTTGGCGACAGAATTATCAGCGGAATATAAGCGTCTTACAGCAAGCCGCTTATTTTGCTGCAGTAGCTTTTGCTGCTTTAGTGTTTGGCGCCATTCGGTACAGCACAGCATCCACATCGCCCAACGCATCACGGTGCATAAAGCGTTTGACAAACTGCATGCCCAATTTACGCATAACGCCAATAGAGCCGGCGTTATCCGGCACCGTAATGGCCGATAAAAACTCCACCTTACTGTTATGTGCCAGTACCGCATCTGCCACCGCGCGGGCCGCTTCACTGGCATAGCCCTGCCCCCAATACTGCCGCTTAAAACGCCAGCCAAGTTCAACATCATCCGGACTTGGCGTTGCCGTATTAAACCCCATTGGCCGGATCAATACCCAGCCCAGGTAAGCATTATCCTGCAAGCGGCGCACCTGCCAAATACCAAACCCCTGCGCCGGGCTGCGGTACTGCGCCATGCGCGGCAGAAATGTGTCTGTAATGGCTTGCATCGTTGTCAGCTTGCCGCCGCTAAGGTAGCGCATTACCTCTTCATCTTGATCTACTTCAAACAACAACTGCGCATCCTGCTCAGACAGCAGGGCGAAGCTTAATCTTTCTGTTGCGGGGACGTTAAGCATTAAAGGTTTCCTGTTTTTTCTGTGCCGATCCACACCGGCAACTTGTTGCACATCGAATTTATGGATTAAGGCAATCGCTTTAATTCGCATAAAACAATCAGCAACTTACTATACTATTTTTGCTGTTGTTTTCCGAAGCGGACAACGCTTTGCAGTGTCCGCCGGGAGAAAAAAACTGCCATTCAACAGCGTTGTGTTAACGCTAACCGGGTGGCTGGTTTGATGGGTATCAGTACGTTGCTGTGTATAACGATGATACGTTAACTTAAAGGAACCAAACAATGAAACACCGATTAATTAATAAAAAAGCATTGGCCGGCATGATGGGTATGTTGCTGGTATCAGGTGCTGCCTTTGCCAACAAACCGCAACAAGCAGAAATGACCAAACCGGCCGGAGCTTCGGGTAACGGCATGGCCAAAGTGGGTGCAGTACGAACCAATCAGTTTTGGTGGCCACAGCAACTTGACTTGTCAGTGCTGCGTGATCACGATGCCCGTTCCAACCCTTATGGTGCCAATTTTAACTACGCTGCAGCCTTTAACAAACTGGATTTAGACAGCGTAAAGCAAGACATCAACGCGCTGTTAACCCAGTCACAAGATTGGTGGCCGGCCGATTTTGGCAACTATGGCCCGTTCTTTATCCGCATGACCTGGCATAGTGCCGGTACTTATCGCACCCTGGACGGCCGTGGCGGCGCCGGTGGTGGCCAGCAGCGTTTTGAGCCGCTAAACAGCTGGCCGGACAACGGCAATCTGGATAAAGCGCGGCGTTTGCTGTGGCCGGTAAAGCAGAAATACGGCGAAGCCTTATCCTGGTCAGATCTTATCGTGCTGGCCGGTAATGTCGCGCTGGAAAATATGGGCTTTAAAACTTACGGCTTTGCCGGTGGCCGTGCCGATGACTGGGAACCGGATATGGTGTACTGGGGGCCGGAAGTGGAAATGCTGGCCAGCGACCGTGAAGAAAAAGACGGTAAGCTGCAACGCCCGCTGGGCGCTACCCACATGGGGCTGATTTACGTTAACCCGGAAGGCCCTAAAGGCGTGCCGGACCCAATTGGCTCCGCTAAAAATATCCGTGTCGCCTTTGAACGCATGGCGATGAACGATGAAGAAACCCTGGCTTTAATCGCCGGCGGCCATACCTTTGGTAAAATGCACGGTGCCCGTAAACCGGCAGAATGTCTGGAGGCGGAACCTGCCGCAGCCGGGGTGGAACAGCAAGGCTTTGGCTGGAAAAACAACTGCGGTAAAGGCCATTCAGAAGACACCACTACCAGTGGTTTAGAAGGTGCCTGGACCCAGACGCCAACGCGCTGGACATCACTGTATTTAAGTAACCTGCTTAACTTTGAATGGAAACAAAGCCGCAGCCCGGCCGGTGCTATTCAGTGGGTGCCCACTGATGAGTCACTGCATAAACTGGTACCGGATGCGCATATCAAAGGTAAGTTTAACCCGCCGGTAATGACCACTGCGGATTTAGCGCTGAAGTTTGACCCGGAGTATCGCAAGATTGCCGAGCGCTTTTTAGCCGATCCCGAAGAGTACCGTTTAGCCTTTGCCAAAGCCTGGTATAAGCTGACGCACCGCGATATGGGGCCGCCACGTAACTTCTTAGGTAAAGAAGTACCAAAAGAGGTGCTGATTTGGCAAGACCCTATTGATGAGAAAAGCCAATCCACCATTAGAGCCAATGATGTTAAAGCGCTGAAAGCCAGTATTTTAAAATCCGGTTTAACTGTGCCTGAACTGGTTCGTGTTGCCTGGGGCTCTGCCGCCAGCTATCGCCATTCCGATATGCGCGGTGGTGCTAACGGTGCGCGCATTGCGTTAGCCCCGCAAAAAGATTGGGCGGTAAATAACCCGGCAGAAACGGCCAAAGTATTAAAGGCCTTAACTGCCATTCAGCAAGATTTTAATACCAGCCGCAAAAAAGTGTCACTGGCTGATTTAATTGTGTTAGGCGGTGCGGCAGCAATTGAAAAAGCCGCGAAAGATGCCGGTTACACTATTACTGTGCCTGTTACCCCGGGCCGTGGTGATGCCAGCCAGGAGATGACCGATGTTAATGCCTTTAGCCTGCTCGAATTAACTGCAGATGGCTTCAGAAATTACTTCAACAGTACTGACAGCTATAAATCGCCGACTGAAATGTTGGTAGATAAAGCCGATCAACTGAACCTGACCGTGCCGGAAATGACAGTACTGCTGGGGGGCTTACGGGCGCTGGATGCTAACTACCAGGGCGCGAAACATGGCGTGTTCACCGCTAAGCCAGGCACGCTGAATAACGACTTCTTCGTCAACCTGCTGGATATGTCTACGGTGTGGAAAAAATCTGCCACCGACGGCATCTACGAAGGCTTTGATCGTAAATCGGGCGACAAAAAGTGGACTGCGACTTCTGTGGATCTGATCTTCGGTTCAAACTCAGAGCTGCGCGCTGTGGCCGAGGTATATGCCTTTGATACGTCGAAGCAGAAGTTTGTTGATGACTTTGTTAAAGCCTGGACTAAGGTAATGAACCTGGACCGCTAAACAGTTGTGATAAGCTAAACTGCTGTAACGCAAAAGCGCTGCCCCCCGGAAAGGAGCAGCGCTTTTTTATTGCTACCGGTTAGCGACAACTAGTTGCCGGGGTTATTACACTCAAACACCTGTCGCGTTAAGGTTACACTCAGCTGCCCGTCCAGCTCCAACTGATACAACATGCTGTAGTCCTGCTCAGTCAGCGGTGCCATTTCTATGCCGCTTAACAGCGTAACCAGTTGCGGCACGGTATTACTATGCCCGACGATCAAAACCGGCTGCGGCTGCGCGTTTAGCTGCTGTACCAGCTGCGCGGGCTGGCGCGGGTCGTAGCTGGTAACGGCCAGCTGTTTACGGTTAGCAACAGCGGCCGCGGTAAGCTGCGTGCGCTGATAAGGCGTGGCGTATACCGCATTAAGCGGTATATCACTAAAATAACGCGCCAGCGCTTCAGCTCTGGCTATGCCGCAGGCATTCAGTGCAGGGTCTTTACCGTCCGGCAGTTTTTCGCCATGCCGTACCAGATAAATAGTATTGGCGTTCACCTGGCCGGCCAGTACAAAAACAGCACCACAAATCCATGGCAGCAGTTTATTCATATTCAGCATTCTAGTTAGTCGTTTTTGACCGCTATTTCGTTATTCACCGTATGCGCCCCTGCTGTGCTCACAGCAATCTGTTCAGCCAGCATACGTTGCTCCTGCGTATCAACTTCACCTTTAAGCGTTACATCACCCTTGCGGGTTTCAACATGAAAATTAAACTGCCGCAGCTTACCCTCTTGTTGCAGCGCTTGTTTAACCGCAGCAGAAACCTCTATATCATCTGCTACGCCATCTTCCATCATCACACGCTTTTCCGGCACACCGGTTTTTTCATTAATTACACTTTTCTCGCAGCCTGCCAGGCCGGCACCTACTGCCAGTAACACGGCTAAGGCAAGAACGGGTTTTGCTGACGTTTTCATAATTGGCTCCTTCAGGGCGTTAATTGTGAAATAACTGCAACACTGTTAAGCGTTGCACATCTCCCTGAACAGAGCCTGACTGGTAACACGGCCTAGGTTTTGCTGCGCCCGGGTTTAGCCTTAGGTTTAGTAGCTTTAGGCCTGGCCTTGTTTGAACTTTCCAGCTCAATCACAGTTTCCGTCGCTTTGTTGGAACGGCCGGTTAATACCTTACGCGAGATACTTTTCAGCAGTGAGCCCCGGTTACTCACTTCAAAACCAGGTTTTACAATGCGCCCAATAGCGCTACCCATCAGCTTTTGAATGCGCTCTAAGCTTTGCTCTTCTTCACGGCTGACAAAAGAAATAGCGGTACCGGCTGCTCCTGCCCGGCCGGTGCGGCCAATGCGGTGCACGTAATCTTCCGGTAAATAAGGCAGGTGAAAGTTAACCACATAGTCCAGGCCCTGAATATCCAAACCGCGGGCGGCTACTTCGGTAGCAATTAACACCTGCAGCTTAGCCGACTTAAAATCGGCGATAGCACGGCGGCGCGCGCCCTGGCTTTTATCGCCATGGCACACTGCAGCGTCAATCTTACGCTGTTGCAAGCCGGCTAACAGTTGGTCTGCCTGCTCTTTGGTGCTGGTAAATACCAACACCTGAAACCAGTTGTGCTCTGCCAGCAGCTGTTCAAACAATTCAATCTTGCGGCTCTCCTCTACCGGATACACCACATGGTTTACCGTATCGGCCGCACTGTTAGTTTTAGCCACGCGGATTTGCTGGTGGTTATGCAAAATTTTATGCGACAACTCATTTACCGCCGGTGAGGTGGTGGCAGAGAACAGCAAGGTTTGGCGTTTCGGTGCTGTCATTTGCAGCAACTTCAGCACATCAGTGCTAAAGCCCATATCTAACATGCGGTCGGCTTCATCCAGCACCACAAATTCCACATCGCTTAAGATCACGTTACCCAACGCCAGGTGCTCTAACAACCGGCCGGGGGTGCTGATCACCATATCCACGCCGGCGGTTAATTTATTCGCCTGGCCACCCATTTTAACGCCACCGTATAAGGCGGTAACACTGATCGGCAGAAACTGCGCATAGGCACTGATAGAATTGGCTAATTGCTCGGCTAATTCACGGGTTGGTGTCAGGATCAACGCCCGCGGGCGGCGCGCTTCTGTGGCTTTAGGCGTGTCCAGCATGCGTTGCAGCAGCGGAATAGCAAAGGCGGCGGTTTTACCGGTACCGGTTTGCGCGGTAACCTGTAAATCTTTACCGCGCCGCGCCGGCACAATCGCCTGAGCCTGTACCGGTGTCATCTCACTGTAACCACATTCAACCAACGCGCGCAGTAAATCCGGCGCTAAATCTAACGATGAAAATTGCATATAAGTTCCTCTGTAGCCTGGCCACAGTCAAAAATAAGGGGAAAGCTGCTGATAAAAATCAGTCTGTGGCTTCGTCATGCAAACGCGGCTTATGCCGGCAAGCCCTGGCCAGAATTTCGACATAGAATTCCGCCAGCTCTTGTGCTGCGGCAGCATCAATATGTTTATTGATGTCAGAGGTAAAGATTTTTTCGGCGACCTCAGCTGAAGCACCAAAGCGGCAATCAAACGTCCAGTAGTCCGTGCCTTCAGGCAACGCTTTACGGCGCTCTCTGGCCAGGTACTTTTTAATCTCGTGTTTAATGGCGTCTGTCAAACGGGCCGTATTCAGCTTAGAGTGAGTTAAAGCGAATGTTTTTTTCATCAAAGTTCCTACAGGTGTGCACTCAAAAGCTGAACGCGCTTATAAACCGCGCATTGTACATGGATAAACCAAAGATAACTGCCACTATCTGCTGTTTGACAACAAAATCTAAGCAGTAAGCAACAACAGGCATAGTGCAGCAAGAGCAGCAAGAGCAGCAAGAGCAGCAAGAGCAGCACTAAGCGTAATGCATGCCGTGCTGATGTAAAAGAAAATGACTAACTAAACACTGCCGGCCGTTTCTACCACCAAAATGCGTGCTTCACCTACCGGATGCGCAACATGCTCGCAGCCGATGCCGGCGTAAAAAATATCACCGGCTTCTAACCGGCTAACCTGCTCTGTGCCAGCTTCGCGGTAATGCATATCTACCATGCCATCGAGCACTATAAATACCTCTTCACCATCATTGATATGCCACTTATACGGCTGATTGGTCCAGTGCAGCCGGGTAGTAATGCCGTTCATATTGGCAATATCCAGCGCGCCCCAGGCGCGGTTAGCGGTAAAATCTTTACTGCGGATTATCTTCATTATTTACCTTTATCTGTGCAGATATCCGGGTCTTATCAGCGCTTTGCTGCGCAAATTTAACTACCCTGTCCAGCATCGAACAATAAACAACTCAGCATAGAAAATAAACCCTGCTTTACTGCAGTTTGGCTTTTTTTCCCGCGGTCAACGTGCCAGTATCGACATAATCAAAGTGTTGAAATAATTAAGTACAGACAGACCTAAACTGAAGGAGCCCCACTATGCGCGCTGTTTACTGTGTATTACTGCTGCTGATGCTGGCAGCTTGTGACAAAAATGAAGTGGGCGACGTGTCGCTGGGCGTGTTTACCACCAAGGATATTAAGCTGGATGCCATTGTCGACCCGGTGGTAACCGGCGTTACCTGCCATGTGTCCAGTATCGAGGCCAACCTGAACTTGTCTGACCCGTCTGACAGCTCTATCGCCTGTCGCCAAACCGGCATCATCACCGCTGATATGATTGCCAAAATAGATAAAAGCAAAAACGGTGAGGTGCTGTTTACCAAATCAAAAAGCATCTTCTTTAAAAGCATGAAGATCCGCCGTATTTTCGACACTGAAAATCAAACCCTGATGTATCTGTCCTACTCCACCAAAGAAACCTCCGGCAGCTTTAAACACAGCTTGTCTACCGTGCCGTTGTGGGGAACAGAAGCCTATAGCGCGAAGGCTCAATAACGAGCGTGTAAGCTGGCCGGTGGTTAACCTTGCATACCGCTTGCCTTGCGTCCATGCAGAATTAGAAATATTAACCTTAGTGTGCCACACTACAAAGCGTAAGAATGAGGAAAATTCTCTGCCTATGGTTTGACACCAGTCCCACAGACAGACTCAGCTACAATGTCATCCGGAATTTAGTAATCCTATGAGACATTCAACCTGGTCCACACGATTGCCTTTTTTGTTACTGTGCTTTTGGGCAGCACTACATACTCGGACAATTTTTGCCTATGAAAAACTTGTGCTTGCGGTCCCTATTTTCCCTCCTTACAGCTACATTGATGAACAACAGCAATTAACCGGCAGTGGTACTGCAAAGGTAAAACAGTTACTTGACGCTATGGGGCTTGAATACCAGTTCAGGGTAGTGGCCAATCATGGTGTAGCAGCGGATTTAACGCAAAAAGGGCTGGTAGACGGTTTCTTTCTGGCAACGCAAAATCAGGCCAGAGACCAGGTAGGGATAATGAGCGCCGCCGTAATGTACAACAACTGGACCTGGTTTTATATGCATAACAGTCCGCTGTTGCCAGCAAGCCCTCATTTTCGTACTCAGGCAAAGATAGGTACACTTTTAAATACCAATACCTATCAGTGGTTGCTGGACAATGACTACCTGATAGCAGCTAAAACCAGCGAGGCTTCAACCCTGATTATTATGCTGACAAACAAACGACTGGATGCGGTATTCTTGTCTGCGGATGTATTTTGGCACGCGCTAACCGAAGCGGGTATAGAAATGAGTCTGGTGCATTACACAACCCAATCGACTCAGCCATTCAGTTGTTATTTCTCGAAGGCGTACTTAGCCAGAAACCCGGGATTCCTGGAGCAATTTAATCACTTAGCAGTAACGACGAAGGATTAGATATACCGCAGAGTCGATAGGGGCAAAATTAATAAATAACGTCCGGGCCAAGTCCCATCTTTTGGCGCTAAAGAAGCAGATAACACCACCAGGCCTAAGCTGGTGATGTTATCTGTTACGATTAAAAGCTGTAACTAACCCCCATATTTAACGTCGCCCCTAAGCCTTTAACGCTGTAACCTGTGCCGTACCTGAACGACTGCGAACGCGCCGGGAAGTAATCCTCATTCAGCAAATTCTCAATACCGGCAAATAACTGCCATTTGTTTATCTGGTAGTTTGCTGACAAGTTCAGCACGTCGTAACTGTTTACCGGCCCCTGGTCACCTGTATAAAAACCATCAGCGTTAGGACTAAAGCGATCGCGGTTAAACACGTGTAGCCAGTACAGGCTAAAGCTTAAATCAGCAGCCGGCCGGTAGCGCACCGAGCCGGTCAGTTTTGGCGCACTGATTTGGCGGGCACCAAGGTAAATATCGTTTTCGGTATCTTTACCTTCCGCGTGGCCGTAAGCAGCACTAAATTGCCATGCATCTGACAGGCGATACTCAGCGGATGCTTCATAACCCCAAATTTTTTGTGGTGCCCGCACCGGCCGGTAAATACCTGTGGCGCTATCAAGTTGGCTACCGGTGCCTAATTCTGACTCACTGCGGTAAATCGCAACATTAAGATATAAAGCATCAAGTTGACTGCTAAAACCGGCTTCATAGTTTTTCACTACTGAGGCTTCGCTTTGGATCAAACTGATATCATTTACCGTTGCAGTACGTAGTAATAACCCCAGGTCCGGTACTTCAAACCCTTCGGAGTAACTGACAAAAGGTGAGAAGGCATCAGACCAGCGATAACGTAAGCCAAGGTTGTAAGTGGTAGCGTCGTAATCTATTTTGCCGCCGGCGACAGCCATCGGTGTTGAACAGGTTTGGGCATTGCGGCATAACCTTAAAGTGTCATAATCGGCCACCTTCACGCTGATTGATTCACGCCGCGCACCGGCTTTCAGTGTCCAGTCATCGCCCAGCGTCCACTTGCTTTGCACAAATAAGCCCAAAGAGCCCATATCCATTTCCGGCACCCAGATGCGGCCATCTAACAAGGGTTGCGATGTAACATCCTGCAGCACATCCACACCATAGATAAAAGTGGCATCAACCTGACCTAAGGTAACGGCGCTGGTCAGTACGGCGCGCAAGCCGTCTTTTTCCGATAAGATGGCCGATTGGCCACCGTCAAAACCCTGCTCCGGGTTCGCCAGCGTTGCTGACCAGAAAAACACGTTGTCGATTTTCTGCCGGTAAGCATCCACCACCAGGCCGGTGTTGCTAAATAGCTCATTATGCTGATATTTCAGCATCAGATTATAATTGCCTTCAGGCCCTTGCGGCGCCCCCTGTGCAACTTCACCTGCCGTCAGCGGCACAGCATAGGTTTTTTCACCCAAATCAATGTTACCCGGCACATCACGGTACTTTGCATCCTGATCCGAGTCGTAATAGTTGTAACTGAACTGCAGCGACTGCTCGTCATCAAGCTGGTAGGCCAATTTAACAAAGGCATCACGCTGGCGGCTGTCCGATAAGCCATATTGCAGGCCAAGAATATCGCCGTCGGCATCGCGTTGCACACCGTATTTTTCCTGCGACAACTTAGCCACATAGCCCAGCTTGCCGGCGTTTCCGTTAACCGACAGTACGCTGCGATAACCGATGCTATCTTCAGCTTTTACCAGACTGCTACGGATTGATTGCGACAGCACAACATTAGCAGCACCCTCGCCCGGCTTTTTCGTGATGTAGTTAATCACGCCGCCCGCTGCGCCATTACCCCAAATCGAGGTAGCGCCATTGACCACTTCAATGCGCTCAATGCTGGCCGGATCTAAAGTACGAATACCCAGGCCGCCGTTACGCAAAGGCGTATCCTGCGGCACGCCATCTATCATCACCAACACATTGCGGCCACGCAGTGTCTGGCCAAAGTTACTGCTACTGCCGGTGCCTGGCGCCATACCCGGCACCGCAACGGCCAGCAGATTTTGCAGTTCAGAGCTCACCTGCAGGTTTTCGTTAATGGTTTGCTGATCTATCAGAGTAATGCTGGCCGGAACTTCATCCAAACTTTCTACTATACGGCTACCGGTAACGGTTATCCGCTCAATGTTCTGCGCTTCCGTACTGCTGTTTGCTTGTGCCACTATCGGGTTTAGCGCCAACAAAACGGCCAAATACGTCATCTTATAACTGCCGGACATAACGACTTCCAAATTAGGTGAATGTTAAAATCGGGCGTATTATAGGCAGCACAAAAGCAATTAACAATCGTTATCATTTGTGTTTATTGTAGATCAGCAAGAAGGCATCAATTATAAGCAAGGCAAGCAAACCGTTATAGCCGCGCTTGGCGGCATCCCAATCGGGCGACCGCCTAAACCTGTTGAAGTGGCAAATTTAATCGTATTTCTTGCATCACTAAATATAAGCGGTGCCTTTTAAATACAGCACCGCAAACCCTGACACCAGCACCCGGTCATGGCTAAGGCTGCAAAATAAAATGCCGCCGCGCTGTGATGCCTGGTAAGCCACCAAATCAGATTTAACCAGTTGTTTCGCCCAATAAGGCGCCAGCCCGGCATGAATTGACCCGGTTACCGGGTCTTCATCGCCACCGTTGGCGGGCCAGAAGTAGCGCGAAATAAAGTCATATTCGTTGGCTTTAGCGGTAACGACTACATCAAAGGGGGCTAACTGTTTCAGCTGTTCTGAAGAATAGCTCAGGCTTTTAACATCCTGTTCCGATGCCATTACCGCAAAATAGGCCTGGCGATTTTTTAATACCTGTATTGGTTTCACTGACAAACCGGCTAACAACGCAGCCGGCACCTGCTCAACAACTTGCGGGCATTGGTTAGGAAAGCTCATTTCAATTCTGCCGTCACTATGCTGATTAACCAACAGTGCGCCCACTTGCGAGGTTAAAAACTCAATTTCACCCTGCCCGCCCAGATGATTAAATATTACATAGGATGCCGCTAACGTGGCGTGGCCACAAAAGTCGATTTCGGTTAACGGCGAAAACCAGCGGATCTCATATTTATTGGCTGATAAGCCGCGGATAAAAGCGGTTTCTGAAAGATTATTTTCTGCAGCAATGCTTTGCATTAACTCACCCGACAGCCATTGTTGTAGAGGCACCACAGCAGCAGAATTGCCTTTAAACTGCTGTTGGGTAAAAGCATCAACAATATAAATATCTAATTCCAACACAGACTCCTTAGGGGGTCACTGTTTATGCCATACCATGGCCACGGGTTTTTCACATGAACCAGAGTTTACACTAGTCATTTGATATAAATAACATTCTTCCGGGTTCCGGGGTGATCTGAGCTAATTGCATATAACACGCCTGCTCGCCATGATAACCGGCCAGCGCACTTATCGCGCTATCCGACAGTTCGTTAACTACAGCAAAACCGTGGTGCTGCCAATACGGCACCGAGCCCTGCACCGCCACCAGCGCCAGTTTTGTCAGCCCTAGGCTTAACGCATGCTGCTTTGCCGTTGCCAGTAAGCGGTTGGCCAGCCCCAAACCACGCGCAGCGGGGTTTACCGCCATATCGTGCAAATACAACAGCTGCGGCGCGGCAGCCGGCGCAAAAGCCGACGCCAGCGGCGTAACATAGCCATTTATTGACGGATAACTGAACAAATACGCCAACAACCGGCCATCAGCGTTTTCAACCAGCCAGCAACTACCGGCAGCTGAGCTTAAGCGCTGCTGTAGCAATGCCGGGCTTTCATACAGCGCATCGCTGTAGCAGCTATCCTGCAGTGCCACCACTGCCGGTATATCTGCCGGCGTCATTAACCTTATATTTGTCGTCATATACTGCAAAACCTATCAAACACTGCCGGCCGTTTCTACCACTAAAATCCGTGCTTCACCTACCGGATGAGCAACATGCTCGCAGCCGATGCCGGCGTAAAAAATATCACCGGCATTTAACCGGCTAACCTGCTCTACACCACCTTCGCGGTAATGCATATCCACGGCACCATCCAGCAGTACAAATACCTCTTCACCATCATTGATATGCCATTTATACGGCTGATTGGTCCAGTGCAGCCGGGTAGTAATACCGTTCATACTGGCAATATCCAACGCGCCCCAGGCGCGGCTGGCGGTAAAGTCTTTACTGCGGATTATTTTCATTGTTTACCTTATCTGTGCAGATATTCGGGTCTTCACCGGCCTTTTTGCTCTACCCAGAGCAACAGCGCATCCAAAGCAGGACATAACGCCTGCCCCCATTCAGTCAGCCGGTATTCTACTTTGGGTGGCACCTGCGGATAAACCTCGCGGCTTACAATGCCGTCAGCTTCCAGCTTTCTTAATTGCTGAGCCAGCATCTTTTGCGAAATCCCGGGAATAAGTTTTTCAAAATCAGAATAGCGCTGCACTTTGCCATCGAACAAATGATACAAAATGTTCAGCTTCCAGCTTCCCTCCAGCAATTTAATTGCTTCGAGCGTATCAGCCGCTGCGGTAGAGGGCGTATAAATCTTTCGCATAAGTACGTCACTTACTTTTTTGTGCGTTCTTGATTGTTGCTCAGTCTAAGCAGAAACTTCCTGTCGGGCAACAATGCAACAGGAGACATCTCAATGAACATTCAATTAGCTGACCCCATCAAAAAGTACTTTGAAATCAGCAACGCCGCAGACCCGGCAGGGCTGAAAGACTGTTTTAATACTGACGCAGTGGTATTAGATGAAGGCGGCACATATCAAGGGCACGCAGCGATAGCGGCCTGGTTTTCCGACACCAGGCAGAAATACGCTTTTAGCGCCAAACCAATCAAAGCAACCAGGCAAGAACAGCATGAAATCGTTACGGCAGAAGTTAGCGGCAATTTCCCCGGCAGCCCCATACAACTAAGCTATTCCTTCTTGCTGAACCAGGGCAAAATTCAATCACTGCAGATTGCTTAATACGTTATATACAGAGGCACAGGGCCGACAGCATAACATAAAGCACGCAGCCGCCAGGCTGGTGGCCCCGGTAGCCCCCGACAGCTCATTTTCTGTTGCGCGGTATTAAAGTTTTCCCGGTTGCCGCCGACACAAAACTACCAATTTTTTAAACTGCCTGCTTTTAATGAAAATTAATACTCTGCAGCCACAGCCTGCAAGCTTAAAACTCAACCAGCAAACAAAAACGGAAGCCGATACAACCGCTACAACTGCCAAAAAAAACACTATGCCAGGCGTTTATGTCAGCTTGTCAGAACTGGGCAAAACCAACGCAAAACAAGCAGAGCAAAATAAAGATATTGATGACAGCAACCTGCCGGATACTATTAAGCAGATATTAAAAAACATTCGCGATCTTAAGCAGCAAATTGCCGATAAGCAGGCCGAAATAGATAAAGCTTCGCAAGAGGGACTGCAATCAGAACAACAGCGAGAAAAACTGAAGCTATTGCAAACTGAGCTGGGCATGCTGAACAGCGCCCTGGCCGGCGCCCAACAGAGCCTGAATAAAGCTCTGCAGCAGCAAGATCTAAGTGATGAACAGATACAAACGGCACTGTCGCTGATGCTCTAACATGTACTGGCTCAGACTTGACCCTGCAGCAGTTAAAACTGCTAAGTTGCATGATAGTGATAGCAAACAACTGACATATAATTGCTCAATCAGTATTATTAGGGTCAGATAAAAGTTAAATTTTGTCTAGCCCGTTTAATTGGAAAAATCATGTCTAAGTTCAAGCTGCATGAGGTGAAATGTCTTTGCTGATTTGCTCACCACTTTGCTGCTCAGCCAGTTTAAGGTCGTATATCGCCTGTAAATTAAGCCAGCTTTGGGCATCGCCGCCAAAATAGCGAGCCAGACGAAGTGCCGTGTCAGCAGTAACACCGCGTTTTTCCCGCACTATTTCATTAATCCGTGCCGGTGTTACCCGTAGCGCCTGCGCCAGTGCATTAGCACTCATATTTAGTGGTAACAAATAATCTTCACGCAATACTTCACCAGGGTGTACTGCGCGCATGCCGTTTTTAAACATAACTCCCCCATTAGTGATAATCGATCAACTGCAAGCTTGCTAGCAGCCAATACCGGCATAAAATATGTATCTAACATTTTTCGTATTTCACTGATGTACTACTTTTAGTAAACCATCTAACTATAACAAAAGGGCTATGAAATGAAGTTTGATCCAATTCTTGATTACACAGACGATGATGAAGAGTTCGAATCTTACTACCGGATAGTACAGTCAAAAATTGTTCAGAGTTACAACTGGTATAAAAAACAGTCACATGCGCCGAGGATTCTCTTCCGGATTACTGGTCTGATCGTTATTGTTTTTTCTATAACGATCCCTGTGGTTTCTGCAAATACAATTGAGGGCAAAGATATATACATCACTCTAATGGCCATGACTATTGCGATATCCTCAGGCTTCAACTCTTTTTATAGATGGGGTGAGAAATGGCAGAGCTTTATTCGCTCCGAATTAGCTATTTTGCACTTAATTGGCTTGTGGCAGGTTAGCTTAACGTTCGCAAAAAAATTAGATACTGATAAAGAACGCTATGAAGCCGCCGGAAAAGCAACAGAGCGTTTACTGGAAGAAGTAGGGAAAATTGTCTCAACCGAAACAGTAGAATATTTCAGTAAAGTTGACTGGCCAAAGAAGCAAGACTAGATCAGTTTGCCCACTTAAAGAGCAAAGCGAGGTTACCTCAAAGTCTGAATTAATCCACAAAGCTAAATCGAACAGGTGGCCGGGATGTCGTCTAACTCCAACAAACAATATTTTAGCTGTTAATTAAGCTGCCAAAAACGCACTTCATCAGCGGTGAAATAACAGCTGCGACTGCAGGTTAGGTAGTCGTTTGAAGGTTGCAGTAAATCGATATGGCCGCCGGAGTAACTTGGGATACGCATAAACGAGACTATGCCCTTTTTACCATACAGCGATTGTGGGCCTGCGGCGCTGCTGGTATCAAAAGGAAAAACCTCCGGCTCGCCAAGGTGGCGGATCAGCCAGTCTGATAAACGGTTTTGTCCCGGCTCGACCCATTTTCCTTTAAGATCGCCTTTCTTAACCTGTACGCGGCCAGATACTGCCATGCCGGCCTCAATCAGTGCCAGGCTCATTCTAACCGCACAGGTATTGGCCCACTCAGGCCGCCCAACAAGATCATCCCAGCCAAGTAATTGATAAAGTTCGCTGGTGCCATAAGCATTGTATTTTTCATATGCATCAGCAACGGCTTGGTATTTGATAACTGACATAACGCATCCCTACTTAAGTTAGTTACAAGGAAATAAAGTCCTGAGCTTGCTGGCCAGCAATACTGCGGAATTAGCAGTAGCGGCAGATTTCTTCTGTTCCAAATCACGCTGTAGCTCCGCCAACAGCTGCTGATTAACCTCATGCGGTGGCAAACCAGATGCAGCTACGCACCAGCTTTGCCCTTCGCCACTGTCGATTACACCGGCCAGATACATGGCAAGCTGATCATTAGCGATACCTTTTGTTGCCTGAGCTGAAAAGGCCGGCGGTAAAGGTGTAACAGGGTTGCCGCTGTTCAGAGCTTGCAGACGATCCAGCGGCACTCTGGCATTCTGCTCTGCAGTACCCAATGCAGCGCAGCTTACCAGCGCACTAAACAAGGAGGTTGTAACTACAAATAGGCGAAATTGCATACGAAGGCTCTGGCAGATGAACATGATAGGAAATTCTGCCCTATCAGCATCGTAATTAAAACCTTTAATTCACATTGTTTACACAATAAAACATTGGCAGGTTCCTAAGGCCGGTTATTCTGAAAAACAGCTGATAAAAAACCCCGGCACGCTGGCCGGGGTTTTATTGTTACTGCATAACTGTCAGCGTGTAATTAAGTTTGTGACTAGCACCCTAATAAAATCAACAAGTTAAGTCACCCTGCTTTTTAATCAAGTTTGTGACTCTGACCAACTTGCAGACCATTTTCAGAAAACTCAATTTAATTAAGTTTGTGACTAGTAGTTTGACAGGTAAATTCAAACAAAATATCATTCTTCGGGCAACCAACATCACCACTCGTTGCCATCGTCTACTGACACACAGCCGGCATATTTTCCAGCTCACGACTATCAATCTTTGCGAACTCACCACAGGCGTCACCAGTATCTGCGCATTTTTGTATGTAAAAATCACGGCCAATGGCTTCGTCTCGGCTTATGCTAAATTTGTTCTGAGTAAATTCGCCGTGTAGTGCTCGATTCTCAGCTGTGTTAGCCATTCCGTGCTCGACAGACCATAATTTTAGATGCTCTTGCTCAGTCAGTTCGCCCAGAGTTTTTATATCGACTAAAACCCAGCCGCAGGGAGCGTTAGATTTTAGCAGTGTGCCGGTAAACCAACTTTGGTTACAGTTTGAGAGTTCGTTCAGCAGGTAACTCATACTGTCAAGACGCCCCTCTGACAGTGCCTGTGCATTGTTGTATAGTTTAACCGCATCCAGAATGCCAGCACCGCATCCCAATGTGTCACACCGGCCGCCCTCTATCCAGTTGCTTACGGTTGACAACTCAACCAGCATAGCCCATTGAGCAGGGATAAAATCAAAATCTTTGCTCAGATTAGTAATGATGCCGGCGACAATCGGCGCGGCGAAACTGGTGCCGGACCAATAGCCAATGTCGTCATTACGCACCAGGCCCACAACAGAATCCCCTACTGCCATTACGTTAATGTGCGCGCCATAGTTACTAAAACCTGCCATATCAGCGGGATTGTAGGCGTCCCCCTCGTTTGCAGCGCCCACGGTGATAACATTGTCACAATTGGCTGGGATATATAAGGCCGTATCCTCATTTTGGTTGCCGGCCGATGCTACAATCGTGAAGCCTTTAGCCGTGACTTTGTCGATTGCACTTTGCAGGTAAAATGGACAACCGGTGTCGCCGACTTTGCCGCCCAAGCTCATATTGACGATCCCGGGCTCACCGGTAAAATCAGGCAGATTCTCCAGGCTGTCACCCGCTAGCCAATCTAATGCGGCCGCTGCATCAGACATCACGCCGTTACCACAGCGCATGACACGCAGTGGATGAATAGTCACATCGCCAGTGGTGCCGGTAACACCAAAACCGTTGTGGATTTTGGCACCAATAACGCCAGCCACCCCTATACCGTGGTTATTCGGGCAGCTGCCATCACCGAATTCTTCTTCTAAAAAACCCGGTCCGCGAACGTCACCTTCAACCAAGGTGACAAAGTTATAGCCTGGCGCATAGTCAATGTCGGTACCTAGGCGAAATCCGACATCCAGCACGTAAACATGGACATTTTTCTCCGGCGCTTTGAGCATACGCCACATACTCAAAATAGAAGACGCATTGGGTGTATCAGGGCTGTTATCTGCGAAATATAACTGCTGTTCGCCAAAATAAGTGTCGTCCGGTGTGATTTCGTTCCAGGTGGCGCCGGGAGCAATCATTATGTCGTGCTCTACATAACGATACAGCCCGGTGTTTTCCAGTAATACTTTGGCCTCGACCAGCGATAATTCAGCAGGTACCTGCAGTGACACACTGCGATAGGCTGGCGGCTGTTTCAACTGTTGAGTCTGGATATGTTGTTGCGGAGGTAGCGGCACACACCAGGGGTTACCACTGGTTAATGGCAAGCAGGTTTCAGGTGTTGCTGTTGATGCTACAATTACGTGTTGCCCAGTGCCGACGGTGTCATAGGTAACCACCAGGCGCTCTGCTGCAACGTGATAACTGGTAGCGCATCCCAGTAGGAGCGCCATCAAAGAAGTTTTTTTCATATCAGTACATCCTAAATATATGGGCTCTACAAACTGCAGTCGCTGTTAATCACGTCATCAAGATATTCAAACCCTGAATTAAATGCCCAGGCACCGTCATTCACCTGACCGAGCTCAGCGTTACCAACAAATAATGAAACCGTGTTCAATTCGGTGTTGATAAACCATTGCTGAGGAGTGACCGCTGGCACGCCTTGAGCCGCAATAACTGGCATAGATTGATTAATGCTAGCGATATAGGGCGCAACATGGGCCGCCATCAGTGATTCAATGCTGGCCATCGCCGTGCTTAGCTCAGTGTCACTGATGTTGCCTGACAGATAGGCAGCAACTGGGTTTTGACTTAGCTGTAATTCGAGTTCGGCATAAGTAGTATTGCTACTTTCAGCTACTGCCACGGGTGCTGTGTTATCTTTAATGGCCAGTATGGTTGCAGCGTCCCGGAATGCTGAGCTGACCAATTTCTCTTCAGTCAGCGCCAGAATGCGCGAGGGGTTATCAGCAATGACTTGGTAACGCGCCAACGAGTCTACAAATGACGTGTTTTCAATCACCAAGCTAAAACGCTGCGTAGTGACCCGGCTAATGTTATTACCGTCCTGCGCAGTAACTTCCAGTTCAACAATTGCCTCCCGGTCAACATTCTGTGTCACCAGATTAAATAAAGTGTCACTGGTTTGCTCTATAGTGACAAAGCTATTCCCATAGCCACCCACAGCTTTCAGCGTAATAATTGGGCTGTTCTTGGCATTTTCAGCGACAATATTAAGCGAGGTGCTGCTGTTCTCTGCTACGCTTTGCGGCAGCGCATCCAGGTTAACCGCTAGCGGTTTTAGCGCAAAACTCGCGGTCACAGCACAATCGGCATTCACCACACCGGTGCGGAAGGTATTTCCGTCTAAAGCGCCTCCGCAGCCGGTAACGCTTTGGATAGTATAAATTGCGTCAGCCTCGACAGTTAACGTTGCCTGAGTACCCTTGGCTATGCGCTGGGATGCCGGTGATACCGTTCCTCCTTCGCCTGCAGAAGCGGTAACGGCAATACGAGTATCCCCGCTACCGCTACCGCCGCCACAACCCGCGGCTAGCAACACACTGCTGACTAATATCAATTTTTTGAACATAACGTTCTCCTACTGCTGATACGGTTAATTTCGTTCGGTTTACGAAGGGGTAACAGAATCCATAATTTGCGTTCTCTCTCTGGGTACATAGAGATGCGCTTCTTCCATGATAATTTCGTTGAATTTTTTCCTGAGATCAGCCTCGATACTGACTGCGTGGACATTTCGCACCACGACACTCGCCACCAAACCGACAGCAAACGCCACGATGCAAGCCATAAATCCTTCAATGTATCCGGCGACACCGCCGGCGATAAACGCCAGTACAATGGTCAGAACACAAGGAGCAGCCCCTTGAGCAAAGCCTCGCGCCACGGAGGTACGTTGAAAGAAAAAACTCTGTTTGGTGGTAAAATTGACATAACCAATGTATGCAGCTTGATCGTCATTTTCTGCGATTACCATCGCAATGTCGTGACCATGCCGGGCGTCAACATCGACATTCTGCAGGGTGATTTTTTCCTCACTACCATCGGGTGTCCGGATCCAAAATTCTTGGATCGTGACCTCGGCGGATTGCACCCTAACTGGGTCATTACGGGTGCCACTTCCCGTCGAATAAACATGGGTCTTGGAATGCTTGGTACCATCCAGATACACCCCAGATAAAACGCTATAGTTCAGATCCATTCCTTTCTCCTGCTAATTACGGGCAAAGTAATCCCGTCCGCGGAATATCAATGATTTTCCACAGCTACACCGAACAAATGTTAAGTAATTACTTAGCGAAATATACGGAGAATCACTTCCATGTGTCAAGTAATTACTTAGCAACTTGGTTGCGCATGAAGGCCTATGAACTCTTTATCTCAATACCTTGATGAACTGAAAAAAATTAAAGATCTTAAAAGTGATGCCGAGCTGGCAAGGTTTTTAGATGTCTCCAGAGCATATATCAGCCAGGTTAGAAGCGGAGCGTATATGGGCGAGTCCCAATGTTTTGAGTTAGCCAATATGCTTGGGCGGGAACCGTTAGAACTGTTAAGTCTGAACCGGGCTATCCGTAACACCAAAGATAATCGTTTGCAGGATTATTGGCTGAAGGTTCACACAGTTGGCATTAAACCAACGAACTAGTCAGTAAATTTTCTAACATTTCTGTCTGGTGAGATCGAAAGCCCCCCCTTCACATATTTGCAGGTTTACTGAAAGGCTGCAGTGTTAACAACAGCGCATCACTGACAGTCGATAAGCTGAAGTACTGATTTTTTGCCCTATGTCAAAAATCGACTTAGGGCATGAAAAACCGCAAATTTACTCAACGCTTTGCTTTGTTAACCAAACTGCTTCGGCAACGGCTTTGGTAGAGTTAAATACGGCACCAGCATCTCTAAGAAACTCAAGATGAGCTTCAAAGTCAGCTTCCTCCATACCGTAACCAGCATTCTTAGCAGCATCATAAGCGTAGTGTCCTGCCAATTGATCACCGTCCCTAAGTTCAGTTCCTCCGTAATATGCTATAGCCTCGTCACGATTAGCGGCGTTTACTATTTCGACAACTTCTGTAATTGAATATGCGTTCTCAATTGCTGGTGATATCATTTTTTCTCTCACTTTTTTATCTCAAAGGAAAATATTTCTAACAGCGGGAGCAATAGCTGAGCGAAGTAATGTGCCAAACTAAACTCACCAATAATCTAGTGCAGCCACCTCTGCTCTCGCGGGGTTTCTGCCGGTAACTGCTGATATAGCCACTCAGAATCATTTTTATACAGCCAGGTGTAAGCCGTTCTGGCTGCTTTTTGCACGTCGGTACGGCGCCATGTAGATTTGATAGTGAGAAGTTTTTTAATGGCATCACGGTGCTTTTGCCGTGTAACGGACACTCGCCGTTCCCTTCTTTGCTGAACAATGTCAGGATTTTGCGCCAGAATCTGCTCTACCGCCGCAATACTGCATAGCATTTTGCTAGCTATTTTCGCGGTGCTCAGTCCGTCTGATAGCAACTGCGTAATAAGATCACGCTCTGCACCAAATAATGTTTGTGGCCGTCGATCTATTTGCACACCTTGTTGCAACGCTAGTTTCTTGGCTGTTATAACTGAGCAGTTAAGACGTCTGGCAAAGCTTCTCAGGCTGCCGTGCTGTTCAGGCTTGTATTCCGACACTTGTATACTGCAAGCTTTGACTGACGCTGATTCCGTTTTTACAGGGACACTATCAAACTGCGCATAAAATGCAGTAAAGCTGTTCCAGCTCTCAAATAGATGCGCCAGCAATAAAAAGTGTTTAAGTGGTGAGAGCGTTTTACTTTCATCGTAACAAAATGACTGTATATACAAACCAGCCTCATTCTGCAGTAGATCTGAAATCTCGGTTATATGCAATAATGGCTGCCAAAACGTAAGAAAACTTTGCTGCCACTTGCTTTGCCTTACCCGTCCCGATGCCGTGACATATTCTTTTTGCCTGAGTCTTTCCCGAATACAGTTTTGATATCGATGGTGGTCAAAGTGAGATAACGGCTGATGCCTGGCACCTAAGCTGAATTGGGCTAGCTTTTGCAACTCAACAGGGATCGTTTCTGCGTCACTGGTGATACACCCAGGCATTACCAAATCGCGTCTGGCAACATCCACTTCCTGCAATGTCTGCTGATGTTTGAGGCACAGGTAAACCCCGGGTAACTGGTGCTCTACCCGCCAATACGGGAATCCAAACTTTATTTCATCCAATGCACTGCAATGCGGACAATAGCGCAAAGGTGGATTTAGCTTCATACGGTTGGCGGTAGTTGACAGCAATTTGCTAAGGCCGTCAGTTTCACCACTTAACATGGCCGTTTGAGCTGCCTGATAAAGGCCATCGGTTATAAAGGATCTGAAAATCGGTAAAATAGTATGATCTTCAATCAACACGCAGCGATTTATAAGAGTCAATTTAGACAATTCTGGAACCACATTGCAAAACAGCGAAGATAACTGTTTATGTTCAGACCCAAGCAATACCTGCATCGCAGCACGTAAGCTAGGGTATCCCTTGCCATATGCACAGCGGCCCAACCAACTGTATAGCGTTTCATCAGGCATTAGCGGTAGATGAAATGTCAGCGTTGTATTACTTAATTTCAGCAATCGATTCTACTCCGAAAAATCTAAAGCCCAACAGCAATGAGATAGGTGGGAACGTACGCTGACGAATTATCATTTCAGAGAGATTGAGCAAATTGCAATTGTTCTCGGAATGATCGGGAAGAAAGTACGTATTAACACGATAGTCTGAACACCACTGATAGAAGTCATTCTGGGCATTTTCAAGTACTTCGGGAGCACATACGCCCATTAACGAAGCTTGACGAGGAATACCATAACGCATAGCGTAATGGTGCTTAGGTGTCTTAAGATCGCCTGCATCGTGTAGTAATTGCTGCCCACTCTTTTGCACCCATCTTGTCACGTCATTATGCTCAAATATTTCAGGCTCAATAATTGCCTTACAGTTAGAGCAATGCAAAGTGGGAATAGGATGATCTTTTAAATCCGTTGTCACAGCGCCACACGTCGAGCAACTGTAAATTAACTTCAAATCTGGGTGCTTGTCGCAAGTAATTGATGTATGTAGCTGATGAGATACCCGCCAAAATGCAGTGCCATATTGCTGCTCATCTTCATGTACACAAATCGGACAGTAACGCCACAACTTAGCAAAGCTAAGCTCTTGCATACGTGGGATCCGGGGAAAAGTCCGGTCGTTCATGTTATTCTTCAAAGCTGCAACTACATTATGATAATTTAAACTGTGGCTAAAAAAACCCAAAAGAGAATGGTTAACAAGCAAGTGTTGCCGGTCTTTTATCGGCAAGGTATCAGGCATATATAACGTCATAGCAGAGTGCACTAGTACCCAAGTCGACAATGGCACAGACTTTCCGAGAAAACGGCGTTGGGCATCCTCAAGATTTTTCATGCCCGTAAGTAGCAAGCTTCTGGCAACGCCACTAAGCATGTGTTCCCCAGGGAATAACGGCGGTGTGAATGACAGTTCCATTGTTAAGCCATCCCTACTTTAAATTCAGTCGTATTTGTTAATCCATCACTTACACAAGACGCCAGCGGTATCATTGGATTGGGGACAGTTGTTAAGTCAGGTTTAGCTACCTTTTTACGTGTCGCTTTTGGCTTTTCGTGCACGCCTGATGCCTGGTTAGAAACATTCTTTTCGTACTCATCAAGCATGCCGCGTCGCAAACAAGCCAAAGCATAATCAATCAATCCAAATTGATTTTTGTAAACCGATAGCAGCAGTTTTACATCATCTGTAGACGTTAAAGTTACCCCCTTTTTATCCGCTCGCTGCATAAAAATTTCATGGTACTGCTTGGCAAGACGCAACATAATCGCTGGTAAACCACAACTTAACAGATGAAATTGGTCGATAAAATCTGATGAAAGTTCGGAGCAGTTAAATAGCGATTCTGGTGGGAATAATGACTCAAAAAAGCTCACAAATTGAGGTAAGTTTTTAGCAACAGGCTTAAACTGTATTTCCCGATCATTCAGCATGCGCCTGGCTATTGTGATGTCGGCCCCACCGTTTTCGGTATAGTCAGCGCGGAATAATTGAAGGCCAGCAGTAGTAGTACTCAGTAACATAGGAATGCCAAGCTTGTTAAAAATTGCTTCAAGCACGGTCATCGACGGTGTGTCTTTGCTTTTGGCGTACTTCAGCATGAACTGCATTTCATCAATATGCACCAGCCCCAGCTCGTGTGACTGCGCGGCTAACTGCATTCCGAGAATGTGCTGATCCACGCTATCCCGATTACGCTTGGACCACTCCCGGTGGTACTCTGTATCCAACGCCTTATCTACAGCATGAAAAAAATTCAAGGCTAAAGCTTTAATACTTGGGGTTGCAGGTAAGTCTATCGAAATCCATAGCAACTGCGATTGTTGATATGGCTTACCTGAATATTCCCGATGAAAGATAACTTGTGGTATGCCATTTAAAACACGCCGTATTCCTGAGGTTTTTCCTGTACCTGACAGCCCGTGTACTAACGAGGTTGGCGCTGTTGTCATCAGAACAGGTGGTACCGTTTTTTTATCTTTAAGCGCGACAGCCAGTGTATGTTTGAGCCGGTTTGAAGCCGCTGTTAAAGGGTTTCGCAGACCATAAGAATTAATTAAATGACTGACAATTTTTTCATATAATACCTCGAGCTGCGGCGCAGGAACATGAATACGATTTAGCTCACCAAGAACTGTAAACCGAAAAAGCTTGGGCATCTGCCAGAATCCGGCTGGACACCATTGCAAATTGCCAGACATTACTTGCGCCTGAAACTCAGGCTTAAACAAGAAATGTAGAGCTTCTACCAATGGATTACCTGCAGAGTTCGGCAGGGGTAAAGCTTCGTAATTTGCATCCATGTCAATCTCCTACGTATAATACAACTCGTTATCGAGATCAGGCAGTTCGTCGGATAGCATATCCTTTGTTGATTGCTCCGACGTGTACGTTAGAGAACGAGTCAGCTGTGCAGCTTCAGCAATGCGATTCTGCATATGCTGCTCTTCTTTTCGCTGTTTCATTCCGTTCTGAATTGATTTTCGGGTTGATGATTTACCAGTTGGAAAAGCGGCTTTACCGTCAGAATTGTTATAGATTTCGAAGATTTTAGTATCACGCTCTGCACGAAGATAGCGTTCGTTTTCTTTCGCCCCCTGAGCAATAACTTTTTCTTCAACCAGGCGATGTTCGACGATCTCCCACGGCAGGTCTAAATAACGGCTATCGTTGTTAATACGCTTTAAGTCCAGTCTGATAAACTCTCCGCTTTCAGCTCGATACCAAAGGCAATTCACGAAATCTTTTAATCGTTTAACTGGGATTTTGAAGCGCTTTTTAATTGCAGTGTTAAACATGCTGACAATGCGTGGGTGATCGGAGATGTACTCCAAGCCTCCAAAAACAATGCCGTGGTCAGTTGCGGTGGCATCTTCTTCGGGTAAAAAAGCCCAATAGACTCTCGCTTGGTCATCAACTGTCGTTGGTCGCCCCCCAGACATATTATGTTGTAAGCTGTGCAAGTAAATTGCCTCAGGACATATATTACAGCCGTCTATCGCCGCCTTAAAACCAAGTTTTTTCAGACGATTGGCAGACTTGTTTTGATAACAGATTTCTCTGATCAGAATGCCAACTACTTGCTGGTAGGTATACGTAGCAGCATTCGATGGGTGGCTTTCTGTCCGATCTTGCTGCTTGAAAATCGAACCGGATAAATGATGAATTAAGCTGTCATTTAATACCCCGAATGACCTTTCAACAGTTCCTTTGCAATCGCCCCGATAAGCGGCCGCAAGATTGACTGCGGAAATACCCAACAGACTCTTTAGCGCACTAGAAATTACGCAGTCCTTATATTCACGACCATTGTCAATAGTAATTTCCCTGGGAATATGATACGCCGGCCAATCATCTTCCGAGATGTCCAATCCATATCGGCGTGCAAATTCAACTTTATCAAGACAAGCGTTTGCAAGCGCCTGAGTGACACCAGCCCAGTCCGGACCTGAGAAGCCTAAATACATACCAACGATCATTGAAGAGTACACATCAATAACCAGGTAAAGCACAGGACGTCCAACACTTAGTCCTGCTTGATATGGATAGGCTACATATAAATCCAGCACGGTGGCATCAACTTCATATCGATGTGTTGCCCCAACTACACCATCGAGTGCAGATCCCGTTCTTGGAGCAATATCTTTGGCATATTTTAGATGACCGTGCTGTATCTTGGCTAAGGTTTCAGCATCGACCAGTTTTCGGAAGTGATAATAAAACTGGTGGTAACTCAAACAGTCGCTCTTAGCAAAAGGCACTATTATTTTTTGCATACTTCCATCGTCAAGGTCACGCAGCATTTCTGTACGTTGATAAGTCGCATCAAATAATTTGTGTGCAACCTGGACGGAAAATTTCTTATTGGCGGCTTTAAACTTGTTAGAAACAGCGAGAATATTTCTCTTGTCTGCCTCACATACGCCTCGTGTTTGTTCCAAAGGTAATGTTGATTTGCGTCCACGCTTCGTTTTAATCTCTGCGACAGTTTTGTAGGTTGGGCTGTTAGTACCGGAATTCTTAAGCCCAACGGGTAATAGCGCATTCTTCGTCATTCCCAACGCTATGTATCTGTTTAGCGCGCGATAGTACGCTGATTTATTAGCCCACCCTCCCGTATTAACTTGAGCTATAATCTGCTGACTTATTCCATTCCCAAATAGGTATTGTTCAATCAAATCAGGAGTCGCAAGTGAACGCAGCAGAAGCCAATTTGCATCTCTCTTCTGTAACCAACTAGCACGGCCTTTGGATTCCAGAGCCCTGTCAGAAAAGCTCAGCTCCGGCGGCAATTCATACTCTCGCTCAGTCAACCCATTCACAAGACAAAAATCAGCCAGCTCAGCAAGCGTGAAAACAAGTGGCTTTTCGAAATCGCCCTTAGCCATACGAACCATGTTGGACAACGCGAAATATTCTCCAGATTGGCTGATTGCACAAAGTCTGTATGATTTGATGTCACCAAAATAACCACTTCCAACATAAGGCATACAATGTCACTCCAGCTCAATTGGACGATATTTTTGCAATTTGAAGGAATGAACTAGATTAACCAGCTCATGTAAGATGCAAAAATAGAACAATTGCTCCGCAGCAGACTGATCAATGCCCAGTGTTACTGCGCTCGTATTAAGTAAATCAGACAAATGTACGTAGCGGCTTTGCTCCCAAATTTCGTAGAGCACAGCTGAAAACTTCACAGCCAGGTCTTTGTCAACCGAATCTTTAAGTCCTATCTTGCAAAACTGAATATTCCAAGCCCGTTCTTTAGTCGCATGCAGCTCAGTGATGATGCGATACTCAATACCTCGACGATTCCAATATTCCTGCTCAATTTTCAGCTTCTGAATAGTACGTGTAGCTGAATTTGAAAATGTACTACAGGTCAAGTCTGTATAAAGTTCAGAGCTGTATTTGAATGTGTAAGCAGTTTTTTTACTGCCAACAGCGTCAGATTGGTTGACTGTTTGAGTGACAATCAGGAAATCAGTTGTCATGACGCTCAGCTGTTTAGTTTTGTAATTACGTGGATGAACAAAACCCAAGTCTTTAGCGATAGAGATCGTTTCGGCTATATCCAATGCATATTGCTCTAGGATGCTGACAGTGCGGGGCTGTGAGATCATAATCTCATAAGCTCTGCGCTCTCCATCTGACAAAAGATGAACTTCCCTTTTTTGTATGTCACACCAAAGCCAATGCCTGCGGCCGAATTTATTTACTTTTCGCACAGTCAAGTAGGGTCTATAAATTTCTTTATTTATAGTGCGCACCCAACTATTGTATTTAACAACATCCTTTTGATTTAAACTTAGCAATTCCATACTACCCTCCTGACATTTTTATTATTAGATCTGAAAAAAATTATTGTCAATATTAAATTTATAAATATTCCCAACATAAATTCAATAACAACAAAAATGATAAACAACTTAGATTCAATAACAACAAAAATGATAAGCAACTTAGATTCAATAACAACAAAAATGATAAGCAACTTAGATTCAGTAACAACAAAAATGATAAAGTCAAGATTGAAAAAACAACAACAAAAAGGTAAAACCTGGCGCAAAAACGGCGTAGTAAAAAACGAAGTTATTGATTATAGCCAGCATCCCTGCTGGCCTCTTTGTGCTAATGCAGCGCCAATGACAACGGCACACTCAGGGTAAAATCGTCCATAAAATGCACGTCGTTTTCAGCTAACGTCAGCCGGTACAGACGCTGCTCATCCAGATCGGTAATTAGCTCGCCCATCGCATACACACCATAGTGCGTAAAAAAACGAGCCGTTTTGTACTCGAATCGTACAATGGGAGCAGTTTTGATCAGGTGAAGTGGTAAGCCTGGCTGCTGGCGCAGACCGTAGGCGTAGCTCAGCCCCCGAGAGCGGTCTTTCTCAATAAAATATTGCGCCAGAAAGCCCTGATGCCGTTTTACATTGCTCATTCGTAGTACTCCTGTCCCGTTTGATCTAAAAGAAACCGCACGAACTTGCGTTGCATCTGATTGAAACTGAGAGTGAGTATGCAGCTTGGGCAGCAAGCAAAATGTCTTACCCAGTAAAGCACTGCTTCTGCGTTATCTGCCGATCTCCCCGATCCACAAACGGGCACCAGCAACTTGCCATACGGGTCAATTTTTAGTGCCGTCATCAAACTGGTAGTCAGGTTGCGTGTTTGCCGGCGAAAACGTTGTTTTAAGAGCTCATTACGAATTGCCGGCGGAAGCTCAACATAATCACCATGACCATTTGTTAGATTAAGGCCCCGTAACCATGCATGGTTTTCCTCATTCATGTGATTCTGTGCTAATTCGTCATTGGCCCTAACACATGTCGATACATGCCTGCCAGAAGCAGAAGCAGCAGGCAGATATACCGTGCCGTTTTTCGCCTTTGTCGATTGCAATAACTTTTTCATGGAAATAACTCCTTTAGTGCATTATCCTAAGTAACAGAATCACATTTAAAAAGTTAAAATGTCATTCTAAGTGAAATTTAGCATCGCAAAATAACATTTGCAAGCGCTTTTTGTCATTTAAAATGATTTTTTTTTATCAGGGGTAGCAAAATTGATTAGATGTCACCTGGCCAGACTGATGGGCGAACATAAATTAAAAATCGTAGACGTCGCGCGTGAGACCGGCTTAAACCGCAATACGATCACGTTGCTGTATAAAGAGACCGCAGTGAGGGTAGATTTTGAGACAATAGAAAAACTCTGCGAGTTGTTTAACTGCAAAGTCGAGGATCTGTTTGAGAGGGTTTAAAAAGGCTTTTATGGACGCTAGCCCGCTATATTGCTAACTCTGGATTCTCGGCTTAGTTGTCCAGATATCTCATGAGTTAAAACTATGGCTAGCCGAGTGAGCGGCTAGCCAACTTAACAGCCTTAACGTCTAATCATAGTTTGTTCAGATACAGAACAGAGGGCCAATCAGCACTGTTCTTAACATGGCCAGTGGTCCAGACTTTGATCATTTGTTCAAGTTGCTCTTTAACATCTGTGAATTCAAATCGATAGAGTTCTCTGCTGACATCGTGAGACCAATACCCCACGCCCTGATCGAATGCAATTGAATACTGCTCTCCATCTTTCAGCGTCAAGATCAGTTCTCGGCGATGCGGAACCGCCCCTCTGTCCTTATGAATCGATAAATTCACAGGCAAGGAAATACCTTTTTCAAACCAGATATCAACTACTTTTTGGAATTCTTCTTCACAATCCCAATCGTCATGCAATCGCCATCCGGTTCGATCTTTATGATTAAACAACGAGTTAATAGTAAAAGACGGGGCCGGTAAACTACCCAAACCACGCATAACTTCACCTAGCAGAATAATACTCCAGGGAGATTGGATATACCTGTCGGTATAATCTAAAGACTCAATACCTACCTCACCTATTTTCTGGGTGATATTAGGGTACTTGGTTCCGATAATGTCCCATAGCTTTTTGCCAAATTGTTTTACAGGACCATTAAGTTCGGTTGAAATTTCTATTCGGCCTCCGTCTTTAAACTGATGCCAATCCGAAGTATCAACACCGCTCCAAATAGGCGCATCAACTAGAATCGCTGCTACAACCATACAATCAGGCTGGCTCTCCAACCAGTTATTTCCGGGTACAAGGGGCGTTTCATTTTGTATTGCAATACCATACATTTGCTTGTCGTTACCTACAGCAACAGCCAAAAACCCACCATTTTTTGCAACGGCTGTAGTTGACACGAGTTCGACGCCAAGTTCCTGATAACGTTTCAATGTTTGCTGCATTGATTTGGAAAGTTTCGTTGCAGGTAGTACAAAGGACAACGAAACATTGTAGTACTCAATAATCTGCTCAACATAACGATGCACATGTCTAGCATTGAGATCCCACTCGTTTGGGTTCTGTGATAGCCAAATGCAAATTTTAGTAGCTCCTTTACTTATCCTGTAAGCAATTTCTTCCTTTATTGAGTGGTAGCAATATTCTGCTTTAGGCAAAAATTGATATTCTGCCGGAAGATGGAGGAAGAGAGTAAAATCTTCTCCCAGCCATCTGAGCGAGACATTTCTATTGAGATTATTCGCATCATGACGAGTATTAGAGTCCAATAGACATGAAGAGCAGGCATCATCGCAATTATCGTGGCAGGCCAGGCCTTCATACATTTTATGCAGCAGTATATTAATATCCTTTGCTGCACTTGATGCAAAGCCTGCGCCGCCAGAGAGTGTGTCATATAGTTGAATAACCATGCCCGGCAGATTGGATATTTCATCTACAGCAGCCTTTACAAGGTAGCCAATCTCAGCGGTTGATATACCTCGCATTTCTGCAAGTGCATTACGCAATGCTACAGCCAACGTAAGGGCTATAGTTTTACCTTCTTCCGTATTAGTTATGAATTCACCAGAAACCGGATGGCGCAGTGTCAGTTCAAAGGCGTCTGTGTAGCTAGAGCAACCAAGGTGAATTTCTTTTTGAAGATTTCCCTCACACAACTCCTTAAACTGTTTGTCATCTTTCGATTTTGGTGTAGAAAGTATTGGTCGATGCTTTTCGTTTGGCTGAAGAGTTTTTGGATATTCACTATCAGCCATCATTGATTCAGTTTTACCGCAACTTAAACAGACAGCATAGCCGGTGCCATGTTCGCCAGAAGAGTGTTGGAAAAGTTTGGCATTGTCCCCAACTCGCATGCGTCCAACAGATGGATTCGGAAGCGCTTGATATTGTCCAGAAACAGACAGCCACGCCGGTTGCACAGGGATATATTTCTGAGAGCTGATATCATTCGTCGGCTCTTCAAAAAAGTCTGTAACAAACCCTGTTGGTTGAAGCGTTTTCTTAATTTCCGATTGAGGGGAAAGAGCGATTAAGTGGCCACAAGAATCACATTCCAATTCTGTTTCATCGACGATAGTTTCAGTTAATCCGGTTTGGCCACACTTGCCACATTTCCAGGCAAGGTCAAATTTTTCGCCGCCCCGCTCACCGAACTTCTGCCAGTTCAAAGATACTCCCGCAGATTTAAACACCCGGCCGTCAATAACAAGCTGAGAGCCTGGCGCATATTCTCGTATGGCAACTGCCAGATTACGGCTTGGCATGTCTCTCAACAGTGAAATATTATCTTCGCGGATTTCTTTCTTTTTATCTTTATTTTGTTTAGCTCTTCTGTAATCAATAATATTAGTGTTATTTAAAGTCACCACATCAGTTGGGAAACCATAACCGGGTAAAAAGGTTTTTGCCGCCAGCTCTTTAAGCAGGTATTCAGTGCGGTGACGACCTAGCTCCAAATTAATTCGATACTCAAATGGTGAGTCTTTTGCAGCTTTCTTCAGTTTTTCTAACAAATCATTAAATTGTCCTATCCATTTTGATTCAAGTACTTCGATCTGCTTTCTGCTATTGTTGATCAATCGATATGGCTCAAACGATTCAAGCGCAGTGCCTTTAACTAAATCCTTAACTTTAAACTCAACGTCTTTTAAACACACGTCCAGCCACGCTTTAAATCGCTCACAAACTGACGACCGATCCTGTTCAGGTTCAAAAAACCATTGTAGATTCAGAGCCGTTTTTTCTTTTTCTGTTGGCCCCACAATTCGTTGTAAGAACTCAGACAATAGTAATGAATTTACATGCCGATAGACTAATCGCTCCGAATTAAGAGATATGTGAGGAGCTGGAATAGCGGTGATAAAAGGCCACAGTGGCTCACTAAACGCTTGTCTGTCATGCGGGTTACTTTTACATAGCGTGTAAGTTATTGCTCTGGACTCTTTACTTCGCCCTGCGCGCCCGGCCCTTTGCAAATAATTTGCTGGATGAGGCGGGACGTTATTCATGACCACTGCTGATACTCCGCCAATATCCACGCCCATTTCCATAGTTGTTGAGCAGTTCAATACATTAATTTTTCCAAGTTTGAAATCATTCTCGTATTTTTGCAGGCGATCAGCCGACTGCTGAGCAGAATGTTCAGCAGTGCGGTAATAGAAACCTTTTTCAACGGTTCTGTCGTTAATGTCCGTCCAAAGACTTCTATCTCTAAGCGCTTCGATACCTCCTTCCCGGTGCACCAGCTCACGCATTTTAATTAATCCCTGAGCATAATCTTCCTGAGAAATATCAAAAGTCCAAAACGCAGGCATACTCACTTTTTCACAAAGTACATTTATTGCAGACAGGTCATGTGGCAGATACGGTGTTAATCCTCTGAATACAGTATCTATAAGTTTATTTGTCTGGGGACAGACAAAACTGGTATCAGCGAAAGAAAATGTTATCTTGTCAGGGTTCAAGTAGAACAGATTCCCCTCGTTGTCTAAAATTCGCTTAGTTGTTAGGGCATTCCATGCTGCTTTTAGCCATTCATTGACGATATCAACTGCAGCGCTGTCAGAAACATCAAAATTGGCGGCTATAAATAATAGTTTGCCTAACCTGCTTTGATTTTGAGAGGTAACCTGGGGCCACTTTTTAACCCGTTCGCTGGTAACTTCGTTAGAGTCAGGCTTTAGAAAACGCTTTGGATAAAACCTACGGCCAACCCATTTCAGCAATTTGGGGTCGAGTACCACATAGGAGTTTTCTCTGATATAGAAATCCAGGCTAACTTTCAAGAAATCTTGCCAATCCTGCACCGAAAAACCATAGGTGACCCAACGTTCTGGTAAGGCTGTTATGTTCTCCAGCCCAAGGTAACCAAGTTTAATAATACCTTGGGTCTCTAAGCTATTCTGCCGCTTTGGCCGTCTTGCAAACTCCCGAATCAGCAGCATTTTTGCCAGACTCTTTCCGCCCATACTATCGTCAAACAGCTCTGGGTTGGCATATTTGTTATAAGAAAGTATCGAGTGCTTGATATCAGTCTTTTCAGACAACAAATCAATCATTTCAGTCCAGCTAACCACTATCGGTTTAAAGTCAACATTACTCGCTTCGAGTTCCAAAATCTGTTTCTCAAGTTTTGCTGCAAATTCATGTTGGCCGGCCGCTTTTAATGCTGCAATTGCTTGTTTTTGTTGTGCTATATCGTTATCTGATACATTAGCTGTTTCAGCTTTATTCGTCAGCTGTCTGTTTTGTAGTATCTCAAAAACTAGCCCTCGCAAGCGGCTGCGCTCTGCCTCTTGCTGCATACGGACGGCCATCCTAGCGGTGCCCTGACGACTATCAGTAAAAGTAATCAATTTACGACCCCGGCCAGGAAGTTCTGCCGGAGACAATTTATTATCTTCATCAGGCTGATGGTCAGGGCAATACTCTAAAATCGTAGGCACCGCATTGGCAACATAGAAAGGAGAACCTAAAATGGCTCTGCGAATAGGTTTACTGCCGTGCGCTCCTTTGTAACCACAACAACCACATTCATTCTCGTAATCTTTAATTAGATATAAATGAATAGGCTCAGATGCCGTGCCGATTGCGGCTGTTTCCTTATCAATTTCAACAGGAATGTATTGACCGGCTTTGTCAGGGAACGCTCGAAGAGTAACAGGGAAAGTGGTTTTGGCTCCCTTCAGCCTTGCGCCATCATCCTCGTTTTCAGCTTCGTCTGTATCAAGCAGCAAGGAAAACTCATCGGAAACAAAAATGTTGCGCTGTACTAAAGTCTCACCACTTTTTTCTAAAGCAAGGAGATGAGGTGAATTGCAATCGTCACACAAGCCCACTTCGCACACAGGAGCGCCGCAGTTGCAGCGACTTCGCTGACGTGTGTACACCACACCGAAAGGCCAATTTCCCTCAAGTGACGTCCCCGTTTTTTCGTTACATTTTGGATCAATGCAACTCCATAAGCCGTTCAGCATCGCCTGGAAAAAATGTGCCCGAACTTTTAAAAACGCTTCCTGATTTTCCTCAGCCTTGGTCCCTGTTAACAAGTCAATCCATTCAAGCATTTCTGATGTCGAGAAGGATTCGCTTGGAAAACATTCTTTCAAGTGTTGTCGTAATGCAGACAACTTTATGGCTCGTTGTTTATTGTCAACAAATTTATGTCTGATCTCGCGTGCTATCGGCGACTCACACAGCATTTGGAACCGCTCTTTTGATACCTCCCCCCCACTATCAACAGCCACTAGCTGCTTTAAAGAACGCTTTCTACTAGCCAAGGAAGGCAGTGAGGGTACAGCTCTTGTGCCATCAATCACCACAATTTGCTCTTCGGAAACGTTTGCCAAATTTGCCAGGTACGTTTTTAACTGTTGATTGGCATTTTCATCTGCAATGGTTGCAGATGTAGCAACAAATCGAACATTTTTAGCCTCGACGCCGAACGCCTGAATAACGCGGCGTAATTGCATCGACAATTCAGCCGCTTGAGAGCCTACATAAGAATGAGCTTCGTCTAGTACAATCCATCTCAATGACTTTTGCTTTCTGGATGCTTCGATAATAGGGGAGTCTATATTTCTAACCAGCATGTATTCGAGCATGGTGCCATTTGTGACAAGTATAGGTGCAGGCTCCTCTCTCATTAACTCCCGCGACAAAATTTCGTTTGGTCGCTCTTTCTGTTTATCTCGAACTTTCCGCATTTTTTCAGGCGTATTGCCATTGTATAAGCAGTATCGAATGTTTGAGCCAAATGCTTGTGTCCAGGCATTTAACCGTTCACGTTGAGAATTAATCAGTGCGTTTAATGGATAAAGAAAAATCGCTCTAACACCAATCAGCTTTGCATTAGATTGGTTAAATTCACGGTACAAATCTTCCAAAACTGGCACCATAAAACATTCTGTTTTTCCTGAGCCGGTGCCACTGGTAACAATCACTGACTTAGGCTTTTCTGCCAGTAAAGTCTGCCAACTTACTAATTGGTGCGTGTACGGCGAAAAATGACTGGCGAAGCGATATCTGTTATTAATCGTTTTCCCTTCGACACTTTTCACTTTTTGCTGATCTAATGAATTCACAAGCGGTGAACTGAGTAAGCCTGTGTCAGATAATGAATTCAGCGTATATTCTTTTGCCTGCTCCCATCCGAATGTGTGTTCCAAGACTGGATCCGCCAGGAAAGAATCTGGTGCGCCACATTCTTTCGACATCTGCTGTTGCAGATACTTTCTAAGATTTGGATTGGTAATACCTAATACACCCAAAGTAGATTCTCTGGCACGATTGATTGATTGCTCAACAAGGCTCGTGAAATATTTCATGCTTCGTTCTCTTTATTCATTTTTTCGTAAATGCTGACAAAATAGCTGTAAGCAGCGCCAAACCAATCGCGATCGAATTCCCGAATTTTTTTCATCTCATAAATGGCATTAGGGTCAAGCCGGACATAGTCTTCAATCCGCATAATGCCAGCGGCAACAGCGGCAGCTACAGCAGGGTAAAAAACGACAGAAGTTTGATATGGTTCGCATTTCATAAAACTGGTTGCATGACATTGCTTTGCTGCATTTAACAGCGGTGTATTTAACATATCCGGCCAAGAGGACTCGGCATGAGTTCTAAGTAAATCCTGAAGCCAGCATTGATTTACTAAAAGCTTAGCCTGAGTCTCATCTAAGTAGGTTTCAAACTCACCATGCACGAGGTAACGAGTTAATGGCGCGGGAAAAGATGCCACACAACTTGTCAGGTTTAAAAATAACTCTTCTAACTGAGAGGTAATTACTTTAGGGTCTGGCAAAAAGCGGCCAATAAATGACCGATACTGACTTATAGCTTGATCCCAATTATTAATATGCATCATTTCCCAGAAAATCGGCAGCTCGACATCCAGTTTTTGAATAAACTCTTCGTTCATTTCAAAAACAAACAATGCCACGGTTAAGGCGCGCTGATTTTTAGCAATCTCATGCCATACCTGAAATGTTGACAAGGGTAAGTGTTTAGTCTCTTGCCAAAGCGCCCGCAAATATCCCCAACTACGGTGTGTGATATTGTCGGCCATATCTGAGATCACCATGCCAATGACATCTGGGTTGGACGTTGGGTGATAAGCCCTTACTGCTGACTGAAGCGTATCAATTCGTTGCGCTGTATACTTTTCCTGCTCACCGTTTAAATTTACTAACCGTGGTCTGAAAGCGAGATCATTGCCCACTCCAGGAATAATAAGCCACACATCGCCTTTAAACATTGCCGGCAGCAGTTCATATCGATCCACTACAATGTCACCCAGCTTTTTAGCAGGAAGATACTCACTATGCCGCTCAGGTTCAGCTATTCTAATCGCTTGCGGCTGCTCACTAAACGTATCGATACCGTTACTGCTGATAAACGAAACAATATTGTGCTTTGTATCTATTTCGAGCTCAGTAATATATTTTCTAACGGTATATTTTTTCGCGTTAACGCCATTTCGTATTTCAATTTCAACCTCTGCATCAATACCATCATCCAGCGCGCTTAAAGCAAAAAGCTCCATGATTCGCTCTTTAAAGCTATATAAGCTAATAAATACTGGTCGATTCCCAACTTTAATTTTCGATTCAAACCTCGGCGAATTACGACAAATTGGTTTCAGCGCTACGGACAAAGTAAAGATCTCGATATAGTCTTTAGCAGAGTAGAGCAAAACTTTAGAACCCAAGAGTTGAGGCACGGTAAGCGATGTACCAAGTTCATCCCCTTTGCTATCAAAACCAAACACGCCAGCAGCTGGAAATGGCAACGTTATTTCAATTGGGTCACTACCAAGATTGGCAGAAATGGACAGTCTTATAGTTGACGGTGGCTTCAGTCCAACACGCAGAAAATAAATGTGTGTGTGCTCTTGTTTACTATGTTCACACTGCGCCCCCTCTACCACAACCTCAACGAAGATCGTTGTCTTGGTAAAAATGTGTAATTCAACTCCCTGTGCAGTGGAGTGAAAGTTGAGCATCAAATCATCCGGCAATACACCTAATTTTCTTCTTAAAAGTACATCACCTTCTGCATTTTTCAGGCTAAAAGTATGAATGCCATATTTCTCGTGATTCTTTAATGTATGTTTAGGCTTGTCGTTGATAAATTCAAACATGTTGGTCGCTGTTTGACTGTCAGCGTCTGGCAATATTACTTTGGGCAAGCCTTTGTAAACTCGGGTGGGCCTGGTTTCCCATTGAAGCTCTTGGCCAGATAATTCGAACGCACCACTGCTGTTATAAGTTGAGTTAGTACAAATACGGTAACGGTTACCATTGTCTTGTACCCGAACTTCACCAAACACCTTGTACCAATGAAGTAATGTGCCCTGATACGATAACGTTTTTTCTAGAGCCACTACACCGCTCAACGACTCCAACCTAGCTGTTGCCGAGACAAGTACATAGATCGATTTGGCTTTCACACTAAAGCTAGATTGTCCGCAGTAGCTGAAGCTATTGTTAATTTCTTCAAAACCAATAGGAGTCTCACCGATTGGGAAAGCTGATGCTGATATTTCCTGTCTATCCCGGCATATTCCTGACTCTGTGAGTTCAACAAATAGTGGTGTGTGCGGATTTCCCCGACTAACCACTATGCTTTTTACTCTTGGCCTGACTTTACATACCCGCCCCTCAAACAGGGCATAGACGCTACCCAATTGAGCAGACTTTTTAGTGCCTTCATCCAGTCCAAGCTCGAGTCGGGTTGAGCTAACTTGTGATCGTTCGATATCAAAACTGAGGCTTTTAGGAAATGTGATCTTTGTTTTGATCTTGAGCGTGTCGATATCAATGACGTGATCGCACGTTAGCTTCGTTTGAACATTTTTTATTGACTGGCTGGCACTACTCGCCTGTTCAAGCCAATTGTTAAGCAACTCACGGCCCGTCTCGTCATCTAATGGTATCGGAAAATGTTCGCGCCAATTTGGTATTAATTTATCTAATTGCTCTGAAGGCTTTTGCTCCAAGTTATTAACATCGACTTCATTTGCTAGTCGCATCAGATTTCTAATCACGCTGGCAATAAGTTCAATACTCTCAGATTCTGAGAAAACAGAAGGCAAATACGTAACGTTCTGCTTAATTAACTCCGTTAATTCGATCCCTAATAATTCAACACGAAAATAGTTTTTCAGTACCCGCCATACTAGCGAACCGAACTTATTGTCAGACTGACGTATCAACTGGAAAGGCAAGCCCCCCTCAATAAATACCGAGCCTAAAAAAGTCCTGGTTCCTGATACCTCAAAACGGCGAACGGTTCTCTTCCAAAATAGTTCCAGGCCCATGGGCACAATCTGACGGAGGTCACTTTGATCAAGCTGTAACCCCAGTTCTTGCCATATTGGAGACCATTGCCATCCATCCGCTGTCTGATACTCTCTTCTGTACCATTCAGAGCAAAACAAGACGAAGCAAGCAGCCCAATGGCTATGGCGGGAGGTAGTTAGTGATGTTTTGGGATAAAAGCGTTTTGTCACTTCGCGCAGCGACAAATATTCTTCGTGTGAGATTTGATACGAAAAAAGAGGTTGCCCAGAGGGGCTGTTCAATCCCCTTTTTTTAAGCAGCGTGCTAATGAAATCAGAGGGCGTAACCGCTGCATTTAAAACAGTTTGTGTATTCTGCATCATAATCACCTAAATCCTTTTATGCGCTTAACTTCAATGCAATCTCTTGGCTGTAAAAGCCCCTTGCCTCACACTCAAGTTGCAATTCCCGCCATTTTTTCTGCCGCGAATAATTAGCAGCCATCTTGGACGGCATGCATTCTATCAACACCTGATGCACACCAAGCCGCTTGATATACTTTTTCAAAATGGCTTTTTCTTTATTTTCTTCTGCCACCATGCCGGCATAAAGAAACATCAGAATAAATTGCACCTCTCGGGGAGCTTCATAATGCATCGCCATGCGAGTTATGTTATTGACTAAACCACAATTAATATCATTTGTCACTAATTTGAACACAGTTAGAAAATCTCGATATAACCAAAATCGTTGTAATGTCGTGGTATATTTTTGCATCAAGGAAAATACCTCCTCATCGCGGATGGCATGGGCAAAACCATTACGCAAATGATAAATGCACCAACTATCAAACCTGCCTTGTGAAAATACCAACCGTGTCCCATCCAGCAAATTCGAGATCAGAACCGCTTTAGCTTCAAATTTTTGATTCACTAAAAATGCCATAACTCGCTCTCCTTCAGTTCGCTATTTCTGATTAGAACGTGGCTGCATCAGCCAGGTGACAACAGCATTAGTCACCATTCTTTTTCCGCAATTGTTGGCAGCAATTCCGCAAGCCAGAGCGAAGCAAAATGACACTGTGACGCTATAGGGCTTGAAGAATTGTTCAACCAACGGCATGCATAACATGCTGATTACCAGCAACAACCCAGTGAACAATGACACCACCATACTGTCGCGCCAGAGTAAAAAGGCTTTATGGGCATCTTTTACCAAGGGGGCATTTTGCAGTGGTTGGTAGATATGCTGGTACCAAACCCGGTTTTGCTGATCCTCCGTGGCATTTAACACCATAAACGGCATTATCTTTTGTTGAAACGCCAACAGATCGATTCGCTGATCGTGTGCAGCAAGCTGCATAAATCGGTGGCCCGGCAGCGCATTTTTCCGCCGCAGATACACCAGTTGATGCTTTAAAGATGCCGGTAGCACATTACTTAACAGTGCCGCCATCAATATAACCACAGCCATAACAGCACTATCGGCAGAAAACCGCTCAAACAAAGCCCAGTCAAAACCGGACTGCGATAGGTAATGTGCAATAAGTAGCTGTGCCGCAATAACGGTTGCCAATAGCGGCAAGTTTTGAGTTTTTAACGATATCCAAGCCATAGTTAAACCTCCTCTTCATAAGAAAAGTGGTATGGCTCTGCAGTCAAAGAGGACCAACCGGCACGACCAGGAGAATTGTGCTGATGGAGAATCCCAGACCCACGTGTTACTAATACTCGTGCACCACGATGAGAAAACGCATTCAATACTGCTTTACGAGGGTGCTTTGGCTCACTGGCTTTGGCGGTTGAAGCGATCGCGGTCACACCGCGTTGTACACCTTCAGCCACCGGGCTGCCAATAAGACGGTTTAGCACTGTTGGGCCAACATTACGCCGGCTACCATGGTGCGGAATTTGAATAAGCTTTAGCTCAGCGCCGGAGAAACAGCAATCAATTTGGTCAGCTGCATGTTCTAATGCCTGAATACCCGCATCTGCGGTAAATACCAGACGGCGCCCATCGACTATAAGCTGAGTAATAACGCTGGAGTTATTTTTAGCAGAAGTCTGGCCATCATCGGAGATATGATCATCACCCCAATTCGCAAAAAACGTTTTTACCGCACGCATCGCTTTATCAAACCAGCCTTCGTTGCTAACAGAGCGGCTTTCAGCACGAGCCGGCATACCTTCAAAATCAGGAATAAGCGACTCATAATAAGACTGGCTGGGGCCCAATACTTTAACAGCACCGGATTTATCCGTCAGACCAGTGAACGGCTCTTTCAGGAGAATGCCCTTGCTGTTTGCCAATTTGGACAGGGACCATGCACGTTCTAAATTTTGCTTTAAACGCTCACCCAGACCGCTATCCGTTAACCGGCCATCGGCAAACTCATCCGCCAGCTTATGGTTATGTAACCAGGGCTGGTGCAGCCACAGCTCGTTAACCTGCAGTTCGTTTAAAATGACTTCAAGGCCGTTTATATGGTCCTGATCCGGGTGGCTGCTTATAACCAGATCGACGATGTCCGTGCCAAAATGATTGCGGATATGCTCGACCAGCTCACTGCCGGTATCGCTATAACCGCCATCAATCACCACGACAGTTTGCTCATGGCGGCTGCCATGTAAATTGCCAAACCGGATGGCAATTGCATCACCGCTTTTAGACTCTGTACCCACACCTAAAAAATCAACTTCGTAACCCATTTTGAATCTCCTGTGCAATATTTGACACAAGAGGTAATTCAGGAGTTATGCCATATAGTTTTATTCATAAATTTCAATGGAATACAGTCATGGACATTCTTTTTAAGATCCACTTAAAGTAATAATATCTACACAATGGTAAATATTATTACTATGATGGGATTATTAGCGCTTGCGAGGTTTTAGATAAATGACATTTGACGAATTGCCAGTGTTTGGCGCGTTGGTGTCCGGTTCTGCTGCAAACGGTGCAGCCCCACCAATAAGTGTCTTGCAATAATCCAGTAAAACCTGCACCGGAATAATTTTATCTTTACCTTTATTGATCCGTTTGGGTTGGCTGTTAAGGTAAACCGCTAACTCCAGCGCCAGCTCGGGCGATAACTCTGTCTGGCGTCGGTCAGCTAGGGTTTGAGTTACCCAGAGCCTGGCGTCACTGACATGGCCGTTTACACGAAGGTCGGTGTTTTTAACCCACTGTGGTGCAAATTTAATCTCGCTTAGGTTGCTTAGCAGTAGCGCAATATCACTGCGCGGCATTATCTGTTCGATACGTAGCGTTTCGGCCAACACCCACTGCCATTCCATTTGCAGGCGCTGGGTTAACTCTTCAACGCTCATTAGCAAATCTATCGGGATAAACAGGGTAAAGCGGCTATTGGCTTCGGTAGCAATAATGGTTTTATGCCGGCTACGATAGCTGTTTTCAATAATATGTAGCTGCCAGCACATTTGCTTGCTGTCGCTGGTAATAGTATTAACACCCACCTGCTGGCCAGGCTCAGCTGGCAGCCGGGGTAAGTCTGCTTTAAGCCACTTGGTAAGCGCATTGGTTGTGCAGAATAAGTAATTCATCTGTTTGCTTTTAGCTCTTAAACCGCATTATTAAACAAGAAAAACAGCCAAATCAGCAAAGTGCCGGATAGCGTAAACGCCAGCAGAAAAATTAGGCCGATTTTGGTCACATCAGCCACCAGCTGTTTTCGCTGTAAGGCAATTTCTTTTAGCAGCTTATCGGCCAGCGTTTCTGCCTGATAAGCAGACTTGCGCATCAGTTCGTCTGCATGGGTGTTAATTAAACCTATTTTCTGGTCAATCAGTGGCGAGATATCATCATCGATAATTTTCTTCGCCACCTGGTTTACCTGCTCAAGCTCTTTGGTCCAGTCGGTATTAAATAGCGCCATTACACTTTCCCACTAAGTCAGAGCTTAGATTTAATGCTAACCAGCATTTTTTCAGTGATGTTTGGCTTAACGCAGTTTAGTTGCTCACTGCCGCATGAGGGGCATTTATCCGGCACCTGGCCGGGTAAACGCACATCGCCCATCGGCGGAAATAGCTTGTTCCAGCCGCAAGACGGGCAAATAAGCTTAAAAGCTGAGGTTTGTATTGGCATAAATTCCCGGTTCCTGGATCAGCTGTGTTTCAGTTTTGCTTCAAGTGTCAAGCCTTTAATGCGTTGATGACCAAGACCGTAATGAGAAGCGCATGGTAACTTTGCTATGAGAACTTAACCTTTACGATATATGATGTCTCTGTAAAATCTTTAGCGCTAAACTGCAGGCTTCCATTCGCTGAGTAGATTTTAGCCTTAAGTTTCATTGCCATTTCTCTGTTGGTGTCGTGCCTTGATACTTCTTTAATCTCTAATGTTGCACTAGTACAATAACCTACTTCTCTCGCGGTTATTAAAGCATTCCATGACGGCTCAAAATTAAGCCAAGCATAACCGCCTCTTTCAAGTTTATTTCCGTCTTCCCATGGTTTGCCCCTGAGTGTAAAAACTCTTAAGTTCTTTCCGTTTCTTTGCTGACTTAAACCATCCTTGCCATCTACGTTTAACTCTCCAGCTAAGCCTACTCCAGCACCAATGCTAGCTGCGCGAGCCTGTTCAGTTAAGCTGTCGACGTGCTTAACAATTTCCACTTCAATTGCGCCCAAGTTCACAAGAATTGAAAGCAACTCAGACTCTCTTTCCTCAAAAAGAATATCGTCGAAATTCTGCTCTGGTATGTAGATATCTTTTTTATCTGAGTGTGAGTATTTTGCTAGTGGATGCAATCTATATGCCTCACCAACCCTTGGATGCCCCGGAGGAAACTCGTAGCCTCTTTCCACTGCATCTTTCAAACAAATAGAATGTTTGTGAATGAATTCGTTCAAAAATTCAATACTTCCCTTCGGTACTTCTTCTTCAGCGCCATCTTTTGATGAAAATGCTTTAATTAATATTGGGGCAACAGTTACGGCGCCCGCTAACAGTGCCAGAGGCGTTGAGCTCATTACATACCTCAAAGCGTATGTCTTCGCTGTTCCTTTTAATAAATCCCCTGAAATATCAACAGTTTTAAGGGGGTCTTTGCCCGGCATAGTAAAGTTTGGATAAGGCAGTTCGGGTAGATCTTCAGTTATATAAATTAAGTCCATGCTCTTTACTTAGTTCCAATAGTTAGTACTAATAATTAGAATAGTGTGGTAAGTGCTGATTGCTCAAGCTATCTACAAATTTCATCAATAATCTCATGTCCCTTTTAGCTTCTAAATTCAGTATCAACGGAGCTGAGCCTTAACACACGCGGCACCAAAGTTTGGGTGTCATTATAATCCCGGGTTGCATTATCAACTTGTGTCTTGGTCATCGTTCTTAGATTTGTTGAAACCTGACGCTGTTCACGTGCATTAGGTTCAATAAAGCCTCTATCGAATATTACCCCGCCTCGTTCTGTGAACAGTAGACGTTGATGTAACTGTCCAGTGTCACCATCATTTAACCAAAACCAGCTTAAGTTAATGTTTTCTGGCAAATGTTGAAGCAATTGTCGGAAATGAGCCTTAACAAGGTCGAAGTCTGCCGCCTCTTCACTGTAAATTTCAATTGCACAGCGTCTACCGTTAAGCACATCAAATAAAGCCTTCAATACAGCAGTGACATTGGCTTTTGTTGGACATGCGTAAGGATCAACCAATCTGATTTTTGCTGCACCAATAAGTAACGGTGCCAACGGGCGAATTAGATCTGCTGCCTGACGTGGCACATCGATAGACCCAAGCGCTTCAAAGTCTACATGTTCAAGCAGCTCAATTGAACTTAGATGCTGCGGCGGCGCATGATTATCACTGCCCACAATGCTAAAAAACGGCTTCTCCTCGCTTACAAGTCGTGCTGCCTGATGCCAGTTATCACCGACATACTCACGCCCCGATTTTATCAGCGCTCTGTCTCGCAATGTTGTTAGCAGGCTAGTAACTCTCTTCCGTTGCATGTCATTTAAGCCATCCGTAAGCTGATCATTCACTTGTCTGACCCAACTGTTTGGAAATGTGCAAATCAGCGCGCCACGGCTGAAATCAAAACTCCCTTTGAGCATCGCCAATTTATCTATTGAATCTACTTGAACTGGATTTACCGCGAATTCTGCAAACAGCATCAGAACAACTCCTTGTCCCGCTCTTCAAAAAAGCCATTTGGCCAAGCCGTATTAAAATCACCATCCGGGGTGACGCCAATTGAGCGTATGCGTGTTTCACCTTCATGAATCTCGCAGAAAATGATCTGAACCTGAGCAGCTTCAAACGGCAATGGCTGTTCATGGCCTCCTCGGATTCGCTTTAACAGTCTTAAAACCATATGCTCACTATGGGTTTCAACAAAAAACTGTTTGCCTGCACTGAATTCATTAGTTTGGGTTAGCATCAAGTCAGTCAGCTCTACCTGCCAGGCCGGGTGCAAATGCAACTCTGGCTGCTCAATACTGACAATACCAATATCAGACTTCATTGCGGCAACAACAAACGGGAATACCTGAGAGACGCCAGCGCCAACTTGAGATGGCAATAAAGCATAAGAGTTTTGTGTATCTGTCAGCGCAACACCATATCCTTTCGGTGCATTAATAAACTGATATTTACAGTTGAAGTGCAGCTGATACCATTCATTCACCTGCTGTTGCAAGGTTTTGCTACCGTGATAAAACCCATCCCAGCCGGCCTCCCCGTCGTACCAACGCGATTTCTCCGGTGATCTTTTTGCTACGAAGCTGCGTTTAGGCACTACACGAAGCGGGCCAATATGTACCAAGCCGGCAAATTTTTTCTGCAGCAGGCGCAGCGGACCAAGTAACCCCTGAGACAGAGATGCTTCAGCGAAAACCTTGGCTGCTAATGGATGCTCATCAAAAAAAGCTGACCAATCCCAGGGAACAAAATCCAGTTTTAAACGATCGGTAGCATCGGGTAATGCGGTGTCTCCGGCATGAAAAGGAATTGGACCCCAAAGCCCTTCCTTAATTGAATCTGCCAAATTTTCGAATATGTCTGCTACAGGCCAGTGATACACATCTATGTAAGAAGCAAAAACGGACTTTTGGCCCTTCTCAACTTGTAAAGTTATAAATGGCTTACCATTTACAAACGAACGGTACTCGCTGACATAGGCTTTGTTATCGAGGTTGTTCCATTTGATATCCAGCTCAAAAGACGGATTATCTGTCTGGCTATCTGGATACCAGCCCGTGTTATCTTCAACTAAATTACGCTCCGCTTCACTGATAAATTCGTCAAACACATCCAAATCATCAGAGGTATCTAAGTCCATCCCCAATGTAATGGTATTATTAATGTCTTTACCAAACACCAACTCTTTAAAGCCGCCAAGGTACAAGTGTTCGCCGGTAATCGTTGAATACTCGGGGTCAGCATTGCGGTTTACAATCACCTCGAACAAATAAATCAACGCATGCAAAATACTGCTTTTGCCTGAGCTATTGGCACCAAACAGCATGGTAACCGGCGCCAGCGGGATAACCGCTTTACGCCGGATGCCTTTGAAATTCTGGATGGTGATAGATTTAATTTGCATGCACTTTCCCTGTTTGAGTAATTATTGTTCTGCTACACTGTCTGCTTAAGCTTTTACGGGCATTGCAGACAATTGTGAACTGCTTAGATAAGGCACTTTACCTGATGGGACTAAATTGGCTGCAGCGTCTAAATGCACATCTTGATCATCGAAGAAAATATGTGGTTTAAACGCTTTTAGCACTTTGCCTTTCTCCAGACCTCCTAAGAAAAAAGCTTCATCAACATAAACACCCCAAGCACGCAGTGTTTTAATTACCCGCATTTCAGACGGGCTATTACGAGCGGTAACTATAGCGATTCGAACCGGTGAGTACTCGACACGCATTGGTAACCTGTCTTGCAGTTTTGCCAACTTCTTAAGCAACGTGGCGTAAGGCCCCTCTTCCATCGGCGTGTCTTGCATTGCATCTTCTTGTGCATGAAAAGCGGCCATGCCCTGTGTTTTATATACCAGCTCGCTTTTATCAGAAAACAGTACCGCATCACCATCAAAGGCAATGCGGACCTGACCTTCAGGTATAGCTGCATTGTCTTTTGGTGGGTCTTTTAATATCGCCGCCGCACAATTGCCGGAATCTATCACTTGCTGGGCATCTTTTACGTCTGTGGTTAAAAACAAATCGACATCAAATGCGTCCGCATAATCTGCAGCCGATTCACCCGCAGTAAATGCCGAGCGTGTAATGTTTAACTTATCGTGACGAATGCTGTTTAGTACCCGCAACCCTGTATCCGGGCTATTACGCGACATTACTACCACCTCAACCAGTGGTGATTTGTCATCTTTATGCATGAACTGGTTTAATCCAAGCAAAGCTTTAACCAGTGGATATCCCGTTCCAGGTTGCAACGGAATATCCTCATGCTTGCGCATATAATCGCGAAACAGCTCTATTGCTTTGTCAGGATCTTCCGCCTTCGCCTCACGAAACATCTTGTCAGACTCGCTCATGTCAAACAAAGCTGTTGCAGATATTCCAACCACCAAAGTGCTACTTAAATCGAAAGCCATAAATATCCCTATAAAATCACATAAACAACCAACGTTTTTCACCATTATCAGCAGCTATATAATAGCTATCAACGTTATCAGAACTGTCAATTCTCAAGCGACCAAATTTTTCCAAAAAATAATCCATATTTTCTAAAAATGGAGTTTCTAGTTTTGTCTCGATTGGCACCGGGACAATTTTGAAATCATTATTTTTGAATTTTTTGTGAGCAAGCAGCTGATATTTATTGAGAGCTATCCACTCCAAGCCGGATAACTTATCTAGCTCTTTGTGCTGATATATTTGCGCCTTCAACCACACTTTTACGTTGCCAAGAGAAAATTCAAATAAATCATCATTTATTGCACCGTCCTTCCTGTCGTCGGCTTTAGATGCGGCAAGTATGGTCATTACCAATGCTACAGAAAATTTGTTTTTGCCAACCTCGATTGTAGGGCGACCGCACTCACAAAAATGATCGCTATTTGAAAACTCATAAAGCTTGTGCCGCCTAATGGAGTTTGGACTTTCAACTCTTTCATCCTCATATAGCTCTTCGCTGATTATCCACGGATGGGTATGAAAGGTGCCTAAATGCCGGTATTCATCGCCAAACATATTGGCAACGTCTCTCTTTAGCTCTAAAGACAAAAGATCAGGGGTAACTGAACCCCGGCTCTTCTTAGCGGAGCTATCAACGGAAATGTGCTTCACCTCACATGAAAATGGGAGCCTTTTATTCACTTTCCCCCAAAGTTGAGCGTGCGTTTCTATGGCAACACTTTTTTTTCCATGATGCTTAATTGCATAAGCTTCTAATCCCTCTAATAATAGGGAGAAAAATGCACTGTTGTTTAAGCTTACTTTGGCTGCCACTAACTATATCCTTGTTCTTATTTATAGAGTACCTGAAAAAGCTTTTTGGCTGAGTGAGTTAAAAAGTACATCATTCGAAACCTCAGATTTATGCTCTTTTTGAATCAATGAATTTGCGTTCCAGTAAATTTCGGAGAATTTTTCTTGCAGCCATTTTTGTGGAACAGGAAGTTCAATTTCATATAGTTCTTTGGTGCGTATCCCTTTTACCGTGCTACCACTCGACTTATTTAAGATCAAACCTTGAATAAACGGGTGGAGAAGCAGGAACATCAGAAACTCATGTGTCACTTTGCCTTTTGAACGAAGAGCAATAAGCCTCTGCCCAACAACAACTTTGTCGTACTTTCCCAGTAACGCCACATTACCCAACGGCGCTTCAGTGGTAAAAAGTACATCATTTTCAAGTGGCAGCCCTCGCGTCATCCAAGACTTGTAATTTTCTTCAGGAATAAACTCACGTGGCTCATGTTCAACAAAGCCTTTCTTAACATTTTTGGCGGTAATTAAAGGTATTCCTTTATCAGACTTTTCAGGTGTTTTCCCCCGGTAGTCTATGTAATCAACCAAATCCCTAATTTTAAATTTATCCGACTTCTCATAGCCTTTAGTAGTAACCAACTCACCAAACATCTCCAGAAACACGGCCCGGAGGAAATCGTCAGCGAGTTGGATGGCTTGCCGGCGTTTGCGGCGGATAGCGTCGGCTTTGTCCAGTATCGCGGCAATGCGTTTTTGCTCGGCTAGTGGTGGGAGTGGAACTTCGACACTTTTCACCAATTCCGTATTTAGATTCTTTACGACTGCCCCCGCAGCTAATTCAGTAAAACGTTGTTTTAAAGTTTCACTGCCGAGCAAGTAGTAGAAATAATCTGAATCTACCGCATCAGGGTTACCAGACAGAACTAACCATCCATCGTGAATACAACCTGATGTATTCATGATGTAAGGGCGCCCAAAGCTCATTGAGTTTGTTAGTAGAAAATCACCAGGATGAACCATGCGGGTTTTAGATAAACCTTCAGGCTTTATTTTCAACTTGGTAGAATTTATGTACTTATTGCTATTTGAAGCATCCTTAATTGAAATCCAATTCAGACCATCGTCAGAATCAGTAATAAAGTCATCAATAGGTCTGGGAGAACCGCCCCTAGCTATGTCAAAAATATCTCCCAATTTCACCATCGGCCAACTCACAGTATGGCCTCCAGTGCTTTTAAATCAGCCAAAATATCGTTTTCCAACGCCACCAGCTTATTCAGGATCACTTTTGGGGCGTCATACTGCTGTTCTGCGTACACCACTTCCTTGTAGCGGTTAATGGATAAGTCGTACTTATTGGCAATAATATCGGCCGCGTCTACCACAAAGGCGGGCTGGGTTTTATCTTGCCAGGCATCCAGTGGCTGGTTGTTTATGACTGCTTGCTGATAGGCTTTATATTGGGCAATAAGATCCGGTAAGTCGTTTTGTTCAATCTCGTTGCGTTTATCATCCAGTGTAAAACCATCGTTTTTAACATCGTAAAACCAGACGCGGTCGGTGTTGCCGCCTTTGGTAAAGATAATAATGGCAGTAGATACGCCGGCGTAGGGTTTAAACACACCGCTGGGTAAGGAGATAACCGCTTCTAACTGGTTGTCTTCAATTAAAAACTTACGCAACTGCTGGTGGGCATTACTGGAGCCAAACAGCACGCCGTCGGGTACTACTGTGGCGCTGCGGCCGCCTATTTTCAGCATCCGTTGGATAAGACCGACAAACAACAGCTCAGTTTTCTTGGTTTTAACTACCCGCAGTAAGGCTGGGTCGCAGTCTTCTTCATCCAGTGTGCCTTTAAACGGCGGGTTGGCCAGGATAACGTCGAAACCATCACGCGATGCTTTAGGGAAACGCTCGGTGAAGCGTTGGCTTAACGTGTCCTGGTAGTGTACATCCGGCTCGGCTATGCCGTGCATCACTAAATTCATCGCCGCTACCCGCAGCATGGTAGCGTCGAAGTCAAAGCCGTGGAACATATCGGTATCAACATGCTTGCGCTGCTCCGGCGTTAATAAATCACCGCTGTAAATTACGTTTTGCAGCTGCTGGCCTTTTTTATTCAGCACCGGTTTGCCATCGGCGTCGAACATTGGCTCGCTGTGAGTACCGGCTTCTGAGCTGTATTTTTGCATCAGATACTCGTAGGCCACCGATAAAAAGCCGGCGGTGCCACAAGCCGGATCGCAAATGCGATCGGTGGCTTCAATATCCAGTAGCTCGACCATGGTACGAATTAAATGCCGCGGCGTGCGGAACTGGCCGTTAATACCGGCGGTGGTGAGCTTGGATAACAGGTATTCGTATAAATCACCCTTGGTATCAGCGTTTTGCAGTGGTAAGTCTTCTACCATTTCAACCGCTTTAACTAACAGTGATTGCTTTTGGATCATCAACTGAGCGTCTTTCATAAACTCTGCAAACAAGGTGCCTTCACCGGCTAAATCGGCAAAATGCGGGAACACCTTATCACGTACTACTTTGTACATTTGCTCGGCGGGTAAATGGCGGAATTTGCTCCAGCGCAGCTGTTGCTGCTCATCATTAAAACGGCGTTTAAACTCTTTACCTCCGCGGCTGGCGCGTACTTCGTCGTTAGACTCATTCATATCCAACAGGCGGGCGTACATTAAAAAGGTAATTTGCTCAATTACCGTCAGCGGATTGGTAATACCGCCGGTGTGAAATTCCAGCCAGAGTTTGTCAATTTTGGATTTTAGCGGTCCGGTAATCATAGTGTCTCACAACTTAAAAACATCAAAGGTGGGCACAGCAATTGGCCGTGCCCGTTATCATTCAGTACTTTTGGCGATACTGGCTTTATTTACGCCCAGCTGCGCATTAAACCGCTTAACAAACTGGGCAATAACATCGGCTTCCTGGCGGTTAAATAAGCCATCCAGGCCGTTGGCATCCAGCGTATTAAAGGGGGCCTGGTACAGCTGGTCTATCTCAATGCTGCCGTACTTAATTAAATGCTGCTTTAACAGCGCGATAAAGCGCTGCTGACGGGCATTTAAGCCGGTATGCACCTGCTGCACAAACTGGGTAAAGGTACGCTCTATCGCTTTGGCGTCCATACCTACTATGGTACGCAATATTATATCCAGCCCTACGCTTGATTCTGGGTAAAACTCGGTTAGCGTGGTTAAATCTATGCTGGGGTTTTGCGTATGCACCAGCGCATTTAATTGTTGCAGCTCCAGCTCGGTTACCGCTTCGCCACTGCGAATTTTAAGCAGTACCGGGTTGGTTTCAAATAACGGCTGTAAACTGGCCTCTACCGCCTGGCGGTAAATTTTATAATCTACCGTTACCAGCTTGGTTAGCCGCTCTTCTACCAGGTGTTCGCTGTCGGCAACGTCTATCACTTTTGCCGGTTCAGTGGGAGGCACTACCAGCTTTTCGCGCAGGTGAATAATGCCACGCAACTCCTGACGGCTGTGCTCCAGCTGCAGCGGTGTTACCGCCTGCCAGTAGCTGTCTTTTTGGATGGCGTTAATAGTTTTGGCTTTGGCGCGTACCACGTTTAAATGCATAGATAAGCGGCTTATTTTGTCCAGCACCGGCAGCTTGTCGATATCCAGCAAGCCAGGCTGTTTTAATGCCAGGTACTGCAAATTGGCCATTTGCAAATCAAAGCGCAGCGCTTCAGATTCACCATTAATATTGCGCCATTGCATCAGCGGTGCCATTACGTCGCGCAATTGGCTGCGGGTAACCGGGGCAAACTGCGCCAGTACTTTGCTGTCACTAAGCTGATCTTTTAGCTGCCATTTGTCACGCACGGCTATAGTGCGGTTATCTAAAGCATCAATATCGGCTTTAATCAGCGCAATAACAGCATCGAAAGTTGGCATTTCGGCTTGTTGCAGCGCAAGCTCTGCCAGATTAAGCCGGGTTTCAAACAGTTTTTGACACAAGGACTTTGCCTGCACCGGATCATCTTCCGGTTTTTCCAGTTCAAAGTAAGCAAAGTTTTCCCAGTGGTCGAAGATTAAAAAGTGCGTTTTGTTGCTGCCCTGGCCATACAGGTTTTCACATAGCCGGGTGCCGCGACCTATCATTTGCCAAAATTTCACCTTCGATTTAATGGGTTTGGCAAATACCAGATTTACCACTTCTGGCACATCGATACCGGTATCGAGCATATCTACCGATACCGCTATGGTAATTTCATCCTGCTTTTTAGCACTGCCTTTAAAGTTTTCAATCATCTCTTCAGCACGTTCGTACTTAGAGTGAATAACCCGGCAAAAATTAGCGCCCAGCTGCGGATACATTTCGCTAAACAGCTCTGCCAACAGCTCGGCATGGACAATGCTGCGGGCAAATATAATGGTTTTACCCGGCAACTGGCCATCGGCATCGCGCAGGCCTTTTTCCATCAAATTCTGCAAAACAGCGCGGTTGGTGTCCTTGTTAAAAATGGCCTTATCCACCGCCGGCGCATCAAAGTCGAGCTCATTCGGATCTATTCCCTGCTCTTCTAACTCAGCAATTTGCGCATCGGTTAGGGCATGGCCTTTAATGCCGTCGCGTAAAAACTTGGTGGTATGCGACACTACTTTAAACGGCACCAGGTTATCGTCGTCAATAGCTTGTTCTAACGGGTAGTTGGCTGTCGGTTGTTTAAAGTCACAACCAAACAGCCGGCAGGTCGATTTCGACACCATTTCCACCGGGGTGGCAGTAAGGCCAACCTCTAACGCATCGAAGTACTTAAATAAATCGCCGTACACATTGTAAATAGAGCGGTGCGATTCATCGGCAATGATCAGGTCAAAATAGCCGACGTCATACTGTTGATATATCGACAGCATACCCGGATAAGTGGCAATAAAAATACGGGCGTTGTCCGCATTACTTTTTTGGCTTTTACCGACGATATGCAGTGGCTCTTTGGTAAATTCGTTAAAGGCATTACCGGCTTGTTTACGCAGCTCTTTGCGGTCACATAAAAACAGCACCCGCTTGGCCCAACCGGCATCCAGCAGCCGTTTTACCAGCGCAATAGATACGCGGGTTTTACCGGTGCCGGTAGCCTGCACTACCAACGCTTTGCGGTGCTTGTCGGTAAAGCGTTCACACACCCGGCTGATAGTTTCTATCTGGTAGTCCCGGCCGGCAACCGCAATGTCGATAGGCGTTTTGTTTAAATCGCCCTTAATACTGCGCTGCAAAATAAGGTATTGCAGGCTGTCTTTACTGTAGTAACCGTATAGCTGGCGTGGCGCATAGCCCTGAGCATCATCCCACAGGTAAATGTCGTAACCATTGGTGTAAAAGATAACCGGCCTTTGACCAAACTGCTTCTCCAGTGCATCGGCATAGAGTTTAGCCTGTTCACGGCCCTCTTTAACATTGCGCCGTGTTCGCTTGGCTTCTATTACTGCCAGCGGTTTGCCGTTATCGTCCCACAACACATAGTCACAATAACCAATACCGCTATCGGTTGGCTGGCCGGTTAGCTGAACTTCTTTGCCAACTGCATTGGTACTGCTGTCATCAAAACTAACATCCCAGCCACGGCTGCGCAGCTCAGCATCAATAAGCTGCTGCCGCGTTTCTGCTTCATTAAAGTCGAAACTGGATTTAGCCTCAAGCGTGCGCATTCTTAACTGGTTAGCTTTAGCACTGTCTATCTGATTTTTCAGCGCATTAGCTTGCTGTAATGCCAGCTGCTCAGCTTGTTTGGTGGCTTCAAGTTCAGCCAGCGCTTGTTCCAAACGGGCATTTTGCTCAGCCAGCTTTTCCTGCAGCTGTTTGTTTTTTCGTTTAAACTCGCTTTTGCTTTCATCGGCTAATGGCTGATTTTCAGGGGCGGTGAAAGTGGGGAGATCAGCAGCTTTACCGCCGGCAAACGCCAGGTAAAACCAGCAGCCGATATAATAGGTTTCTTTTAGTAGCCACAGGGCATCGTGCTGGTTGGTGTACCCCTCGTGCGCGGCTTTATTACCGCCACGGCGCACCGCATGCAGCTTATCGAGAATAATTTGGTCCACTTCTGCAGTAAAAGCACTGCTGATGAGCTTGTCGTTAATAGTAGCATTAGGGGCAATAGGCAGCTTTAAGTCCAGGTAGACATAACCGACCACTAACTCCACAAAGCAGCGCAGTTTAACCAGAGTACTGTGTGGGTCTGTTACCGCATAAAGCTCGGCAAAAGCGCCTAATTCGGCCAACTTTGGCCAGCAGGCCCTTAAATGCTCAAAATTCAATGATAACTTCACCCGACTAATAATCCTTGTTCTGATATGGCAAGCTCTGTGCCACACTAAGTTTCATTGTCATTATTGCTCTGCGATACCCAGATTTTTCATCCAGTTCGCCAGCGTTTGATGATTGGCCAGCCCCAGCAATTTTGCTGCTTTTGATTTATTGCCGCCGGTTTTATCCAGCGCCGCTTTAACGATATTTTCTTTAATGCCATCAATATATTGCTGAATATCAAATCCGGCAACAAATTCAGGTACAACAGGGCTACTTTCATCCGTTTTAACGGCGTCTACCGTCGCATTCTGAATATCAGTAACGGTAAGTTCAGTATTATCCGCCCATAACACAGCACGATTTAGCGCGTTCCAAAGTGCCCTTATATTGCCGGGCCAGGGCTGCGTTGCTATAAATTTAATTGCAGAGCTGCTAATTTTTTTACTTTTATAATCAGGTTGCTTACTAAAGACCGCATTGATTTCGGCCATAATCTGTTTTACCAGATCGGGTATATCGGCAGTTCGATGGCGAAGCGGTGGTAATTCAATTACCCCTACCGCGATGCGGTAGAACAAGTCTTCCCGAAACGTACCCTCAGCCACCATCGTAGCGAGCTGGCGGTGTGTTGCGGCAATTACCCGCACATCAACCTGACGGGTTTTGCTATCCCCTACCCGCGTTATTTCGCCCTGCTGCAAAGCACGTAATAGCTTTACCTGCACGGCAGGTGTTAACTCGCCCACTTCATCCAGAAACAAGGTGCCACCATCTGCTTGCTCAAATAAACCGGCATGGTCGTTATTTGCACCGGTAAAAGCGCCTTTAACATGGCCAAACAAAATGGAGTCGACCAGGTTTTCCGGTAAAGCGCCACAGTTAATAGTTTTAAGCGGTTTAGCACTGCGATTGCCGGCCGCATGAATAGCCGTAGCTAACAGCTCTTTACCGGTGCCTGTTTCGCCTAATATTAACGCCGGCAAATCAGTAGCGGCCAACTTAGCCGCTTTGTTAAGCGCAGCTTTCATTGCGTCTGACTCTGCCGCTATCCGGCTAAATTCTGACGACAAACTGGGGCCGGCAATGACTTTATTACGGACGGATGTACTTACCGCTTTTTTATAGGTGGCGGCAAAATCCAGCGGGATCCTGACTTCCACTACGCTGTTATCAGGTGCCGCCTGAAGAAAATGGCATTGATACATCCCCTGACCTATTAGCACCGACATGGCGGTCATTGCCGGCGTACCGGATGTCAGGTTGATATACACCTGATTGTCACCCTGACAGAGTGCCTGCAAGTTCCGCAGCATCACAGCAGCTATAGCCACGTAATCAATCGGTGAAGATAACGATTGCTGCCTTACCTCAACTTCGGCTGGCCGGGAAATAACCGCTAAACGTTTATTCAGCCACTTTTCGTAGTCATGCCAGTGCTCTTCCCAGGCATTGGCCAGAATTAATACTGTGTCAAAGGGGGCGGTATGCTTAGTAGCGAGGGTGGCGATGGCTGCGAGCTTATCAACCTGCATATGGTCGATATCAGTTTTACCCAGCCAGGAAATAAGGATCTTCATAGAGTTAATAAGCCAGAAACATTTTAAAACAGGCTACCAGCAAGCCGTTTCTTGCACCAGCAGGAATGTAATAAATTTTCTTTAGATGCAAATTTGTTTACAGCATCTATACCTCAATCGCTATTTGGAATGTCTTCTTAAAATGTGACTTGTACTAGCTTAGATTGAGCTCACTGCTTTGTTTGTTTTGGATCAGCACGTTATCCAACTCAGGCCCGACATGCAGCCGCAGACTTTTCACGATATTAAGCTGAGCTTTGTCGGCATGTTGTTGCCAGGATTTTTCGCTTGAGACATCTACCTGATGTTTAAAACTCAGTGCCAGGTAGTAACGTTTATCTAGCGGCAGGCAGTATTGATCTGTGCGGGTAACACTCTCTCCCCTCTGTTCCTGATAAAACACCCAGTCAAAACCGTGCATTGAGATAATTTGTGCCGGCTTTAATGGAGGAAAACCGAAATTCTGAATTTGCAGACGGACGTGCTCTTCCAGCCTGTCTTTGCGGCCTGTAGCCCCGCGTGTTGCTGCTTCTTCTGCTTCCGCCTCCAGTTTCTTCCTTTGTTGCGTGTTCCAACCCAAGCCCTGGCCGTTGCCTTCCGGGCCAATAACTTCTGAGTTGTAGTGCGCATCGTATTCATCTGTTACATGCTGCGCCAACTCGTTTCTATTTAACGCATTAACAGTATCCGGTACTTTTTTGATTTTCAGCTGCAGCCAAAGCACGCCATACTCGCCGCCGTCGGACCGTACAACAGGTGCCAGATAGCACCAACCTTCGGTATGAATATGAACGCCGTAATGATGCCAGTCTTGCTTAGCATTCGCGTCAAACCAGCCTTGCGCCCGGAACGGAAAATTAATCTGCCTGGGAGACTCTTGCGAGGCAATGTTTGAGTAAGGCAGCATCAACTCCAGCCGGTATTCTTCCAGAGCGAACGTGAGTTTATGCAGTTTGCTAAAATCCGGGCCGCCGGCAAAGCCTTGCCACCAGTTTCTGAGTAACTGCATCAGCTGTTGCCAACATGTTTGTTGATATAACGCTGCACCTGTGCCGCCTTTTTATGGTTACCAAACATCCGTAATTGTTCTTTGTAAGTTTCAATACCCAGGTAAGGTAACGTATGTGGGCTGACGCCGGGTTCAGAATCTCTGCCAAACACCAGGCCGCAAAACTTAATACTACGGCATAAACTGCTGGCCGATAAGTCGTTACCGCCAGCCAAATTAGGCACCAGATCAAACGGGTTATTTCTGACCGCCACTATTTTCATTCCCAGTCCCGCGGCCAGTTGCGATAGCTTCTCGACATTTGCGCCACTACCATGCAAAGCCAACTGCTGAGACGTTAATCTACCGCCGTAGTTTGCCCGATAATGCAGTAACGCTGCATTAAATATAATAGCGCCCTGACTGTGCGCTACCCACTTTATCGCTTTACCACTTTTTTGCGCATGAGACAGTATCGCCGCCAGATGCTGGGCATTGTGCGATTTGGTTCGGCTTAGTTTATCAAACACACATTCCGCAAGGTCCAGCTTCCAGCCATCACTTGGGTTATGAAACAGTGTGTAGCCGGTAATGCCATCTGCGCTGTACGCGGCTTGTGCATGCACCCCCATTAACCAGGCTGCTTTATTAAGTTCATTTTGCATGCCATTAACGGCAGCATGCTCAGTTTGTATATGCGGCACGGCTTCTCTGGCGATCCAGGCACCGGCCAGCGTTTTAATACCGTCGCTGGGTGTCGGGCCAGTATAGTTGGCGCTGCTTTCACGGCTTACGTTATATAGCGTGGTGCGTTCGTTGGCGATATTGCTCTTAGTACCCAATACGTTTCTGTCGAAGTAGATGTCATCAATGACAACCTGGCCAGCGCCATTAGTTTTATACTCAAGCAAATAGTGATAACTGCGAAATGGGTAACGCGTGCGATAAATTCGGCGAAACGGATTCAGGCTGTGCTTTGTCGAATAGGTAGAACTCGGATAGCGGGTAACATAGTCAATTTCTTTCATTACCTGTTGCTGATCGTAATCATTAAGGCTGGCCAGCATTAACAGCGCCTGATGAGTCAATTGCCAGTTATTGTTCAGATATTGGGACGGTAAACGGATACCGTGTTCTTGTGCCAGATTCTTATCTAAACCACTATGATTAAAAGCCTGAACTTTACCTGTGTGCATCCAGCTCATTTATGAACTCCCTTTAGATTCTGCTCCCAGAAGATAGCACACAGATAAAAACATTTAAATCACAAATAAAGCCATTCAGTTAACATTTTGATATTCAGCATTATCCCGCTCACCGATACGTGCCAGTATCCACTCCTGCACTTCTACCTCAACCCAAGCCACCATTCTGGCACTCAGCTTAACCGGCTTAGGAAAATGTCCTTCGGCGATAAACTTTTAAACCGTTGAACGAGCCAATCCTGTGCATTCCATCACAGCGTTTAATCTAACAAGTTTCATATTACTGGTTCCAACTGGTAAATATGCTTGCTGGGAATCTACAATGGAATTTGTGTCTGCTTATTCGCTTAGTAAATTATGCCCTAATGACTGCTCTGGCATCTTTTGACATTCTTTCCAACGACGAATTAAAGCAGCAACGCACGGGTTACCAGCAAGTTGATTTACTCTAACCCAATCAACATCCACAAGAGCCGTTATCAGTTCAGGGTTGAACTGACCTGCTAAACAGTGCCATTGGCGAATACTTGGCTGACGATTGATCTTCGATTTTGGCGAAGCGAGACTTCCAACTACGAAGTAATGCTGCTCTTCATCATACCAAAGACGCTGGACGCCAGGAACATTGCGTAACCAGCCTTTGATGTCTTTGAGCGGGAGCTCCAATACCCGGCTTAAAAGATCATCCCAAGCGCTAATCAACTTAGTATCAGCGGTTTTTTTCTTCTTACCTTCATCTACCGATAAATTTTTGTTCTCCAGCCACTTCTTAAACATCAGTTTTTTAATCTCTTTATATAGACAATCCTGATGCCCGGCTTGGATTAACTCTTTAAGCGTCTCTTTCCAATAGCCAAGTAGGTTATCCAATTCCACGAGCAATTTTTTCGCTAAAGATGGGTTAAGAACCTCTTCCTCAACGAGCTCGCTAACTACTTGCTCCAATGTTTCTTTTGCCGGTAACAACCACTCTTTGAGCTTATAACTGATTTCTTGTTTCGTTAAAATGTCTCTCACCAGCTCAAGCCCATGTGGAATCATGTGTGGTGTCTCATATTTGGGGTCTTGAAACATCACAGTTGTCGTTTCACCTTTAAACAAAACAAATGTAAGTCTTGCTGCAAATCGCGTTAGTTTTTCCGCAGGGCTTCCAAAGCCTTGCATGACAACATCCGGCCTGTAGTTGTATGGCCATTTGGACTGAAGTGACGCAAGCAATGACGCAACAGAGCAATCAAACCGGCTTAGCGCCATATCACAAAGTTTCACGCGATCTTTATCTGATGGATCGAATAGAACAAGGACTGGCCGGTCATCCTTGACTGTAAATAGATATCCATCGGTAATCACGATCAGGTCTTCATTCAAGAATGACGATTGCTCAGGCAACGAAGCGCTAATTTTCGATTTTTCGTTTAGGAGTAGACTCTTCAGCTCTAATTCTTTTAACGCGATCTCAAGGTTCCTGAGCAGGGCCTTTTCATTGTCACGATTGTCAGATATTGCGGATAACGCATAATCAAAATATAGGGAGCCCGGCTGAAGCATTAGATACTCTTTGCCACTCTCAGGATCTTCAGCTGGCGCCAGAAAATTGCTTTCTACAGAGTCTAGAAATAAGTCATTCGGATTTACATTAATATGCTGACACGCAACTTTAGTTCTCAAAGCAATTGTTAAAGGATACCTGTCTCCGACAATATTGGGTTTCTGGTCTAGTAAAACCAGCAGCCGCTGATCACTTGAAAAATTTTGCTGTTGGATGTTTTGCTCATTTATCGAAGGCTGCAATATTAACTTGGCACCAAGTGATTTCTTGTCAACGAGGCTTTGTAAATAGTTCACTAAATCCGAGCTATCAGCAGTTGATGAAACACGAAGGTCTACCACTAATACTTCTTTGCTCAAATCCAAACTCGTGAAAGATGTCTTTTCAGCACTGGTTTTGTACTTTGTTTTCAACGGTAAAGGTTTTAAATGCAATACCTTTGGTTTGAGTTCAAAACCATATAACCTGGCTTCCTTAATGAACTCATCTTGGATAGGTTTCAGAATCCAAGGCCAGCTTTGCTCTAAACCTCTTTTAGAGCTCACGTCGAGAAATGCCCTTTGAGTCCTATTGTTTTTGCTCTTTGAAATCTCTCGGTAAATTGGCCCTTTTGGTTTTTTCTTATGCTGAGGGAACCAGCGCATCAATACCTTATTGTCCCTATAAACCCACAAAGATGACTGCCTGGCAGGCAAATTGTTTATATCCGCTACTTCCCTAAGTGGAATATTTTCGTGAAAAAGCACAACTTCAGTTGCCGTTTTGTCTTTTAGCATCTGCGTTCGACAATCCAAGCCGATAGCAGAAATCCCTGCCCCGGATTGTCCCTTCCATGAATCTACTTTTAGTAGAGGACGGCCCAATGTATGGCTTCCCTCACAATGAACACCAAATGCCCTTACTTTTCGCATCAGAAGACGGATCCAAATAGGATTAAACTCCTGGGTGTAATCAACGCGTAGAGGCTCGACATGAACGCCATCAGAATTAACAATTTTAGGTGGGGTATCTGATTCACTATTTACTGCAACGAACAGACCAAACTGACCTAAATGGCTTTTCATTAAATAAGGATAGAACTTATCAGAGAGCTGCTCATCAAGTTGCGTCTCCCATTCTTTCCACTTATATCCCTTCGACAATGTGTAATGATACACAACTAGTTGCTTTGCCTTTTCCACATTAACTTCACCATCTACATATACCATGTGCGATAAAGGCAAAAACCCAGACGCTACTTTATTTCCTTGTGTACTCATTGTTCACCTTGCTTTTTCTGGGTAGTGTTTGTAATCAATCTTGTTAACTGTTCAAAACCAAGCGTAAATTCTTCATAAGGCTCAGACGTTAAACAACCTTCCAAAATTACTATTGACGCTTCTGTATCTCGTACCCGGTTCAATTTATCATCGAAGCAATGTAGAGGATTGTTTTTGTCTCTACCTATAAAATTGGCGATAACCAAAATTGCATCAGAACCAAGCACAGCCCGAATAGTTCTAAGCTTTTCTATCAATCCCAAAGGAGCATCAGAATCCTTTGCTCCGCAGTTGAGCCAGTTTTGATACTCCTCATCGGCATCGTTTAAGGTCTCGCTTCCCCAGTACTTCGCATCGATATAATAAGGCTGTCCAATCACATGAAAATCAAATAGCTCCATAACCCTTGAATCGACGACCCTTGCAGAAGTTGTAATAGATTTTTCACTTAATAACGCCCTGATTGCCTCTTCACCCAGCCGCCCTTGTAGCAACCTTTGCACTATCTTAGGGTGAAATAGATATTGCTCTTGAAGGCTATTTGCCGCAGGAAAAATTGATGTCCGATAACTTCTCTTATTGAACCAATCGATAATTGTTGGTGATTTTCGGATATGGACATACAGCTTGTCAGGGTCGAACTTTACATGCTCGGGCGACGACTTCTTAGAAAAGAACTGCCAGGTATCAGGATTGAACCAAACCGGGCCATTTATACTGTCTTCCGGACACTCGAAACAAGCCCATTTGTACAATTCGCAGTCCAGACCAAACGGATTGCGCGAAGGCTTCCAGGCATAGTCAAATTGGAGGACAGCTTTACCAAGTTGACTCCAAAGATCTGAAATACCCTTGGTATCAGAAGCAGATTCTCTAGATGCCCGGATTGCGGGGATAAGATTCATTTCAACTATCTCCACAGCGTTTTCACCATTCTGCTGTGGTGTCATCAGCATCGACAACAAATCAATATCCTTGCTATCTTGTCTGCTAGTTAGCTCTTCAAGTAGTTGATTATTCAAGTCAGATATTTGATTTTTATGGTTTATATATTCAGGTGTTGATGCAAATATCGTCAGAACCTTAGCCAACTCCTCAGATAAATGGATTTCCACAGAAGGAACTTCACTCCAGGCTCTCTCGATCCTCCCAACTTGCTGCTGGATATCAGCCGCTGTATTTTTTATATAGTCCGCCGAGCGCTTATAAAGTTCGTTCAGTTCCGCAATACCTTTTCTGTTATTTTCCATAACAGGCAGGATAAATTTTCGGTGCTGATCACGCGAAATTTCACCAGCACGCATCAGCTTTTCAAGATTCCTCAGTTGATATCCTGCATGGGCCATCTCACTCCCAACATCATCAGAGTCGGAAACTGAGAAATAGAAATGTCTTTCTTCTAGTAAATACAGACATGTCAGATCCATTTGCTGTTGCGTTTCTGGCAAGGTGAAATCGAGATTGACGCCATTGGTAGCTGATGCAGTTTGAGTAACAACTAAGACTGTCCTCCCAGTTTCAAATGCAGCTTGATATGCCTCGTAAAAGCTTCGGCGTTTCTGGCTCTCCGCCGTCAACAAACAGATCAGCAATTCTGTGTCATGGGCTTTCACTGGCACAAATACATCTTCGAACTCAGAAAAAACCTCAGGTAGAGTTCTTTCCGAATACGCAGGTTCCGCAATACTAAGCCAAGATTGCTTACTTCTACTTAACTCGGCTTGATCGTCAAACAACCATTTTTTTAGATATCGAATGGAGTTAACAAAAACTAATTGTCCCCTATGATGAGACCTCTTTGACGCTTTCTCTATAACACCAATCAGGTTGACCAACACGTTAAATCGATGCTCTCGGACATATTCACTAATTGGAAAATCATCTGATTGGAAGAATGCCCCCGGAAGGCTGTCAGTTAACTCTTCTATATCTATCGCAAACTCTGTCGGCAAGTCGGGATCTACATGAAGCGAGAGCTTCGACTTTCTAATGCTTTTCTTGGTTTGTACTATCTGTCTAATGACATTTTTTTGCAGTGTCTTGTGGTCAATAGTCTGAATAAAAGGTATTGGTTTTTTAAACCAAGATTCAGGCCTGTCGTTAAACTGATCACCCAAAAAACTTGCGCCCTTACTGGCGTCTCTTGCATCAGCAACATACATCAACGCATTTCTCACCCACCTCAAATCAAATGACCCAATGGCCCTTTCCAGAAAAGATGTCGCTGACAATCCGAAAACCAAGTTTCTGCTGCACAACGAAACAAGCAACCCTTCGGGAGTTGTTGGCAAAAAAGCACGCCTGATCTGTAGCCGAAGTGGATCAATATCAGCGTCTGCTGCATTCTGTTTTAATAGCCAGTTAGCTAAACCAAACACGTTTGCATGTGTATTTGGTAACAGATTGCTTTCACGAATTTGACCTAACTCTGGTAAATCCGATCTTGGTAAAGAAAACATGGAAACATTTGGCAATGCTGAACTGTAATAGGAGGGGCGATAGTCGTTCGCTGAATCGAACAGTAATCGACTTAGTTTAAACAGATAGTCTTGTGCTTCGTCCTGTGCCACGGCGATATCAGATACCAAGAGGCTAAACCTGCGCACAAATTGTTCCATCAATCGCAGGAAGTCACCCACAGGTATTGTATCGTCGCCAAATGGGTCGCCAGGCTTAACCACCTGAATTTCATAGCCGTGTTCAACGCGTTGCATTGACAGGCGGTCGCTTGTTACAAGGTGATCTGAGCGAAAAAGAAACTGTGTCTTAAAGTTATCTTTTTGGTTTATGGGTACGAGTAATGCTCTCGCATCAGACAGGTCGATCCTTTTATCTTCTAAAGCCTGTTCCAAATCTTTAATTAATTGGCTCAAGCTTTCATAAATTGTCGGTATAGGATCGGTGTCAACGTATTGTAGCCTTTTGAGCAGTCTCTTGCCTGCTTCAAGCAGCTGCCCCAAACACTCTGGAGGTTCCTGTACCAGCTGAGCTTGAGATAAAAGTTGCTGTAATACGTCAGCCTGATAATCAAATTCATCAATGAAAATAATGTGTCCCGACAAATCGCCACTGGACATTCTCACCTTACGGGCCCCATCGTAAAAAGATGAGAACAATTTTTGAGTCGTCATCACCAACAAATGTTGGTGCTCATCCCTCCAGACAATGGCCGGAAAAACCCTCCGAATCCAAGTATTCGATCGGAAGTTATCTAATCTCTTCTGTGCAGCACAGGCTTCCTCGCTATCGGCCCCATATCTACTACTTTGGTTCCTAACCTCTTTCTCAAGCGTGAACATGTTTTTCAACAATAAACGCTCAATTTGAGAGCAAAGACGACTCAATTTCTCCTCATCTAAACCGACATATTCTTGCGGGTAGATTGACCCTGCACGCCCCATCATCCTCTCAATTCGGGACGAAAGTTGCTTGACCTTTTTACATGCAACAAGCAATTGATCCGTAAGTTCTTTATCGAATAGCGAGCCATCCCTCCTCATCGCTTCGATAGAGGTAAAAGGACACGGGAGTTCAGCAGATTGGCAATTCTTTTCATGGGGAAGTGGCTGCTGTGTAATAGCCGCAACTAAATTGTCATCCTGAGCATAAAGCACGCTAACAGTGATTGGGGAGCCAGCTGAATCTTTTGCAACTGAGGCTTGATGATAGACATCGTGCAAAATGTTCCATCGATGTGTCACGAAGATTGCTTGGTAACCCAGTTTTTTTATCGTTTCAAGAACTGGGGAAGTCCCGTCTCCATGGCCATCACGAAATAGGCTACTGGTTTTGCCACCTCCGGTCGGACCTTCCAACTGGGCAAACCCTGCGATACCACGCCTTTTTAGTTTGTTACTTTTAGGGGATTGCGAAGCAAGGCTTATAGCCTCAGTGATATAACGCTCAACAATAGCGTTATACGATTGCAGTGACGCATCGTTCATCTTACACCTCATTCATTTCGGGTTATCGAGGTTTAAATTAGAGCGGCCATATGGTCGCACATCGTTTGACCAATAATTGATATCTCTTTTTCTAAAACAGGTCAAGAATTAATCAGCAAAGTAATGCAAAATTTTTTTTGACCTTTCTTAACTTAATCTAAAGGCTAAAGTGACACTCAAGTAAAGAGCATAAAAAATCTGCGTAGTGGCATTCTGCAATGTGTATTTGAAAGGAATGGTGAATGCCGGTATCAACCAACTTATCGACCAGTTATTTGCTGATTACAAATTCCTCGATACGTAGGACATTTAAACACTTTACGAAGATGAGGGGGTAGATTAGGGTTTAGTCTTTCTATTACTGCTGTACGGTTTAGTACCTTACACATACACTGCATGTAAGCTGCTAATATAAAAGGGCCTTTCGGCCCTTTTATTAGGATTTTCGTTTAGTCACAAACTTAATTAAAGTCACAAACTTAATTAAACTGGTCACAAACTTAATTACACGCTGACAATAACGCTAAACACTTACCGATACGCTTCCGGGCTTGGGCAGGAGCAGATCAGGTTGCGGTCGCCGTATACGTCGTCGATACGGGTAACCGTTGGCCAGAACTTGTTCTCTGCCACAAAGGCTACCGGGAAGGCGGCGTACTGGCGCTCATAGGCGCGGTCCCATGCCGGGTCGAAAATGTCTTGCATGGTATGCGGTGCGTAAGCCAGTGGGTTGTTATCCACTGTCCACTCGCCGGCTTCTACCCTGGCAATTTCGCTGCGGATGGTGCTCATCGCTTCAATAAACTTATCCAGCTCGGCTTTGCTTTCTGATTCGGTTGGTTCAATCATCAGTGTGCCGGCTACCGGGAAGCTCATGGTTGGTGAGTGGTAACCAAAGTCCATTAAACGCTTGGCAATATCCATCTCGGTAATGCCGCTGGCTTCTTTCAGCGGACGAATGTCGATAATACATTCGTGCGCCACACGGCCGTTGGTGCCGCGGTACAGTACCGGGAATAACGGGTCGAGTTTCTTCGCCATGTAGTTTGCGTTCAGGATGGCGTATTCAGTAGCCTGTTTTAAGCCCTCGCCGCCCATCATGGCAATGTACATCCAGCTGATTGGCAATATGCCGGCGCTGCCGAAAGGTGCGGCCGATACGGCGCCGTTGTCGCTACCGGTACCGTCAATGCTTACCACAGCGTGGTTAGGCAGGAATGGCGCTAAATGGCTTTTCACGCCAATAGGACCCATACCCGGGCCGCCACCGCCGTGTGGAATACAGAAGGTTTTGTGCAGGTTTAAGTGCGATACGTCGGAGCCGATAAAGCCGGGCGCGGTTAAGCCTACCTGAGCATTCATATTGGCGCCGTCCATATACACCTGACCGCCGTAGCTGTGAATAACGTCGCACAGCTCACGGATACTCTCTTCAAATACACCGTGGGTAGATGGGTAAGTAACCATGATAGCGGCTAAGCGGTCGCCTACTTCGGCGGCTTTGGCTTTTAAATCGTTCATGTCGATATTGCCGCGCTTGTCGCACTCTACCAGTACTACGTCGTAGCTGGTCATGGCGGCAGTGGCCGGGTTAGTGCCGTGCGCTGATACCGGAATTAAACAGATATTACGATGGCCTTCGCCGCGGCTTTCATGGTACTTACGAATAGCTACCATACCGGCGTATTCGCCCTGGGCACCCGAGTTTGGCTGCATCGAGATATTGTCGTAACCGGTGATATTTACCAGCCAGTCGCCCAGTTGGTTAATCATCTCGTAATAGCCTTCGGCCTGGTCGCGCGGCACGAACGGGTGTAGCGAGCCAAATTCAGGCCAGGTTACCGGAATCATCTCGGCAGTAGCGTTTAGCTTCATCGTGCATGAGCCAAGCGAAATCATCGAATGGTTTAATGATAAGTCTTTGTTTTCCAGCTTTTTGATATAACGCAGCATCTCAGTTTCACTGTGATACTGGTTAAATACCGGGTGGCCCAGCACGCTGTCGTTACGCACTAAATCGGCAGGAATAGACTTGCTGCCGTCTTTAACAATAGCAGCATCCAGCGCTTCTACGTTTAAGCCATGGCCTGTGCCCAGTACGATATCAAACAGCTCAGCAATATCATTGCTGTTTGTCGCTTCATGGAAGCTTACCGCTAATGAGTCGGCAACGTCGGTACGCAGGTTAACACCGGCAGCTAACGCACGCTTAACCACGCCGGCGCGGTCGCTTACTTTAAAGGTAACAGTATCGAACCAGTGGCTGTTTACTAAGGCCACGCCTTTGGCTTGTACGCCGGCGGCGAAAATATCGGCATTGCGGTGAATACGCTCAGCGATATTTTTCAGCCCCTGCGGGCCATGGTACACGGCATAGAACGAGGCCATATTGGCCAGTAATACCTGGGCAGTACAGATATTCGAGTTGGCTTTTTCACGGCGGATATGTTGCTCGCGCGTTTGCATCGCCATACGCAGTGCCTGATTACCGCGACGGTCTTTAGACACACCGATAATACGGCCCGGCATAGAGCGCTTATACGCATCGCGGGTAGCGAAAAATGCTGCGTGCGGACCACCGTAGGCCATAGGCACACCAAAACGCTGGGCACTGCCTAATACCACGTCGGCACCTAATTGGCCCGGTGCCTTTAACAGCAGCAGCGCCATAGGATCGGTAGCCACCGCCACTATGGCTTTTTTCGCCTGTAACGCCGCGATTAACGCGCTGTCGTTACGGATATCACCGTTAGTGGTTGGGTATTGAATTAAAGCACCGAATACGTCGTGCGCGGCAGCATCGGCGGCTTTGCCCACTACAATGTCAAAACCGAACATTTCAGCGCGGGTTTTTACCACGTCGATAGTTTGCGGGTGTACATCGTCGGCAATAAAGTACAGGTTAGACTTGCTCTTGGTAACGCGCTTGGCCAAAGCCATGGCTTCAGCGGCGGCGGTGGCTTCGTCCAGCAACGAGGCGCTGGCCAGCTCCATACCGGTTAAATCCAGCGTTAATTGCTGGAAGTTTAACAGCGATTCAAGGCGGCCCTGGGCAATTTCCGGCTGGTATGGCGTGTACGCCGTGTACCAGCCCGGGTTTTCCAGCACATTACGCAGGATCACATTGGGCGTTAACGTCGGGTGATAACCCATACCAATGTAAGATTTGAACATTTTGTTCTTTGCCGCAGCTTGTTTTAACACAGCTAACGCATCGGCTTCAGTGCGGGCCGGGCCGGTGGCCAGTGGCGTCGTCAGGCGGATATCGCCCGGTACCGTTTGGGCAATCAGCGCTTCAATGCTGTCTACACCCAGCTCACTTAGCATGGCAGCGGTTTCTGCCGCGTCCGGGCCAATATGGCGCTGAATAAATTCGTCGTGGTTCGCAAGTTGCGACAGGGTTTTCACAGCGGAGTTGGTCATGCCTTGAATGTCCTGGTAAGGTTTCGTTGCTACTAAAGTTAAGCCCCGTGGCTTATACAGGTAATTTGTACGTGCACGGGGCTTAAACGGATTTGCTAAGTTGGCTTACTCGTCAATAGAGTTTTTGTAGCCGGCAGCGTCTAACAATGCTGACAATTCAGCAGTGTCCGACACCTTAATTTTAAACATCCAGCCATCTTCGTACGGGCTGCTGTTTACCAGCTCCGGTGAGTCGGCCAGCGCTTCGTTAACTTCAACAATTTCGCCCGACAGCGGCGCATAAATATCAGAAGCGGCTTTTACAGACTCGGCTACTGCGCAGTCATCGCCCTGAGTTACGCTATCGCCTACGTCCGGCAGTTCAACAAACACCATATCACCCAGCAGGCCCTGAGCGTGTTCAGTAATACCTACAGTGTAGATACCGTTACCTTCATCGCGTGCCCACTCGTGGCTGCTGGCGTATTTCAATGTGTTAGGAATTGAGCTCATTGTTTAATCCTTAGCTGGTGTCTTTTATTTAATATAGTTTTTAATTACTGTCACAGTTTAGATGACTTTCTTACCCATGCGCACGAAAGCAGGTTTAACCACTTTAACCGGCACCATCTTACCGCGAATATCTACTTCGGCTACCTCACCCACCGTGGCCGGTACCCGTGCCATCGCAATACTGTAACCCAGCGTAGGTGAGAAGGTACCGGAGGTAATTTCACCCTCGCCGCCGTCAACCACTACACGTTGGCCATGGCGCAGTACACCTTTTTGCTCCATTACCAGGCCTACCAGCTTAAAGGTGCCTTCGGCTTTATGTTGCTCCAGTGCTGCACGGCCGATAAAGTTACGCTCTTGCGGGGCCCAGGCAATGGTCCAGCCCATATTGGCTGCCAGTGGCGATACGCTTTCGTCCATATCCTGGCCATATAAGTTCATGCCGGCTTCTAAACGCAAAGTATCACGCGCACCTAAACCGGCCGGCGCAACGCCGGCGTCCAACAACTTTTGCCAAAACCCGGCGGCCTGCGCATTTGGCAGCGCAATCTCATAGCCGTCTTCACCGGTGTAACCGGTGGTGGCAATAAACAAGTCGCCGGCCTGGACGCCAAAAAACGGCTTCATGCCTTCAACTGCAGCTTGTTGCTCTGCATTTAATAAGGTTGCCACTTTGGCTTTAGCATTCGGGCCCTGCACGGCAATCATGGCGAACTCAGGCCGCTCGGTTACTGTTACGTCAAAGGCTTTGGCTTCGTTGTTGATGTGGGCTAAATCTTTTTCACGGGTGGCCGAATTAACCACCAGGCGGAAGAAGTCTTCCTGCAGGAAATACACAATTAAATCGTCAATGACGCCGCCGGCTGTATTTAACATACCGCTGTACAGCGCCTTACCGGGTACGGTTAATTTAGCCACGTCATTGGCCAGTAAATAACGCAAAAAGGCGCGGGTATTGGCGCCTTTTAAATCAACGATAGTCATATGAGAGACGTCGAACATCCCGGCATCGCGGCGTACCGCGTGGTGTTCTTCAATTTGTGAGCCGTAATTGATGGGCATGTCCCAGCCGAAGAAGTCGACCATTTTGGCACCGGCTTCCAGGTGTTTGCCATGTAACGCAGTTTGATTGGCCATTGCTATTTCCTGCTTATTGTAAGGCCCGCAAGGCGCCGGAAATTCAGCGCTACTGCACAGTTTTATGACAACTTATGCAGCACAGCGGATAAAAAAGGCAGCCGGATTATAGCGCAAGGTAACGCCGGCAAACAGCCCCCGATTAATTAGTTTTTGTAATGCGACAGCGGTAATTACTAAAAAAACTAACTCAGGCCGTACGGGCCGTTTTTGCCACCGGCTGTGCCAGTTTTGGCAAGTCGCCACTGTTACCAAGGGCTGCAGCGATGATCTTGCTTTTTAACCAGGGTAATTGGTTTACGCCGCTCATACCGACAGCTCTTACCAGCTTAAGCAGTGGCTGCTTATTACTGAAACCGCGTTTAAAAGCTTCCATTGCCACGATCAGGGTTTGCGCCTCGGCCTTGCGCCAGCGCTCGTAACGCCGCAGCAGCCGGGTTTCAGTAAAATCTTTATTGCCGGCTACCGCTTCACTGATTAGTTCTGCTAATGCTGCAACATCCATCAGGCCTAAATTCATGCCCTGGCCGGCCAACGGATGTATGCTGTGCGCCGCGTCGGCCACCAATACCACGCGGCCACGCAGCCAACTGCCGGCGTAGCGCATCTTCAGGCCAAAGGCTTTGGGTTCTGTATGCAGTTGCAGTACACCCAGCACGCTGTTGCCGGCGGCGCTAAGAGCCTGGTTAAATTGCTCTGCCGGCATGGCCAACAGCTCTGCCGCACGCTCAGGGTTGCAGCTCCAGACAATAGAGCATTGCTGCGGATCCGGCAGCGGCAACAGCGCCAACGGCCCGGTCGGTAAAAACACCTGGCGCGCGGTATTCTGATGCGGTAACTGTGTAGTAATAGTGGCGACTATGGCCTGCTGCTCGTAATCCCAATGCGCCAGTGGCAGCTGCATGCTACTGCGTACCAGCGAATTTACGCCATCGGCGCCTACCAGCAAGCGGCTTAGCAGTAGTTGTTGCTGGTTAATATTAATCAGCACATCGCGCTCACTTTGCACCAGGCTGTTAATGCTGCAGTTAAACTCTAAGCGCACATTGCTGTGCTGCTGCAATTGCTGATGCAAGGCAACGCGGATTTGCTCGTTATCGCAAATCCAGCCAAGTTCAGATAAACGCTCAGCTTCGGCATCAAACTCAATATTGGCAAAGCTGTCGGCATCCCACACCTGCATGCGGTTATAGCTTTGGGCTGTCGCTGCAATAGCCGGCCAGGCACCGGTATGGCGCAGCACACGCATTGATGCCGGGTTAAGCGCACTGACACGTTGATGGTTAATATTGCTGCTGTGCGGTGCCCCGCCCTGCTCCAGCACTACTATCTGCAAACCCAGTGGCGCCAGCAACAATGCCAGCGTTAACCCGGCACTGCCGGCACCAACAATAGTAATATCGACATTTTGCATTCTAGCTCCGCAGCCCCATCGCCTGTTCGGCCAACGGGCGTTTTAATTCATCACATAATGTCATGGCCAGCAAACCACTGTTACGCGCCAGCGCCATTAAGCGCGAGCGGTTAGAGAAAATACGCACCAGCGCATCGGTGGCGGTGGTTACCGTGCTGATATCTTGCTGACGTGCCAGCTGATAGCCGCGCAGCATGGCATAACCGCCAATATCCTCCGGCGCAGCGCTTAGCTGACGCACTAACTCAGCAATATCGCGCAGCGCCAGGTTAAAGCCCTGGCCGGCAATAGGGTGCACATTATGCAGGCTGTTGCCAAGCAATGCCGTGCGATGGCGCACTATATCGCCGCTGACGCGCAGGCTAAGCGGGTAACTTGCCCTGCGCCCCGCTGCGGAAAATATGCCGGCGCGATAACCAAAGGCTTGCTGTATATGTTCAACAAAGGCAGCATCGTCCAGTTGCATAACCCGGTTCACTGCCGCCTCATCTACGGTATATACCAGCGAATAACGCTGCGCAGTCAGCGGCAGCAACGCTATAGGGCCATGTTCGGTAAAACGCTCAAACGCTGTATGCTGATGGCCCTGTGCCAGCGCCAGGTTGGCAATAACCGCATACTGCTGATAACGGCGCTCCTGCACAGTAAAACCGGCCAGCGCACGACTGGGGGATAAACCGCCCTCAGCAATAACCAGTAATTTAGTCTGTAATATTGTGCCGTCATTTAACGTCAGCAGTTGCTGCTGTTGCGTTGTGGTTATTGCGCTGATGCTATTGGGGGCAAAGCGTTGTAACTGTTTGTATTGCGCCAGCTTGTTAAACAACACAGCGCCGAACGGCTCGACTTCCAGTACATAACCCAAGGCGTGTTGCCGGTATTCCGCAGCGCTTAACTGCGTTTTGCCAAAATGGCCGCGATCCGACACCTGAATATGCTTAATAGCACAAGCTTTGCCGGCCAGTTCAGCCCACAGGCCCCATTGTGCCAATAAGCTAACACTGGCGGCGGCCAGCGCTATGCTGCGGCTATCAAAGCTGGCGTTGCTGATTTGTTCTGCCTGTTGCTCAATAATGGCCAGTTTCAGCGCCGGGTTGGCCTGCAGCAACGCAACGGCTAAGGTACTGCCGGCCATACCGCCACCGGCAATAACAATATCAAACTGCTGCGCGGATGTGTTGGTCATTTAATGCAATGTCTTATTGCTTACCGGCTTGACACCGAACTTTTGCCCCACTTCGGTATAACAGGCCAGTACCATAATACGGATATGCTCCAGCACCAGATAATAGGCTTCTTCGTTCTCTTCGCTGCTGCCATCGTCAGTGGTATGAATATCAATCCGGGTCACTTCAGTCAGTTGATCCAGCGCTTCGCGTACATCGTCTGATACCAGCGATAAATCGGTTTGCTGTACCGCAAAACCTACCAGAAACGCTTGGGTCCACTCCACCATGGCATCTAACCGCTCCGGCAGGCTGTCGTCGTCACTTGGTAGTAACATGCTGAAACTAAAATCGTTTTGCGCTAATTGTTTGGCACTGTTTTCTATCAGGCTGACCACATGCTGTTTTACGTCGACCGGCAGCGCCTGGCCGTCGTTAAGAAAGTCGTGCAGCACCGGCATTAACTGCTGCGGCTCCGGATCGACTCCGGCGCTGAGCAGGCCGGCAATTAAACCATGCACTTCTGCGGCCGAGGCCATAACATAGCCCTGGTCCAGCTTGTAAGTCCATTCATCGTAGCTAAGTAAAGAAAGGCTGCTCATATAACTATTCGTGCTGTGATTAACTGCCTTTATGCTACCACCACAGCGAAAAAGCGCCAACTTTCCGGCCGCAGAAATAACAACAGCGCAACGTGTAAACAAAAGTTGCTGTAAAACCATGCAACTAACACCAGCCGCAGTAAAACTGCGATGAATAACCTTATCGGCTGCAAACTGCGGTGTTATACTCAGCTCAGTTCTCTGGATTGTTGGTGATCAGGTGGATGTCCCTGAGCCGATAATTGTTTTTACCCAGGGATTCTTCTGCGCCGCCAGTGTGCAAGCCCGGCCCGTACCGGGAAGCCTGAGGTGGCCAATTGACTCCCGCCTTGAACCTATGGTTCAAGGGCTAACACCAGACACGGCAATTTGGAGAACCCCTTTTTTTCTGCCGCCGTTCAGGCATACTCAGTACCATGTCCACAGCAACACAGATATCCACCTTGGCCGATACCACAGCACTGCGCCAACAGCTCAGAACCTTTATTCGTCGCCAACGGCAACAGCTTAGCCCACAAGCACAGCAGCAGGCCGCACTGGATTTGCAACAGCATGCGTTGGCATTACCCCAGCTGGCACAGCAACAGCACTTTGCCTTATATCTGGCTAATGATGGCGAGGCTGATACTTATCCGCTGATTCAGGCGTTGTGGCAGCTGGGCAAAAGTGTGTATTTGCCGGTTTTGCATCCGTTTGCCGTCGGGTATTTGCTGTTTGTGCGCTACGACAAAGATACCCTGCTGTACCCGAACAAATTCGGCATACCCGAGCCTTTGGCCGCCTGCCACCGGCTGATACCAGTGCAGCAGCTGGATATGATTTTTACGCCATTGGTTGCCTTTGATGCCGCCGGTAACCGCCTGGGTATGGGCGGCGGTTTTTATGATCGCACTTTGTCGCAACTGCCGCCTGGCAGCCACTGTCAGGTAATAGGCCTGGCACATAACTGCCAGCAGGTAGATGCTGTGCCGGGTGAAGCCTGGGATATTCCGTTACAGCAGATTATTACGCCGGGTAAATATTTTGATTTTCGCTAAACGCTTAAGGCTTAACCCAAGAAAGCAGGCCAGAAACGCGATCTGGTCGCCACAGAGTGTCTGAGCCCTGCCGCAGGCATTAGGGCGAGTTGCTGTGGCGAGCCAGAGGGCGTATTGTGGCCGGCGACACTTACACCTAAGCCATGCCGTAAAACAGTTTTACCTTTTTCCGCTTTTACCCTTTTGTCGGCAGGTCCTTTCGATATAATATCCATCTGTATGGCTAAACGAATTTGGATCAGCTAATGACACAAGATGAAATGAAGAAAAACGCGGCCCAGGCTGCACTGGAGTTTATTCCGCGTAATACCGTGGTTGGCGTGGGTACCGGCTCTACGGTAAATCATTTTATCGATGCGCTGGCCAGCATTAAGCATGACATTAAAGGGGCCGTGTCCAGTTCGGTACAATCTACCGAAAAACTCAAAGCCCTGGGTATAGCGGTGCTGGATTTAAACAGTATCGACAGCTTTAGCGTTTACGTAGATGGCGCCGATGAAATTAACGCGCAAAAACATATGATTAAAGGCGGTGGCGCCGCCCTTACCCGCGAAAAAATTGTTGCAGCGGTAGCCGATACCTTTATTTGTATTGTTGATCAGAGCAAACAGGTTGCAGTATTGGGTAAATTTCCGCTGCCGGTAGAAGTAATCCCGATGGCCGCCGGCTATGTGTCGCGTGAGCTGAGCAAACTGGGCGGGCGCCCGGTATTGCGCGCCGGTGTCACCACCGATAACGGTAATGTGATCCTCGACGTACACGATTTAGCCATCAGCAAGCCAATCGAGCTGGAGCAACAGATTAATAATATTGTCGGCGTAGTAACCAATGGCATCTTCGCAATGCGTGCTGCCGATATGGTATTGGTAGGCAGCGCTACCGGTACACAGGTTATCCGCTGATATTGCAGCCCCGGGCCACGAAAAACTATAACAAGAATAACTAACTGATTTTATTTTAAATTTAATGAAGAGAAGTGACATGGAAAAATTTTCACTGGCCAAAGACAAAATAAAAATATTGCTGCTCGAAGGCTTGCACCAAAGCGCGGTGCAAAGCTTTAAAAATCAGGGCTACAGCAATATTGAATATTTAAAAACCTCGTTACCGGAAGATGAGCTGATCGAACGCATTAAAGATGCGCATTTTATCGGTATCCGCTCGCGCACCCAGCTGACAGAAAAAGTACTGGATGCCGCCGGCAAGTTAGTTGCTATCGGCTGCTTTTGTATTGGTACCAACCAGGTAGATTTAACGGCAGCGTTAAAGCGTGCTATTCCGGTATTTAATGCACCGTTCTCCAACACCCGCTCGGTAGCCGAGTTGGTACTGGGCGAAATTATTATGCTGCTGCGCGGTATTCCGCAGCGCTCTGCGGCTGCCCATCGCGGTGAGTGGCAAAAAACAGCGAATAACTCCTTTGAAGCCCGCGGTAAAACCTTGGGTATTATCGGTTATGGCCATATCGGTACTCAGCTGAGCATTATGGCGGAGAATATCGGTATGCGGGTGCAGTTTTACGATATCGAAGACAAGCTGGTGCTGGGCAATGCCAGCCAGGTTAACTTTGGCACCTTGCTGAAAACCTCTGACGTGATCACCCTGCATGTGCCGGAAACGCCGCAAACCAAAAACATGATTGGTGAAGCCGAGCTGGAATTGATGAAGCCAGGCAGCATTTTAATTAATGCCTCGCGCGGTACTGTGGTAGATATTGATGCCTTAACTGAGGCGCTGCGCAGCAAAAAGCTGGCCGGAGCCGCTATTGACGTGTTCCCGACCGAGCCCAAAGGCAATGATGAAGAATTTATCTCGCCACTGCGTGCATTCGACAATGTGATCTTAACTCCGCACATTGGCGGTTCTACCCAGGAAGCACAGGAAAATATCGGCTTTGAAGTAGCCGGCAAGCTGGTGAAATACAGCGACAATGGCTCTACGCTGTCTGCGGTCAACTTCCCGGAAGTATCACTGCCGGAGCACAAAGGCCGCTCGCGCTTGCTGCATATTCATAAAAACCAGCCGGGCGTACTGACTAAAATCAACGAAGCCTTTGCTAAGCACAATATCAACATTGCCGGGCAATACCTGCAAACCAATGCTGATATCGGTTATGTAGTAATTGATATTGATTCTGACGATGTAGAGCAGGCATTAAATGAGCTGCGGGCGATACCGGCCACCTTACGGGCCAGGGTATTGCATTCGTAAGCACTCGCCAGAGCTGCTTTATGATAAAAGCCGGTAGTTAACTGCCGGCTTTTTACTGTCAGAAGGTATACACCAGCGAGGCTGAGGTTTCAGTATCGGTGCTGCGCAGCGTACCTTCGGGCCTGGAGTTATACTTCACCACAAAATTTAACCGCATGGACAAGCGGTCAGCTATAGTGGCAGTAATACTGCTGCGACTAAGCAAGGTGGTGTTTTCACCATCCAGCGATACCGACCCTTCCAGCGTTTGCCGGAAGCTGCTGGTGTCGTACAGCGCATAGTTCATATTTGCCGCCAAAAACCAGATGATACCGCTTCTGTCTTCACCGGCAGCCGTTTGCTGATGCGCAAAACCCGGTCCGGTTTCCAGGTCAATGTAATCCGTCAGTTGTTCGTACAACCGGTTACCGTAACCCACAGCTAACGAGGCTTGTTCGCGAAAAGCACCAAACTTGTCATGTAAAAAGGCGCCACGACCGAAAACAGACTCATAGCCAGACACCAGTTTATAGTTACTTTGGCCGGTAAAACCATAGCGGCTGGCGGTAGTTACCTGTTGCTGTTCACCGGAGGCAGCATTAGTAACATTATTTTTTTGCACGCGGCCCTGTAACTGATAGCGATTACGAAAGTGCTGCAAATCGTGTACTAATTCACTGTTGGCGCGGATAGCAAAAGAGTCGGTATTACCGGATGTAAGTAAGAACCCCAGCTCAACATCGCCGGTTACCGTGCCAAAAAAACCTATTGGCTGCAGTGGCGCTTCGCTGACCGGCAAGTTATCTGTCTCTGATGCCTGTACCCCATACAAGCAAAGCATCAGCGCAAGGCTGACACCGGTTGAGAAAAAATGCATTATCTTGCTGTATTACTCCGTTGTTGTCGTTTCACCCATGAGTTTTGTCTTCCCGGTTGTTATTATGCATTCCCTGCTTTGCCGTAACATTGTAGCAAGCTATGTTACTCAGTCCGGCATCAGCGGACTGAGTATTTAGTGGATTGACCGAAAGTGCCGGCCTCATTCGCTGTCATTAGCGCGTTGTTGTACAAAACTGATCGCCAGTTGCAACCGCGCCAGGCTGCGTGCTTTGCCAATTAAACTTAAGGTTAAATCCAATGCCGGTGAATTACCGCCACCGGTTACCGCTACCCGCAGTGGCATACCAATTTTGCCCATACCTACACCCAACTGTTCTGCCGTGGTATTGATGGCATTGTGAATTGCCGTTACTGACCAGTCAGTTAATGCTTCCAGTTTGGCTGCAACGGCCTGCAAAGGTTCCAACGCTACCGGGCGTAAATGTTTTTTTGCAGCATCGGCGTCAAATTGGCTGAAGTCTTCATAAAAATAGCGACTTACCTCAACCATTTCTTTAAGCGTTTTTACCCGCTCTGCCTGGGCTTTTACCAGCTCTGTCAGCGCAGGGCCGTTGCTGATATCCAGTTTTTGCTCTGCAATATGCCATTGCAGCTGCGCCGCCACCTGCTCTGGCGGCAAGGTTTTCATATAGTGTTGATTTAACCAAATCAGTTTATCGGTATTAAATGCCGACGGCGCACGGTTGCAGCTATCCAGATCAAACAGCTGAATTAACTCGTCTTTGCTGAAAATCTCCTGGTCGCCATGTGACCAGCCCAAGCGTACCAGATAGTTAAGTAAGGCTTCGGGTAAAAAGCCGTTGTCACGATACTGCATAACACCAACAGCCCCATGGCGTTTGGATAAGCGTTTACCATCATCGCCGAGGATCATCGGCACATGAGCATATTTGGGAATATCGGCGCCCAGCGCGGCCAGAATATTCATCTGCCTTGGCGTATTGTTTACATGGTCATCGCCGCGGATCACGTGGGTAATGCCCATTTTCCAGTCGTCAACCACCACGGTAAGGTTATAAGTGGGTGTGCCGTCGCTGCGGGCAATAATTAAATCGTCCAGCTCGCTGTTGGCAATTTCAATGCGGCCTTTAATTAAATCGTCAATGATCACAGTGCCGCTTTGCGGGTTTTTAAAACGGATGACAAAGGGTTTATCCGCCGGGTGATCAGTGCGGTCGCGCCACATACCGTTGTAACGCGGTTTTTCGCCGGCTGCCGTTTGCGCTTCGCGCATGGCGTCGACTTCTTCTATAGTACAAAAACACTTATAGGCTTTACCGTCAGCCACCAGCTGTGCTACTACTTCTTTATACAAATCAAAGCGCTTGGTTTGATAGTACGGGCCTTCATCGTGATCCAGCCCCAGCCAGCTCATACCTTCTAAAATGGCATCAACCGATTCTTGGGTAGAACGCTCTAAGTCGGTATCTTCAATACGCAGAATAAATTTGCCGCCCTTCTTTTTGGCATATAACCAGCTGAACAAGGCAGTACGGGCACCACCAACATGTAAATAACCGGTTGGGCTTGGCGCAAAACGGGTAACAAGAGACATAGTTTATCCATCATAGTGCAATAATGGCGGCTATTGTAACAATGCGGGGCGCCGGATGCACCCGCTAAGGTATGGCAGCCGCAACTGTTTTGCGTTAAAGCACGACAGAATGTTTACTTTTGCAGCAGACAAACCGCTATTACCAAAATAATGTTGACAGCTTTTTCATGCTCCCTATAATGAGCGCCATCAAACAGCGTGGATTGTTAGCTCAGCTGGGAGAGCACCGCCCTTACAAGGCGGGGGTCACTGGTTCGAACCCAGTACAATCCACCAA